>CACZSN010000001.1 GCA_902783835.1 uncultured bacterium
AGTGAAACAAAGCCGTTTCCAATTAAAACCAAACTGCGGTACGGGAAGATAAACAAGTTCATAAATAAAAAATCGGAATGTAGCGCAGTTTGGTAGCGCACTGTGTTCGGGTCGCAGGGGTCGCAGGTTCAAATCCTGTCATTCCGATTTTTTTGTCTAAAAATATACAAACTAAAAAAGAGATTCTGAAAAGAATCTCTTTTTTTTATCAAAATTTGGTTAGGGACTTTGCCGTGTCCCTTCATAATTCTTTCTAAGCAAATGAGCAGAAACCACCTTCTGAAGATGAATCTGATGCAAGACTGCCCGCACTTTCACCGAGGAATGCTATGCTTCCGGCACTTTCGCCCGTAAAAGCTAAGCTTCCTGCTGACTCACCGGTAAAAGCCAAACTGCCAGCCGTTTCACCATTCACAAATGCCAACGAACCTGCACTTTCACCCAAGAATGCCAAACTACCTGCTGTTTCAGCATTGAATGCCAAGCTGCCTGCCGTTTCTGAATTATGATTAAAATTATTGTGATTATTATTTGCAGTTGAGTTATTGTTTCTGTTCAAAGAAGCATTATTTCTTCCCGAACCCATCGTGAAATGTCCAAATGATGTAAAACCTAAACCCATACTCTGTCCCTCTATCAATTATGATATACAACTCTCTCAGTTTTTGTATATCCCTTACATATATATAAAAACATTTGGCAGGGGGTCAATTTCAACATGTCTTAAAATTGTTACAATTCGCAACATTTATTGCAATATTCATTGCAAATTCATCCCATCAGCCACTGCGTCAACGACTTTCGGGTCTAAGGCATCAGGGATAATGAAATCTTTTGAGAGTTCATTATCGCTTACGACATTAGCAAGAGCCTTGGCGCAGTTGAGTTTCATCTCGGGGGTAATTTTTTTGATGTTATATTTTAAAAGACCTTTAAAAACTCCCGGGAAGGCGAGGCAATTATTAATTTGATTTTTAAAATCGCTTCTTCCTGTTGAAACAACTTTTGCACCTGCTTCTTCGGCAATTTCGGGCATGATTTCGGGAATCGGATTTGCGAGGGCAAAAACGATGGCATCTTTTGCCATATGTTTAATATCATTTTCGTCGAGCAAATCGGGAGCAGAAACGCCTATAAACAAGTCCGCACCCCTCAAAACTTCTTTGAGTGTGCCTGTTTCCAAGTTCGGATTGGTCAATTTTGCCATTTCGGCATGATTTGATTTTTGGTGAATTTTATTATTTGCCAAAGCACCTTCTCTATCGCAGACTATGAGATTTTTTGCACCCGCTTCGAGGAGAAGTTTTGCGATTGTGCAACCTGCCGCACCGGCACCGGACATTACGATTTTAATTTTGTCCAAATCTTTTCCGACAACTTTCAATGCGTTGATAATGCCTGCCGTTACTACGATTGATGTTCCGTGAGCATCGTCGTGAAAAATCGGAATTTCAAGTTTTGCACTGAGTTTTTTCTCGATTTCAAAACAATTTGGAGCGGTAATATCTTCAAGGTTTATTGCCGAAAAAGAATTTTTTATCAAACTTACAATTTTGACGAATTTTTCAATATTTTGTTCCTTTATGCAAATCGGAATTGCACTCAAATCCGCCAATGACGAGAACAATACGGATTTTCCTTCCATAACGGGAAGTGCCGCAAATGCTCCAATGTTGCCCAAGCCTAAAACTGCCGAACCTTCTGAAATTACTCCAATCGGCTTGATATGAGGTTCTTTTGTGTAAATTGACTCAATCGAACCGCCTGACATTTTTCGCAAGGTCAAAGATTGTTCGCCCAAAGTGCCTGAAAGTTTGTTCAAATCAGGGATAAAGGCATTTTTCGATACGCAAAGGAAAAATTCTTTCAAATTGTCGGTTTGTCCTTTGAGGACGGGGATTTCAACGTCGAAAGAAACATTTTGAACGTATTCACTTAAAAGGCTCAAATCCATTGCTCCAAAAGTCGGTTCAAGATTTTCGACGACAAATTTTATTTCGTCGGAATTTTCCGTATTAATTTCGAGCGGAACAGCATCGATGTTGAGTGCATTTTTAAGGAATTCCGCACGTTTTAATGCTTTTTCGTACTCAAAAGCAAAAACCCCGACGGTATTTTCCCGATTGGTATAATCGAAAGCTGCACTCTGATTTTCAACGATTTCCAAACAAGCAGCGGCGACCCCCGGGGTATAAACGACCGCCAGTGAATGTTTATCGGTAACTTTAACTTTCGGAACAAATTTCAAGCTCATTTTTATCTGACCTTATTTTCAGTACCTGCAAGAAGTCTTTTAATATTTTCTCTGTGAAGATAGATGACGTAAATTGCACCAATGATGCAGTAAATTACGTAAGCAATCGGTTGATTGAACAAAAACATCAAAACCGGAGAGAGGGCAAGAGCAATAATTGAGCCTAATGAAACGTATTTTGAGGCATAGGTAATGATTGCCCAAATAACAGCGATTGAAAGACCGACAGTCGGAGAGAGGGCGAGGATTGTGCCGACACCCGAAGCGACTGACTTTCCTCCTGTAAATCCGAGATAAATCGACTTGCTGTGACCGAGAAGCACACATGCTGCCGCAACAACTGCCGTAAGTCCTGAATTTGAGTGGAGGTAAGGCACGAAATTGGCTATCATTACAGGAATTGCACCTTTGAGTGCATCAAGCAGCAAAACGATGAAAAACCATTTTTTGCCCATAACACGTTTTACGTTTGTAGCACCTGTCGAACCGCTTCCGACTTGGCGAATGTCTTGTCCTGTCGCTGATTTGACGATTAAGTATCCTGTCGGGATTGAGCCGATTAAATAGGCTACAACCGCTGCTACTACTACTTTTATAACCAATGTTGTTATCATTTTTCTTTATCTCCTTTTTCTCTTACACTGAGTCTTATGGGAGTACCAAAGAAGCCGAACGCTTCTCTCATGCGGTTTTCGATGTATCGTTTGTAACTGTCTTTGAGCAAATCTTCTTTGTTTACAAAAAGTGCAAATGACGGCGGTGCAACCTTGACTTGAGTTGTGTAGTAAATTTTTAAACGTTTGTTTTTGACCGTATCCGGCGGCACCATTGCATATGCGTCCGCAATGACTTTGTTGAGAACGCTCGTTGAAACTCGTTTCGTGCATTGTTCCCAAACTTTTTTAGTTTCCTTGTAAATGCTTACGAGACGTTGTTTTGTGACTGCACTGATGAAAATTTTCGGTACATAGTGCAAAAACGGAGCATCTTGTTCAATTTCTTTTTCAAATTTGTTAATTGTTGATGATTGTTTATTTTCGACCAAATCCCACTTGTTAATCGCAACAATCATGCCCTTTCCTGCCTCAATTACGATTGATGCGATTTTTTTATCTTGGTCGGTCATACCGTCTGTCGCATCAATTACCAAAACAGCCACATCACAGTCTCTGATTGCCTTTATGGCTCTTGTTACGGCAAATTTTTCAACACCCCAATCAACCTTGGCTTTTTTTCTGATTCCTGCCGTGTCGACCAAAATGAATTCTTCTTTTTCGTAGTGAACTGTCGAATCGATTGTGTCACGGGTTGTTCCGGAAACGTCTGAGACGATACATCTGTCTTTGCCCAAAAGTGCGTTAACGATTGATGACTTGCCGGCATTAGGTTTTCCGACAATCGCAATTCTAATCGGACGATTTTCGACTTCTTCATCTTCGGTTGGTGCTTCAAAATCAGATGTTACGGCATCTAAAAGGTCACCCACTCCGCCCGAGCCGTGAAGTGCGGAAATCGGGAAAGGTTCACCCAAAGAAAGTGAGTAAAATTCCGCAGCATAAGCATTTCTTTCGGCAGAATCGATTTTGTTGACCGCAAGGTAAATCGGTTTTTCACTTCTTCTCAAAATATTTGCAATATCCTCGTCAATCGGTGTAACACCGTCTTTTCCGTCGGTCATAAAAATAATTTTGTCCGCTTCTTCGCAAGCGATTTTTGCCTGAGCGAAAATGTTAACGGGAATGTCTTCTTCGTCAGACGGAACGATACCGCCCGTGTCGATTACGGTGAAAACTTTGTCAAGCCATTGAACGTCGAAATATTTTCTGTCACGAGTTACCCCGGGGGCATCGTCCACGATTGAATGTCTTGCTCCCGCAAGTCTGTTGACAAAAGTCGATTTTCCGACGTTTGGTCTGCCGATTATTGCTACGATTGGTTTTTTAGCCATTTTTGTTTCCTTTAAAATCTCTAAAAATATTTTATTACAAAAATAGAAATATTGAAATAATTGAACCTTTTTAGCAAATTAAACTCAACGTACTATTTTTTTCGTTTTTTTGGAAAAATTCAAATGTTATTGTATAATTCAATTGTTAAGACTTGGAGAATCGATGAGCAAGGCAAAGATTTTATTGGAAAACGGAATAATTTTGGATGCCGAAGCAAATCTTAACGACAAAACAGTCCTCGGAGAATTGGTTTTTAACACTGCGATGACGGGGTATCAGGAGATTTTGACCGATCCGTCTTACGCTTCTCAAATCGTTGTTATGACATACCCGTTAATCGGTAATTACGGTGTGGAGAAAGACTTTGCGGTGTCTAAAAAAATTCAGGTCTCCGCTTTTATAATTAAAGAAAATTCCGAAACTCCGCTTGACGGTGTAATGTCACTCTCTGACTATCTTTTGAGCAACGACATTCTTTGCCTTACAAATGTTGATACGAGAAAAATTACAAAAATTATCCGCTCAACAGGAAGCATAAATTGTTTGATTACAACAGGGGAAATTACGGACAAACACCGAAAAATGCTTGCGGAATATGAATTTCCGAAAAATGTCGTCGAACTTTCAAGCGAAAAGAAAACAGAAAAATTTCCTGCAATCGGAGAAAAAATTGCCGATTTTGCACTGATTGATTATGGTGTAAAATCAAGCATTGTCGAACAATTACGACTTGCAGGTGCCGATGTAACCGTTTTTCCTTACGACGTTTCAGCAGAAACAATTTTAAGCGGAAACTTCGATGCCGTAATGCTTTCCAACGGTGCAGGCAATCCCAAAGACGTAAACATTAATACAATAAAAAATATTATCGGAAAACTTCCGTTATTCGGAATTTGTCTCGGTCATCAACTTATTGCACTTGCTTCGGGCGGTGATACATTTAAGCTGAAATTCGGTCACAGAGGGGCAAACCACCCTGTTATCAATCTTGAAACGGGAAAAGTTTTTATTTCTTCGCAAAATCACGGATTTGCAGTGGACGAAAAATCTTTGCCACCGACCGCCACAATTACTCACAAGAACGTCAATGACGGCACGGTGGAAGGCTTTTGCGATAAATCGAAAAAGATAATCTGCGTCCAATTTCACCCGGAAGCCACCCCGGGACCTGAAGATGCGAGAGAAATTTTCAAAAATTGGGTCAAGTCCGTAAGCAGGGAGAATGCCCATGCCTAAAGACTTGTCGATAAAAAAAGTTATCGTTATCGGCTCAGGACCGATTATTATCGGGCAGGCGGCAGAGTTTGATTATGCCGGCACACAAGCCTGCAAAGCCTTGCGGGAAGAAGGTATCGAGGTTGTTCTTCTAAACAGCAACCCCGCAACGATTATGACGGATGACGATGTTGCGGATAGGGTCTATATCCAGCCGTTGAACGTAAATTCGCTAAAATACATTATCGAACGTGAACGACCTGACGGGATTTTAGCCGCAATCGGCGGTCAAACAGGGTTGAATTTGGTCACAGAGGCTTATAATGACGGCATTTTGGACAAATATAACGTTCGTGTTTTGGGAACTTCAATTTATGCAATTCGCAAGGCAGAGGACAGAAAAAGTTTTAAAGATTTGATGTCCGAAATCGATGAACCTATTGCAAAGAGTGAAATTACAGACAATCTTGACGATGCCGTAAAAATTGCAAAAAATATCGGTTTTCCTGTCGTAATTCGCCCTGCGTATACTCTTGCGGGAACAGGCGGCGGTTTTGCAAACGATGAAGATGAACTTAAAAATGTTGTTTATCAAGGACTTGCAGCAAGTCCAATTAACCAAGTCCTGATTGAAAAATCGTTATTCGGAGAAAAAGAAATTGAATTTGAAGTAATGCGTGACTCAAATGACACGGCAATTACGATTTGTTCAATGGAAAACGTTGACCCTGTCGGAATTCACACCGGAGACAGCATTGTTGTTGCTCCCGCACAGACTTTGACGGACAAAGATTATCAAAAACTTCGTTCCGCATCGTTGAAAATAATCCGTGCACTAAAAATTGAAGGCGGTTGTAACGTCCAATTTTCATTCAACCCCAAAACCAAGGAATACGCGGTTATCGAGGTTAATCCGAGAGTAAGCCGTTCATCGGCACTCGCCTCAAAAGCAGCAGGTTATCCTATTGCAAAAGTTACGGCGAAAATTGCTATCGGCTTGCAATTGCACGAAATTTTGAATTACGTAAC
Source organism: uncultured bacterium (assembly GCA_902783835.1). GTDB lineage: Bacteria > Cyanobacteriota > Vampirovibrionia > Gastranaerophilales > Gastranaerophilaceae > RUG841. The sequence goes on from CACZSN010000001.1 coordinate 6,448, forward strand.
AGGCAAAACGAAAGCATCGTTTGAACCTACTCTTGATTATGTTGTCGTAAAAATTCCGAAATGGCCGTTTGATAAATTCGGCTACGCAGACAGAAAATTGGGTACGCAAATGAAGGCTACGGGCGAAGTTATGGCGATTGACCGCTCGTTTGAAAGTGCATTTTTAAAAGCATTGGTCTGCCTTGAAGGCAACGTTATCAGCTTCAGAAGCGAAAAACACGAAAAAATGAATCGGGAACAACTCATCGAAAGGCTTAAAGTCGCAGATGACGGCAGAATTTACGCTATTTCTTCGGCATTAAGAAAAGATTTTTCGGTCGAAGAACTTCACAAATTGACCCAAATAGACAAATGGTTCTTGTATAAATTTCAAAATATTATCAAAACCGAACGCGAACTTTACACAGAAAAATTTTCCGTAGAATTACTCCAAAAAGCAGAATCTATGGGCTTTACGGACGAGGAAATCAGTTCGCTCACGGGCAAACCGAAATTTATCATAGACACGTTGAGACGAGCTCACAACGTCTACCCCGTTCACAAAATCGTTGATACCTGTGCGGCAGAATTTGAAGCTCAAACACCTTACTATTACTCAACTTACGAGGAAGATGACGAAAATATTATCTCAAATGATGAAAAAGTTGTCGTAATCGGTTCAGGCCCTGTGAGAATAGGTCAAGGCATTGAGTTTGACTACTGTTCCGTCCATGCAATTCAAGGCATTAAAGAAAATAATTGTGAATCAATTATTATTAATAATAATCCTGAAACCGTAAGCACTGACTTCGATATCGCCGATAAGTTGTATTTTGAACCGTTATTTATTGAAGATGTCAGCAACGTTTTGAGACAAGAATTACCAAAGGGCGTAATCCTGCAATTTGGCGGACAAACGGCTCTTAACCTTGCTCCGAAACTTTCGGAAAGAGGCATTCCGATTTTAGGAACTTCCGTCGCCTCAATTAATGTTGCCGAAGACAGAAAACGTTTTGAAATGTTGCTTTCGGAATTAAAAATAAAACAGCCTAAAAGCACTGCTGTAACTAAGATTGAGGAGGCTTTGAAGGCTGCCTCAAAAATAAGCTACCCCGTACTTCTGAGACCCTCTTATGTCACGGGCGGACGTGCCATGAAAGTTGTTTTTAACGACAAAGAATTGATTGAATATATGCGTGAAGCTGTTCAAATTTCTCCCGAATATCCCGTCGCCGTTGACCAATATATCGAAGGCAAGGAATTTGAAGTTGATGTTGTTTGCGATAAAAATGATATTTTAATCCCCGGAATTATGGAACATATCGAACGCTCCGGAATTCACTCGGGAGACAGCTTTTGCGTATACCCGCCACAAACGCTTTCCGAAACGGTTATCAAAAAAGCCCTCGATTTTTCAAAAAAAATTGCCCGTGCTTTGCAAGTAATAGGTCTGATGAACATTCAATTCATCGCAAAAGACGATGACGTCTACGTTATCGAGGTTAACCCGAGAGCCTCAAGAACCGTCCCGATGATGAGCAAAATTACAAAAGTTCCGATGGTCAAACTTGCAATAAATATTATGTTTGCAAAAAGCTTGAAATCACAGGGATACGGCACCGGATTGCTCCCAAAAACAAACTTGGTTGCCGTAAAAGCTCCCGTATTTTCCTTCCAAAAACTTACGGATGTCGACATCGCCTTAAATGCCGAAATGAAATCCACCGGAGAAGTTTTGGGCATTGACAACTGCTATGAAAAAGCTCTGATTAAAGCGTTTATGGCATCAGGCACCCCCTTTGTCGAAAAAGGAAAAGTCCTCGTTTCCGTAAGGAAAAAAGACTTAGATGAAAGTATTTCTATCATTCAAAAATTACAAGACCTCGGATTTACTGTGCTTGCAGGGGAATGCAACAAAAAATTCTTTGATGAAAAAGGAATAAATGTTGAATTAATCGATAAATCAAATACCTCCGAAATCGCTCGACAAATTAAATCAGGCGAAATAAAAATGATTTTCAATTTACCCGAAAAAGACGGCAACACTAACGCTCCTGACTTCAAACTAAGAAAATTATCAGTAGTCTATAAAATTCCTTGCTTTACCTGCCAAGATACAATCAGAGAGTACCTAAAAGCTTGGGAATACAGACTTTCTAACCCTTATCTCGATTACAAAACAATAGAAGAGTATATAAAATAATGGAAAAATTTGTACACTATTACATACCTTTAACTTTGGACTATATAGGCTCGTTTGCCGCAACCGCACTCGCTACGGCAATTATCGAAACTTTTTTCTTTTGGCTCATTGGCTACAAGAAAAAAGGCTTCCTTCCGTTCGTTTTTGCCGTAAACATAGTCACCAACATCGCTTTGAACGTCTCTCTGTCCTATTTGCCTAAAGTAAAAAATTATGTACTGCTCGGTGAATTAATCGTCGTTTTGGTAGAATTTTTCGCTTTCTATGCTTTTTTAAAACCTCGACTCAAAGAAAGTGCTAAACTCTTTGCTTTCACCCTCTTCGCAAATCTCATCACCTTCGCCTTAAGTATTATATTTTTCTACTTAATCCATTAAAAAATATAAAATACTTGACATGAGTAATTTTATGCCTTATTATGAGAATAATTCTCATAATCATTATCGATATTGACATAAGAAAATCGGAAAGAAAAATGAAATATTCAAAGCAAAGAGAAATAATAATGAATAAACTTAGAGAATTCAGGGTGCATCCGTCGGCGGAACAGCTGTATTTAAAGCTTCTTGAGGACGGAGAAAACATCGGGCTTGCAACAGTTTACCGAAACTTGAACTACCTTGCCGAAGCGGGTGTAATTAAGCGGTTTCAGACGTTTGAGAAGTCCGAACGTTTTGACGGAACTATCTCACCGCACCATCATTTTCTTTGCAAAAAATGCGGAAAAATTTTTGATTTACCGAAAGAAATAGCCGAACAAGTTGTGCAAAATATCAATGACAAAGGCTTTAAGACATTGAATTATGAAATTATGTCAGAAGGCCTTTGCACCAAATGTCAAAAAGAAGGAGAAAAATAATGGATTTAAAAGGTTCAAAAACTGAAAAAAATTTACAAGAAGCATTTGCCGGAGAATCAAAAGCAAGAAATAAATACACATATTATGCAAGTAAGGCAAAAAAGGACGGTTACGTTCAAATTCAAAAGATTTTTGAAGAAACCGCAAACAATGAAAGAGAACACGCTAAACTTTGGTTCAAATTATTGCACGGAGGAGAAATCGGCGATACTTTAGACAATCTCAAAGATGCGGCTGAAAGCGAAAATTATGAATGGACGGATATGTACCAAAGATTTGCGAAAGAGGCAAAAGAAGAAGGTTTTGACAAAATAGCGTTCTTATTTTCAGAAGTTGCAAAAATTGAAAAAACACACGAAGAAAGATACAGAAAATTATACCGAAACATCGTAAACGGCGAAGTTTTCGAAAAAGAAGACGAAGTCGTTTGGGTTTGCGAAAATTGCGGACACGTTCATGTCGGCAAAAAAGCCCCCGAAATTTGTCCTGTATGTAACCATCCGCAGGCATTTTTCGACGTAAAAGCCGAAAACTACTAATAACTATTCCCCCATTTAGGAAAAAGTGGTTAGACGGGTGCGATTTTTCGCACCCTAATTTTTTGTGTAATTTCACAAATTACAAACGCTTCAAGCTTGTAAAATATTTAAGTTTTGTTATTTTTCTGACAAATAGTGAAATTGGGACTAAAATTGAGAAATAAGAAAATATTGGAGAAAAAATGGTAAAAGTTCTGATAGTTCAGATGCAGTCCGTTTTAGGGGATAAACAAGCTAATTTCAATAAAGTTGAAAAACTTTTGAAGGGTCAGGAAGAATACAGACCTGATATAATCATTTTGCCGGAATTGTTTGCAACAGGCTGGTTTTGCGATATTTACGATAAAGTTGCGGAAAGTTTCGGAAATTCCGAAATCATCGATTTTTTGTCAAAAATTGCAAAACGCTTTAATTCCAACGTAATCGGCGGTTCGTTTGCAAGACGGGATGAAAAAGGAGAAATCAAAAACACCTGTCCCGTATTTGACAGAAAAGGCGAAATGATTGCATTTTACGACAAAATGCATTTATATTCTTACCTTGGAGATACGGAGAATTTAAACTCGGTAAGAGGCGAAAAACCTGTTATTGCAACGACAGACATCGGTAAAATCGGAATTTCGATTTGTTATGATATTCGTTTTCCCGAAATTTATCGTTGCTACGCATACGGCGGAGCGGATATTTTGGTCAATGTAGCTGCTTGGCCGTTATCGAGAAGGCTTCATTGGGAATCATTAACCCGTGCAAGAGCTATCGAAAATCAATCTTTTATGATTGCCGTTTCGCAAACGGGAGAAATCCAAAACGGAATTTATAATATCGGAAGCTCAGCGGTGTTGTCACCTTTGGGAGAAACTATCGCTTCTTTGGAATATGAAGAAGCTGTTTTGAAGGCGGAATTTGACCTTAACGATATGAAAAAACTCAGAGAAACGGTAAAAACGCTCTCTGACAAACATAATAACTATACCTTGGAGGTTTAATGAAAAATATATTTAAAACAATTCTTTCAATAGTGACGATTTTTGGCGGATTGAGTGCTTTTGCAAACACCGAACTTGCAAGAACGGTCAATACCTCTCCGCTTGATACATCGTCAGTTGTTGCCGTTTCCGTAAAAGAAGCCGGAACGGGAAAAGTTTTGTATCAACATAATGAAAAAAAACTTTTGCACCCCGCATCAACATTGAAAATTTTTACAACCGTACCTGCAATTGAAGAACTTGGAGACGATTATAAATTTACAACGACTTTTTACACGGCAAATAAAAATTTATACATAAAAGCAGGTGCTGACCCGTTTTTAACCACACGCGAAATAAGAGATGCCGTAAGAAAAATCAAATCACAAGGTTATTATTCATTTAACAAAGTATATTTTGACGGAAGCATAATTGACAATTCCGAATGGGGAATCGGCTGGATGTGGGATGATACGACAAATGTAAGAATGCAAAAATTCAGTTCGTACAATCTCGAAAACAACCTTATTAACATAGAAGTTTCGAAAGATGAAAACGGTGTAACCACGGCAAAACCGAACTTCCCTATTCCTGTCATAAACACGGTTTCGTCAGGTGATAATGACAGTATTTTTGCAGTGAGACACGATTGGGTTTCACCGGATGTAATTTTGGTTTCCGGTTCAATAAAATCACCTGTTTCAACAATTTCCGTCCCCGTCAACAACGTAAAATATCGTTATCAAAAAACGGTTATGGAACAAATTAAAAAAGCTAAAATAGCACTACAACAACCTATTTGTCTTGAAGAAAAAGTTCCCGCAAATGCAAAAATTATCGGAGAAATCAAACACCCCGTAAAACCTGCATACGACAGGATTTTTAAAGACAGTGACAATATGTGTGCGGAAACAATTGCAAAAATTGCAGGCGGTCAAAAATCAGGCGAAACAGGCTCTGTTTCCGACCAAACAAATATGTTTTACGAATATTGGAACAAAAATAATGTCGACACAAAAGGAATTGTTGTCGTCGATGCAAGCGGTGTAAGCCGCAATAACCTTGTAACTGTTGATTTTATGACAAATGCTCTTAATAAAATTTACGTCAATAAACAAGAAGATTTTATTAAAAATACATTTGCTCAACCGGGAGAAGGTACGTTTTCAAACAGATTACTAAATTACAGAGGTTACGTTTTCCTTAAATCAGGCACATTGGCTAATATCAGCGGACTTGCCGGTTATGTCAAAGCAGATAACGGAAAAACATATTCCGTCGCAATCTTAATCCAAAATTTCACATACCCCGAAAAACAAGTGAAAATCTTTGAAAACAGATTAATTGAAGAAATTAAAAAACTATAGAAAGTCGGACTAATTCAACCGATAATGACTTTTTTACATGAAAAATTTATATTCTCTCTTGTGAAA
>CACZSN010000002.1 GCA_902783835.1 uncultured bacterium
TGTAGTAAGCATCATAATAACCCGAACTCAATGCGTATGTGCCGAGCATAATACGACGTTTAACTTCTTCGCCGAAGCCTTCTGCTCTTGTTTTGTTATACATTTCAATTAATGTATCTGCTTTTTCTGTTCTGTAACCGTATCTTACACCGTCGAAACGAGCGAGGTTTGAGCTTGCTTCAGCAGTTGCAACGATATAATAAACACCGATTGAATATTTAATTAAAGGAAGCGAAATCATTGAAATTTCGACGCCCAATTCTTTATACATTGAAATTGATGCATCAAGAGCTTTTTTGACATCAGGAGTTAAACCTTCGTCATACAATTCTTTAATAACACCGATTTTAAGTCCTTTAATATCTTTATTCAAAGAACTTATCATATCGGGAACAGCATAGTTCAAAGAAGTTGAATCGTGTTCATCATAGCCTGAAATTGTTTCGGCAAGCATAGCACAATCTTCTACATTTCTGGCGAAAGGACCGATTTGATCCAATGATGAACCAAATGCAATAAGACCGTATCTTGAAACACGTCCGTACGTCGGTTTCATACCTACAATACCGCAGAAAGAAGCCGGAAGACGTATGCTTCCGCCGGTATCAGAACCAAGTGCTAAAGTTGCGTGATATGATGATACTGCAGCTGCAGAACCGCCTGAACTTCCTCCGGGAACTTTATTCAAATCCCAAGGGTTGTGAACTTTTCTGAATGCGGAATTTTCATTACTTGAACCCATCGCAAATTCATCAAGGTTTGTTTTTCCCACAACAGGAATTAAATTTTCCTTGAGTTTTTTGGAAACAGTTGCATCATACGGAGAGACAAAGTTTTCCAAAATTTTGCTTGATGCCGTGGTTTTTGAACCTTTCAAGTTGATATTATCTTTCAAAGCAAGCGGAATACCAGCCAATTTCGGCAAATCTTCACCTTTTGCAATTTTTTCGTCAACAGCTTTTGCAGTTTCATAAGCTTGTTCTTTTGTAAGTGAATTAAAATCACCGATTTTGGAATCTTCACTTTCAATATGGTTATACAAGGCATCCAAAATTTCAGTTGCCTTAACTTCTTTATTCAAGAGTGCTTTTCTTTGTTCTGAAGCACTTTGTTTAATCAATTCTTCGGTTGTCAATTTTTTATCCTCAAAATATTTTCACGACTTGATTGTACCGCAAAAAAGAAACTTTTAAAAGAAAAGACATGCTTAATTTGTTAAAATATTATTAATTTTTTTGAAAATATGTATCCTTGAAGGATAATGTAAATATAATTAATTTACGAAGTTAACAAAGAAAAGGAGAGTCAAATGAGCAACCCGATTTTAAATTCGGCTTTTGAACAAAGACCATATGAAATTCAATCGGCACCGATGACAATAAACGGTACGTTATCAAAGTTAGGATTAATGGCTGTTTTAATGGCTGTTGCAGGCGGTGCAACGTGGTATCAATATGCACTCGGATATTTTGATAAAGTCAACGCAATCACAATGATAGGCTTGATTGTAGGTTTTGTATTAGCGATGATTATTTGTTTTTCAAGGAAAGCGATGCCTGTTCTTGTTCCGATATACGCATTTGCGGAAGGTGCGGCATTGGCGGGAATTTCTTGCCAATTTGAAGCGATGTTTCCCGGAATTGTCGTAAAGGCAGTTTCCCTAACATTCATGACCCTTTTTGCAATGGTATTTTTATATGCAACAAGAGTTATTCAAGCTACAGAAAAGTTTAGAGCAACAATAATTACAGCAACATTTGCGGTAATGATTTTTTATTTGATTTCATTCGTTTTATCATTATTTCACATTAACATTCCGATGATGACTATCGGAGACGGTTCATTGTTGTCAATCGGTGTATCAATTGCCATCACTTTGCTTGCAGCATTTAACCTCATCTTGGACTTCGATTTTATCGAACAAGGAACAAGAAATTTCTTCCCGAAAGAATATGAATGGTTCGGTGCATTCGGTCTTATGGTTACTTTGGTTTGGTTATATATGGAAATCTTGAGATTACTCGCAAAATTCAATAACAGAAGATAATTTTTTAAGATTTATCAAAAAAACGGGACTTTATAAGTCTCGTTTTTTTATGCGTTTTCTTCTTCGTCAGCAAGAACGCTCATTCCCGCAACTCTTGCCGTGGACCAACAATTTTGCAGATTAAATCCGCCCGTAAAACCGTCAACGTTTATCATTTCACCGGCAAAAAACAAGCCTTTGACCAATTTCGACTCCATTGTTTTGGGGTTAATTTCGTTAGTATCAACTCCACCGGCAGTTACAATTCCGGCACCGTTTACTTTATCGGTAACATGAATTTTTAAAGAAGTAAGATTTTCCAAAATAATATTACGTTCTTTTTTTGTCATTTGTGCAATTTGTTTCGTCGGGTCAATTCCGTTTTCAATCAAAATCATATCGAACAAACTTTTCGGACAAAATGCATTAAAGGAATTTCTAATCGAAGTTCTCGGATTGTCCATTTTGTAATTTTCGACGTAATTTTCAAGATATTGCAAACTTTGTTTTGCAACATTTATTTGCAACTCAAGCGGTTTGTCTTTAGAATAATCGTCATACACACAAATCGAAGAAATTTTGAAAACTACGGGGCCTGAAATTGAATTTCGAGTAAAAAGCATATCTCCCGCAATATTTAATATCTTTTTTCCTTCAAAAAATACTTTAATCCAAACATCCTTCAGGGAAAGTCCGGAAAGTTCATAATACTGTTTTTCTGCAATTTCGAGCGGTGCAAGCGTAAATCTTGGCGAAATTATTTTGTGTCCGAACTTTCTTGCAAGTTTAAAATTCTTGCCGCCCGATGCAAGAATAATTTTATCAAACTCATAATCACCGTTTTCGGTAGAAAGAATAAATTTTTTGCCGTTGTCAAAAATGTTATTTACGCGTTCTTTTTTGAATTTAATTCCTAAAATATTGCCCCTTTGGAGCATAATTTCGGCGGTGGTTTTTGCACTGTCAGAAATCGGAAAAATCCTGTTATCATTCTGAACATAGGACTTTATACCTATTGCTTCAAAATAATCTACAGTATCATTCATTCCAAAACGACTTAAAACGGAAAGTAGAAACTTCGACCCCCTCGGATAGTAGCTCGCAAAAGTTTTTACATCTGTTTCAAAATAAGAAAAATTACATCTTCCGCCACCTGTCGGGAACAATGTCGTCAACGGTTCTTGCCAATCAAATACAACCACGTCCGTGTTATAAAAATCACGAACGGATAATGCCGCAAAAACTCCTGCGGGGCCCGCTCCGACTATTCCGACACTGCTCATTAGAGTTCGTCAAACCTTGTGCCGAACAATACAATGTCTTCAGGATTTTCGATAGCTTCATGCAATTCAAGAAGTGACTTCTTGAGTTTCGGATGAATATAATCAGGAACCAATTCAAGCAAAGGAACCAATGCAAATGCACGTTCATGAAGGTGTTTGTGAGGAATTGTCAACTCATCATCTTCATAAATCAAATCATCATAAAGCAAAATATCAATATCGATAGTTCTTGATGACCAGTGAAGTTCCTTACTTCTGTCACGACCTAAATGTTTTTCGGTATCCAAACATAATTTAAGGAGTTCTTTCGGTTCCAAACTTGTTTTAACTTCTAAAACCGCATTTAAAAACCAACATTGATCAGGGTTACCCCAAGGTTCTGTTTCATACAAAGCAGAACTTCTAACAATTGTAACTTTACCTGATTCCACAAGCATTTTTCTTGCAAGTTGAACGTAACCGACTCTGTCTCCGATGTTTGAACCTAAACATAAATATGCAATAGCCATATCATACTCCTTCTGTACATCTATCGTATTATATTAATTATTCTTTTGCAAGTAAATTTTTTAATATATTTTGATTTATGTTAAAATATAGGCAAGGAAGTTTTATGGCAAATATTACTGTCTACAAATTTGATAAATTCAGCGAAAAATATTCGGGCATTTTTGCGGGAGTATACAACGATTTTCGCCAAAATGCATCAAAAGATTATAATTTTGAACTTGAACCGTTAGTTTATGAAGATTTCGTAAAATCAGTAAATGAAGGTTTGATTGAATGTATTATTTTGTTTGAACAAGACATCCCGACCGGATTTTTAACCTATACAACAGTTATTTCGTATTCTTTGGAACTCAATATAATCCATGTCATCGGCGATGAAAATACAATGCAAAAACGTTGTTTACTTTTGCAAAAATTTCTTGAAGAAAATTCTGAATTATTACCTCAAAAAGTCGTTACTTATGCTGTTTTGGGCAAGCAGGAGGAAATCGTCCATGAACTTCCGAAATTCGGTTTTTCCGTCATCAATCAATCCGTTATGAAGTTTGATTTCCAAAACGCAGGCTCAACCTTAAGTCAAACAGCCTTGCCAAGACTGAAAAACGGGTTCAGGTTGACATCTTGGGATGATAAATATTTTAATGCCGTAACCGAAATTATCCATAATTCCTTCAAGCAAGCAACCGATGCAAAATTTGACCCGAGATTTCTTTCCGTTTCAGGTTGCCAAGACATAATACTTAAAATTATCGGCGGAATATACGGTGAATTTTTGAAAGACGAAACAAAAATTTTATTATACAAAGAAAAACCTGCGGGCATTTGTTTTGCAAACCTCACTAATTCTTCTATTGCTAATGTTCCTTTGGTTGCAGTAAAAGAAAATCTAAGAGGAAAAGCTCTCGGGATTTATCTGTTAAAAACAGTTGTGACAGAGGTCTGGAACTCTGTTTTGAACGGAAAACGCGTACTCTCGGAAATCAATGCAACCTGTGACACAAATTATCTTCCCGCATATAAAATGTATCAAGCGGTAGGTTTTAACGAAGAATATTCATATAAACAAGCTTACAGATAAAAAAAAGCTCTCTTTCGAGAGCGTATTGGAATTTGTTGTTTTTAGTTTGTTTAAATCTTCTTTTTTCTTTAATAGCGGTTTATCCCCCACCGCATTTATACAACTTTTAAGAAATTTTCTTTAACCGGTTGCTTTTGATTTATCTCAAAAAGTCTTTGCATAACTGTTTTTGCATTTACTGCATCCGGCATGAGTTTCAGAAATTTTTTATAATATCTTTTTGCCATTGAAGTATCGCCGAACTTATCGAAACAAATACCTATTCCGAGATATGCTCTGTGATAATTCTTATCAACTTTTAAAATTGAGCGGAAAACATCAATTGCATCTTCAAAACGGTCAAGTTTCATAAGCAAAGTTGCCTTTTGAATGTAAGCCTTTCTGCAATCCGGATTAGTTTCCGTAATTTTACCGTAAATCATTATAGCCATTTCTTCTTCGCCCATAATTTCATGGCAAACGGCTAATTGAATTTGTGTATCTGTATTTTCGGGGTCAAGTTGAATTGATTTGATAATATTTCTTGCTGCAAAACAAAAATTTCCTTTTGCCATATAGCAAACACCCAATTCACTGTATAATTCAGCATCAAACGGTGTTATTTCAGCAGCTTTTTTGAATGACTCAATCGCCTTATCATATTTTTTAAGAGAATAATATGCCTTGCCTAAGCCTTTATAAGCTTGGGGATTAAGTCTTTTCAACAAAACAGAATTAAGATAATATTTAACAGCTTCTGTTGCATTGTTTTCCGTAAAAAATGCTTCTGCTGCCGCCATACAATCTTCTGCACTGATGATTTGTTGATTACTGCCGTTCAAAATATTCTCGCTTTCCAATTGACATTATCATTGTAAATTTTGTTTGAAATTTGGGTATCAATCTTAGGGAGTAAAAAATCTAATCATTTGGGTCTATATTTTTTATTCATGCTTGTTGACAACGAAGTTTGCTAACGATAAAATCATCTTATGAAGGGTAAATTATGCCCTCGATGTTAGATAGGTACGTCGTTTTAAATCCTTGAAAAAAGGTACGACTGCTTCAATTGAAAGGATACAGAATATGTACGCAATCGTAGAAACCGGTGGAAAACAGTATCAAATGGAAGAAGGACGTTACGTTGATATCGAACTTCTCGAAGATGCTCCGGAATCAAAAGTTGTTTTCAAACAAGTTGTTATGCTTGTAAACGGTAAAAAGTCAAAGGTCGGTCAACCGTACGTTGAAAACGCAAGCGTTGAAGGTGTTGTTGTAAAACACGATAAGACTAAAAAAGTCTTGGTTTACAAACAAAGAGCTAAAAAAGGCTATCGTAAATTGCAAGGACACAGACAAGGCTTCACAAGAGTTATGATTAACAAAATCAGAACAAAAGCATCAGCTTCATCTGAAGAATAATTTATAACTCACAACTATAAGGAGAATTAGAAATGGCACATAAAAAAGGTGTTGGTTCGTCCAAGAACGGCCGTGACAGTGAAAGTAAGCGTTTAGGCGTAAAAAAATACGGTGGAGAACTTGTTAAAGCAGGTAACATCATCGTTCGCCAAAAAGGTACAAAAATTCACCCGGGTAACAACGTAGGTATGGGTTCAGACAATACATTGTTTGCAACTATCGACGGTGTGGTGAAATTTGAGCCTCACAGACGTGACAGAAAACAAGTAAGCGTATACGCTCAAGCGTAGTTTACATAGTTTCGTATTGAAAAAGCAGGATATTTTCAAAGTATCCTGTTTTTTTATGTACAATAATGCAACAAAAAAGTCCGAGAATTATCTCGGACTTAAATTTTTGTATATGGCAATTTATAAGCCTTTCCTGTAAACGGGAAGCAATATAATTATGCAAAGTAATGCGGAAATTATCCAGAACCACAACGCGGATTGCCATCCGAAATTATCGATAAACCAACCTGTTCCGATACCGGAAATCATAGCTCCGAGGTAACCGAATATTCCGCAAAAACCGGTTGCAGCGGCTGCAACTTTTTTAGACGATGATTCAACCGCACAAAGACCTCCGATAAAAATTAACGGACCTGCCGTAAACAGACCAATTCCTGAAAGTGAAACATAGTCAACAATTGTAGACATCAATGTATGACCGGAATTATACATTAATGCAAACAAGCATACAATCAAGCCTACACAGAACAGGATATTGACGGGCATTCTTCTTCCGTGGAACATTTTATCAGACATAACACCTGCCAAAAGTACACCTGCAATACCAAATAACGGCAAGAAAGTTTGTTTTTGAGTAGCAACTTCGAGCGTATCACCTTTAAAGTCTACTAAATATTTGATAATCCAATCTTCCGTACCATATCTGAAAATATAAACAAATATAAACGAAAGCACCAAAGTCCACATAATCGGATTAAAGAAAATATGTTTTTTCAAAATTTCAAAATATGATAATTTGTCATCTTCATGTTCTATTGCCTGAGCAGCTTTATCGGCACAATCATATTCATCAACCTCGGGCAATCCCATAGATTGCGGTTTGTCGTGCATACTTTTTGCAATATATATTGATGACAACAAGCATAAAAACGCAGGAACGATAAATGCAGATTGCCAGCCATAGCGAGGGATTAAGTATCCTGCAAGCAAGAATACCAAACATGTTCCCAATTGGTGAGAAGCAGCCCATATTGACCATACAGTACCTCTTGCCTTATTAGACCACCAGAAAGTAAGAACCTTGGCACATATCGGGAAGCCTGCAGATTGGAACCATCCGTTAACACCCCAAAAGAATGACATTACAAGCAAAAGAACCGATTGACCCATAAATTGAGATTCCGCGGGGAAAAGCATCGGACTTAACGCAAATAAGATATTTGAAATCGCCGAAATAACAAGCGACAACACCATAAATCTGTTTGCATCCGCCTTATCGGCAAGAACTCCGTTTACAAATTTACCGATTGCATATGAAAAATACAAAGCACTTCCCAATATACCGAGTTCGATGTTTGAAAAACCTAAATCCGAACTCAATACAGGCAAAGCAACCGAGATATTTTTCCTCGTTAAATAAAAAATCGTGTACCCTACAAAACATGAAGCAAATACGTCAATTCTGCCTCTTTTGTATGCCTTTGCAACTTCTTCTTTACCCATTGTTACAGGTAATTCTTTTGGTGCTGCATAATAATCCATTAATTTTTTAAACATAAATTCCAACTCTAATTTTTGATATTAAACATTAAAATTATAATACAAAGATAGTTCAATAACAAAAAAGTATCCCGTTTTGAATATTCAAAACGAGATACTTTATAATTTAAAAACTTAAGCTTCTTCTTGTTCTTCCTGTTTTTTTATTTCTTCGTGAACGTTAACTTCTTCACCTGCTTGAGCCTTTTCTCTGAGTTCAATAATTTTTGCCTTATCAAGAACTTTAAGCTCCATAACACCGTTTGATTCTTTAGAAAGAGTAGCCTTGATTTTTACACCGTAATCGTCATATTCTTTTCCGATTTTGCCGTCAACTTGTTGTTGTTGGAACCATTCGATGTGTTTTTGGACATTCACGGGATATTCAGGGTGAATTTTCAACCAAGTCATATAAGAAACGTTTCCTCTTTTATGGTTGCATTCGCCGCATTCCGCAAGGTAATTGTCTGTGTCGTTTTTGCCCCCTCTTGAATGAGGATGAACGTGTTCAATCGTTTGACCTGATTCAAACAATAATGTGTTAAATACACCTGCATCTTGTCTGCCGCCTAATTTTTGGAACATTTTTTGTGCTGTATTTCCTGTTTGAGGAAGTTGCATAGCTGAGTTGATAATTTTATCCCAGCTTTCTTCGTCAATTTGTCCCTTTTTATGCAAGCCGACTAATTTTTCCGTAAATTGAACTCTGTCAATTTTTCCTTTTGCAATATTCTTTTGCTCGTTTGCAATAACTTCTGATACCGGATTTTGTTCGCCTAATCTTTCTTTTGCAATTTCATCGGTCGAAGCCAAAACACCTTGGCAATATTCTTTCAATTTAGGCATAAAGTTTGATTTGATATTTTTTACTGCCTTTGATGCGGAACAACCAGTTTTTTCCGCTTCTGTGGCAATCATCATCGCAATTGTACCTTGATCATTTCTGAAATAATCTCTGTGCTCCTTAATCTCATTAGCAAGTTCTTTTCCCTTATAACCCGCCAAATGTTGTGCCATAGGCTCGCTGTCAAGCATCATTCTGCCACCGCAACAACAACAAGGTACATCTTCAATTTCTTTGGTTACAAAATCACCGGTATTACAATTAAATCCAAATGAAACCGCTTGTCCGCCCATAAAATACGAACGAAGTGCCGAACCTGAATTTTGAACAGCCAATGATTTCGGTTGCTCTGCTTTAGGTTCTGCCTTCTTGTCTGTTCCCAACTTGATATTAGAGTTTAAAACAACTGCTGATACGGGAGCGATATTCATTCTTACACACTTTCTTTACACACTGACAGTTCTTAAATAATCCTAAATTTCTGAAATTGCTTAATTTTTAAGGCATGTTAAGAAATATTAACAGAATAACAAAAAAGAGGAACCGAAGTTCCTCTTGTATAATAATTTTAGGAGTTTAATTATAAACATCTCTTTCGCCGGCAGCGACTTTTGCAATCATATCAGTTAATTGTGATTGAACTCTCGGATTTTCCGTATTTGCAATTTGTTGTTCAATGAACTTCAAGCCTTCTTTTTTTGTTTCTTCCGAAGCGTAATCATAAAGATATTCAGCAAGAGTAGAAACGGCATTAGGTTGACAGAATTGTTTAATCAATCCCGGTTTTGCCAAGTCCATAAAATCCTTGCCAATTCTGCCTTTTCTGTAACAAGCAGTGCAGAAACTCGGAGTGTATCCGTCTTTTAACAATGCACGAACGACTTCATCCAAAGTTCTGTTATCGCTCATGGTAAATTGAGAATCTGTTTCTTTGTGAACGGAATATCCTCCGGGGTTTACCCTTGATTCCGCAGAAATTTGAGAAGCTCCGAGGTCACAAAGTTCTTTTCTTAACGCTGGAGTTTCTCTTGTTGAGAGAATTATGCCCGTGTAGGGAACAGACAATCTCAAAACTGCCACAATTTTCTTAAAAGTAAATTCATCAATTTTTTCGGGCGGATTTTCGCTGAACGTAACCCCTTTTGCCGGCTCAATTCTCGGAACGGAAATTGTATGAGGTCCTACCCCAAATTTCGCGTCTAAGTGATGTGAGTGCATCAAGGTTGCCAATGTTTCAAATCTGTAATCCGTCAAACCGAACAAAGGTCCGATTCCGACATCGTGCATACCCGCTTCAAGAGCTCTGTCCATAGCTTCAAGACGCCATCTGTAATTAGCTTTTTTACCCGCCGGATGAACGTATTTGTATACTTCTTCATTGTATGTTTCTTGGAAAAGTTGATACGTTCCGATTCCAAAAGAATCTAATCTCTTAAAATCTTCAACGCTCAAAGGTGCGATGTTTACGTTGATACGTCTGATTTCACCATTGAAAACTTTTGCGTCATAGATTTTTTGAATACATTCTTCGAGGTAATCAAGTCCGGTTGCTGCATAATCTTCGCCCGTCAAAAGGACAATTCTCTTGTGTCCAAGATTCATAATCGCTTTCGCTTCTTCTGCCACTTCATCAGGTGTCAAAACTCGGCGTACAATGCTGTTGTTATCTCGTCTAAATCCGCAATATAAACAGTTATTCGTACATACATTTGCCGCATATAACGGTGCAAACAAAACTATTCTGTTTCCGTAAATTATTTCTTTAACTTTTTTTGCTGCCTTGAAAATCTTCTCTGCGGTCTCTTCATCAGTAACATTCATCAACTCGGCTGATTCATCCAAATCCAAACCTTTTAATTTTAATGCTTTGTTCAAAATATCATCGACTTTTGAATTATCAACCTTCTTATCAAGCAAATCATTAATAATATCCGGTTGAATAATGTCTGATTTATAATCAATTTTTTGCATTTCGGCCTCCTGTTTTTTCATTATAACTCTAAGAAAAAGCATGCGTACCAAGCAAACAAAACCCAGTATTTACAGACTCTTCCACCACTTACTTGACAATTTTTAAATAAAGTTTTATTATTTGATTACCTATACCCCGTGGGGGTGATACGCAAAACAGAAACAGAATAAATATCGATATTTAAAAAACGAAACATTAATAATTTTAGAAAGGAAAATTTATGAAAAAATTATTAACAGCGGTAATGTTATTTGGGACATTTGCTTTTTTAGGCGGTGCGGCATATGCGGCGGCTTGTCCCGATGATTGCAAATGTAATTGTGCAAAAGAATGTACTTGCGGTTGCCAAGAAAACAAGGATTGCACTTGTAAGAAGTGTGATTGCGGATGTGAAAACTGCAAAAAATGTGATTGTGCAAAATGTGATTGCGGTTGTACAAACAATGAAAAATGCAAATGCGGAGACAAAGGCATAAAGATTTTTAAAATTTTCAAAAAATCAAAATGCAAATGCGGTTGTTAACAATAATCATTCGGCAGGCATTGATTTGCCTGCCGTTATTTAACGGAAAAGGAAATTTATGCACGCAGATAAAACAAAGGTGGTAAGGTTATTAAAAACCGTACAGGGACAGGTTCAAGGTCTTATCAACATGGTTGAGGATAACAGATATTGTATTGATATAAGTACGCAAATTCTTGCGAGTCAGTCGATTTTACGCAAAGTTAACTATGAAATTTTGAAGGGTCATTTTGAGCATTGCATTAGAGAGACAATGGTTTCGGGCGATGAGGTTTCTAAAAATGAAAAAATCGAGGAACTTGTCGGAATTTTGGACAAGATTTTGCAAAAATAAGACATTTTTTGATATAATTTGAATATGAAAACAGTTATTCAAAGAGTTAAATCCGCATCGGTGACGATAGATGGAAAACTTCATTCTTCAATCAATCAGGGCATTTTGGTCTTGTATGGGGTTGAAAAAGGAGATAGTGAAGATTTTTCAAGATATTTGGCTGAAAAAATCCTTAAACTTCGAATTTTTGAGGACGAAAACGGCAAGATGAATTTGTCTGTCAAAGACATTCAAGGCGAACTTTTGGTAGTTTCTCAATTTACTCTTGCGGGCGATACGAGAAAAGGCACGAGACCAAGTTTCGATACTGCGATGCCACCGCAAGAAGCCGAAATTATGTATGAAAATTTCGTCAAATTAATTTCCGAAAGCGGACTTACCGTAAAGACAGGCAAATTCGGTGCGATGATGGATGTTGCACTTATTAATGACGGACCTGTTACTTTTATTTTAGAGAAAAGAAATTAATAATTTAAAACATCTTGCATATAGTCATAATCAGGATTATTCCAATGCTTTACGCTTTCTCTCGTAAAAGGACAACCGTTGCCGCTGAAAGAACCGTAAACAATTTTTCCTTTTACATCAACGATTAACTTTCTTTCGCATTGAGTACGTTCTTCAAACATGGTTCCGGGAATAAATCTTGTTCCTGTTGTAACCCATTTATATTCACGTTGACCGCGTTTATAATCAATATCCGAAGGATCTCCCCATAATCTGATTGCAGATTTTACGGGTGAGCCAATCCATGTTTTAAACATCAAATCCATGGGATGCTCGGATGAGTAAACAATCATGCCCGTCATTATTAATATTGAAGCTGTTAATAAAAATTTTTTCATTATTTCTCCGTTTCGATAATTATAACGAGTTTCCGTAAAAAAAGTTTACTTATTTTGCTTTTTTATATCGTAAGCAATTCCCCAGAATTCAAAATCTTTTTGCGGAACAGGGGTAAGAACATCCTGTTCTTCTTGATTTTCGGTAGTTTCAGTATTAGCGGAAGTTTCTTTAATCTTGATACTGATTTTCACGGTATCGGCATTGTTGCTTGAAAAGATTTTGAAAGATTGAGGAGCATCAAAAAGTGTTTCACCGTTTGTTGAAATTTCCGTTTTCTTTTCACCATTTATGAAAATTTCGGCAACTTCCGAACGCAATTTGCTCGTCGGAACTATCAAATAGATATCGTTAGCACCGAGCGTAAATTCGAAAGGCATATTTTGAGTATTTTTTAAATACTTCACTTTTGTCTTAAAGAACGCATTGTCATTATTTTCCCGAACAAATGAACCGTCATTATCGGCATGGATATTTCCCGCTTCAATGAGTTTTATATCTGTCATCACAGAATTCGGATACATAGGAATGGGCAAAATGTATTCAGTCCCCTTAATTTTTAATGCCGATTTAAAATAATTTGTTATATATGACGCAATTGCTTTTCTGCCTTTATCCGTATAATTCAGATTGTCAATAAAGAACTCTTCTTGTCTCGTTCTGCCGGAAGATATTTCGGGGAAAATAGCATTTGTAGCATTAATAATCGGAAGATTGTAATATCTTGCAATCTGTTCCATAAAATCTTGTTTTGAATTACTGTCGGATTTTGAATTTAGGAAAATAATAACTTGAGGTTCATTTTCCTGCTCAAGACAAGTCCTTACGATTGTCTCAAACGCTTCTCTTTCTTCTTGTTCATGCTTGTCAAAAACAGCATAATCAATAATCACAATGTCAGGATTGTACGAAAGAACTTTCTTCTTCAACATAATGTTGCCAAATCTTGAAGATGAACCTCCCACACATAATTCAACCGTTTTAATATCAGACTTTTTGCCTAAAAAATCTTTCAACATTTCAACAGTTTCTTTAACAGTGGAATGATTACCTTCGTCTTCAATAAAAGCTGATGAACTCATAAATGCAACCGTGATTTGTTCACCGTTTTTAACCTTGTTTAAAATTTTATTAATTCTGCTTGTATTTCCGATATTTGTCAAAGAACGCGAAACCATGGCTTTATTCACGGAATGAATATCATTTTTCGAAATAGGGGTCGGCATACAACCTGTTAACAGTATAACCAGACTTAATAATAATGCTGTTCTCTTGAGCATAAAATTTACTTTCTTGTAATGGAATGGGACGGCAACTGTCGTCCCATTCGCAAATATTATCGTTTTAGACTATTTTTCTTCGTTCCAAGAATACATCTTACGAAGTTCTTTACCAACTGCTTCCAATTGGTGTTCAGCCTTTAATTTTCTTGTTGCCAAGAAATGAGCTCTACCGCCTGCTTTGTTTTCTTGAATCCATCTTGAAGCAAATGTACCGTCTTGGATTTCGGAAAGAACTTTCTTCATTTCTTTCTTAGTTTCGTCAGTAATTATACGTTTACCGATTTCGTAATCACCGTATTCAGCAGTATCGGAAATTGAATAACGCATTTTTGCAAAACCGCCTTGATAAATCAAGTCAACGATAAGTTTCATTTCGTGAATACATTCAAAGTAAGCATTTTCAGGTGCGTAACCGGCTTCAACCAATGTTTCAAAACCTGCTTGCATTAAGGCAGTAACACCGCCGCAAAGAACTGCTTGTTCACCGAACAAGTCTGTTTCAGTTTCTTGTCTGAATGTTGTTTCAAGAACACCAGCTCTTGCACCGCCGATACCTGCTGCGTAAGCAAGACCGATTTCATGAGCTTTGCCTGAAGCATTTTGGTGAACTGCGATTAAGCAAGGAACACCTTTGCCTGCAACATATTCAGAACGTACAGTGTGTCCGGGGCCTTTAGGTGCAATCATAATTACATCAACATCTGCGGGAGGTACGATTTGATTGAAGTGAATGTTAAAACCGTGTGCAAATGCAAGAGTTTTGCCTGCTGACAAATTAGGAGCGATTTCTGATTTGTAAACATCTGCTTGTTTTTCATCAGGAATCAACATCATAATCAAATCTGCAGCCTTTGTTGCATCTGCAACGTTCATAACTTTCAAACCTGCTTTTTCAGCTCTTTCTCTTGATTTAGAACCTTCATAAAGACCTACGATAACATCAACACCGCTTTCGTGAAGGTTAAGAGCATGAGCATGACCTTGGCTACCATAACCAATGATAGCAACAGTTTTGCCTTCCAATAAACTTAAATTGCAATCGCTTGCATAATAAATTTTTGCCATATTTTTCTCCTTTTTGAATTAATAGGAATTATTCTCATATATTTCGTCTTTATTGTATTCCGACTGTATTCCGATGTCAAATTCTTTCCATGCCTCTATCTTCGAAATCTCTAAAAAAATAAAAAAGATTAAGTTTTATTTATTCCGAGTAATATTTCAAAAAAACTGCTAAAATATCATCGTAAGGGATAAATATGTCAAAAATACTTTTATTTACAAAGAATAAAAACAGAACGGGAATAATTGAAGAGAACCTGAAAACATTTGACGTTACATCATTTGGGGATGAAAATGATTTTTTGGATTTTCTAAAAGATAATTTTCCGGATGTAGTAATAATCGATACCGTTAATTTAAAAGATTGCGTAAATTTTTGTCGTGCGGTTAAATTTACGGCACAAAATAAAAATATCTCCACAACGTTAATCGTGGACAAAGATGTTAATAATAAAGATTTATTCCTTAAATATGCCCACTTTTTTATTACGGAACCTTTAAATAAAGAAATTTTATATGCGACTGTAAATTCAGCATTAAATTTGAAAAAATCATTGGGAGACCTTGCGGAAAGTAACGCTGAACTTTCGACCAATTTATACAGATTAAATGTTTTAAACCAAACGGTAACGGAACTTTCCGGCTCATTGAACAAGACGGAACTTATTTCTATTATGACAGACGGTATAGATAAAAGTTTAAGTTATAATCTCTGTTATTCATTGATTTTCAATTCTCCCGAAGATATCACGTTAGTAATTAATTCCGTTCACGCAATAAGTCCGAGACTTGAAGAAGCAATTAAATTGCGTGCAATAATGAGCTATAAAAATGTTTTCAGGCTTTATACCTCAAATGAAGATGTCAAAGTCGTAAAAAACATTAAGCGTAAAGAGATAGAATATGATTTGAATGTATTTAATTTTGATGCATCTCTTCAACAAATAAATATTAAGAATAAGTTTTTCGGAATTATTGAAGTATTCAGAGAAAAAGAATTTAAAAATGATGACATAAGATGTTTACAAACTCTTGTACAACAAGCAACATTTCCACTTCAAAATGCGGTTTTGTACGAAGAAATGATGGAACAAAATAAAAAATTAGAGGAAATGGAAAAGAAAAAATCGGAATTTTTCTCTATTGTTTCGCACGAGTTAAGAACACCTTTAACATCTATCCAAAACGCAGTTAAAATATTGCTCAGTGATGCATTTGCCTCCGTATTGCCGGAAAAAGCAAAATATTTTATAAAAATGGTTGAGAGAAACTGCATCCGTGTAATGTCAATCGTTCAAGATTGGCTTGATTCCGTTAAAGCTGAATCCGGACGTCTTGAATATAAATTTGAAATCGAAAAAATTAATCCGATTGTCGACGGAGTAATTCAAACTTTATCAAATCTTGCGGAAGAAAAACACATTCAGTTATCGTTCTTACCGACAGAAAAATTGCCGTCACTGTATGTGGATAAAAAACGTGTTGAACAAGTAATAACAAACCTTGTGGCAAACGCTGTTAAATATACTCCGAATAACGGCAAAATTGTTGTTTCATCAAAATTAATCGACTCGGTCTCAATGAAAGATATGAATTTTGTGACAACCGCAAAAGATGTTTTATTGTCGGAAGAATACGTTTTGGTAACGGTTTCAGACAACGGCCCCGGAATTGCGGAAGAAGATATCCCTAAAGTTTTTGAAAAATTTGAACAAGTAAACGGAACTCTTTCAAGAAGTGTCGGAGGAACAGGTTTGGGACTTTTTATTGCGAAAAAATTTGCGGAAGTTCATAACGGATTTTTATGGTTAGATTCTGTCGTGGGACAAGGTTCAAATTTCTACTTTGCAATCCCGGTACTTGCGGAAGATGAACGTTATGAAATGCAATTAAAACACGATATTTCCGATGCAAATAAGGACAAAAAATCGTTCAGTCTTTTAACATTCTGCGAAAATAAATTATCGGAAGAGCCTTATTTGATTGAATTCATAAAAAAACTTGAAAACGAAAACATTTTGAAGAAAACTGTTGAATCGAGATGCTTTTATACAGAAACAAAAGAGCGATTCTACTATTCTTTCTATGATGTAAACATGAACTTGCAAGTTGTTCATTTTATAATCCAAAGAATGCTTGAATACGCACAAAATGATAAAATTCTCCAAGCAGGCAAAAAGATATATTGGTCACAAGCTAACTATCCTGATGATGCAGGAGATTCAGAAGAATTAATCAAAAAATCAAAAAAATTATTGAAAGAGGTACTATAATGGCAAAAAAAGTTTTGGTCGTAGACGACGAGCAAGATATCGTTGAAACATTAAAATTTATGATAGAAATGGAAGGATATGAATGCCATTGTGCCTATGATGGCGAACAAGGTTTGAATAAGGCAAAAGAATTAATGCCTGATTTAATCATTTTGGATGTCATGATGCCTTTTGTTAACGGATATAAAGTCAGCAGAATGTTAAAATTTGATGCAAGATACAAAGATATCCCTATTTTAATGCTCACAGCCCGTTCTCAAGAATCAGACAAAGAATTGGGCGAAGAAACAGGTGCAAATGAATATATAACAAAACCGTTCGATATAAATTATGTCATGGAAAGGGTTAAGGCTTACTTAGGTTAGTATGGAAAAGAATTCAGTCAGTAACAAAACACTTGCCAAATTAAAATACGACTTGGTAAGAGATCAACTTATTACATACGAGGATTTGGAAAAATCCGAAGAAGTGGCAATTGCTCAAAAGCAAAATATCGGGCAGGTTTTAATCAATAAAGGTTTGATTACCGAAGAAGTTTTGCTGGATTTTCTTGCATCAAAAATGCATATTCCGACAACAACATTGAGCGAATACAGTATTGATGAAAAATGCCTGAAATACATTACGGCAGCTGAAGCAAGAAAATACAAAATGATTCCTCTGTTCAAAATCGAGGACAGCTTAAGCGTTGCGATGAGTGACCCGTTTGATGTTTTTGCAATAGATAAAATTTTTGAAAAAATCGGTCTCGAAATTGAACCGGTAATTGTATCGGAATCATCTATTTTACAAGCAATTGACAAATATTATAAAGACGATTCCGTCGGAAAAATTTCTGTTCTTGACGGCGAAGATGCATATGATTGGACAGAAGAACTCCATAAAGCCGGAATGATGACAACTGATGAACATACAAGATTGCTCATCCGCTCAATTCTTAAACAAGCTATGTTGCAAGATATTCACGAAGTTATTTTTGAACACGGAGAAAGCGGACTTGCAGTCAAATTCAGAACGGCATCTGATGTGGTTACAACGGGTGAAATCCCAGGAATGATTGAAGCGGCATTTGTTTCGAAACTAAAAGTCATGTCTGATTTAGACCCGAATGTATCACAAATTTCTCAGGCGGGAAAACTTGAATTTCCGATAGACGATAACATCAAGTTAACCGCCAGCGTTGCGGCTTTTCCGACATTGGAACACGAAAGAATTTTGATGAAATTATACAAACCGCCAAAGAAATTATCAGAGTACGGTCTTTCTCAAAATCAAATCGAACAATTAAGAAAAGCTCTTGATACCCCTGGAGTAATACCGGTTTGCGGTGCTTCTCTTTGCGGAAAAACCCATATGATTTATTCAATTTTACAGGAATTGAAAAATCCCAATAAAACATATATGACTATTGAATCAATCGTAAAATACAGATTAAAAGGGGTTCAACAATCAGAACTCAATGAAAATATCGGTTTTAATCTTGATAAAGCCATGAGATATGTGGAATTTCAAGAACCTGATGTTTTGTACTTTGAAAACATTACGACAAAAGAAGGCTTGGATTATTTCAGCTCTCTCGTTTTCAAAAATAAAACAATGCTTACGGAATTTTTGTCCGATAATATCGAGGATTTACGACAAAAACTTTCTTATCCCGATTTTTCAACATTTAAATCTGTTATTTCATGCCTTATATACATCCACGGAAAAGATAATGTCGAAATTTTCACGGGCGACAATTTAAGAAGATTTATCGGCTGATTGTAAAGTTTAATTTGTAAAATATAGTGTTTTCTTGATATTCAACAAAAAGAATTTTATAATATCAACAAGAAAGAGCAATTTATGAAAAAAATTTTTGCAAGTTTGGTAATTATACTCTCGATGATGTGTTCTCAAAGTGCGTATTCTGCGATTGTAACACCGATGGCAGAGGGTGAATTTCAAGAATACATTAATAAAATCGGATTTAAGATTTTAAATAAAAATGAAATCGAAAATCACGTCATTTTTAAATACACAGACAGTGAGAACGTACGAACAAACAGCTCGGAAGATATGATAGTTTTTATTCCGAAAGGAATAATAATGAACATAGAAACAGAAGATGAATTGGCAGCCATAATTGCCTTTCAGACTGCATACTGTTTGAAAAACGGAGAAGGACGAAAGTCCAAAGTTCTTTCTGATATGTCACCTAAGAAATACGAAGAACTTGCTGACAAACGTGCCGTTGATATGCTCGTAAAAGCTGATTATTCACCGCTCGCATCCATTGTTATCATCAATAAATCTTTCGGCGAAGTTAAAAATAACAGATTTCACCAAAAAACATCCGTAAGACTTGCAAATATTTATGAATATATTGTAAGAAAATATCCGGAAAAGATTAATAATTCTAAATTTACAACAAATATTTATTACCAAAATTTCTTATTAACTTCAAGAAAAAACAGAGAAATTTTGCAAGAACGTTTGCTCAACGAACCCGATTCAACAAAAAAATTGGAATACAGGTAAATTATGTTAAAGAAAATATTTATTTTATCAACAGCTTTTTGTATGACGTTAAATGCCGCATTAGCAGACGATTTTCACCGTTTGTATAAGCCATTGACATCAGACAGAATCAGAACGGGAAATTTTGAAGAATTAAACAGAATTCCCCTAAAAGTTAAGGCTATTGCGGATGTTTCCACAAAAAAAGGCTTAACCGAAGGTCAAAAAATAATATTTTTAACAACGGAAGATACCGTTTTGAGACATAATAAAGTGCTTGCGGCAGGAAGTCGGGTTTTCGGAAAAGTCGAAACCGTTTCTCCCAACGAAATGAAAGGAATTCCGGCAAATTTAATTGTCGGTGATTTCAAAATTGAATATATGTCAACCGTAAAACTTGAAGGAGAAATTAATAAAGAAGGTGCAAACAGAGCAATTTGGGTACGTCCGTTGCTGCCGTTGCTATTTCCTGTCAGAGGCGGTCATGCAAAAATAGATGCGGATGAAGTATTCATTTTGTACTACACGCCTACTGCAATATAGAGTTTCCTATGCTTAAAAAATTTGCATTATTTTTGATAAAAATTTATCAATATTTTTCAAAATACACTCCAAAAACATGCAGATTTTACCCGACATGCTCGGAATATACCCGCCAAGCCATTGTAAAATACGGATTTTTTAAAGGCGGCTGGCTTGGTTTGAAAAGGATTTGCCGATGTCACCCTTTGAATAAAGGTGGCTATGACCCTGTACCGTAAGGATTTCCATACTTTTGTTAACTTTTCGAAAATTTCCGATAGACATTTTGTTATGTTTTTAATACGATAGACTTACTTCTAAACATCACAAAGGAGATTTATAATGGAAATTATTTTAACAAAAGACGTTCAAAATATCGGCGAAGCAGGCGATATCGTTAAAGTTAAAGACGGTTATGCAAGAAACTTTTTGCTTCCCCAAAATTTAGCAACTAAAGCAACTGCAGGTGCTATCGCTAACAGAGAAAAGAACTTGGCAAGAATTAAAGCTAAACAAGAAAAATTACACCAAGAAGCACTTGCTGTTTCCGAAAAACTTACATCATTCGGAACAATCGAAATTGCAGCAAAAGCAGGTGAAAGCGGAAAATTGTTCGGTACAATCACAACTAAGAGATTGGCTGAAGAAATCCTCGCTAAGACAGGTGTTGAAGTTGACAGAAAAGAAATCACTTTGAATGCACCTCTTAACGCTTTGGGAACATTTGTTATGACAATCAAATTGACTTCAAAAGTTAAGGCAGAAATGAACGTTAACGTTGTTGCTTCAGAAATCATTAAAGAAGAAATCATTTCTGAAGAAGAAGAAAAAGAAGCAGAATAATTGCTTTAAATCTATTTCAAAAAAGACCGAGGCTCCAGTTTCGGTCTTTTTTTATAAATAAAACATCTTACTTCATTCGATAATTTCAGCTTTTATCTTTTTTTTAATTATCAAGTTTTGACTGAATATACATTTTGAGTATCTACACGCACTTAACTGTTTATACCTTTTATATGTATAATTATTTTTCTCTTTTTGTAAATACGAAAGCTCTAACGGCAGTAAAAGCCATAACCAAATTAATACCGATAGAAACACAGACGGCGATATCATCGATAAGAATTTCATTGGGAATTCTGAAATGAGCGTAATAAAAGATGACATCATTAATAAAGTCGGCAGTTGTCGGAAAATGTCTGAAATAAAAATACGTCAAATTATTTCCTATAAACCAAAAAGCTAATATATAAATGGGAATAAATGTC
The DNA here is from genome assembly GCA_902783835.1 of uncultured bacterium. Lineage (GTDB taxonomy): Bacteria > Cyanobacteriota > Vampirovibrionia > Gastranaerophilales > Gastranaerophilaceae > RUG841. Next base: position 21,491 of record CACZSN010000002.1, read on the forward strand.
ATATTCAATTTTATAAACTGCCAAACGACATTTTTATCATTATCTTTAAATGTATATTTTTTGTTTAAAACAAAAGAAACGAATACCGAAATAATGTAAGAAAGAGCCGTTGAGGGGATATATTTCCAATGAAGAACATTAAGAGCCGTAAAAGAAACTGACAAAGCGACCGTGGTATTCACAATACCGACGAGACAATATGTTATAAATTCTTTAGGGATTTTTATCTTCATTGGTTACTCTATTCATTGAAGGTCAAGTCTAAATATTGTTTTGCAATTCTCGGAGAACGGTAACCTCTTGTGAGAGCGTATTTTTCAATACCTTCTGCAATCTCTTCAAACGGAGCATCAATTCCGCGTTCTTCCGCCATTTGCCTTGCAATATCGAGGAATTTTTCTCTTGAAGGCATTTGAAAAGTTATCATTAAACCAAATCTGTCAGAAAGAGACATAATTTCATCGATAGTATCTTCTTTATGGAGTTCATCACCTTCGCGGGCGGAGAAAGTTTCTCTTACGATGTGTCTGCGGTTTGATGTTGCATAAATAACGGTATTTTCAGGTTGAGCACAAACCGAACCTTCAAGCACAGCCTTTAAAGTTCCCATATTGTCATCATCTTCACTGAATGTTAAATCGTCAATAAAGATAAGAAATTTCAAAGGATTATCAGCAAGACTTTGCATAAGATTGCTCAAATATTTCAATTTATTTTTTTCAAGTTGAATAACTCTAAGTCCAACTTCCGCATACTCATTTGCAAGAGCCTTAACACAAGAAGACTTACCCGTTCCTCTGTCACCGTATAACAAAACGTTATTGTACGGATTACCGGAAAGGAAAGATACCATATTATTATTTGCTTTTTGTTTTTGTGATTCATATTCTTTTAAATTATCCAATCTGATTGTATCAGGATGAGTAACAGGCAAAAGTTCACCGTTCAAATCCATACGGAATGAATAATTCTTTGCAAATTTTCCCGTACCGTTTTTAGCATAAAATCTTACATAGTCTGAAATGTAATCTTCCCAAATATCTTTTTTGCCGTAATGTTTAAAAGAATTTGCATAAGACGGCATACTGTCAGCAACCTTTTCAAGATCGGGATTGTTTTTAATTAACATTCCGACAATATCATCATAGTCAATTTCCGAAAAAAGTCTTATCGTTTTAATATCGTTTTTTACCGATTCAATAATATGAGTGGAAATTTCGTGAAATTTTCCCTTTGCACACGCAAGAGAAAATGCATTTTCACTATATAAAATTAAATCATACAAATAATTTGGCAAACTTGCAGATTTGTCAGAATTATACAATTCCAAACACATTTGTGAATAATATTCGGTAGCTTCTGGATAAATTCTTTCTTTAAAATCTTTTTTTGCAAAAATTTCCAAAAGTTTGCATAAATTACCCAAAACTTTATCTTTTTTCAAATCTGCCAATACTGTTAATGTATTTGAAAGATAATATAACGATAAAAAACTGTTTTTCATACCTAATCCCCTACAAGCATATTATATCGCAAGCCATTCTTTTTTTGCAATATTTTAAATAACCATCATAATTGTACCGACAGTAATTAAAATACAACCGAAAATCATTTTAAAATTCATTGTTTCACGCAAAAATAACGCAGAAAGCAATAAAACAAAAACAAGGCTGAATTTGTCAACCGTCACAACCCGTGCGGTTTCTCCGGTTTGCAAAGCTTTAAAATAACAAAGCCACGATAATCCCGTCATAATACCGGAAATTATTAAAAATACCCAAGTCTTTTGTGAAATTGACGGAATGTTTTGGAATTCTTTTGTCGAAAAAACAATACCCGTTGAAATAATCAAAACAACAAAAGTTCTAATTGCCGTCGCAAGATTTGAGTTTATACCTTCGACACCTATTTTTGCAGTAATTGCAGTCAATGCCGCAAAAACAGCACTTCCTAATGCATATAAAAGCCACATTTCGATTTTCCTTTCAAATTAAGCATCCTTAGCCAAAATTTGTTTTTCGTTCGTCGGGTTATATTTATCCATCAAATTATTAGCAATAAGAGTTTTGTAATAATTTTCTTTATAATCCAACAACTCAAGTTGCTTCTTTAAATCTTCCATCTGCTCAAGTGCTTTTTTCTTCGTTTCAAGAATAATTTCATATCTTTCCTGAATAGTGGAATCACCTACCAAACATAAATCAATATATTTTTTTACCGATTTCAAATCCACTCCGACATTTCTCAAACATTTGACAATTTTAACCCAACCTAAAGTATGCTCGGAAAACAATCTTATGTTATTTCTGTCTCTCTCTATGTCCGGAATAAAACCATTTTTTGCCCAAAATCTTAATGTATGCTCCGAAACGTCCATCATATCCGCAACTTCTTTAATTGTATACATTTGTAAACCACCTTTCAACAAGAATTATTGACTGAGAGTAACTCTCAAGCACTAAAATTATAACATAAGGAGAAAAAAATGAAAAAAATATTATCTGTTTTTATAGTAGCAATATTAATTGTATTAATCGGACTATATCAATATTCTAAAGTTGAAGCAAAGAAATCGGAGGCGGAAATGACACACAATATTTTGATTACTTACTATTCATATTCAGGCAATACAAAAGCTGTTGCCGAAAAAATTCAAAAGTTAACAGGCGGAGACTTAGCGGAAATTGTTCCCGTGAAACCATATCCTACCGGTTATAACGATGTTGTTTCGTTAGCAAAAACGGAAAAAGAACAAAACATCATGCCCGAAATCAAACCGCTCAATAAAGATGTAAAAGATTACGATGTAATTTTTGTCGGAACACCTGTTTGGTGGTATACAATGGCATCACCGGTTAAGACATTTTTGGCAAACAATAACTTTGAAGGAAAGATTATAGTTCCGTTCTGCACGCACGGTGGCGGCGGAGAATCGGCAACATTTACCGATATGAAAAAACTTGCCCCTAAAGCGGAAATTAAAAACGGTTATTCGACATATGAAAGAACCGCAAATGAAAAAGATGCGGAAAAATGGATTAAAAGTTTGGATTTATAAGGAGAAATTATGACAATTTTAGATAAAATAAATTCACCTCAAGACGTGAAAGAATTGACTGTTGAAGAAATGGAAACACTTGCGTCCGAAATCAGAAACGGCATTTTGACAAGGGTTAACGCAATAGGCGGTCACCTTGGCCCCGATTTGGGAATTGTAGAAGCAACAATCGCATTACACAAAGTTTTTAACTCTCCTGTCGATAAATTTGTTTTTGACGTATCACACCAATGCTATCCTCATAAAATGTTAACAGGAAGAAAAGCAGGTTTTACAAATCCGCTCGAGAACCTTGAAATTTCAGGATATTTTAACCCTGAAGAAAGTGAGCATGACACATTTATTATCGGACATACTTCAACATCCGTAAGTTTAGCAACAGGTGTTGCAAAAGCACGAGACCTGAAAGGTGAAAATTATAACGTTATTGCATTGATAGGTGACGGTTCACTCAGTGGCGGTGAAGCTTTCGAAGGTTTAAATAATGCTTCCGTACTCGGTTCAAACATTATCATAATCGTAAATGATAATGAAATGTCAATTGCGAAAAATCAAGGCGGTTTATACGAAAATCTTAATCTTTTGAGAGAAACCAACGGCAAGGCAGAATTAAATTATTTCAAAACTTTCGGATTTGATTATTATTACGTTGAAAACGGAAACGATATTGAAGATTTAATTGAAGTTTTTGAAAGCGTAAAAGACACCAATAAACCAACTGTTGTTCATATTCATACACTCAAAGGCAAAGGTTATAAACCCGCAGAAATCAATAAAGAATGGGGACACTGGTCACTTCCTCATATTTTGGATGAAAAGAGTGAAACATCTTCGCAAAGCGAAGACTATAACACAATTACAACAAACTATATTTTAGAAAAACAAAAACAAGACAAAACCGTTATTGCGATTACTCCTGCAACACCCGGAGCAACAGGATTCGGACAAGATTTCAGAGATGCTCTCGGAAAAAATTATACAGACGTAGGAATTGCAGAAGAACACGCGGTTGCATACTCATCAGCACTTGCTAAAAACGGAGCTAAACCAATTCTTGCGATAATAAGTTCTTTCATACAAAGAACTTACGACCAACTTTCACAAGACTTGGCATTAAATAATTCCCCCGCAACAATTTTAGTAAACTGGGGAACAATTATGGAAATGGATGTAACGCACTTGGGTTCATTCGATATTCCGCTCATTTCAAATATTCCAAATATTGTTTATCTTGCTCCGACTTGCAAGGAAGAATATTTAAAAATGCTTGATTATGCGGTTGAACAAACAGAACATCCCGTTGTTATTCGTGTTCCGTACGGAGAAGTAATTTCTTCGAACAAAAAAGATGAAACTGATTATTCAGTTTTGAATAAATACGAAATAACAGAAAACGGCTCTGAAGTAGCAATTATCGGACTCGGGAACTTCTATCACCTTGGTAAAAAAGTAAAAGAAGTTTTAAAAGCCGAAAATATTAATGCCACATTGATTAACCCGAAATTTATTACGGGTATTGATGAAGAACTTTTAAATAAATTAAAAGAAAATCACAAACTTGTTATAACACTTGAAGACGGTTGTCTTGACGGTGGTTTCGGTGAAAAAATCTCAAGATTTTACGGAAATTCCGATATGAAAGTCTTGAACTTTGGAGGAGATAAAGAATTTACGGACAGAGTACCCTTAAAAGTCTTGTACGAAAAATATCATCTAACTCCGGAACTTATAGTCGCAGATTGCAAAAAATGTTTGTAATCTGAGTTCTCACAAACAATAAACCTTTTGAGAATTTGTACTTTGCAAAATCCCGAAAGGTTTATTTCATTTTGCAAACATTAAAATTAGAAGCTTCATTTGCTTTTCTTTCTATTTCTGCAAATGAAAGTTGACCGTCTTGAGCATTAAATTTTCCCACTACGGATGCCGCATTGATTGAAGCATATTTCAGAGATTTTTCAATGTCCCAACCTGATTGGTGCAAAACACTTACGAAAGTAGAAGCAAAAGCATCGCCGGCTCCTAACGTACTTACAACTTTTGCGGGAAATTCGTCACATTGATAAAAAGTATCGCCGTCATATGCATAAGCACCGTTTCCGCCATCTGTAATCACAACTATTTTTGCATTTGTCGATTTTAAATGTTTCAACATTTTTATAATATCGGGGTGAATTTTGCAATCTGAAAATTTCTCAGTTTTTGTATCGGGTCTAACCTGAATTTTCGTTAACATACTTGCTTCTTCGGCATTCATAACGACAACTTCAGCCGTTTTCAAAATTTTATCGAGATATTGTTCTCCTCTTTTGATACTGCTCGTTCCGACATTAATTGCCATATTGACATCGTTTTCTTCGGCAAAATCTGCAATTTTATCCAAAACTTCCGTACTTTCACCGTTCAACGGAGCAATATAAAGCCATTTTGAATTTTTAATCATATTAAAATCAATGTCTTTTTCTGAAATAGTAGCATTCGGACCTCTGTGAGCAAGAACAGTTCTGTCACCTTGAAAACTCAATAAAATTACGGAAATCCCCGTATTTTCATCTTTATCAACAACAACGGCATCAGTTGAAATTCCGCGATTTTCAAGCATTTTGACAATATCTTTTCCCGTAGAATCATCTCCGATTTTAACAATTGTTGCGGTTTTCATACCGAGTCCCGCAAAGTTGCACGCTGTATTTACAGCACCGCCACCGATTGCAATACTAAAATCATTTATCTCAATTTTTGAACCGTAAGGATATGCCATAAAAGCACTGTTACTCTCTTTCTTTGCAACAGAAACAATATTTGCACCGTCTGTTTCAATAAAAGCATCTTTTGTTGCACTGCCGATTGTAACTACATCAAACATATCCATCTCCTTTTATTAAAATAAAATTCAAAAACATTATATAACAAAAAAGGATTGCAATTTCTCACAATCCTTTTAAATTTAACTTTCTGCAAAAATTATTTTTTTGCTGCTCTGTCTTGTTCAATGATAAGTTTCAAAGCATCTACCGCAACTTTTACTGATGCTGAAGTATCTTCACTCATTTTTTGATCTAAGCCTGCTGCTTCTCTTTCTTGATTCCAGATAACGTGGAAGCAAGAACCGCAACGACATTTAAGAGCATCAGCAACAACGAACAATGCAGCTGATTCCATTTCGGAAGCTTTAACACCTAAACGTTTCCATGCTTCCCATTTGTTGAGAAGTTCATATGAAACAGGCATTTTAGCGGGGCTGTGTTGACCATAGAATGCATCTTTACATTGAACAACACCCGTGTGAGTAGTTTTGCCCATAGCAAGTGCTGCTTGACGAAGAGCAATTGTAATATCGAGGTTTGCTACTGCGGGATGTTCAATCGGAGCATATTCCATAGAAGTGTGGTCAAATCTGATTGCACCTGTTGCAACAACGATATCACCTGATTGAACATTCAAATCAATACCGCCGCAAGTACCTGTTCTGATAAACGTATCAGCACCGATATTGTGAAGTTCTTCCATAGCGATTGATGCAGAAGGTCCACCGATACCTGTTGAACATACGCTGACTTTTTCACCTAACAAAGTACCTGTATAAATGTTGTATTCTCTGTTTTGTGCAACGTGATGAGGATTGTCAAATAATTTTGCGATTGATTCGCAACGACCGGGGTCTCCGGGGAGAATTACATAACGTCCTACATCGCCTTCAACACATCTGATGTGGAATTGCTTTTCTAATTCTTGCATAATTTTTTCCTTTTCCTTAAATAACTAAAACAACACAATAAATTTAAAAATATGTTGTAATTATATAAATTCAAGAATAAAAATCAACCCTTTTGATTTATAAAATTAAGGCATTGTAACTGTTTCTTTTCTGACGGAAAAAACACACCCGCAGTATGTTTGACGATAAAAATTTTCAGCTTTTGCAATTTTCATAGTTTTTAAGAAACCGTCTTTTTTTCTGAAATCGATATCCAAAAATTCAACACCATAAGCATTTGCAGCCTTTTGACCTTCTGCAATAATATCGTTTCTGACTTTGTGCGGACTTACAAACAAAGTGGTAGTAAATTGTTCAATACCAAGTTCTTTTGCCTTTTTTGCCGTTCTCATGAGTCGATATTCAAAACATTTATGGCAACGCATGCCTTTTTCAGGTTCATCTTCAAGACCTTTTACGAACTCAAACCAATTTTCTTTTGGCTCCTCCTCGATAATCAACTCAATATTTTGTTTCTTACAATAACGTACGAGTTCAGCTAATCGTCTGTCATACTCTTCTTTCGGATGAATATTAGGATTGAAGAAATAAACAATCGGCTCAAAGTTCGTTTCTCTCAACAAATCGAGAGGATATCCCGCACATACGGCACAGCAGGCATGGAGCAGAATTTTAGTCATTTTTTTTCTCCGTAGCTCCTAATTTCATCAATTTTTCTTTCATATCATAATACGGAAGATTTCCCGTAATTTTTTCCATATTGATGATAATAGTCGGAGTAGCTTCAATTTCTTTGTTTATAGCCTCTTCGATTTCTTGTTTTAATTCTGATTTAATTTCATCAGAATTTGCATCTTCTTGAAGTTGTTTGATATCAATAGTTCTATCCTGTTTCAAAAGTTGCAAAATTTCTTCTTCGGTCGCAGGAGTTTTGTCAAAGAAAATTTCGTGAACTTCTCTAAAATGTCCTTGTTTTTTTGCCGCAAGTGCATATCTTGCCATACGACAAGAACCTTGGTGTCCGCCTGATTTCAACAAAGGATTGCATTCGGAGTCAAGAGGCATATTGTGCTGGATAATTCTTACTCCGTCAAGTTCGTCCATAACCCGTTCCAATGAAATTCCAAGCATAAAACACGAAGCACAATTATAGTCAAAATACTCATGAACAGTGATTTTTGCATCAGGATTGCCCATAATATTTCCATCGGTTTGATATTTTTTATCACCGGAAAACTTAACTTTCATCGCTTTAACTTGAGGAGTCAACACATTACTTACTGTTGTATAGGTCAAAACTCCCGCAAAAACAACTACTACGGAAATAAAAGCAATTAAATATTTTTTAATTTTTATCGCATCAATAAAATCCGAAACGGACTGTTTTATTTCAAAAACAGGAGATTTTGATAAATCTTTTGCTATTATCGCAAGTGCCAAGTCAACCAAATAAGTAGCTATACAAAGAACGCATATTTTGTGAATTTCAAAGAGTAAAATTCCCGCAAGGCATGCAGAAATACAAAAAGCTAACAATCCGAGACAGAAAATGTAGGATTGAGGATTTTTGAAAACTTCCATAAATTTAAAAAGTTTAAACTTGGCAAGCTTATCGGCAAACAACATCAACATCACAAAGAGATAGAAAAATAACCCCCAAAGACAGAGCGGAATTCCTAAAAATTGAGAATACGTCGTTTTGGCAACTCCGTCACAATCCACGAAATCACTTACGGAGCAGAAACTTGCAAGTGCATATGGATTAAAGTTCGCATCATAATATATTTTGCACAAATGTGCGGACAAACATATTCCGATTAATGCAAATATGAAAATTACAATTTTATTAAATTTACTCATTTTTACCTCTTATGATGAAAATAACAAATATTTTCGCCTGTCGCATATGACATTCAGGCAACTTACTTACTATAAAATCGTAAACCAATTTTATCACATTTTCAATAAAACAGATGATTTTAATTCAGATAAAATTTGATATTCTATAAACGAAAAGGGTGGTTTGAATGTTAACAAAAGAAATTGCGGAAGAAACAAGCTTTGTCTTGGAAAGAGAATTTACGGCAACTCCTTTGGCTCGCAAAGGATTAAACAAACATTTCGTTAATCTTGTTACGGCGGATGTTTTCACTCCTCGTCAAACAGGATTTTTCTCAATGGTTAAAAACTTATTTAAATCAGTTAAATAATTTAACCGTTGAAAACTTGAGAGAGAGAGTATTTTCCAAGACGGTACAGTACCGTCTTTTTTTTATGAAAAATAAAAGAAACGGCGATTTTTCAACCGCCGTTTACTATTAAATTTATTTTGTCATATTGTAAGAAATACCTGCGTCTTTCATACGTTTCAAGGCTTCTTTGATAACTTCAACAGGTTTTGTCAACGCTATACGGAAGAATCCTTCACCATTCGGGCCGTAACCGTTTCCGGGCGGAACAACCACGTGTGCCTTTTCAAGCATTACCGTAACAAATTCTTCTGACGTAAATCCTTTCGGAACGGGAATCCAAAGGTAGAATGTAGCTTTTGAAGGTTCAACATCCCAACCTAATTCTCTCAAACCTTGTTCCATAACTTCTTTACGTTCTTTGTACATGTTATTAAGTTTTTGAATACGTTCTTTCGGAGTGTTAAACGCAGCAACAGCAGCTTGTTGAACAGCTTTAAACACACCTGAATCAATATTGTTTTTGATAGTACCGAGAGCAGTAATTGCTTCAGCGTTACCGCAAACAAAACCGACTCTCCATCCTGTCATATTGTATGATTTTGAATGTGAGAAAAATTCGATTGCGATATCTTTTGCACCTTCTACTTGAAGAACGGAAGGAGCTACATAACCGTCATATGTCATTTCGCAATATGCTTGGTCATGGCAAAGAAGAATATCATATTTTTTACAAAAATCCACTGCTTTTTTGAAGAATTCCAAATCACAAACCGCACCTGTCGGGTTATTCGGGTAATTCAAGAACATAATTTTTGATTTTTTTGCAATTTCTTCAGGAATTTTATCAAAATCAGGTAAGAAATGATTTTCTGCGGAAAGCGGCATAGAATAAGGTGTTCCGCCTGCGAAAATCGTTGCATTCTTATAAACGGGATATCCCGGATCAGGAACAAGTGTATAATCGCCTTCATCTACATAAGCAAAGAAAACGTGTGCAATAGCTTCTTTTGAACCGATATTTGCAAGCATTTCTTTATCAGGGTCAAGTTCTACACCAAATCTGTCTTTCATCCATTTGCAAGCTGCTTCCCTAAAATCCTTTGTTCCGTTATAAGGCGGATAATCGTGATTTTTCGGATCATCGATTGCCTTATGCATTTCAGAAACGACATCTTCAAGCGTCGGAGTGTCGGGATCACCGATTCCGAGACTGATTATATCAACACCTTTAGCTTTTGCTTCATTGATTTTACGGTCAATTTCCGCGAAAAGATACGGTGGAATTTTATCTAATCTTATTGATCTTTTCATTTTTTCTCCTTTAAAACGACTTTGATTTAATTTTAACAAAAACACACTCTCTTGCAAATTTCAGAGAAATACAAAAAGAAAAGAGCAAAACGTAATTTAGTCTTCATCATCTTTTATATTAAGTTTTGGTATTCTCGGCAAACTCAAATGATAAAACGATGCCGCAAGTCTTATCATAATTGTAATAATAATGGTCAAAGAAACCGAAACAGTTGTATTAACACCGTTTATAAACATAACATAATACAAAGAAGCTCCTACTATTGCGGCAGAAGCATAAACATCTTTATAAAGAACAAAAGGAACTCTTCCCGCCAAAATATCTCTCAACATGCCGCCGCCGATACCTGTTATCACACCAACGAAGATTGCCAAAAACGGATTGTGCGAAAAACCGGCGACAACCGCAGTATTTGTACCTGTTACGGCAAAAACACCCAAACCGATTGCATCGAAAAAGTTAACCACATCCATAAAAAATTCTTTGTTCTTTTTAAACTTAACCGCCATAACAGCAGCAACTGCAAATGCAATACAGGATGTTAAAAAGGCAACAAATACATACAAAGAATGTCTGAACATTGTAGGAGGAGTTATTCCTAAAATAATATCTCTGATTGCTCCGCCACCGACAGCCGTAATTACACCTAAAACGATAATTCCGAAAATATCAAAATTACGCTTTATGGCAACGATTGCCCCTGAAATTGCAAACGCAATAATACCTATTAATTCAATTATAATAATTTCTTTTCCAAACGTCATGGCTTCTTCTTTCTTAACACATTATATAACTTAAGAATTTTTTTTGGTATAATTTGAAAAAAGATAAGGAGTGTATTTATGAATAAAAAATTTTTAACAAAAATATTTGCATTACTTTTAATCATTACGTTTTCAACACCGATTTCAGCACTTGCGACAACTTTAAAGTTTGCACAAATTTCTGATATTCACTATAATCCGGATGCACCCCGTCCCGAAAACGCAAAAAGTTTTAAAATGAAATTTTATGCACTTCCTATTCTTGATGATGCGGCAAAACAAATTAAAGAAGAAAAAAACGTCAAATTCACATTGGTTACGGGCGATGCGGCTGACAGACCTTTGTCAAAAGATTTTGAATTCATGTATAACTACTTAAATAAAGTTTTACCGACACCTTGGTACTATTGCCTCGGTAACCACGATGTAGCTCTCAGCGGCGATTTAACAAAGAAAAAACATATTGAATTATTGAACAAAATTAATCCCGACGGTTTTGCTCCGGATAAAACTTATTACACATTTAAACCGAAAAAAGATATGACATTCATTTGTTTGGATGCGGCTTATGACAACAAAACAACCGCTCAAGGATATCTTCCGCCCGAACAATTAAAATTTCTTGATGAAACAATGAAAAATGCGGAAAATGACGTAATTGTTATCTATATGCACTTCCCGACAGTATATCCCACAATATCACGTGACCACGATATAGTTAATTTATATGCTTTCAATGAAGTTGTCGCAAAATATGATAATCCGATTTTGATATTAGGCGGTCACTTCCACGCAAATAAAATCAGACAAACCGATAACGTTGTGGAAGTCGCATCCCCGTCATTAACAAGCTACCCGATTGCATTAAGATTTATCACAATCGACAATCGAAGCGATAAAACAGTTTTCACATTGGATTACAGAGAAACAAACCTCAAAGACGTACAAGCAATTGCTAAAACAAAAATCGGCTGGCCGACTTGCGGACAAGAAACTGACAGAAATGCCGTAATTACCGTAAATAAAGCTTGTCAATGCGGTTGCAACAAAAAAAATTGCAAATGCGGAAAAGCAAAAGTCTCAAAATAATTGGACAAACCGGTAAAAAACAGTTAAAATCAAAATAAGATGAGGTTTTCAAAATGACTGACAGCAGAAATAAATTTACCGTAAAATTCAGAGGAATAAGAGGTTCTTATCCTACTCCGACCAAGGGTTTCCTCGATATCGGCGGTAACACATCCTGCGTAGAAGTTAATGTCGGCGGGCATTTAATTATTCTTGATGCCGGAACAGGTATTATTTCTCTTGGAAACGAGTTGATGAAAAAACACATCGCATCATCAGATGAATTTTTCCAACGAACACCAATTAACGCAACCATTTTGCTAAGTCATATTCACGCTGACCACATTCAAGGTTTTAACTTTTTCAAACCGTTGAACGTATTAACTTCAAAAATCAGAGTTTACGGTTTTAGTGATTATTCTGAATCATTAGAAGACAATCTTCACCAATTACTTTATGATAAATCATTCCCTGTATGTATGAACGATATTGCAGCGGATATAGAAGTTTCTAATATTACGGAAGGCGAAGTTTTGATTTTCTCGAAAGGAAATCCTGACCCGCTGAGAAAGAGAATTATTTCGGCAGACGATATTATTCCTATCGAAGATGAAGTTATTGTAAGTTGCATGAAATCATATGCCCACGGCACGGAAGGTGTAATGGTTTACAAAATTGCCTACCACGGAAAAACAATGGTATATGCAACCGACAAAGAAAGTTACATTGGAGGAGATAAAAAACTTGCATTTTTCGCAAGAAACACAGATTTATTAATCCACGACAGTCAATATTCAGGAGAAGATTACCTCTCTCCGATTGCTCCGAAACAAGGTTTCGGTCATTCAACTTTTGAAATGGCAATAGAAACGGCAAAAGCCGCTCAAGCAAAACAACTTGCATTTTTCCACTTTGACCCGTCATATGATGATGAAAAGTTGAAAAACATTGAAAAATATTATAAAAATCAATTTGAAGGTTGCTTTATGGCATACGAGGGTTACGAAACGGAATTGTTATGAGAAAAATTTTAACCGTTGCGTTATTAATTTTTTCAACATTTTTTCTTTGCGGAGCCGGAAGATTAGAAGATGTAAGCGTTCATTACACCATTGATGCCGAAAAAAATGCCGCAAAACATAATAATATGGGATTAATGTATCTCAAAGAATATTATTATTTTGGAGCGATAAAAGAATTTGAACTTGCAATAGAGTTAAATCCGAATTCACAAGCATCATCGGTATATTACAATAATTTAGGCAGAACATACATTACGATAGGATATCCGGAGCTTGCGGAAGCAAAATTTGCGGAAGCAATAAAAAAATATCCGCTTCATTTTGAATACTACAAAAATTTAGTTGAATCTTACGGAAAGCAAAATATACTTGCACAAAAACTTCAATATCATAAAAAGAACAGGAAAAATGCACTGGATGATATAACCATAGCTTTGATATACGGGGCGATGGGAAAAACGCAGATTGAAGTTACAATGCTTGATGAGTTTTGCAATTCCGAACCGGATTTGATTATAACCCCGGCAATAAGAAAATACGTTAGAGAACAAGCCAAACTTGTAACATTCTCAAAAAAACGCTTAAGATAAAGAAAGGACAACATAATGGCAAAAGATTGCAGTTTTGATATAGTTTCGGAATTTGACCGTCAAGAATTGGTAAATGCCGTAGACCAAGTTAAAAGAGATGTTGCATCACGTTTTGACTTAAAAGACAGCGGCTCGGAAATTAACCTCGAAGCGGATAAAGCAATTACAATCACAACAAAAGATGATATGAAATTGAGAAACATCATCGATTTGCTTCAATCAAAAATGGTAAAAAGAAATTTGAGCATAAAAATTCTTGATGCCCAACCGATTGAAAATGCTCTCGGAGGAAATGTCCGCCAAGTTTTAAATCTTAAAAAAGGTTTGAGCATGGAACTTGCAAAAAAAATCGTAGCAGATATAAAAAACTCTAAGCTTAAAGTTCAGGCATCCATTCAAGGTGAACAAGTCAGAGTATCAGGAAAGAGCCGTGATGACTTACAGGAAATTATTAAATTGATGAGACAAAATGAAGATAAATACGATATTGCCCTTCAATTCACAAATTACAGATAAATAAAATTTTAATTTAACAGGGTACAAAAACCGTACCCTGTTTCGTATTAAAATAAACTATTTACAATCAACTTAGGTTGCGATAAAATTTTTCTATAAACCAAGGAGAGATGTCCGAGCGGTTTAAGGTGCAGACCTGGAACGTCTGTGTGGGGCTCTAACTCCACCAAGGGTTCGAATCCCTTTCTCTCCGCCACTTTTTAATTTGATACAAATTACGTATCTTATCTTTTTGTCAGTATATTATACGTTTTTATATGGAAAAGTTAAAAAAAATTGCATCAATAATAGTAATTAACATAATTATTTTATTTTCTTTGCTTGCAATTTTAGAATTTACTTGTCTGATTATGAAAGTAAATGCCGCATTTTCGAGTATGTTAAATGAAAGGCAAACTACTTTTAAAATCAATAATGCGAAACAACTTTCCGTTGATTACTTAAGAATTCTGAAAATATACGTCCAAAATTGTTATCTCAACGCAAATAAAGAAAATTATATTAAGATTGAAGATTTTCGAAAACCCTCTATCGGTTCACAATACAAAAACAAGAATATTGTATTAGCGGGTTGTTCTTTTACATACGGGGACAGTTTGGCAGATGAAGATACATTTAGTGCGGAATTAGCAAAATATGCTCAAAAATACAAAGTATACAACATCGGTATATGCGGAAGTTCGCCTAAAGAAATTTTGTATATGTTGAGAAATTATGAAAAATATTCAAAACAAAACATTCTTCCCGAGAACACAAAAGATACAAAATATTTTATTTATACCTATATTTACGACCACGAAAGAAGGTTAGTCTTAGATATTAGTGATAAAAAAACACCGATTTTTAAAACTGTAAAAGATGAAAACGGAAACGAACATTTAGAATATATAAAACCTCATCATAATATATTTGAAATATCCTTCTTAGTACAATATTTTCGCGATAAAACTTATAACGAAGAACATTCCGATGTAATGGAATTGTACGTAAAAGAAATAAAAAGAGAAGTTGAAAAAATATTTCCAAATGCGGAATTTGTAATGTTTGTGTACGAAAAACCCGCATGTATCCATTCATATATAAAAGATATCGAGAAATCAGGTATTAAAGTTGTAAATATTAATGACCTTTCCGATATCAACTTTTTTGCCGAAGAATATCAAATTTCAGACAGAACTCACCCGAGTGAAAAAGCTTGGAAAACAATTGTACCGCTTCTTTCCGAAAGAATTGGTATAAAATAGTACAAAAAAGCCCCTTTTAAAAAGGGGCTTGAATTTTTAACCTTTGTATTCTTTTTCAAATCCGAAAATAGAACTGATTGATTCATTATCGTGAATTCTTGAAATTGCTTCACCCAAAATAGGAGCAACACTCAATTGAGTAATTTTTTCGGGAGCTCCTTCCGCTAACGGAATTGAATTTGTAACAACAACTTCTTCAATCGGGGCTTCGGCAAGTCTTTGAAGTGCCGGACCTGAGAAAACAGGGTGAACAGCACAAACATAAACTTCTTTAGCACCTGATTTTTTCAATAATTTTGCCGCTTCACAGATAGTTCCCGCCGTGTCGATGATATCGTCGAACAAAATACAAATCTTGTCTTGTACATCACCGATGAGGTATTCCGCAATAGCTTCATTGTGCTTGTCACGACGTTTGTCAACAATTGCAATCGGACATTTCATTTCTTTTGCAAAATATCTTGCACGTCTTACACCGCCTGCATCAGGGCTGACAGCACAAAGTTCGTCAGGATTAAAATTCTTTTTCTTCATATAATCAACAAGCGGTAAAGTTGCAAATATGTTATCTACCAAAATGTTGAAGAATCCTTGAATTTGACCTGAGTGCAAGTCCAAAGCAACAACTCTGTCCGCACCTGCCGTTGTCAAAAGGTCTGCCATTAATTTAGCGGTAATAGCTTCACGACCTGTTGTTTTTCTGTCCTGACGAGCATAGCCGTAATAAGGAATAACCGCTGTAATTGTCTTTGCACTGGCTCTTTTGAATGCATCAATCATAATCAAAAGTTCCATAGCATTTTGATTTACCGGCGAACAAACAGGCTGGATAATGAAAACATCATCACCACGGATACTTTCTTGAACCTGAACATAAGTTTCACCGTCAGCAAAGTTTTTGATAACCATCGGACCGACAGTTGTTCCTAAATACTCTGCAATTTCTTCCGCTAATTTCGGGTTAGCACGTCCCGAAAACAATTTAATGTCGTGAGTCGGATTAATTTGTTTGTTTCCTTGCGGAAATACCGATTTAAGTTCCATTAGTTTGATTTACCTTTCTGCAATCTGTTCGTAACCCAATCAGAGAATACCTTTAACGGGCTACGTGTTAATGCTAAGGCATTCGCCTCAACGTCCTTTGTTACGACAGAACCTGCTGCACACATTGAGTTTTCGTGCATTGTAACAGGTGCAACAAGTACTGAATTTGAACCTGTGTTTGCTCCGTCTTTAATAATCGTTTTAGTTTTTGTTTTCAAAACGGGGTCATAATTTGCAGTAATTGTTCCCGCCCCGATATTCACATGTTCGCCAAGTTCACTGTCGCCAATGTAGCTTAAGTGCGAAACATTAGTATTTGATTTTACAACTGATTTTTTAATTTCGACAAAATTTCCGATGCGAACGTTATCACCGATTGTCGCTCCGTCTCTAATATGAGCGAAAGGTCCGATTTTACAATGTTCACCGATTGTATTTTTACCTGAAATATATACATTCGGGAAAATTATCGTATCACGACCGATAGTTGTATCAGGCGAAATGTACGCTGTATCAGGGTCAACAATTGTAACACCTTCTGCCAATAATTTATCATTTGTTCTCTTGTTCAAAATTTTTGTAGCTTCAGCAAGATTTGCTTTTGAATTAATTCCGTAAATTTCTTCATTATTTTGAAGAACATATGCCTCAGCCTTTAAACCTTTTGCAATAGTTAATGCAACAATATCAGTCAAATAATATTCACCTTGAGCGTTGTTACATTTGAGTTCTGAGAATAACGGGAAAATAACTTTTTTATCTAAACAATAAAGTCCTGCGTTAATTTCTTTGATTTTCTTTTCTTCAGGAGTAGTATCTTTTTCTTCCGTAATACATTTCAAAGAGCCGTCAGCGTTTCTGACGATTCTTCCATAATTTGTCGGGTCGTCGAAAATTGCCGACATAACTGTCAATGCCGCACCTGATTCGTGGTGTTGTTTAATAAAGTCATTCAAAGTTTCAGGCGTAACAAGCGGAGTGTCACCGTATAAAATTACGACTGTGCCGTCAAAATCTTCAAGCAAAGGATTTGCTTTCGCAACAGCATCGCCCGTTCCTCGTTGAGGTGATTGAAGAACGCATTTTGAATTTTCATCGTAACCTTCAACAAATTCTTCAACTTTTTCTGCACCGTGACCTACGACAACAATGCTTTCATCAATGATGCCAGTCTTTTTCGCTGCATCTATAACGTAACCAACGAGTGGTTTACCGTAAATCGGATGCAATACTTTCGGCAAATCGGATTTCATTCTTGTGCCTTTGCCTGCTGCAAGAATTACCGCTTTAACATTTTTATTTTCCATATTATTAATTCCCTCAACTTTATTATACAAAATTAATTCAAAAATAAAACAAATTTATCATTTGATTTGACGAAATTTAACAAAGTTTTCTAAAAAATAAAATTTTTTAAAGTTTTCTTTAAAATTGCCGATAAAAATAATGTTTACTAATCAGGAAAAACTAATGGCGCAAATTAATGGGGTGAATTTTGCTGCCCTAACTAAGACTCAAAGTGTAAGTCAATCACAGAATAAAAGTTACGCATATTTATTAAATCAACCGATAGAAGACAAAGTAGAATTTTCTTCAACGAAAGAAACGAAGAACACCAATCCGTTAAATCTGCTACAATCTTTTATGTCTGATGCCGTTCGCAAGTTTCAAATCCGAAACATGCCCGAACAATATATGAACAAATTTTTGAATGAAAATTACATAAATCAATCAATTCTGGCTCATAAGGATGAAATTGACGGAATATTAGGGAAATACGGCTATACACCGAAAGTTGACATGGCGCATTTGGAAGATTCAAAAAACCATTTTATGACGACATACAATTATGCAACAAATCTTACCCGCGAAGGCGGCTATGAAATTTCCGATGAAGACAGGTATACTTTGCAAGAAGCGGCACTTCTTCACGATATCGGCAAGGCTTTAATTCCCGATGAAGTTTTCAATAAACCCGGACGATTTACACCTGAAGAACGTGAAGTTATGGACTTGCACAGTGAATTAAGCTATGTTCTTTTGAAAGATTCAGGTATTAGCGAAGCATCGCTCAATGCTATTCGAAACCACCACCACAAGGAGCAAACGGGAGACAGAATTACGGAACTTTTGTCGCTTTGTGACGAAACATCAGCTTTAAAAGAAAATCGTGTTTATAAAAAAGGATTTTCCGATGAAAAAACCGCAGCTATTTTAAACGAAGATGCAATAGCTGGAAAACTTAATAAAGACATCGTAAAACAAGGATTGGACATAATGTCTGCAAAATAAAAAAAGAGGGAATTAAATCCCTCTTTTAATTTTTATAATCCCGGATTAAGTTCAAACAGACTGCCTGATTTGAATTTATTTTTGTAAGTTTCAACAGACGGTTGTAAAACTTCGGGCAAAACCATCGGTTTTGTTTTTGAATTATTGCTTACCAATCTTCTCAAAACCCCGGTATAGATAGTTTCAAAGTGTTTTGTTTGCAAATATTCACCAATCGTTTCAGGCTTAATTGCATTATTTTCGACGGCAAGAATTTCCAATTTTAACGGTGTAGTTTCAGAATAAGTCATAGCAATTGCTGAAACATATTTCTTATAATTATCGGAAATATTCGGTTGCATAATTGTCATAACGGTATTGTATTTGTCACGATTTTTCGGACTAAAATGACCTTCCGTAGCGTAGTGCATACTGTCAGGAGCTTTCCCGACAACGAAATCAAAGTCTTTTAAAGATTCCAAATACAATTGTTTTGCCCAATTTTCTCCGCCACCTTCAAATAATTTTCCGAAATATTGTTGTTGAATAAGATTATAACCGGCTGAACGTGCATAAACATTGAAGATAGCACCTTGAATTGCGGGGTTTTTATAAATATTTTTAGTTTCCAAATTATATTTTGAAGCCTCGATTGCACCTTGCAAAATACGTTGTGTAGTTTCGATAGGAACACCGGCATAACCGAGAACAAACAACCCTGCATCGTCAAAAACACTATATCTTCCGCCAACATCATCGTGGATATACAATTCTTTTAAATATCCGTTATCATAGCCGTTTCTGTTACCGACTTTGCCTCTCAAATTCTTTTCCGTAGCTTTTGCATCCGTACAAAGGGCAAAATGTTTTTGAGCTTTTTTAATCGCCATATCAACATCAAGACCTTGTGATTGATAATAATTAATCAATGCATTTTCAAATCTTCTGAACGCATCGCTTGTTTCAAATGTTGTACCTGACTTTGAAACAACAAGGAAATTAAGGTTTTGAACACCGACTCCGACTTGTTTCAAGAAGTTTTCATAACTTACAGGGTCAATGTCTGAATAAAAATAAACAGGGCGTTTTCTGTCGAAACCAGTCATATTAAGCAAAAATTCCGCAGTATGCTTAGAACCGCCGATTCCCAATACGACCAACGGTCTCAAAACGCTTTCTTTTCTCATCGCAAGTTCATTTGCTTGAGAATAAATACTTTCGAGATGAGAAACACCCATTTTTTTGTATAATTGATTTTCCGGAAGAGTAACCCATTTTAAGAATTGCCCGTCACGACCGTATCTGTATTGAATTTCCGCCACTGCATTTTTAGCATACGGAGCATAATTATCTATTATTTCATTAAAATCTTCGTATTTTGATTTGTAATTTGTCGGCAAAATATACTTATAAGTAACATTTCCGTCCAATTTAATTTCATCAAATTGATTTTTTGTTGCGGAAACAGCAGGTTTACACTCCAAACCGGTATTATTTGCCGAAATTAGAGTTAAATCAGGTGCAATCATCGCCGATGCAAGCAATTCTAATAACATAATATTCCTTTCAAACTAAAAACTAACAAACTGATTTTACCATGTGAATTCAAATTTTAAAATGAAATGTTAAGAGATTTGCCTTTATTTTTGCACAACAACGCATTCTTATAATGTTTATTTTATAATTGACTCAAGGAGAAAAAAGATGCTTATAATCATGCAGCCGACAGCTGACAAAAAACAAATTGAAAATGTCATAAAATATGTTGAAAACCAAGGTTTTACCGCACACGTTTCAAACGGTGAAGTTCAAACCGTAATCGGTTGTGTAGGCGGAAAAACCATTGATAAAAGAAACATTGAACTTCTCGAAGGTGTTCGCGAAGTTGTAAAAATCACTTCAAGTTACAAACTTGCAAGCAGAACTTTTCAACATCAAGATACGATTATTGAAGTCAGAAATGCAAAATTCGGCGGTCAATACATTGGAATTATGGCAGGTCCTTGCACGGTAGAATCCGAAAAACAAATGGAAGAAGCTGCCGAAAAACTTTCCGCAACAGGAATTAGAACCATCAGAGGCGGTGCATTCAAACCGAGAACTTCTCCTTATTCTTTCCAAGGTATGGGCGAAGAAGGTTTGAAAATTCTCCGTAAAGTTGCCGATAAATACGACCTCGCAGTTATTTCAGAAGTTATGGAAATTTCTCAAATCCCGCTTATGCTAAAATATGTCGACATTCTTCAAGTCGGTGCAAGAAATATGCAAAATTTTAACCTTCTGAAAGAATTGGGTGAAATCAATAAACCCGTTATGATTAAAAGAGGAATGTCCGCGACAATTGAAGAATGGTTGATGGCGGCAGAATACGTTCTTTCCGGCGGAAACCGCGAAGTATTGCTCTGTGAAAGAGGCATCAGAACTTTTGAAACAATGACAAGAAATACTTTAGACATTTCTGCAATTCCCGTCGTCAAGAAAATATCTCACTTACCGGTAATCGTTGACCCAAGCCACGCAACAGGCTTGCGTGACAAAGTTGCTCCAATGTCTTTAGCGGCAGTTGCGGCAGGTTGTGACGGTCTCGAAATCGAAGTTCACCCTCATCCTGAATGTGCAATCTGTGACGGTGCTCAATCACTTACTCCCGCAGACTTTGATGAACTTTATAAAAATATTAAAAAGATTGCGGATGTTGTTGGAAAGGTTATCCAATAATGCTTCGGCAGCTTACTCCCGTAATTCTTTTATTCATCTCTAATATTTTTATGACCTTCGCTTGGTATGGTCATCTGAAATTTAAAAGTAACGCGATTTGGCTTATAATTCTTATAAGCTGGGGAATTGCGTTCTTTGAATATTGCTTTCAGGTTCCTGCCAACAGAATCGGACATGAATATTTTGACGCAGCACAATTAAAAATTATGCAAGAAGCAATAACACTAATAGTGTTTTCCTTTTTCTCCGTATTATATTTAAAAGAAAA
>CACZSN010000003.1 GCA_902783835.1 uncultured bacterium
CCGGACATTCTGGACTTTTCGATTACCTCATTCTCCTTTTGAGGGAAGTGCCTCAATCGCCCAAACAATAAACATCTCCGCCATTTACATAAGCACATATTTATAATCAATGTCACTATTAATATACAATATTAATATGAAAAATTTGACTTTTACCGGACTTAATTTAGACGGAAATCGGACATACCGGACTTTTCTGTAACCCTAAAATATTCTTGAATTACTTTATGTTCTCGGGCTTTAAGCCAAGTTCCCCTTTTCTGTATTGTCCTGTTCCTTCACAACCGCATTAAAAAAGAGCCTTTGCAGGCTCTTTTAAATGGAGGAAGAGGTGGGATTCGAACCCACGGAACCCTTGCGGGTTCAACGGTTTTCAAGACCGGCCCGATCAACCACTCCGGCACTCTTCCTTTTGGCTATCAACGTCTATGCGTCGATTTCGGTCTTGCTTCTATATATTAAATTAAAAATTCTTAATTGTAAAGTGATTTTTTATCATCAATAATGTAAAGAAATGTAAACCAGGCAATCCCCCGTAAATATAGCCTTTCCACAAAATCCACTCCTGTTTTTAACAAAACGACAAAGCATGCTAACAAAAAAATTTTTGATTGAGGTTTAGTGCTGACGTAATATTTAATTACGGAGTCAAAATGAACGAAATTAATAATAACATTCATATAGTTTCGATTTCATCAAACTTGAATAAGACCGCAGATGTTCAAGCTCAAAAAGATGTTGCGAAAGAACCTGTTCGCGAACTTCCGCCTGATACGGGCATTTTGGGCAAATCTCAAGTCGCAAAACCGGACAGCATTCAATCGGATATCGATTTCTGTTTGAAACAATCTCCGGAATTTTTACAAAAATGCGACACTTTCTTTGAAAGTGCTTTGGACAAATTATCTGCATCGGGAGAGGATTTTGCGTACGAAAAAGCTTGCGTTCTTGCTAAAGAATTCGCTAATGAGTTCGCATAAAATTTAAATCGAAACAAAATTATATATATTTCTTGAAACATGTTGGCATGATGTGCTAACATGTTTCTTATTAGAAATAGAGGATAGGTTATGGTTGTTAGAAAACCGATTTTTGCAAAAGACAGAATTGTGTTGGCATTGGATTGCGATACGTTAGAAGATGCCGAAAAATATGTTGTGATGTTAAAAGATTATGTCGGCTACTTCAAAGTTGGAACTCAACTTGCGGTTGCTTGCGGAATTTTTGAAACTGTTAACATGATTAAAAAGCACGGTGCGAAAGTGTTTTTTGACGGAAAATTTAACGATATTCCGTACACGACAGCAAAAGCTTCCGCAAATTTAATAAGACGAGGGGTTGATTTTTTTAACCTTAACGCGGTTGGCGGCTCAAAAATGATGTTGACAACAGTAAAACTTACTCGCGAAGTCGCAAAGAAAATGGGAATTCCGAAACCTACAATTCTTGCAGTAACAACACTTTCGAGCTTCGGACAAAAAACATTATCGGAAGAATTGAACGTAAAATGTAATATTGAAGAATACGGAATTCATCTTGCTAAAATTGCAAAAGAAAGTGAAATGAACGGTGTTATTGCCTCTGCTGCGGAAGCCGTCAGAATTCGTCAGGAAATTGGCGAAGATTTTATCATCATGTGTCCTGCCGTTCGCCCGTCTTGGTCTGTCGTAAACGACCAATTACGTGTAGTTACACCATCAGAGGCTGTTAAAGCAGGTGTTGATTATATGATTATCGGCAGACCGATTACGTCTCACGATAACCCCGTTGCTGCGGCAAAATTGATTGTCAACGAAATTGAAGATGCCGTTGCGGAATGTCGTCAACAAGTTAAAGAGGATTTTTTGAAATGATTATAGGTGCACCCGCTGAAATAAAAAAAGATGAACGAAAAATTGCCCTAACTCCTGATTTGGTAAACACTTTGACCTCTATGGGACATCGGGTTTTAATACAAAAAAACTTCGCAAATTCGGCAGGATACCGTGACAGCGAATACAAAAAATACGGTGCCGAAATTGTAAATAAGGCGGAAGATGTTTATTCCCAATCTGATGTTATTATCAAAATCAATCCTCCTTTGTCCGATGAATACGATCTTTTGAAAGAAAATCAGGTTATTTTTGCATTTTTCAAATATACAGATAAAAATGCTTTAATGGAAGCCGTTACGGAAAAGAAAATAACAACAATAAGTTACGCAAACATTACGGACTCAAAAGGAGCTCATCCATTTATCGAAATCGGTTCGGAAATAGTCGGACGAGCTTTGATACGTGCTTGCGAAACGGTTGCTCAAAAATATATGGGTGGAGCTTTATTAAGCGGTGCAACAGGTGTTGCCCCCTTAAAAGTAACCATCGTCGGAGCAGGTGTTGTCGGATACAATGCAACTAAATCCGCAATTGCTCTTGGGGCAGATGTTTCTGTTTTGGATATTAATTATGATGCACTCAAAAAAGTTTCAAATGATTTGGGGGCAAAAACTTATTTTGCAAACAATGAAAATATCGCAAAATTGCTGCCGGATACAGACTTTTTGATTTGTGCCGTCAAGAAAAATCCATTCGGAACACCGGTTATTACAGCAGATGATGTTGCGAAAATGAAAAAAGGCAGTTTGATTATTGACGCAGGAATTGCATCCGGAAATACGGTTGTGGAAACTTTGGATACCGTCACAACTTTAAGCAATCCGATTTGCGAAAAAGACGGCTTGTTGTATTTTTCGGCTCCCGATGTTGCTTCATTGGCAGCAAAAACAATCGCCTCAGCGATGTCAGGAATTTTGTCAAAATATATTATTCCGCTTGTCTCAAATAAAAATGTAATTTATGCCTTGATGGATTGTCGGGAACTCGTTTCGGGTGTTTTGACCTATGACGGAAAAATCACAAATGAAGAAGTTGCGGAAATTTTTGACGAAGAAGTTTACGAACTGTCAATGCTGACAGGCATCTGATTTTTGAAAAATTTAAAAGAATCTTTTGTTCTTTTACAGAAGGACAAAAGATTCTTTTCGCAAAAACAAACCTCAAAAGAAAACCCTTCCGCAAAAAAGACGAAAGGGAGTGAGCAACCGAGTAAAAGAAGAACAGAGTGTATGGTATAGATATGATAGAAATGATTTGCTTTTTTATCATTCTACTTAAAGACTGTTTTTCTTTTAATAAAGCGGAAAACCATATATGCTTTCGGACTATTCGGACATTTAATCCGATTGGACAATTCAAATTTTTCGCAAGACAAAAATGTCCCAAAAGCTTGATATGACTGGTTTTATAAAACTGTTTTCCTTTTGTGTATGTTTGTTCTATAATATATACAGTTATTACAGTAAAGGTCAAAAAGATGAGTGTGAATTTAGAAAAAAACGAAAATAACGAAGTATTAATGGATATTAAGGTCGATGCAAACGAAGTAAAATCAGCATACGACAGAGCTTGCAAAAGAGTTTCTCAATATGTTAATATCCCCGGTTTCAGAAAAGGTAAAGCACCTCAAAAAATCGTTGAAAAACACGTTGGTGTTGAATATATTCAAAGAGATGTTTTGGATGCAATTTTGCCGAAACTTTTCACAGAAACAATCAAATCAAACAATTTAGATACAATTACAGACCCTTCACTTGATTTCTTCAAGTTTGAAGATGACGGTTCTTTGACAGCAAAGGCAAAGGTTGAACTTCGCCCTGAATTTACGTTACCCGAATATAAAGGAATGGACGTAAAAATTGAAATGTTCAAACAACCCGAAGATGCTATGGATAAAGAAATTGAAAGCATCAGAGAAAGATATTCAAAACTTGAAAAAGTTGAAGGCAGAGTATCAAACGACAAAGACTTCGTAAACATTGATTTCGAAGGATTTGTAGACGGAGAAGCAATCAAAGGCGGAGCAGCAAAAGGTTACATGCTTGATTTGGCACACAGCAACTTTATCCCCGGATTTGCGGAACAATTAGTTGGTAAGGAAATCGGTTCTGAATTTACAATTCAAGTTAAATTCCCCGAAGAATACCACGATGAAAAAATTCAAGGTAAAGATGCTGAATTCAAAATCAAATTGAACGAAATCAAAGAAAGAATTTTACCTGAATTGAACGACGAACTTGCAAAAAAAGTAGGTTCAGGTCAATTTGAAACAGTTGAGGCACTTAAAGAAGATATCAAAACATATTTGGAAGCTTCGGAAAAGGCAGAAAACGACAAGAGAGCAACTACGGTAATCTATGACAGACTTCTTGCCGAAACCGAAATGAAAATTCAAGATGCGATGATTAACCGTGAAGTCGGAGCTATGATGAACGAAATGCGTCAAAAGGCAGAACTTCAAGGTCAAAACTTCGATGAACTTATGAAAAAAGAAGGCGGCGAAACGCTTGATGCTGAAATGAGAGCTGAAGCAGAAAAGAGAATCAAAACAGCATTAATCATCGGTGATATCGCGAAAAAAGAAGGTATCAAAGTTGAAGGAGCAGACGTAGAAGGAAAAATGATGGAAATTTCAAGACTTTACGGAACTTCACCGGAAGAAATCGTAAAAGAAATCCAACAAAATCCGAATTTGTTCTACTCATTAAATCAACAAATTATGGGACAAAAGGTAACAAAATTCCTTTTGGACAATGCAAATATCAGTTCTAAATAAGAAAACAGGAGAAAAAAATGAGTTTTGTACCGGTCGTAATTGAACAATCGAGCAGAGGAGAAAGATCATTTGACATTTTCTCAAGATTATTGAGAGAAAGAATCATTTTTCTCGGAACTCAAATTGATGATATGGTAGCAAACCTTATCGTTGCACAATTATTGTTATTGGACAGCGAAAACCCTGAAAAAGATATCATGTTGTATATCAACTCACCGGGGGGCAGTGTTACTGCGGGTTTGGCAATTTTTGACACAATGCAACACATCAGAGCAGACGTTTCGACGATTTGCTTAGGACAAGCAGCATCAATGGGCGCATTCCTCTTGGCAGCGGGAACTCCGGGCAAGAGAATGGCACTTCCTCACTCAAGAGTGTTGATTCACCAACCTTTGGGTGGAGCACAAGGTCAAGCTACGGATATCGAAATCCAAGCTGCGGAAATTTGCAGAATTAAGAAAACATTGAATGAAATTCTTGCAAAAAATACAGGACAATCATTATCAAAAATCGAAAAAGATACAGACAGAGATTACATTATGACTCCTGCTGAAGCACTCGAATACGGTATGATTGACAAAGTTGTAACAATGAGTGAAAAGAAATAGTAAAAGGTTAATGGCGGTTGAATAAATCAACCGCCGAAACCGTTTATTAAAGAGGAGATTTAATCAACAATGGCTAATCATGATGACACTCGTTTAAAGTGTTCGTTCTGTGGAAAAACTCAAGACCAAGTCAAAAAATTGATTGCAGGTCCTGAGGTTTATATTTGTGATGAATGTGTCGAACTTTGTAACGAAATTTTAGATGAAGAATTTTTGGATACAAAAGACAAGGAAAGCAAAGACAGTATAGAAGGTGAAACAAAAGAGGAATTGAAAGATATTCCGAAACCTCACGAAATCAAGGCTTACCTTGACCAATACATTATCGGACAAGATGATGCGAAAAAAGTTCTTTCGGTTGCTGTATATAACCACTACAAGAGACTTGCACACAATGCGGCATCAGACAGCAAAAACGATGTTGAAATTTATAAGAGCAACATCTTGCTTGTCGGCCCGACAGGTAGCGGTAAAACTTTACTCGCACAAACTCTTGCTAAAATGCTTGATGTACCGTTCGCAGTTGCAGATGCAACTACTTTGACGGAAGCAGGTTATGTCGGCGATGACGTAGAAAATATTTTGCTCAGACTTTACCAAAGTGCTAATTACGATGCACAAAAGGCTGAAAAGGGTATTATTTACGTCGATGAAATCGATAAAATTGCAAGAAAATCCGAAAATCCGAGCATCACAAGAGACGTCAGCGGAGAAGGTGTTCAACAGGCACTTTTGAAGATGATTGAAGGTACGGTTGCAAACGTTCCTCCCCAAGGCGGACGTAAGCACCCTCATCAAGAATTTATTCAAATCGATACAAGCAATATCTTGTTCATCGTAGGCGGTGCGTTTGTCGGACTTGAAAAAATCGTTGACAGACGAGCAGGCGAAGGTTCTTCAGTCGGTTTTGGTGCACCCGCTCCGAAAACACAGGCTGAAAAAGAAGTTGAAGAAGGCAAATTGCTCAAGAAACTTCAACCGGAAGATTTGCTTAAGTTTGGCTTAATTCCTGAATTTATCGGTCGTGTTCCGATTTATGCGGTACTTGACCCGCTCGATGAAGCTGCACTTAAGAACATTCTTGTTGAACCGAAAAATGCACTCGTTAAGCAATATCAATGCTTGCTTAAAATGGACGGCGTAGATTTGAAATTCTCACCCGAAGCGATTGACTTGATTGCATCAGAAGCGTTGAAGCGTAAAACAGGTGCAAGAGCTTTGCGTTCGATTGTCGAAAATCTTATGCTTGACGTAATGTACGAAATTCCGTCAGATTCATCAATTAAGGAATTTACCGTTACGGCAGATATGGTTAAGTCACCCGAAAAATTGTTGTCGATTGTTCATAACGATGACGATAAATCGGAAAATAAAGTCGAACTCAAAAAACTTGAAAAAGTTGAAGATATCGCTTAATTGAGATAATTGAGGATTTGCGAATAATTTAAAGAGACTGCTTTCGGGCAGTCTTTTTTTGTTGTTTGTGTATATTTTTGTGACAATTTGTAATCATAAAACTTAACATATCGATACAAAAAGGTTGCAATTTCGGTATGTGCGTAGGATAATAGGTGTGTAGTTACCGCGGGGTAGAGCAGCCTGGTAGCTCGTCGGGCTCATAACCCGGAGGTCGTGTGGTTCAAATCCCACCCCCGCAACCATTTTAAATAAAAGAACTTCAGATATCTGCGAAGTTCTTTTTTGTTATAAATTATCGGGAGTGTTATGAAATATACGAGTTGTGACTGGATAAACGGAGGATTAGATTTCCGTCCCGATTGCATCGTATTGTGTTGTTTTTCTTGGCTGCAAGGTTATGAAGAATACGTTTTGGTTGATAATTACCACGGAGAAAAAATAGATTGGTCAGAACTTTTTGAGCAAAAAAGGAACTTAATTAATCTTCAAAAGCAGGGGAAAACGGCGGATTTTTGTAAAAGTTGTGTTTATCAGGAATCCTATGATTGGGATGACGACGATAGCATAAATTGTTTATTGTTAAACCACTGGACAAATTGCAATTCAGCTTGTATTTATTGTGATTTCGGAAACGAACGAGAGTATTACAATAAAAATCAGGCATATGATATTTTGCCGATTTTGGAAGAAATGAAAGAAAAAAATATTTTAAAATTAACGGAAAGAAGCTTTGTTTCTTTTGGTGGCGGTGAACCGACGGTTTTGAAAAATTTTGACAATGTATTAAAATTTCTTGTTGATTTCGGTTTTAAAAATATTCGTATAAATTCATCGGGAATAAAATATTCGGCAGCAATCGAAAACGGAATAAAACAAGGTCGTGTCGATGTTGTCATTTCTGTTGATGCAGGTTCAAGTCAAATTTACAAAAATATTAAACGGGTTGATTGTTTTGATAAAGTTTGGCAAAATATTGCAAATTATGCAAAATCCGCTTTGGGAAAAAACAGAGTAAAAGCTAAATATATTATTGTTCCGAACGTTAATGACAGTCAAAAGGATATTGATGACTTTCTAAATTGTGCAGCGGTTGCTAATTTGAGTGCAATTTCATTTTCAGTAGAAAAATATTGGTCAACAACAGAAACGGAAAAATTGGTTGAAACAGAGAAAGCAAAACAAATTTATGAATTGCTTTTATATGCTGAAAACAGAGCAAAACAGTTAAATTTTGAAATTGAATTGTATAGTGAAGCCATCGGATTTAAAAATCTTATGAAAGATAATAAATAAAAAAGAATCCTTTGAAGGGATTCTTTTTTGCTTAAACAAACATTAAACCTTTTTTTGATTTAATCAAATCAGGGTCGAACATATAAAGTTTTGCAGGGCGTTTTGAGCCTGACTTTGTATATTCGTCCGTCTCGATAAGCATTGTGCCCGAAAGGATTTTCTTTCTGAAATTGCGTTTATCGAGCGGTTTGTTCAATATTAACTCATACGTTCTTTGCAATTCCGTCAAAGTGAATTTATCTTTCAAAAGTTTGTAAGAAATCGGGAAATATTCAAGCCTTTCACGAGTTCTGTAAAGAGAATATTCGATAATCTTTTTGTGGTCGAATGCCATTTCAGGCAACGAATAAACGTTGTGCCAAGCAACATCTTCACCTTGTTCTCTTGTGAAAATATGTTCAACATCTTCAGCCTTAACAAGAGCAAAATAAGCACAAGTGACGACACGGGCATTCGGATAACGAAGCGGATCACCAAAAGTATATAACTGTTCGAGGTAAATATCATCTACATCGGTTTTTTCTTTCAAAATTCTTGCAGCAGCGTCGTCCAAGGTTTCGGATAAACGGATGTATCCGCCTGGAATTGCCCATCTGCCTTTGAAAGGTTCCTTATTTCTTCTTGTTATTAGTACTTGCAACTTGTTGTCTTTAATTGTAAAAACGACGACATCGATTGTAAGTTCATGAGTTTTAACTTCGTTGAACATTTATCTTCCGCATATTCCTATATGGCTTGATTTAACATAAAAAGAGTCAACATTTCTCTATGTTCTTTTTCAGCCAAAACTTTCTGGTCTTCCTTCGGTACTTTTACTGCAGCGAGCATAGTTGCAACTGTTCCGTCCGGATTAGATTTGTACTCGTTATAATATTTCATAACGGTTTTAACATATCTTCTTGTTTCTGCATAAGGCGGAATACCACCATATCTCTTAACTGTTCCGGGACCTGCATTGTATGCTGCAAGAGCCATAGCATCTGATTTGAACATACGCTTCATTTGCTTGTAATAAGCAATTCCGCCTTTGATGTTCGATTGGTATTGGTAAGGATTATATCCTACCCTTCTTGCTGTTGACGGCAAAATTTGAAATACTCCGACAGCACCCATTCTGCTTCTTTTTTCTTGGCAAAAGCCTGATTCATGCTTTGCAATACTGAGTGCAATTTCGGGTTCAACACCCATTTCCGTAGAGCATTTAATAATGTATTGCTTGATGTCGTGTATTGTTGCTCTTTGTGCTGAAATTGCCGGCATCATTGTAAATACGAATGTTACTGCAACAATTATTACTGTTAAAAGTAGTGATTTTTTATTCATTATTCCTCTCTTGCTTTTTCATGTAACATTAATTGTAGTTCTAACACTTTTTATTATCGTATCTTAAACAAGATAATAATGCAAACCCCAATCGTCGATTTTGTTTTGCCATGTCGTCGTAATTCACAATATTACAGGATTTGACAAATTGTAAAATTTTGTTTTGCTATCAAGAAAAAAAGGGTATATAATTCTTTTAACGAAGAAAAGAGGAAAGTAAATGAATATTCAAGATTTAAGAAAACAAAACACATTGATTGATTTATTTTGCACATTAGCGGAAATTCCTTCCCCGTCAATGGGAGAAAACGATGTTGCCACAGAAATCATAGCAACACTCAAAAGCAACGGCATTGAAGTTCACCAAGATGATTATTCAAACGTTATTGCACGTATTCCCGCAACGGATTCAAGCAAGAAACCGATGTTGTTTTCGGCACACATGGACGTTGTAGGTGATGATTCACCGGTAAATATTGTTTTAAAAGATGATAAATACATTGAAACAGACAAAAAACGTACGTTGGGTGCTGATGACAAAGCAGGTATTACGGCTGCAATCAGTACGGCATGCCGTATTATTGAAAACAAAGACCTTAAACACGGCGGCTTGGAATTGGTCTTCACCCGCGACGAAGAAAGCGGAATGAGCGGAATTAAGCACGTTAAAATGAATGAATTAGAATCAGAATATGCCCTCGTACTTGACTCAGACAGCTTCGGCGAAGTTATGATTGCAGGTGCGGGTTATACAAACGTTTTAGTTGAAGTTGAAGGCATTAAAGGCGGTCACTCAGGTAATGATATTGCCGATACAACAAGAGTTAACGCTGCAAAATTGCTTGCAGACATCGTTTCGGAAATTCCTCAAGGAGTTTATAAACAAGATGAAGAAGGTGTTGTAACGTCAATTAACCTTGGTGTGATTTTAGGCGGCGGTGTTGATTTCCCGCTCCAAAAAATGACAAAACAAGATTTAAAAAACGGTGAACATTTTGACTATCTTATCAATAATGCCGTAACTAACGTTATTAATAAAAAAGGTGCAGCAATTTATTCTTTGAGAAGTTCAGATTCACAAGCTGAAGCAGACTTGCTCGCCGACATTCAAAAAATTGTTGATAAATTTAACAAAAAATATGAAGGTGTTGCAATCTTCAAAATGACTTCAAAAGTTAAAACAAAGAAATTTGAAAAGAATAATGATACAACAATTCCCGATGTTGCAAAAGAAGTCGGCAAAGAAACAGGTGTTGACGTAAAAGTTGCATCTTTCCACGCAGGTGCAGAAACACACATTTACGCAAACGAAAAAAATAAATACGGCAAAATCATTAAGCCTTATTTGATTGGTGTTGCGACGATTAAAAACATGCACTCATCAGACGAAAGCATGGACTATGAAACATTGGTTAAAGGTGCGGATTTCGTCTATAACATTTTCGTAAAATTTAATAAATAAAACGTATTTTTAAAAAATTATGACGAGGTGGGTATTTCTACTTACCTCGTTTATTTTAAGCATTTTCATTTTGATTTATTAAGAATAACGCATAACAATAATGATATCTGCGGTTTTAGCCCAAAGACCTTGGAAAAATTTATGAATAATTTGTATGGACTGCCACGCTACACTCGCTGTGACGGTAAATGCGAAATCTTAAGCGATAATCATCATTCTGAGGACGTAGTTCGAAGAATCTATTTCCAACGGGTTATTCAAGATTTTTCGTTTTTTACAAAACCTCAGAATGACGTAATGGAATTCTCCAAGATTCTTCACCACTTCGCGGTTCAGAATGACGACATTACAAAAATCCAAACTAATTTTCTCGAAAAATCCACACAAAAATCAAAAAAATACGGAAAAGATGGGATTCTGCGTGGTTGTTTGTGAGAGTTTGAAGCTCGAACAATTATAACCACGGATGCAACGCTAACCCTCAATTTGCGACATCAGAGCAAATTGACGGGGTCTAATCACTCTTTTCCGTCTAACCATCGCCTAAATACTACAAATTTAAATTTTGATTATTCGGGTAGTCGTTTTTCTTTGCTTCATGCAGATTATACCGTAAGAAGCAGCGACGGTTACAAGTTCGCTAAATATTCAAGCGTTGAAGCAGGTCTTGATGCAATGGCTAAGAACCTCGCAAGTTATTCCGACAGATTTAGCGATGTAAATTCCGTTGATATTACAAACGTTGCGGCAATCGGCGGTAACTACTGCGTAGGCGGTGATTGGGCAAACAAAGTATCTTCGATTTACAAATCAATCAAAGGAAAAGCATAATAGATTTTCAGATAAAAAATACCTCGAACTTTAAAGTCCGAGGTGTTTTTTTATAATGCCATTGCTGCATTAATCCAAGCGTTTGCTCTGTCTAAATCTTCCTGAGAATATGTTTCGTATTTGTATTCTCGCTCTTCTTCTTCCGCGAAAAATACTTCAAGCATTGATTTGTATTCTATAAAATCTTTAAGCGCGCCGTCTTTGTCTCCGAGATAGTATTCACAAATCCCTCTGTAAAAATGTGCATTGGAATATTTGTATTTTACGTGGTCGATAATGTATGTGTATGCATCTTTTGCTTCGGAATAGTTTCCCAATTGTCGGTAACAATCACCAAGGGTTGTGTAAAGACCGATACCGTCATTACTTATAAATTTATAATTGTGAACTTTGTAGTATTTTGATTTTTTGTCGAGACAAGCGATACCTTTTTTCGCACACTCAACGGCTTTTTTGTATTCGCATTTGCCCTTGTAGGTCAATGCCATATAATAATATAACGTGCTGTCATCCTGAAACAAGGTTAGGGCTTTTTCGTATTTTTCGATAGAGATTTCGTAACTGTTATATTGATACGCTCTGTATCCTTCGTCAATGTAACTTACAAATTCCTTTTCTTCTTTTGTGCAGAAAGTCGGAATATTAATATAAATCATAAATCCGACAGAACCTATCATTACGAGGAAAAATATTGCTAAAAAAAGTCTTCCGATAAGAGAAGTCTTTTTCATTTCATATTTTGATCTTTGCCAAAAAGACATTCTCTTTCCGTAGCGTTTGTAATGCTTTATGTCATCTTTTGCAAATTCGGAATCACCGCTTACGGTATATTTGAAATTCGGCAAAAAGTAAGATATTGAGATAAGTTTCAAAAGAAAATCGTAACCGCAGAGCGAAAAACCACCGCTCGGGTTTACGTTAAAAAATATTGGCTCACCGTCTTTTTTATTTATTGTGACATTGGTTTGACAATCCAAATATGCGGTTTTGCCTTGTCTTACAATATTTGCGGTCAAATCTGCCGACACGCTTTCAATATCTTCCAACGGAATAATTTCGTTTCGCTTCTTCTTTTTATATTGATAGACAAGCGTTAAAGTTTTTGGTGTCAAAATTAACTCTGACACAAATTCGTCGATAGCATCCGTGCTTTTGAAAAATAACGGAATTAAAAATGCCAAAAACCCGATAAGCCCGATGATTTCTCCTCTTGTTTTGCCGCTTAAATCATCAGCCGCCACCAAAAAGTATATTAGCACTGCAATTCCAAGAAGTGTAAGAAAAGATAAAAACACCGCCGTAAACGTTGAAAGTTTGTTTTGAACTTTGATTTTGGTCGTTAAGGGCATAGCGCCTTTATTATTTCTTTTTGTTGATTTTATGTTTAAATTTTTCATGAGCAAAATTATATCATATTTTTTGATAAATTGCAGTATAATTGCATTGAGGTTTCTATGAAAACAAAAACTTTGAAAACACTTGATAAAGTTAACATTGCGATAAATCATTACGAAAACGGATTTGACTCCGTGCTGATTTTCATGCCGGGGTGGTTTATGACGAAAGATAGTGAAAGTTTTTTGGAAATGTGTAAGGTTTTCGGAAACTCTACAGATGTTATCGGAATGGATTTTCGCGGGCATGGAAAAAGTAGCGGATTTTATACATTTACATCTCGAGAACTCTTAGATGTGCGTGCGGTTGTTCATTATGCGAGAAAGTTTTATAAAAAAATATATTTGATAGGATTTTCGTTAGGTGCATCATTGGCTCTTTTGTACGGAAGTATGTCAAAAATTGCCGATAAAATTGTTGCGGTCAGTCCCGCCAGCGATTTTGATAAGATTGAAAACCATTTTTGGAAAAAAGAAGCGTGGATTCCTACTTTTCGGAAAATGGAGTTAAAACGCTGGGTGTCGATAAGACCGTCAATTCACATCCAAAGAAAAATTAAACCGATAATGACTGTTGATAAAATAACGGCACAGACGTTGTTTGTTGCGGGAGAAAATGACCCGACCGTGTATCCTTGGCATACAAGAAGATTGTATGAAAAAGCAACCTGCAAAAAAGATTTTGTGTTGTTTGAGGACTGTAACCACGCTGAGGATTTGTTTTTGGCGGAAAAAGAAAAATTTGTAAAAATTTGTGGAGATTGGCTGTTCTCAGACATTTAGACCTCTATATTATTAAAATTCGTAACTAATAATTTGAAAATGGTTAATATTGTCGCTTAAAGGACTTTTATATCAATAAAATTTGCGTAAAATTTTGCATAGAATTTTGTACGTACGATATGGTGGAACATAATAGAAAACTTTTCTTGGTCAAACATTAAAAGCGACCCTGTTTATTTAAACAAAAAAATTAATTACGCTACGATAAAATCGGAGTTTTTAGCAAAATTAAAATCCGAAAACGGCGGTGCGGATAGCGGATTTTCGTTGAATAAGGACGAATTTGCCGAAATGATAAAGGCTGTAAGGGATACGGAAAGCGCGTTAGGTAAGGTTGATTACACAATAGATAAAAGAAATAGGCAGAGTGCAAGATCCTTATTTGTTGTAAAAGATATCAAAAAAGGCGAAAAATGTTTTTAAATAATTAATCAATCATTCAAATGAGGAATAAACTGTATGCTCACTATACAAATTATGAAGAAGATATAAATATTACACATTCTGAAATCGAAAAAATTATAGATACAATTATTTCAGTTTTTGACAACTACTCATTCATACTAAAAAATACTACATACTGCTTTGGTTAAAGCATAAATTTTGGATATTATTTTAAACGGATTCTTGTGGGAAAATATTCCGACCTAAATTTCAAAATGGACTTTTTGTATTCATTTGTATATTTTGCTAAAGTTTAGTAGACATGGTGAAAGTAGCATAAATAATTCAATATTCAGAAAATTTTTTCATTTTTATAGTCACCCCAAAGTCCATTTTCGTCCAGTTTGAATTTTGATAATCAAATTACTTCCGATCGACAAAACCTTTTGATGGTGGGCAAGAATGCCAATTGTAAAAGAACACATGGTTTGATTATTTTGTACACATGGTTTGATTTTTTTCGGCAATTTAGCTTTAAAAATTTAAAAAGATAAGCTGATTTTTTTCACAAAATCGTCAGTCGCTTTTTGTAAACTTGTTGTCAATTTATATTTTTGATACTAAATGTCTCTTTCTTTTGGAGGGAAAAGTCTATTAAACTTTTTACAATCTTGTTCTGTCGGTTGATAATTTTTTATGCTTTCATGATAAGTTTTAAGCCATATGTATTTAGGTTGTATTTTTTCATTGTTTTCATACTCTTTTATCTTGTCATCTATAAAGTTTTCAAGTGGAGTTCTACAATACATATCCACAAACTTTTCTCTTATTAAATAATTAATATAATATTTTGAATCTTGTTGGTCCTCTTTAACTAAGATATTGAATGGCTCTTGAATTTCATCAGCAACAATTTTATCTATTTCTATTCTTGGGTATTTTGTATTCCTTTCACCAGCAACAGCTCTTTGATATGCTTCGCCAACAATTAAGTTTTTCTTTTGGTCGTGAACGAAACACCCTTTTGTTAAGTATCCTCTTGTAACAATTCTTGCATTTGCCGCATCGTTATAAATCATATTACTTTGGTAATAATAAAGAAATATTAATAATGGAGCAAGCGTTTTAGATGATACGATTATGCAGTCAGATATAGTCGTGATTTCTAATTGGGACTCATTTTCGTATATCATTTCTACTAAAACTTTATGATAATAGTTATTGACAACATGGAATGCATCTTTTCCTGTACCATTAAATTTAAAATCATAATATTTATTAAATCTAAAGTTATTTACCATATCAGAAAAACCAAGCACATCAACGAAAGCAATGTATTTTTCTTTCAAGTATTCCTCTCTATCAATTATCATTTTTTTAATACCTTTCTGCTTAATGGTTATAGGTCAATTTTAAAATAGTGTTGATTTAATACATTGATGATATTTGAAGCATCTGTTATATTACTACTTTTGACAAGGTCAGAAAAATTCTTACCGTTCATATAAAAAATATCATATTTTGTTGTTTTATTTTTGTAATTTTCTAGTAATTCTCTTGCATCATCGTTAAAATCACTTGTAGTTATATAACCAAATTTGAATCTTGGCTGTTCAGTTGGTTTTAACGCTTTATACCAATCTCTTATAAAAGAAATCTTATCTAGGAATTTTTTAACTTCAGCTTGGTCTACCAAATGTGAACGCCCATAACCTTTGCACTCAATGTAATAATGTTCATTTCTGTTCGTCCTTAAGATAACATCAAATTCTTTTTCCTGACCATCGTATTTTATAACCCTACCTATATCTAAAGAACCACCTTCAATTTTTTTGTAACAATGCCCAACAACAAATTCAAATAAATCTCCTGCAAGATTTAATGAAGCCCCTTTTATTGCATCTAATTTATTAAAAAGTTCCATAAACTGTGCAAAATTTTCAGCCGCAATAGTTCCTGCATTAATCAGAACTTTAAATAAGTTTTCAAATAAGTTGGCAGTAGATAAACCAAACAAATTTGCGGGAGTTGTTGCAATTATTCCTTGTTGTTTTGCCAATTTCAAAGCTTCGGGAGTGAAATATTTGCCAAGAAGTATAGGTATAGCCTTTGGAACATTCTTAAGATTTTTAGTAATATTAATTTTATTTATAAAATATCTAATGGTATTCTCATCAATAGTATTATAAATTACATCAACAACAATGAATCCCGGTTTTTCATTTTTTCGTATAAAATATAAATAACTAGGTGCAGTTATATCCCACTTAAAACTGGCATATTCATCATTTTTCATTAACACACCTGAACTGGAAAAAGAATTCTTTACAATCCAGTCTTTTATCATTTCAATCAAGTGTTCTTCTATCTTTTCTTGAGCAAGGGCCGCAGTTCGATTGGTATTTATGGAGTAGTGAAGATATGGATTTTCATTGAAGATAACTTCTGAACATAAATTCAAATTCTTTAGATTTTCAATAATAGTATTGTAGCCAATATGTCCTTTTATTTTGGAGGGAGAACCTGATAAAATACAGGCTTTATTATATTTAATTACTCCGTTCGTACAATCAAATGCATTAAGAATATATGAATATACCGACCTTGTTTTATTTGCAGCATTTTTTAAATTGGTAAAAAATTCTTCATTAAACCCTTGAGATTTTAAATATATAAAATTTTCTTTATGAGGAAACTTTAAGTTTAAATGACCAAGTAAGGAGTCTTTTTTAGTACATTCACGTGAAATTTTTCGCCTTATAGTTGCATGATTTTCACCAGTTATTTTCGAAACTTCTTCTGCAATATCTGACGAAAGCATAGCTCCATTATTTTCTATTACTTTAATTATATTTTTCATGTCTCACTGCTCTATTTATAATAATACTTAATTTATTCTCAAGTATTAAAAAATTTTTAACCTGCCTTTTATTGATATAACTATCTTACCATAAAAAGGTTTGTTAATTATATCTGTCTCGAAGGTATAAACTGTGTTTATTTACTCTCATAAGTTTACCTCTTGTTTCTTAAACTGCATATCATAAAGAGCTTTGTATTGGCCATTTTCAATAGACATAAGCTCATCATGATTTCCGAGTTCTACAAGCTGCCCTTCGTTTATAACAGCAATTTTATCTGCATTTCTTACTGTAGATAATCTGTGTGCGATTACAAATACCGTTTTATCCTGCATCAAGTTATCAATTGCTTTTTGAACGATAGCTTCCGCTTTATTATCCAGTGCGGAAGTTGCCTCATCTAAGATAATAATCGGTGCATCTTTTAAGAATGCTCTTGCGATTGCTACACGCTGTTTTTGACCTCCGGATAAGAGAATTCCTCTTTCTCCGATTTGGGTATTCAAACCTTCTTGCAAGGATGCAATAAATTCATCAAGATAAGCCATTTTTACAGCTTGATTAATCTGTTCTTCTGTTGCATTCTCATTGCCAAGCAAAATGTTATCTCTTATTGTTCCTGAAAATAAGAAGTTATCTTGAAAAACAACTGCAATATTTTGCCTTAATGATTCCAAGGTATAATCTCTTATATCAATTCCATCAATACTAATTGAGCCGGATTTGATATCGTAAAATCTTGGCAAAAGGTTAACTATTGTTGTTTTACCTCCGCCGGAGTTTCCGACCAGTGCAATTGTTTCTCCTTGTTTTATTTGCAGGTTTATATTTTTTAGTACCGGAACATTTTCAACATATTCAAACCAAACATCTTTAAACTCAATATTTGCATGTTCTCTACCCATTACTACTGCATTTTCTTTATCTCTTATCTCAGGCACTGAGTCTAATACTTCAAAAATTCTCTCTATTGAGAAAAAGGAGAATTGAACGGCGTTTAAATTATTTCCGAGATTTTTCACAGGTGTATAAAGCAGGATTAATGCTGTAATAAATGAAACAAAATTACCGCTTGTAATCTGCCCCGACATAATTAAATGCGAACCGTAACCAATTGCCGCAGCAATTCCAACTGACACAATAACGTGCATCATTGGCGAAAGCCATTGCGTTTTTTGAACCATTTTTATTCTTAAAGTAAAGATATTTTGTAAAATTGTAAAAAATTTGTTTGTTTCGTTCTTTTGCAGGTTATAGGACGTTATTGTTTTGTTGCCGTTAAAAACTTCATTGTATTCAGTTATAATTGAAGCATCAGCAAAAACTGTTTTTTCCATAACTCCTTTAATTCTTTTCTGTAATTTAGCAACAGGTGCAAAGGCACAACCAAGAACAACAACAGCGATTAATGCTAATTGCCAGGAATTATAGAAAAGTACACACACAAGAGAGATTGATGAGAAAATTCTCTGTGTAAAAACGCTTAGATTATCCAATAAACCATTACAGGCTAAATCTGCTTGATTATTGAATTGAAAGACAATATCTCCGGAGTTTTGCTTATCAAAGAATGAAGTCGGCAAAGTCAAAAGTTTTTTGAACATATCAAACTTAAGCCCGTTTGTAATTTTCCCTCCAACCCATGTTGAAAGATAAGCCGAAAGATATTTTAACCCGCCTTGAATAGAAGTAAAAGCCACAATACCAAGCGGAATATACCAAGGCGAGGCAATGGATTTTTCAACCATAACTAAATCCATATAAGGCTTGAGTGCTAATGCAATAACAGCATCCAAAGAGCCAATCGGAATACAGATTAGCATTGAGCATAATGCCCTGAACCACACAGGCTTTACATAGGGCCACATGCGACTGTAGTTGATATATACACGATTATTTTTTATTGTATTTATAAAATTATCATACGATATCATTTGTTTTGCTCCTTATTTGCACTTAATTGTTCTTTTATGACATCAATTAAGTAGCTTATAGCTGAAATGGGAATTCCTATAAATAATTGTTCAAGTTTTGCAGTAAGAGTTGTTGAAGAATCTGTTAATTTTGAGATATGTTTATATACTCTTAGTTTTGAATAACCAAGTTTTTCGTTTTCAAAAAAACTGTCTTTTGTTGTGATTTCGTAAGTATCATCACAATATTTTTTATATTCATTTTCGTACCGCCAAAAGTTATAGAGACCTATATATTGATCGCCTGAAAATTTCTCATTTTTGCTGTATGGGTATTTATTGAGGTATATTCCGGATTGTTTAAATTCAAGAATAATAAAGTTATTCACAAGAGCCTGTCTGAATTTTTCCATCAGTTCTTCTGAATAATCTGCGGCATCTTCCATATAAATATCATCAAAATTTCTTGCAAAGCAGGAATATCCAAAATATTGTTCCGGTGCAAATTTAAATCTTGCTTTGCCATAAGGTGAAATTTTTTCTTGATTGCCTTCTAAATTAAAATATCTTGTAAATTCCGGCTCTTTAACCAATTCTGTGTCCATAAAATAGGTGTCTAAATCTTCTTTTAAACCAAACAGCCACCAGTCTGAGACATGAAAAGGAATTATAACTCTATTTTCGAATTTGCCTGTTTTGATATTAAACCTTGTAAATAAAACATCTGTCAGAATTTTATGTTTAAAAAGATTGTAATTATTTCCTCTTGCCTCGAATTTATTAAAATACT
The DNA here is from genome assembly GCA_902783835.1 of uncultured bacterium. Taxonomy (GTDB): domain Bacteria; phylum Cyanobacteriota; class Vampirovibrionia; order Gastranaerophilales; family Gastranaerophilaceae; genus RUG841. The sequence goes on from CACZSN010000003.1 coordinate 19,712, forward strand.
CTAAAAATCTGTCGCTTGTGAAAATCAAATCACTTCTTAATTTCATTGCATATTTGCGTGTAGCTTTTTTAAGACCTTCTTTTGTACTAACAAGTTGACGATTCATATTGTTATAGGTCTTTTTGTGTGTAAATTCCTCAATTAAGGTTGTTCCGGGATCTTCACATAAAACTAATATGTCATAGTCTAAATTTGAAATATCTGTTCCCTGCCAGGTTGATAGAATAATCTCAGCTTCAGGCAAAAATTTTCTAATGCTTTTCAGGCACTTAGGAGTTTCTTTTTTATTTATCGGGCCTTGCACAATTACAGAGATATCTTTAGAGTCAATCATTATTTTTCCTCCATCCAGTAATTAAGACTGCAAGGGAATAATATAGAACTGAAAATATTTCGCTAAGCCAGCCTTTTGTTTTGTAAAATGGTTCTATCAAACGTTTAAAGTGTTGATTTAATTTATATTTATAATTTTTTTTACGTTTATCAGGTTCGTAAGAGATATCGCAATAATGCTGATATTGTTCTTGAAAATGTTGGTACGTAATTAAACCTTGTATATTATTTTTATCTCTTTCTGAAGATGAGTGTTTTTCTGAATATACTCCGGATTCTTCTAATCCCAGAAAGGCAAAATTGTTATAAATAATATTATTGGAAAGTTCTATATTTGCAGGATTCCAATCGCTCCAGTCATCAAATTGAACGTTAGGATAATATTTTTTAACCCAGTTAACACAGAAAAACTGTTCCGGTGCAAATCTCCATAAAGGTGTTATATATGGACATCGAGTCGGATATTTGAAATTCCAGTTAGAACCTTCTTCTTTATCTTGCAAAGGACAATTCCCGAAGTAATCTTTTAAGTCTTCCGTTAATCCAAAGAACCAAAAATCTGAAGGATGAAATGGGGTGGGAAATCCTGTACCGCTCTGACAGGAATACTCTCTTGAATAAATAGAACTGCATAAAACCCTATGCTTAAATATTTTGAATTCTTCATTCTGCTTATTAAACTTATCCCAGTATTTTAAGAAATTAGAATTATTAAGCACTAAATCAGAACGAAGTTTCAAACAATATTGACGGCTTGCTTTGAATACCCCATTTCTTGCTGACACCAATTGCCTGTTAAAATTATTCATTGAACGAGGTTTATTATATATAGCAAAATCATGCTTGAATCCGCCGGGATCTTGATTTAAAAGCAAAACATCATAGTCTAATCCCTCAGTCTGACTGTTTTCCCAAGTAGATAGGATTATTTCTGCATCAGGTAAGTATTTTCTTATGCTTTTTAAACATTTAGGTGTTAATTTTCTATCTATTGCCCCTTGGACAACTACCGTAATATCATTAGATTTCATAGTCCTCTTTCTCATTTATGCAAATGCAGACGCAAAACCTGCATTAATAGTTTTAGTCGCTTTTCCTACTTGATAATATTCAAATCCTAATTTGCTTAAATTGTTTTCATCATACTGATTTCTACCATCAAAAATTACAGGAGTTTTTAATGAGGATTTTATTAAATCAAAATCAGGATTTCTAAATTCGTTCCATTCTGTTATTAACAGTAAACAATCTGCATCTTTGAGAATTTCGTATGCAGATTTGCCATACTCTATACGGTCGCCAAATATCGGCATAGCACAGTCATAGGCTTTCGGATCGTACGCTTTAACTCTCGCACCTTTTTCCAATAAGGCATTAATGATAGTAATTGCAGGTGCTTCTCTCATATCATTTGTTTTCGGTTTAAATGCCAACCCCCATACAGCAAAGGTTTTACCAGTTAAGTCGTTCCCGAAACGTTTTAAAATTTTATCTATAAATAACTGTCTTTGTTTTCGATTAATTATATCAGCCGATTTAATAAGCTGACATTCGCAATCATTATCATTTGCAGTTTTAATAAGTGCTTTTACATCTTTAGGGAAACAACTGCCGCCGTAGCCTAATCCCGGATATAAAAATTTAGTACCAATTCTTGTATCAGCACACATTCCAATTCTAACTTTGTTAATATCTGCGCCAACTTTTTCACAAATATTCGCAATTTCATTTATATATGATATTTTTACAGCGAGAAATGAGTTAGAAGCATATTTTACCATCTCAGCCGACTTTGTATCCATTGTAATAATAGGATTTTGATTTCTTACAAATGGGGCATATAAATTTTTCATAATTTCTAATGCCTTATCAGAATCAGCACCTATGACAACTCTATCCGGTCTTAAAAAGTCGTCTACTGCTGCACCTTGTTTTAAAAATTCAGGATTTGAAACAACATCAAAATCATAATTTGTATAACTTTTTATGATATTATAGACTTTTTCAGCTGTTCCTACGGGAACAGTTGATTTATCTACAATAACTTTATAGCCGTTAATTGCCTTACCAATGCTTTTTGCAACCTCACAAACATATTGAAGATCAGCAGAACCATCTTCGCCTTGAGGTGTTCCTACTGCGATAAAGCAGACTTGCGATTGTTTTACAGCAGCATCTAAATCTTCAGAAAACTTTAGTCGGTTTTCTTTAACATTTGATTGTATGAGTAGTTCTAATCCTGGTTCAAATATAGGAATTATTCCATGTCTAAGTTTTTCAAGTTTAATTGTATCTTTATCTATGCATATAACATCGTTCCCCATTTCAGCAAAACAAGTGCCGGCAACCAATCCAACATAACCTGTTCCTATAACGCATATTTTCATTAGTTTTTCTCCTTAATCTTTTTGGCAAAATATTCAATAGTCTTTTGCAGTCCTTCTTTAATATCAACTTGAGGCTGCCAATCTAATTCTTTTTTTGCAAGTGTAATGTCAGGTTTTCTCTGTGTCGGATCATCACCAGGTAAAGGTTTATACACAATTTTAGAATTAGAATTTGTCATTTCTAAAATGAGTTTTGCAAAATCTAATATTGTACGTTCTGATGGATTTCCTAAATTAACAGGCCCGATAAATTTTTGAGGATTATTCATCATTTTTATCATTCCGTCAACTAAATCCGAAACAAAACAGAATGAACGAGTTTGTGAACCATCGCCATAAATTGTTATATCCTCTCCCTTTAAAGCCTGAACAATAAAGTTAGATACAACCCTGCCGTCATTAGGATCCATATTCGGGCCGTATGTATTAAAAATTCTGACAATTCTTATATCCACATTATTTTGTCTGTGATAATCCATCATCAGGGTTTCTGCACAGCGTTTTCCCTCGTCATAGCAGCTTCTTATTCCTATCGGATTAACATTTCCCCAGTAAGTTTCAACTTGCGGGTGTACTTGAGGATCACCGTAAACTTCACTGGTTGAAGCTTGCAAAATGGTTGCTTTGCATCGTTTTGCAAGTCCTAACATATTCGTAACACCTAAAACGGAGGTTTTTATTGTTTTGATTGCATTGTATTGATAATGCGGAGGACTTGCAGGACAAGCAAGGTTATAAATCTGATCTACTTCGGCAAAATATTCTTTTGTTATATCGTGCCTGACCAATTCAAAATGGTCATTACCTAATAAATGTCTTATGTTATCTTTTGAACCTGTAAAGAAATTATCTAAACAGATTACATCATTTCCCTCGTTTAGTAATCTTTCGCATAAATGACTTCCTATAAATCCAGCTCCGCCTGTGACAAGTATTCTTTTCATTATTTAAGCTCCTTTTTTATTTTTTATTAATTTGATATCAACATCTTATTAAACACAGCGTCTTAACCTTTCTAAAGCCTTTAATAGAATTTTAAATATATAAAAAAGAACTGAAAAAATTTCTGAGAGCCAAGAAAATAAAGGTTTGAAATATAACCAAATTGCCTTTATATTCTTTTTTATACGTTTTTTATATTTTTTTATTGGTATTTCATTTAACACAACATCTTTAGAAAGATTTCTTATTATATGATAATCTTTGTTTTCTATATATTTAAGTTTTATGTATTCTATACCTTTAAGTTTCCAGTATTTTTTCCAAAGAACTTCTAATGAATAAATATTTTCATTATTAAATTGAATATCAATGTTACCATTTTTTAAATCAGGATAAAATTCCGTAATTTTATCTATTGATTCAGGTGTTGAATATAATATTAAATCCGTACAACATTCTATATTCTCTGAATCTGCCATTGTACACATTCTCCAAGGAGAATATGCAGTAAAAATGTCACTCTTATTTGCAGAAATTTTGCAATGTTGCATATAAATTTTCTGATAAAAATCAATCGCAAAGGGTTTATCAAAGGATATATCAAAACGAGTTTGTATAACCCAATCATATTTAAGTCCTTGCTCTTTTTCGTATTCTTTTCTTAGTTCATTTACCTTATATCTCGAATAGAAACAACTTATTATTGAGTTGTATGTTCTTGAATTATTGGCAAGCTTTTCTTTTATAACAATTCCTTTTGCAATATCAAAAGGCTTGTCTATTATGATTTTTTTAGGTCGATATTTTTCTATGATGTCTTGTATCGCTTTATTTTGAACATCTTTCCCTCTATTTTCACCTGTGGGATTATGCCAGGTAACATCATCAGTATCAGACTTACTCCAAGTATGAATAAAAACATCTACAGTGTACCCATCATAATATAGAGGCTGGAGAAAATTTATAAAAAACGAATCAAAGGCACTTTCATAATTTCTTGTTAATCCGTATAATTCTACCGCAATTCTTTTCATTTATTAAAAACCTCCTCTCTGATGAAGTAATAAGGAAACAGCAAGACATTTTTAACTAACCTCAAAATCAACTCTAAAATTACAAATGGTGCAAGTAAATTTTTGAGGTGTCTTTTTAAAGCCCAGTATTCTGTTGTGCAATTTAATTTATCAGTAAGAGGCAAATATTTTATTTTAAAGAATAATCTGTGATGAATTTTGTCATACTTTTTATGTTCCTTTTTAGAAACCTTGCTGTTATTGCACATTCTTGAGTATTCATAATTCATTCTGTTAATAAGCAGCGGATAGAATTCCTTATAATCTTTTTTGCTTATATTATTTTTTTTATTATTGAGGTACTCAATAATATATTCAGAACTTTTTAGTAGTCTGAAATGTACCCTTGAATTAGGTTCATGAATACTGCTGTTATTTCTTTGCAGGTAAAAATAATATGTATCCGGCACCGAAACAATTTTATTTGCTTGTTGTAAAGCCATAATGATAAAAGGATTATCTTCCCAAGGGGAACTGTCATCAATAAAGCGGATATCTTTTAGAATTTCTGCTTTATAAATTTTATTCCATACAACCCCTGAAGAATATGCAAGCATTAATCTGTTTTTAAAATGTCTGTTTCTTGATTCTAATGCCATGATTTCAGGGTTCAAATCCCAAGGTTCTTCTCTGCCATCTTCATAAACCATAAAATAACGGCATTGAACTACATCAGCATTATGAATGATTGCATTCTTGTATAATTTTTCATAATAATCTTCAGGAATTAAATCATCCGAATCCATAAAGCCAATAAAATCACCTTTTGCAATTTCCATACCTTTATTTCTTGCAGATGCCTGTCCGCCATTTTCTTTTTGAAGGATTTTTACACGTTTATCCTTTTGCGAATATTCTTCTAATATTTTTTGCGAGTTATCTGTAGAACCGTCATTAACACATATAATCTCTATATTATGTAAAGTTTGAACAAGCAAACTGTCCAGTGTTTCTGCCAAATACTTTTCTACATTATAAACAGGGATAATTATAGAAATGTATGGTTTTTTCTCGTTATATACATCTGAATATGTTACAGATTCGCAGTAAGTAAAAACATTCTCAGGTTCGTACATTTCTAAGGAGTCGAATTTTGGACTGATTGTAAAAAATTGCTTATCAGAGTTTCGATAAACCGTCGATTCATTAATTTGAATAAGGTTCTTATCTTTAAGAGTTTTAATTTCATTTTTCAAAACTGCCAGCTCTCTTAAAATTCCGCTCTCTGTACTATCTATATTCTCTTCAATTTCTTTGATTTTATTAGTAATTTCTTTTTCGTTATCCATTAACTGCTCCTAAGTATTTGTCATTATTAGCACCCGGATATTTAACAACCACGTTTTGTGTATTATCTTCCAGAGCTTCAAAATCCGTTGATTCCATAGGTTCAATGACAACAATGTCGCCTTTTGTATACTCAACACCGTTCATTTTTACTCTGCCACTTACAATTACAGTAATTTCAGTCGCAATTTTATGATAATGCCTATCTTCATAATCACCTTTTTTATAACTCTTTACTGCGACTTCTACGTCATTGGTTTTCAATAATGTCGGTTCAAAATTCCCGACAAACCAACCTTTCACCATATCTTTCAATTTTGCAGTTTTCATTTATTAAACACTCCTTTTAAACTTGATTTTTATCCATAAAATAGTTAGTATTTTATGCGAATCTTTATTCTTTACAGAAAATATTTTTTGCACAATATTTTCCCAAAACCACTGACAAATTCTAATAATTTTGATTTTACAAAATATATTTGTTTTTGCAGGGTTAACAATATTTAGTATTTTTTCAGAAATATCACGGAAATTGCTGTATACAATTTCTAAATATGCACTATTTGAAATTTCATCTATAATTTTTAGTTTTTCTTCGTATGTTAATTTAGCATCTATTTCAGGAATAGAACTAATTTTATTTTTTCTAATATAATAATTTAGAGCATTTATATAATTTTGTTCGAGCTGATTATTCCCTAACCTTTTTACATTATTCTCAAAAAATAATTTTGCTTCTGATACAAGCTGATTCATGTCACCAGAGGTTATTGTAGAAAACCCGTTTGTTTCTATTATTTCAAGTGTATCGCCTTTAATCAAATTTGCTATAGCAGATATTAGCGTTTGCAATATAAGAACATTTATACCAGTAGATTCTAGATAAATTTTCTGATTTCCATCGACCAAATCATAAAACTTATCCCACCTATCAATGAATTTTTGCAAATTATTTATTACTTCCTTTTTGCTACATTGGTAGACAATACCATATTTTAGATTGCCAGGCTGTAACAAAAAAGATAATGTATTTTGCATTATAAAAAATGATTTGCTAAATTCTAACCAAAATTCGTATTTTTTTTGATATAAAGCCTGTAATTGCTGATTTTCAGTATTTAATTTAAAAATCACAATAGGTATTACAATTGTTGCAATTACTGATATAACAAGACTAACCAAATTAATAGTATCCTGCAATGACCAATCCTTGTTTATCGCATAGAAGAAATTTAATATTATTTCTTGGTTAAATATTTTACTAATATGATACATATAACCTCAAGATTCTTACAAAGCTTTCAACTTTATATACTTATCCAAATCTTCCGGCGTTCCGGTGCCATGCATTTGGGTTTTATCTATCGTATAAATTCCGAACTTTTTACCTTGCTTAATTGCGTAGTTATAAACAGGTGCAACATAAAACTCGTTATTTACACGCTCATTTCTTACAATCATATCGATTGCGTTTTCTACAAAATCGCGGCCTTTATTAAAGTAATAAATTCCGACAGTCGCATTATCTGAAATAACTTCTTTTTCTCTGATTTCAGTAATCAATCCGTTTTCATCCAATTTTGCATAAGACCATTTCTTGTCGTTATCTTCAAAGCAAAGAACAGAGCCGTCTAAGCCTCTTTTCTCGCTGTCATTAATATAATCTTCAATGTTCATATCAACAATCTGATCTGAATTTGCAATCAAAAGCGGTGTGTCATTATTGATTAAACGGTGTGCATGCAATACTGTGCAGGCAGCTCCCTCTGTTAATTTATCTATTAGAACGACCTCTGAATAATAATGTTTTGTAATCCAGTTTATAGTTTCACGCTCTTTCTCAAAGTGTTCAGCTCTTACAAGCAAAATAAACTTTGCATTTGGCATCTTCAGATTATCCAGAACATGACAAATCATCGGCTTGCCTAAGACATCTATAAACGGTTTCGGTTTATCGTAACCTGCTTTCGCAAATCTTGAGCCTGCTCCTGCCATTGGTATTACTATATTTATCATGTTCATTTAATACCCCCTCCTGTTTGATAAATATTTTTCATACATCTGATAACTTGAAAATGTCAGATAATCTTTTTTCGGAATTTCATAAATCCCGATTTTTCTATTGTTTAGAATCATTTCGTTAAATGTTGCACTGATGTAATACTGTCCTTGAGTATTTACATCTTTTTCAATAACTGAAAATGCTGCGCCTACAAAATCAGAACCTTTTTTGAAATAGCAGCAGCCGGTTGATGCCATATTTGAAATCGGACGCTTTTCGCTTGTTTGAATAACAAAATTATTTTCGTCCAGCAACACCGAACTGTATTTAGGATGAACAGCATTAATCGTTACAATTCCGCCGTCAAGATTTCTTGTTCTAAAATCTTCTATTGCAGGACTTATATCCGTTTTTATCAATTGGCTTCCGTTTATCAATAAAAGTTCTTCATCATTATTAATCTCATCAATCGCAAACAGAGCAGAACATACAGCACCTTTAGTATCGCCGGCAACTTCAATTATTTTGCATTTCGGGCACAAGATTTTTAAAGTATCCCCTAAGAAATATTTTTCCTGATCATCTTTTCTAATAATGCAGGTAATATTATCTCCGACTGTTTCAAGAAGTTCTATTGTCCGCTGAATCATCGGTTTGTTTTGAATTTCAATCAGGTATTTAGGATAACCTTTCTCCGTAAAATCTTTTTCAGAGCCTGCCATTAAAATCAATATATTCATTATCTGGCACCTCCTGTCATTAAAACTTTACTGTCAGATGTAATACCGCTGCTTTCAATTTCTCTAATGCGATTTTTAATATTTTGATAAGTTACATCATTGACTGTTTCAACTTTCAAGAGATTTGCGCCGCTTGCTAAAGCTGCTTTTATTCCGTTTTGATTATCTTCAACAACAAGGCATTCTTCAGGTTTTAAGCCGAACCTTTTTATTGCGGTCTGGTAAATTTCAGGATCCGGCTTTGATTTTGTAACATCCTGATTTGAAAGTGTAAAATCCAGATATTTCTGCAAATCCGCCTTTTCCATCATCATATCAATGGTTACTCTGACAGAATTTGATGCAAGTGCCAGTCCATAGCCTTCTGTTTTTAGCCTGGAAAGAGCATACTGGTGGCAAAAAAGCGGTTTGCATTTCATATAAACATGTTCCATTGTATAAATCTGTTTCATGTGATTGATGAATTTGTGCAGACCTTTCGGTAAGCCTTTTTCGATTGACAGCATTTCAAGTTTTTTCTTTGTCGGCAGACCGTCAAACGTTACAAGGTGGTCATACCTTGAAATTTTGTACCCAAACAAATCTAATGCCTGATTTAAGGCTTCATAATGCCAGTCTTTTGCATCAATAAGGACTCCGTCCATATCGAAGATTACTGCCTTAATTTTTGTCATTAAAATACTCCTTTGCTTCTTGCGGATAATCTGTACAAAGCATTATCTCTTTCATTTTTTTATATTTTTCCCACACACTTTTATATTCTCTTTTATGCAGATCAGGCGAAACAATACAAACTTTTTTGTCCTGATTTAAAATATTTTGAATTTCAGCTTCACCGAACCAATCAGAATTGAAACAATCAAGCCACACACCTATTGCCCGCTCATACATAATAGGCTCAGGCACAATATCGCTAAGCCCTGTAAAAACATTGAGCCCTGTTTTATGCTGATAAACCATTTCAGGAATACTCATATCAAAGGTGAAATAGTTTGAAACATTGTATTTCTCAAGCAGTCTCTTAATCTCGTCTGCCATGCCGTCAGCTTTGATATTCAATGCAAGAGTTAATGCCCTGCCGTCAAGAAGTTTTAGTAAATCTTCAAACGACATTTCGTTACCCCTAGGCATGTTATGAGAAATTACAATCTCACCCTTTATATCTCTTAAATCTGTTTCTACCCCAAAACCGCTATCAAAAGCACGTTCAAAAGCTGTTTTTGTATTTTTCTCGTTCTCAGCTTTCCACCAACCCCGATGTGCGATGATTTCTTTATTTCTATTAAAATATTCTCTCTGTAAAAAATCTCCCATAACCCTCTACAGTGCCACTCCTTCTCGATATCTCAAGTTCATGTTTTCCTGTACATCTATAAAATTTAAAGTCACATCTACGGTCGTCTGGTTAAAAAGCCATTGCAGATATGACAAATCTTTATATTTCTGGTAATGATGATACGCAAATGTCTTACGCCACGATGCAACGGATATATCTTTAGGCAATGCTAATTCAGAACAAATATCTTTAAATGAATAAAATACAGAAGTTCTGTCAAGTTGCTTCTTAGATTTGCTTTGAAATAGATATTCTGAACTTTTTTGATTATTCGTAATTTTTACAATTAAATTTCTTATTTCATCACTGAGGAAATAAGTCTGTTTTTGGTTAACAAGATAGTGTTTGTTTATGACGTCTTTAACTTTTAATTTCAATAGGTCTTTTAAGCGTAACCCAGTATTTATACCAAGTTCAAACAGCAACAAATCCCTTAGTTGTTTTTTCTTTTTATACAAATCTTTAATTTTTTCTATTGTGTATATATCTTTAATAGGAGAACATTCTGTCACTGCCTGAATCCCATACTTTTTATTAACATCACTTCTGCAAATATTCTCTTAACTTTTTAGCCAAAAAGTTAAGAGGGGTGAAACTCTTGATTTTAAAAGGTTTTATAGGTGTATTTTTTTATAAAAAAAGGAACTCATAACATTTTTTAACAAATATAGAATTCCATTTTTGTTTGTGATAATATATGTTTTAGCAAGTGGCAAAAATTCAATCTTCACAAAATGGCTATTTCGTGAAGAGCGTGTTCGGCAGATTTGCTATCAAACATTATGTTTTAGCAAATTCCAAAAATATAAATTTTTGTTTACGAAAAGAAAAATTTATAAATTTTTATGGTAAAATTCAAGCAGGGAATGCTCTCATAACAAAATGGCTATACTGTTAAGATAATAAAATGTTAAGTTCCCTATTGTAAATAGAGCATTTGAGCCTATAAAATAAAGTTGTTATAGCTTTCGTCTATTTGATCCTGCTCAATACCGATATACCTTAAGGTTATATTCGGGTTTGAATGATTAAAAATTTTTTGGAGCATGGCAACATCTTTAAATTTTTTGTAGTGATGATACCCGAAAGTTTTTCTCATTGTATGAGTACCAATCTTTTCCTGCAAGCCGACTGTTTGACAAGCTGTTTTTAAAATATAGTATGCCCCGAATCTATCGAGCCTGTTTTTAAAGATAGAAACAAACAAAGCCTCATCTGAGCGTTTACCCTTCGTAAATTCTTCTATCATTGGCTTTAGTTTTGAATTAATCGGAAATTTTTTAAACTTCCCCGTTTTCTTTTCTATAATTTGTATATGGCTTTTGTTTCTTACATCACCTACGTTCAATGCGACAATATCTGAAATCCGTAATCCGCAATTCGTTCCGATGGTGAATAATAACAAATCTCTCGGGCTGTTTTTTGCAAAATACTTTTCTAATTTTTTAATACTTTCAATATTTCTAATTGGTTCTACTGTAGTCATTTTAACCTCTCCTTTTTTAACCTAAAAACTACCCGGGGGCTTATCCCCCTAAAAAATTTTCGGTCACACTAAGGATTTCTTCAAAATCTTCAGGGGTGAGTTGCAGGTAAGGACGTGCAGGAATTTCAACAGATTTATTCCGCCCTGCCTGTCCGCCAAATTGATGTATTGCTGCATAATCAAGGTTTGAACCAATAACCGCAGAATCATTGTCATAATAAGTATTAACAGAGGATGCAAGCTGCCCTGATATTTGTAAAATCATGCCGGGCCACTGTTTATTTTTAGTTCTCTGTTTTATTGTTGATTCAGATAATTCAGTCCATTTATCAGGTCTGCCCTCGTTTTTAAAGTTTTCTTCGGTAGAATATGCGAAAACACCTGCGATATTTTTCATTAGTGGTCGCAGTTTTTCGCTTCGTTTTGCCAAATCAAGTAATCTTGATTCAACTTCTTTATTATCAAGTTTTATTTCTATTGGTTCACTCATTTTTAAATAAATCTTTAATATGATAATTAGCAATCAAAAGTTCTTTATAAATTTTATTAGCTCTGTTTGTGCCTTCTCTGTTGTTGATCCCGTTTTGTCTTTCAACTTCAATCATTTCATATCCTTTATATAATTCTCGAACTTTTGGAGAATCATCGTATGAAAGAAGAAAACGTCCTTTGATGTCTTTTAAAACATCTCTTAAACGTTCATGGTCGAAATCAGTAGTTGATGTTACTTCATAGCCACAACCTGAAGTATAAGGCGGATCACAATAGAAAAATGCATCTTCAAAGTCATATTGTTTGATTAATTTCTCAAAATCACGATTCTCAATCATAACTTTATCAAGGCGTTCGTGAATTGCATCAATTTTAGTTAAAATATTGCGTTGAGATTTTGAAGCTCCACCACAAGATTTTTTTACAGTTCCAAAAGTATCACCACGACCACCGAAAGAACGTGTTATTAAAAATAAGAACTGTGCTGCTTTTTGTATATCGGTAATAAAAGTGCCATTCAAAAATTGGAAGAACATCTCACGAGAGCCAAGAAGATATTTTAATTCTTCTTTTAAAGCATTCGGATGATATTTCACGATTCTAAAAAGATTAACTAATCTTCCATCTAAGTCGTTGTAGATTTCTAAATCTGCCCATCTGTCCTTATAAAATAAAACCCAGCCACCACCACCGAATGGTTCAATATACGATTTTATGTCTTTAGGAATAAGTGGAGCGATTGTTTTTCTTAGTAATCTTTTTCCACCAACCCAATTAATTAAGCACTTTCTATCTACAGTCATTTAATACTCCTTTTATACTTGTTTTAATAGTGTTCAAATATCATTCAAACCGCTTGCAGGATTATGAGACCAACCAACATCCGGGGCAATTTTTTTACCGGTCAATGGATCTGTGTAAACTGTAACCGGTTTGTATTCTCCTGATTTTTTCGAGACGAGTCGCATCTCTTGAGAGAGTGTTCCTGTTGAATCACTTGGTTTTATATTCTTTTTTTGCAGGTTGTAATTAGACAGAGCATTTACTCTACATCTGCATCTCCAACCGTTTGGTGGGTAAAAACTAGCCCAGAACGGGTCATCATACCTGTAAACCAAACCATGAAGCTGTGCGTGTTCAGGTCTTGTTTTGCTATCTAATACTGCGACATATTCCCAATAAGGACGATTGTCTGTATTATCCATTTGCGTTTTATATCGCCCTGTCATATATGAAGTTTGCATATTGACGGCATAGATTGTTTTTAGACGATACATTGAACCAAGTTGCACTTTTTCGGCATTGCCTTGAGTATCAACTACAATCTGTTCGCCCCACCAACCTTTTTTTTGCAGGGTAGGTTTAAGTTCTTTTTGAAATTCTTGAAAAGTTTTCCCTTCTTCAAGAGCCTTATCTAATGCAGAACGAATATCTTTTAATATGTCTTCTCGCATAACTTTGGCAACAGTAAAAGTCTTTTTATGTGCATCCTGCCATAGCTCGTACCAATCCCAAGTATATGTTTGTCCTTTTTTCTTGAAATATTTTATTGCTGCAGTAGGAGCGAGTTTAAATAAACCTTTAAGTTGAACCATTTTCAACCTCTGCAATTTTTCTTGCAACAGCTTCAGCAACATTTACAGTAATTGCATTCCCTGCCATCTTATATAATCTGCAATCAGCCAGACCAATATCTCTTGCGACTTTTACCATTTCATCAGGAAATCCCTGTAATCTAAAGCACTCAAGAGGTGTTAATCTTCTTATACGATAATCATCAATTGTTCCCATATTGCAATTTGTATCAAGAGTTTGAGAACAACCTTTACCGACACGTCCCCTTCTTGTTTTAGATTGAGGATAAGCTAAATTAATGCCATCACCAATGCAAGCCTCATCAAACCCTTTTTTAGTTCCGTTTCGAACTTTCATTAAGGGAGTATCTCCTGCAACTTTTAGAGTTTCAACAATATCTGACTGTTTATATTTATCAAATCTTGGCTTATTGATAAAATACAAACCTGTTTTTCCACCTTGTCCTCCACCATTTGATGTTAAACAGGTGCTTAATCCATCAGTAAAATAAACTCTATTTCCTTGAGAATTACCTATTGTAGGTGGGATTTGTTTTATTCTGACTTCGCTATAATTTTCTGAATTGCTTCCGGAGAGAGGAAATATTTTTCCGGTACATTCTTTTCCATAACATCCAACAATGTACACTCTTTCCCTGTTTTGAGGTACTCCGAAGAACTTAGAATTAAGTAGTTGCCATTGTACGCTATACCCAATGTCGGAGAGAACTTTAAGTATTGTTTGGAAAGTTTTGCCTCCGTCGTGATTAAGTAAGCCTTTAACGTTTTCGAGAATAAAATATTTGGGTCGTTTGTCTTTAAGAATCCGTGCGACTTCAAAAAACATTGTACCTCTTGTGTCTTCAAATCCTCGTCTTTTTCCAGCAATTGAAAAAGATTGACAAGGAAATCCTGCACATAAGATATCGAAATCGGGGAGTTCTGATGTGTTGATTTTTCTGATGTCATCGTAAAATAATTCCTTATCATTTTTGAAATATGCTCGATATAGTTTATTCGCATACTCATCGTTATCGCAAAAACCTATACCTTTAAAACCAGCTCTTTCAAGTGCAATTTTAAAACCACCAATGCCTGAGAATAAATCAAGAAAAGTTAATTGTTTATTCAAGACCATCACTCCTTCCTTGCAGTTCACACAAGAACAAAGCCTTTTGAAGAGTTTGCTCGAATTGTTTAGAGTGAAGGTTCTTATCAGTTAATAGTTCATAAACTTCGTTAAAATCCTCACAATCATCAATTAATGCAATTAAAGGAGAAATCATTTTTTGAGCTTGTTCAGATAATTTATTGTCTGAAATAAACTTGTACAAATCTTCAATTTGTTCTTGTCCGGGACCGGAAGCATCTTCTTTGAATTCACTAAACTGAGAATTTGTTGCAGGTATAATATCTTCTCGGATATCAAAATCCTCTTCTTCAAGACCATATGCTTTTATGAAATATTCTTTTGTAAATTTAACTCCTGTTTCAGAAAGTATTTTATCTCTTTGAGCTAAAGTTAAATCAACATCCTCTGGTTCGTACATCTCAAACACAGGAACTTCTTGATTTGAAAAGTTTATTTCATAAATCCATTGAATCAGTTGATTGATTACACTTTCAACAAGTTTTCTGTCTGCATCAACAATATCTTGTCTTATTGCAAAGTGTGTATTTGATGCAGCATAACTACCTGTTGAACCTATTTCAGTAGTTAGAGTTTGACCTAATATAGCTTTCGAAATTTCAGCATTCATTTTATCAATGAGCTTTTCATAAATTTCTGCTGAAGAAGATTTATTAGCCTCTTGGATTTCTACTGAAGAATCATCAGGAATTACTGCAATTGCATCCTGAACCATATCTTCTAACATATCTGCTAGAGTGTTCGTTTCATCTTTACTTGCACCCCTTGGGTGTTTTCCTATTAAGTGAGGCATTCCGTATTTTTCTGTAAATACAACCCAAAACTTAAGCCCGCCCTTTTTAAATGTTACAGACCAAAAAACACGAGAAAGAGTTCTTTCACCATATGGATTGTTGTAACTTGGATTATTTTGAGCAAGTAAAAACTTTTTATCCGGGATTATTTCTCCGTAATAATTATCTTTAGTTCTGAATTTAAGATTATTATCATCATCAAAACAGAACCATTCAGGAGGTTTTGCAATAATCTTTGCAGGCAGAACGTGACCGGAAGAACTTTTCTTCCATATAATTTCAAGTGGCTGATAACCGAATGATGTAGCATGTATTAAAATTAATCGTGCCTTCTGGACCACGACCACTAATTACATCTTGAACAGTTGCTCCAACAGGTGCATCAACAATACCCATTGCTCGAATTTTATTGCAGAGAGTATTCATTTCAGTCATAACTGCTGCATCTTCACAATAAACAGGAGCAATGATTGTTTTAGGATAATAGCCAAACAAAGAATAACAATCTTCAAAGGCTTTCATTCCTGTTCGTTTACCGGTCTCTGCATCAATACCACCGTTTATATCACTAACGGCAACATCTTCAACAGATTCGTGTTTATCCGGGTCATAAACGTTTATAACAATCGCAATTCCTGCACCTTGGTCAAATATTGCTTTTAAGGCTTGAGGTATTGTGTATCCAGCCTTATGGTTACCAAAATATTTAACAGCTTCGACTTCATTTAATATTAAAGTCGGTGCATTTATTGTTTTATATTCTTCTTGTACATCTTCAATCGGTGCAGTTCCGACAATTCCAACGACAGCGGTTTTTACTGTTGAAATTGTTCTTGCACCTGTTGTTACTTCAATGGTTTCAACACCATGTAAAAAACTTGCAGGCATATAAACTCCTTGGGGTAAATTAAATATCTAAGTCTTGTATGTTAGGGGTGGTGAGCACAAAATTAATACCGTACTGCCAAATTCCACCATTTTCAGAAATGAAAAAATCTTTTGAGGCTGATAATTTAGAACATCCGTCAGGTTCAAAACCAGTTAAAACGGCTTTCACTTTATCAATATATTCATAAGCTCCTGCGTTGAAACGTAGGTTTCTTGTTACGACAGTGATTGAGAATTCTTTTTTGTTATCTTGAGAGATAAATCCAAGAGCATTGGTTGATGTGTAATTGCTTCCCTGATAATGAACCAACAAAGCTCCAATTGGATGGAGTAAGATAAATTCGGCAGGTTTATCCGGGAAACCTTGAACTAAAACTTCAGGGAATGATGTTTTTAATTTTTCAATAATTGAGTTTTCAATATCACGTATATTCAAATAAAGCTCCTGTGGTACTCGGACTTACGTCCTGCGTTCCTACGTCGCCATCGAACGGTTACGCCCTGCATCGTCTTTGCCTACGCAAAGCCGTTTCGGGCTTCACACACGGCTAACGCATTTAATATTCAAGCATTCTTTCCTTGCTAAAAAGCCTGTCAATTATATCTTTGTTGGTTTTATATTCCTCAGCATTAAAAGATGCGGTTTCAAGAGAATCATTTTCGCTTTGCAGGGTAATAACACCTTTTTGAATATCTCTTAAGGTAGCAATAGCATTTTTGTAATTATTTTCAATTACTTCAGGCATTTCATTTCGCATACGTCTTGTATAAAGTCTGTATATGCTTAAATCAATGGCAAGAATTCTCAGTAAAGGAAAATGGGTATCTAAGGGTAGAGTATATCTGCCACGCAGATACCCATCGATGAGCGTAGAAGAGTAAAGGATAGCTTCTTGAGCAACAACACGATCGACCTCTTCTTGCCCATCATCAGAGGTGAGCTGTATCAGAGTAGGGGTAGAAGTTTGTGTTTCAATATCTTCGATCGTGCAATAATCCGTCATTTACCAATTCTCCATAAATTTATGCATTTTGGATTATTCGGGTTGTCGCCGGAGTAACGTCCGGCTCCACCTTACGGGCTTGCTCGCTAACGCTCGGCATCGCCCTACCGAAAATCCGCTATATTCCTCGTACAATTCTGATTTCTTGACCTTCAGTTCCTGCATCTTTTGCATATCCGTTTGCTATTGCTGAATCAGCAACTTTAACGGCTCTACCTTCGCCATCAGATGCAATCGCATCCCCGACAGCAATAGTGCCACCGGCTTCAACGAGAAGAGTACCAAGAACAGCAACAGGAGCGTATTGTCCTTTTTCAGTTGTTACATCAACAACACCAAGTGCTTTAGCACCTGCTGTACAACAATTACCGTCAAAGCCTACAAATCTTTTTTGTTGCAGGTCTGCTGCTGCTAATACTGAATCAATCAAAATAGGTGTATAAGTTTTATTTGTTGTCATCAGTACCTCCAGCTTCTCCGTCTTTAACTTCATCTGTTTTTACGGTTTCTGTTTTAGTTTGGGTTTTAGCTGTACCTGCTTTTGTTTGATTATTTGCAGGGGGATTGTTTTCAGTCTTCTTAGTGTTATTTTGAGACTGAGTTTTTGTTTTTGAAGAAGTCGATTGATTTGGAAGAAGTTGTACAAAATCTTCAAGACGTTTTGCATAATTATCTTCAAGTTCAATTGTTGCGCCTTCTTTATAAAGTTTCCCATTGTGCATAATGGAGGTGTGTTTAACTTTGTATAATTTAGCCATTAACCTTCACCTCCCTTGTCTTGCTCAGGGTCATAAGCAGGGTCATTTACACTTGAAATCAAGTAGCCTGCTTCTGGACCAACAAGGAATGGTGTATAAATATCAGTAGCTCTGATATATTTAATGCTGTTGATTTCCAATCTAAAAAACCGACCAAAGTTGCTCTGGTCGGTTTTCCTGTAAATGGATTAATTACTTGAAAGTTTAGAATATGTCCATCAGCAATAAGTACATCACCGACTTCCAATTTTGAAATATCTCTTTCAATATATGCTTCCACTTTATCGTGGTATGCTTTTTCACCTTCTCTAAATAATATCCATCTTGAATAATTATTCTTTTTGTAGTGCTCTGCGAATCTTCTAAATGTAATAACGTGAGGAATATTTTCAACTCCTTTCTTTTCAAGTATATGTTGAGTTAATTTTATCGCTTTTGTAACACTGAATTTATTTGGATGTAGAAGAAATTTAATAAATATATCTTTCATTTCTTGAGTTAAAATTGTATTATATTCACCCTGTTTTGTATATTTGTAATTAGGTAAAAGCACTCTATAATCTTCACTATCTTCATATGCCCAAATCCATCGATGAAGTGTGCCTATTGAAATACTTCCAATAAATTTATGTATCTTTGGAAGATACATTCCACTATTGTATAAATCTAAAAATATTGAATCAGCTTCTTTTTTAGTTTTATATTTAGCTCTCATATTCTGAAGTGCTTTTACAATATCTACTCTAGCAAGTGCTGTTAATTTTGCACTTTCTGTTATGAAGTTTTTATTGTTGATATTATTAATGGGAACTAATACGGTGCAATTTGATTGAGTTGCTTCTTTAATTAATTCATCTTGGAGTTTTTCCTGTATTTCAGGTTCTAGAGATGAGTATAATATCTCGTATGATTTACCTCCAAAAACTTTAACAACACGTGCTACATATTTACCTTTTTGAATTGCTAATCTTAATGAACGATTGCTTTTCAACCCTTTTAATTCTGCTATTTTATTAATATCTATATATTCTTTGTTTTTCATCGCAGACACACATTAGCTCGGAATTAAATGTATTGGAACATCACTTCCGAGCTTTGTGTCATTCTTGTATCATTAAAATTTCCAAAACCTTATGATAATTTTTCCGAAACTTGGTGTTAATTTTTTAATTCCTTGCACAACTGGACTATACCAAAATAATCAAACTATCCGTACACCTTAAAAACGGTGCTAAAACCAGCTATATTAAGAAAAAATCAAACTATCCGTACAGTCCCCAAAAAGTCCATTTCGGCAGTTTGATTTTTTTGGTAAACTTAATTTTCCGACCCGAAAACGCCCTTGTAAAAGAACACATGAAATGATTTCTTGTAACACTTGGTTTGATTATTTAGGGCAAAAGGTTTCGTAAAATTAAAAACATTTTTCG
>CACZSN010000004.1 GCA_902783835.1 uncultured bacterium
ATACTCCTGTATTAAATAAAGTTAAAATTTCATTACCTCAATCAATAACGACATAAATACAAATAATATGTCTAATTTAAATTTATAAAATGCTCATTTTATATGTTACAAATGCTCATCTGATGTGTTACTTTACAGGGTTAAAATCCCGTCTTTTCTGTTTTTACACCAATTCCGCTCTGAATCGATATGCTTCAAATGTATCAGAGAACCATTCCGGTGTTAAACCTGCTTTTTGTTTTAAAGAATTTAAAAATTCTTTCTTATCAGGAATTTGTTTCCACACTTCAGGAAGATATACGGCTTGTCTGCCAGCATCTCTAATGATTACACCGTCTTTTTCCGGTTGCAATTTTTCGATTAAATCTTCTTCATTTTCAAAAGTAATTTGTTCTGGTCTTGTTAACAAGGAAATTGAAAATTGAAGTTTTTCAAATTCATTTGCCTGAACCGGAGTAAAGCGAGGGTCTTTAAATGCCGCATTTCTTGCATTTTGGCAAACATCGACGATGAGCGGTTGATGAGGAGCGATTGAGCCTATGCATCCTCTTAAAATTCCGCCTTCCATAAGTGTTACAAACGAAGCGAGTCTTGTTTCTAATGCTCTTGGACAATTTTCTATTTTGAGGTTCAAATTATCCAATTGTGATTTTATGCTCAAAACGGCAAGTTTTCTGATAATTTCTTGGAAATAAGTTCTTAAGAAATTTGTTTTTTCTTCTTCTGCCAAGAACCAAGAGCCGTAGCCTACAACGCTTGAGGCATCTTTTGTTTTTTCGGAAGAATCCGTAACTCCGACTCTGATTAAAGAGAAATTTTTTGATTTCGAAAATTCAACAAGTCCCGCAACTGCTTTATATCCGCATGCTTGTTCGGGCAAGAGGTTTTCATTCATATTGTTTTCAATCATATCAGCCGTAACAAAATCAATTCTTTGTGCTTCTGTTCTCGGTCTGAAATGGCTTAAATCGGAAGAAATTACAAAACCGATTTTTTCATTATCCCAATAATGATTAATAATTTCGCAAATTTTGTGTTGATCGGCACCACCGACAATAATCGGAACAATTTTTGCATTTTCAAAATAAGTTTTGATAAACGGTAATTGAACTTCGATTGAATGTTCGTTCAAAAAGGCTTCATCATTTTCTTCACAACCGAAATTCTTAACTTCATCATTAATTGCTTTATTGACTTCGATATTTCCAAGAGGTGTTTCAAAATCATCCGCCGTAGAAATTGCAAAATTTTCCACATAAACTCTATGAGCGGGTGCGAAAATAATAATTGTATCCAACTCTTTTTTCAAAAATTGATAACCGTTTGCTGCCAAAGCTCCGGAATAATCATATCCGGCATGCGGAACAATTATTGCTCTTGAATAATAATCGCATTGTTTAACGATACCTTCAGTATATGATTTAATTTGTTCTCTTAATTGATTTTCATCGGCAGGGTAAAATTGACCTGCAACAGCTGTTTTTTTTGTTGACATATCTGCTCCCTTATCACAATCCGTAATTTACGTGTATAATTATACTACAAATTATGGAAAATATTGAAAATAAAAATACTAAAATATCTTGTGAAATTTGTCCGAGAAAATGTTCTTTGGCTCCGGGACAATTTGGTTTTTGTAAAACAAGATTTAACAACGGAGAAAAAATAATTTCCCAATCAAACGGCTATTCTTCAGGATTTGCTATTGATCCGATTGAGAAAAAACCTCTTTATCATTTCTATCCAACCTCAACGGCTCTGTCTTTCGGAACTTTCGGGTGTAATATGGGTTGTAATTTTTGTCAAAATTACCACATTTCCAAAATAGGTTTTGCTCAATCAAAAGCTTTCAATGCAACACCGGAACAGATTGTAAATACTGCAATAAAGTACAATTGCAAAAGTATTGCATATACATATAACGATCCTGTTGTATCGTTTGAATATACCATCGAAACAGCAAAAACGGCAAAAGAAAATAACATAAAAAATGTTGCAGTTACGGCAGGTTATATTTCATCAAAATATCGCAAAACTTTCTTTGAAAATATCGATGCCGCAAATATAGACCTCAAGGCTTTTTCAGAAGATTTTTATAAGAAAAATTGCCTTGCTCACATAAATCCTGTTTTGGACACAATCCGATATGTTTGGCATGAAACGGATACGGAACTTGAATTGACAACTCTCTTAATTCCCAATGAAAATGACGACGAAGAACAATTAAAAAGAGAATTTGAATGGATTGCCTCAAACTTATCCACCGATATTCCCATCCATCTTTCGGCATTTCATCCCGCATACCGAATGTCAAATAAAGAACGTACAAGCGTAAATTCAATTATTAATGCATACAATATCGCTAAAGAATTTGAACTGAAATATGTTTATAGCGGAAATATAATTGATGATTTGACTTCCGCAACTTCTTGCCCTAAATGTAAATACAAACTTATAGAAAGAAATGGCTATAACGTTCGTCTGTTAACCGAAAATCCTTCTGTTTGCCCAAATTGCAGGGAAAAAATCTATGGAAGATTTTAATTATCTCCAACTGACATCTTTTTTCAAATAATCCATATTTCCTTTAGTAATAACCCATGCCGCACAAGCAAGTCCATGTGTACGACAATTTTCCGGAGGATTGTCCGTGTCGCCTTGCGTTCCCGACGGTATAATTCCGTATTTTGTTATGTGAAATTTGAAAACATCTTTTCCTTTTGCATTCGGATCTTTATCTCCGTTTACGTCAACAACTATTCCTCCTAAAACGTATTTTAACGCTTCGCTGTCTCCATAATCGTAATAATTCTTGTATGCATTTATTCCGACGGACGTTCCGTCACTTAATACAAGCTTATATGAATTTGCATTGTTCCTTATATCCCAATCATTTCCGACTATGTCTTTATACATTCCTCCGTTTTGTGTCGAGAAACAATCTCCGCCGGCTTCCTGTCCGCAAACTTTTTGAACGTTCATCTCCTTTACAAACATATCTCCTAACGTTTTTGTCGCTTGCGGGCTCGTCGTTCCACGGCAGGAGTGATTTCTCCGTTTTCTGCAAATATTTTTTGATATGCCTGCGAAAGAGAGGAATAAGTCTTTTTTAAGGCTGAAACGGTCTCTTGCTCATTGGTTTTGTTTATCAATGACGGAATTGTCATCGCCGCAATAATCCCAATTATTACAAGCGTTATCAATACTTCTGCCAACGTAAATCCATTTCGTCTCAGAAAAATATTACCTCTTTTTCTATTGTATGTATACAATGACTCGAATATTGTAACATATAATGTATTCATGCAACAGAAGAACGATAAGACAGTTAATTTAGCATTGGTAATCGGGGAGGTTGTAAATAACCTTCGAATAACAAAGAAGAACTGTTCAATTAATCGTTTTGCGAGGGAGTATGAGCTTGATGCGGGAAACACAAGCAGGATAGAGAAGGGATTAATCGAAGTTAAAGTTGTAACTTTATGGAAAATAGCGGAAGCATTGGATATGAAGTTGTCGGATTTGATAAAAGAGGTAGAAGACCGAGTGGGTAAAGATTTTCATTTTATTGATGATTGACGGTATTTAAAACTTTTTCTTTTTCGCAAACTTTGCAAATCGGTTCAATATGGATAAGGGTGTCTGTATTTCCGACTTTGTCTGATAATGCTTTTTCGACTTCATTACAAAATTCATGACTTTCTTTAACAGTCATATCACCGTTTACACAAATTTTAAGTTCGATTTGTTTACGCACACCGGAACGTCTTGTTTTAAGTTCACAGAGTTTGAACATTTTCGCATTTTTAACGGAATTAATTGTATTCAAAATTTCCGATTCTTCGTCAGCCGAAAGACTTGCATCGAGTAAATCGGCAACTGTTTTTTTGCAGATTTTGAATCCCGCTTCCCAAATCAAAACGGCAACAAAAATTGCAATAAGCGGGTCAATGATATGAATATTAGTAATTTTTATTAATGCCAAACCGACCATAACACCGACTGCAGTGTAAACATCCGTACGCAAATGTTCCGCATCGGCATACAATGCAATAGAGCCGGTCTTTTTTGCACAATGAAAAAGATAGGAACTTACGAAAATATTTGCAAAGACAGAAAACAACATTACATAAATGGCGATATCTACGTCAACGGATTCATATTTTCCGCTTATAACTTTCATTGATGATTCCCACAAAATATATACGGAAGCTAAAATTATCAATAATCCTTCAATTAATCCCGAAAAATCTTCATATTTTCCGTGACCAAATGCGTGTTCTTTGTCGGCGGGTTTTGAGGCTTTTTTTACGGCAAAAAATGCAATAAAAGAAGCTAATAAATCGCTCATTGAGTGAATAGCTTCGGAAATTACCGAAAATGAGCCGGTAATTACTCCCGTAATTAATTTCAAGATAATTAAAACAGTGTTAGAAACAACGGAAATCCCCGCTGCTCTTTGTTTTATGGCAATATCATCGCTCATTTTCATAATTTTTTCTTTCATTTTGAAACAAAAAAATTATACCACGTTATAAAAAAATTTTCTTGAATGATATATTTAATTTCAAAATGTCTGATTATTTTGTTAACTGTAATTATAGGAAGTTTTGTTTAAATATTTTTGTCATAATTTTTGAATTGTAATATAATTAAGTTAAAAGGAGTGAATTATGTATAGAGTTTTAATAGAAACCTCATCAAGTTTTTCACCGAAATTGCTCGGAGAATTTGAAGATCTTGATGCAGCTGAAGAAAAAGCTTTTGCGGCTAAAAAAGAAGATCCGTCAACAACTTGGATTATTGAAGAAACAAGCGGTGGTTTTAACAGTTACGGAGAACTTCTTTATCAAGAAATTGAACGAGGTTAGTTCGAAAAACAAATACAAAAACGCATGCCCCAAAAGCATGCGTTTTATTTTTATATACATATTTATAAATATACGTTGTTTGTTTCCGTCAAAAATTTTATGAAAGTATCTTTTGAGAGCCAAATTGTATATTTTTTCTTTTTCTTTTCTTCGGGGTCAATGCCGATGGAGAACAGTTTATTTTTTTTGAAAAAAGCGACAATATCTTTATCGTTGCCGATATAGACGGGTTCGTGGTCACTTTCGGTTAATGTGTCCAATGTTGTTTTGAATTCTTCGATATCGGCATATTGAAGATTTGTATTTTTATAGATTGATTTCGGTCGGAATTTTTTATCTTTTTTATTAATTAAGACGGTAAAATCAATGAATTCTTTTTTTGCAAAATTTTCAAAAATACGTTTATATATAGGACTGAACAATTCTGTGCTGTATGAGCTGTTCAGTCCGGAAATAACATCTTCATAGTCCATAATGATATGCATTTTTTCTTTTTCTTTGATGTTGTATTGAATGTCTTGCAAATTGTTCATAATAAAAATCCTCATAAGAACGAGTTACGGTAAAAACTTATAAAATAAAACCGGACACTACGAACGTCTATTATAGCATATTTTTTTATTCTCTGCAACGGAGATTTTTTTTTCTTAAAGCAGGGAACAGAGAACTTCGATATTTCCGACTTGTACTCCTGTTTCGTCCGTTATTGTTGTCGGAAATAATTTTTCCAAGATTTTTGTATCCGCATTTTTTGTTTTTTTCAAAAATTGAGTTAAAATTACCCCTCGGGCAAAGTTATCTCCGTCGGATAATTTTATTACGTAGCAGGATTTCTCATCTAAATCCGCTATACAACAAAGATTACCCGCACCGACTTTTGCGATTAAATTTTTCGATGATGCCGTAATTTCGCTGTCAGTTCTGCCGTGTCCGCCAAAATAATACGGATATTTTAAAACGGCATTTTTTAGCTCAATATATTTTTCGTCGGTGAAAACTGTCAAAAATCCTTGTGCAAGATTTTTCAGCGGGGTTGCTATAACCGGCAAAGTGCAACCGTCTCGGGATATTTCGCATTCAGAAAGTTTTTTACCGCAAATATTTGCAACAAAATTTAAAATGTGTTGTTGCAGGGGATGAGAAATGTCGTTGTAATTTTTTACATCCAGGCCTTTTAATACGCAATAAGCAAGCATGGCGGTATGTTTTCCCGAACAATTGTTATGAATTGCACGCGGTTTTATATTATTTTTTATCAGTTCGTTTTTTGCTTCGGAATTTAACGGTTCTTGCGGCGGACAAAGAAGATAAGTTTCATCTAAACCGATTTTTTTTAATATCCCCAAAATTGTTTCAATGTGAAAGTTTTCGCCGGAATGTGATGCTGAACACACGGCGATTTCTTGCGGAGTAAAATCGAAAGCTTTGACAACATCATAAATTGCCGCAAATTGCATCGGCTTCATGCAAGAACGTTGAAAAAACGGATAGTCGTTGTCTTTTCCGAAAGAATTTACGACTTTCCCGTTTTGATATTTCAAGAAAATTCCCGAATGAATTTCTTCCGTATAACCGTTTCTAAGATTTTGACTTAATATTGCAAAGTCAGGATTTTTCATAATTATTCTTCTGTAATTTTACGTATTTTATCCAATTTTGTTTGCAATTCATAAACTTTTCTGCGAAGTTCTTTTAATTCTTCGGAAACAACGGTCGGAGGAATGCTTCCGCCGGATGAATTTCCGATGACGCTTGAATTGAAAATAAATCTTTTTTTACTTTCATCTTTAAGATAAATAATTGCTTTGGTTTCTTGTTCCGTAACGTAGCCTAATTGAATTAAAACTTCCGCAAAATGAGTTTGTTTTCCTTGCGATTCAAGTTCTTTTTGTTTACGAACGGCGGTATTGAGTTCATCAGTAGAAATTTTTCCTATTCTTCTGAAGTACTCACCCATTTTAATTCTGTCGGAAATGTAGAGTGCGGTAGCTGAAACTTTAGCTGATGTAGGCTTTTCCACATATTCTTTTTGTAAACAGAAAAGGTGAATTTTTGCGGTACTTTCAAGTGTCCAAAAATTACGTAAAGTGATTTCTGCGATAGAACAACCTTCCGCACATTGTTGTAAAAAACGATAAATCGGCGGATCTTCTTCTGATTTATAGGTTTGTAATTCTTGTTCGCCGCAATAAGTTAAAGTCGGTTTGTAAGCTTGATAAGCCTCATCAATAGGGGCAGTCATATCAGCTTCCGAAAGATATGCCTGTTCAAATTCATCACGGATTTGAATGTAAATAATTTCTTTAATCCAAAAAGGAAAATCTGCGACTTTTTCTAAAAACGGTTCAAAAATTTTTTGTTGTTTTTTCGTCATAATCTCACTCCTGTCTTATTAGGATAGCAAAATTTCGGGGTGGATTCAAGGTACGTAATAAATCTCAACACATCCCCCCGTTTGACGGTCAAAAGTTTTGTCTAAAAATGTTTTTGTGTATAATAAAAATACGAAAGGAAATTCTGTTAGACATGCAGATATTAGATGTCAAAAACGATACAGCAGAGATATTATATGCTTGTAATGAAGAAAATCTGTATTTATTCGATTTTTTGTTTATTGAAGATGAAGAATTGACAATAGTTTCGCAGGTTACGGATATTTCTTCCACCGAAAATGAAGATGTGAATATTGCAACTGTAAGATTTTGCCTTTCCGTTGATAAAAATAACCGCTTAACCAAGTATAACGGGCATACACCGCCTAAAAACGCTGAAGTCGGCTATCTTGATGCAGGAGAAATAATCGGTCTTTTCCGTCCGAAAGCAAATGCAATAAATTGGGGGGAATATGCAAGAAACTTAAACCTTACGGTTTCAACGGATTTTAAGTTTTTATCATCGGGATTTTGCACAATATGCGATAAAGCCGAACAGGCTGAAGCTATTGTAAAGACGTTGATTTCCTCTCTTGAAAAGACAAATACAAGAACGGTTGTTCTCGATTTTGACGGAAAATATCAAAATGTAAAAACAACAAATAAAGCGGTTTTCGGTAAAGAATATCGTATTCCGCTTGACGGAAGAGCTTTAGACTATATTTTTGAAAATGATTTGGAGGATTGCTCTCCCGATGCTAAAGTTGTAATTCAAAATATTATTTTGGAAATTCAAAAATATATTGAAAGTGTTGATAAAGGATATATTTCTTTTGAAATGTTCTTGCAAATTATAATGTCTGAAACCAAAAGAACTGCAAATAAAGGTTTGATGGCATTTTGTAATAAACTTTTGAATTATAAATATAAAAAAATTTTTGCTGACAGGGAATCTCAATTTTCAATAATTGACAACTGTGACGGTTCTTTTAAACTTGATTTGTCAGCCGTTGACGAAAAATTTTATCCGCTTATTTTCGGTTCGGTAGTTTCAAGGTTGTATAAAAAATTCTATGTGATTGCAGATATTACAGATGAAAACACACAAACCGCAACGATGAGAGGCATTTATGAAAAACAAAATGTCAGATTGCTGCCGATAATTTCTCACGAAAGTAAATATTTGAGCAAAGTAAAATCCCATTGTAATAATTTTGCGGTTTTTGCTCCTGCGGAAAAAATTAAATCAACCGAACTCTATTCCGATTTTATTGACAAATTGAAATCCGATGAATTTGTATTGTTCGGTGAAAATTCCTTGTTCGTACCGCTTTTGGTATCCGTAAAAAAACAACTTAACCAAAAAGATGAACAAAATGACGATTTAATTACGATTGAAGATTTGGATGATTTGGATAGAGCCAATCTTGAACTTATTCAAAAAATGATGAAACAAGAAGAGCTCAAAAAAGATGCTATGACTGTTTCGGAAGATGATTTAAACGATCTTGAATCAATATACAATCCTGATTCTTTCGTTCAACAAAAACAAGATGCTCTAATTAAAAATAATCAAATTGATAACCAAAATTCAGAAAAATCAGAAGCTGTTAAAATACCGGAAAAACCTGTAAACCCTGTAAAATTCGGAATTACTGAAACTGTTAAAACAGTTGAAGCGGTTGAGCCCGCAAAAATTGATAAAATCGAAATATCAGAAAATATTTCCGAAAAAGAAAATAATACGGAACCTTTGATTCAGAAAAACGTTGAAGAAGAAAAAAATGATACGGATATCGTTGAAGATACCGTTATTGAAGAGGAACCCGAAATCTCTGAAATTGAGGAAACAACAGATAATGCGGATGAAATTGAGGAGATTGAGGAAGTTGAAGAGATTGAAGAAATTCCCGAAGAAGAATCCGTAATTGAGGAAGAACCTAACGAAACGGAAGAATTTGAAGAAGAGGAAAAACAGGAAGAACCTGTGATTGAAAAACAAGTTGTTGAGGAAAAACCCGAACCTCCGATTAAACCTCAACCTCCTGTTCAAAAAGAACCGCCGCGGATAAGAATTGAACAAAAGGAAATACCTTCACAAATGTCTCAAAGACCTTTGCCGAAGGCAAATGAGCTTCCCGTTTATGAACCGAAAGAAACAAATCAAAACGATTTGAATTATTCCGAAGGTATGAGAATTTCGCATGCAAAATACGGTTTGGGAACGATTGAAAAAATTATAAAATACGGCAAAAAGACACTTTGCTCAATACAATTTGACACATTGGGCAGAAGGTTATTGGATCCTAATATCACGACACTTGAAAAGGTTTAATTTTGCCTGATTGGGGAGTTAAATTTTTCGGTAGTGTTTAATATTATAAATACAGACAAAACGACTTGGAGAAAAAATGAAAAAATTACTTTTAACGGCACTATTTTCAGCGATGATTGTTTTACCTTCATTTGCAGATTCTCAAAAGCCTGTTAAGTATGAATTAGGTAAATATAATTTTAGTTTTGATGTAAAGGAAGAGGCACAAAGTGTTGAACCGACTAAACCTTCATCTCAAATTGCACCTCAACAACAAGATAAAGCAACAATTCTTCCGGCATTAATGCCCGCAAAGCCCGTGGTTATTGACGGAAATATAAAGCCGATTGCGGAAAGTATTAACGCTCAAAAGCAAGTTGTGAAACAAATTAAAGAAGAGGAACAAGCAAAAGAAGATGCTGAGGAAACGCAAGAACAAACACCTCAACAGGAACAAAAATTGATACAAGAACCGGTAAAACAAAATGTTTGTGAGCCTTCGGAAACACCAAAAATTGAAGCTCCCGTTCCTTGTGAAGATAATAAGGAAGAAGTTACGACACCTGTTCCGCAAAGTTCTGTAATGCCGAGTAAGGAAAATTTGCAATTAAAAACAAATTTGCAACCAAAAACTCACACTCCGATGCCGACACAAAAAGTTTTGGATGAAGAGCATTCAGCCGGTTTAACAAATGGTGAAACTCCCGTAAAACGCGTTATTCAGCCGACTAAACCACCGGCTAAAGAACAGCCTCGTCCGAAAGTTGTTGAAGAAGAAAAAATGGATGAAATTACATTAACAAAAGATGTTAAGACAGAAACCGATTCTTCTGCTCAATCCGTTGAAAATTCTGATACTTCAAAGGTTAATGCTCAAAAAAATGAAACTAAAAAAGAAGAACAAAAAGTAAAAGAGAAGAAAAAACTTCCCTTCTCTTTTGAACTTCATCAAATGCAATATAACGGTGTAGAATCGAGACAATTATAATTATTCGATTACCCCGTACAAGTCATAGGCATCTGCCTTTGTGACGGTTGCGATGATTATATCTCCCGGAACGATATCTGTTTCGGGATTTTTTAATGTCAAATAAATCAATCCGTCAACTTCGGGGGCATCTTTATATGTACGAGCTGTCACAACCCCGTCATCGGTAATGTATTCGACAATACATTCAATTTTTTTGCCGACAAGATTTTCGTTAATTTGTTTAGAAATTGATTTTTGCAACTTCATAAGGCAATTTTTACGTTTATGTTTAATTTTGGCAGGTACTCTGTTCGGTAAATCGTAAGAATAAGTACCTTTTTCGCGAGAGTATTCAAACACTCCGAGTCTGTCGAACTTTATATCTTCAATAAATTTTTTCAAATGTTCAAAATCTTCTTCAGTTTCTCCCGGATAACCAACGATAAAGGTTGTTCTGAGGGCAATATCAGGAATTTTATTTCTGATTTTGTTTATCAATTCTCTATAATCAAAAGCCGGACGTCTCATCGCCTTCAAAACGTTCGGACTTGAATGTTGAAGCGGGATATCGATGTAATTGAAGATTTTATCATTATTTTTAATTACATCAAGAAGTTCATCCGTAATTCCCGACGGATAGGTATACATAATTCTGAGTCTGCCTAAATCTTCGATTTTGCACAATTCCGACAACAATTTGGCAAGAGACGGTTCACCGTATAAATCTTTGCCGTAAGCTGTTGTGTCCTGTGCAATAAGGATGATTTCCGAAACACCTTTTTTCGTCAATTTTTTTGCTTCGTCAATAATATTTTCGATAGGACGGGACACCGCTTTTCCGCGTAATTTCGGGATAATGCAATATCCGCATTCGCAATCGCATCCGTCTGCAATTTTTAAGTATGAAGAAGCTCCGACTGTAATTTGTTGACGCTCAACATCCTCGAAATAATGATAATGCGGAGTTTTTGCAACTTCATAAATCTGATTTTCTTCCGCAATTTTGTTTACGACATCGCCGATTTTATCCAATTCGGAAGTCCCCAAAAATGCCTTAACTTCAGGTAATGCTTTTTTGAGTTCTTCTCTGTATTTTTGGGGCAAACATCCCGTTACAATAACTTTTTTGCCTTCGTCAATCATTTTGACAATGGATTGAATTGACTCGGTTTCCGCATCGTGAATGAATGAACAGGTGTTTATCAAAACAACATCCGCATTCGTTTCGTCAAGTGTAATTCTATGTCCGTTTTTTGCAAGTGAACCTGCCATAAGCTCACTGTCTACAAGGTTTTTCGCACATCCGTGGTTAATAATTGCTATTTTCATAAATCGTTTCTCTTATATAACTGCATAACATATTTTCCTTCGCCAAATGTTTCGGTATTTTTATAATTTTCTTTGACAAATTGGCAAAATTGTTTCCCGTAATCATCGCAAATAAAGCGTTTTCCGTAATCGTACGTGTCTCTGTTATTTAAAATGAAATACTCGGGTTTCGTTTGTGAAAAATGGTTTATGACAAATTCTTCCCCAAATGTCTCAAAATACATTGGCGTCAAACTGTCAAAAATGTTGTCCGCAGGACGACCCGTTACAAAATTTATATACATCGTCTCGGGGACAACAACTATTTTGTCCGTTTCTTTTGTGTTTTTCTCAATATAGGCAATTGCTGTATTTAATGTGTTTGCAACTTGCGGATAAGCAAAAACACCATTTGTGCTCTTGTTGCCACTATTATTGGTATTGGTTGTGGTGACTTGCAAGAAGCCTTGTGATTTTGGAATGATAGTCATAATTGATTTTATTCCGCACAATATCAATAAACCAGCTAAAAGCATTGAGAAGAAAGTATTTACGGCGGTTTTAAGTTCTTTTTTACTGCAATAGTCTGCATTGTATAAAAAAGCACCTATCGAAAGTAATATCAACGGAGCTGTATACGTGCCGTAAACGTCCATATTTACCGCAAAAAATGTCTTAAATGAAAATAATATTGATGCACACATAAAAATGTAAAGCGGTTTGTTAGTATATATTTTTTTGAGAAAAATACAAAAAATTAATGCGTTTATAATTGCAATAAGCGAATATCCTGAAAAACCTACGTATATCAAGCCTGTAAACCCAAAAAATCCGACTAAAATCATTAAAAATTTATCGGATTTGCACATTGTTTTTGCAAAAGTTACAATCGCTCCAATTGCAATAAGCAGTAAGGTTTTAACGATACCAAAACTCAAAATTGAAATACTCGGGCATGCTCCCGTGAAATTAGAATAAAAATATTTAAGAGAATGCGTGTGACTGATGGCATTTACGAGTGCAAAAGTTTCTTGCAGGTCAAAAAATTTCATTCCCTGCATAAATAAAATTCCGAAGGAAATCGCCGGAATAATTGCGAAACAAGCAAATGAGGCTAATACATTTATTGTTGAAATTTTTTTATTGACCAAAATATATAAAGCAAGAAAAATTGCGTACAAGAAAAAATCGTATTTGCAAGCGATTGCACAACCTGCAAAAAGACAGGCGAGGTATGCAAATTTCGGTTCATCATTTTGGGCAAATTTTATAAAAAATAAAACCGATGCTAAAAATGCCGTAAGTCCGTAAGTCATTGAAAAAGAATAAGGGAGAGTATAATTAAAAGTTCCAAGCGAACAAACACCTGTAATCAGCGGAATTACGGCAAGTTGCCAATAACCCTTTTCTCCTGTGAATTCTGATTTTGTTGTGTTTTCTTGTTGATTTTTTAGAGGAAAAATTTCTCCGCAAATCAACATAAAAATCCAAATAATCAAAGTTGAATTAAAAATGCCCGCAATTCTCAACGGAGTTAAAGTTGCTCCGAAAATAAGATACAATAAAGCGTTCAGCTGATAAGCCAACGGCCCGTAAATATTGACAATATCCCGATATAAAACTTCACCGTTTATCATTCTGAAAGGGATGTAAAGTTCCCGTCCCGTATCAATCGCAGGGTTAAGTTGAAAAAATGATGCCGTGAAAGCAAGCAAAAACGTTATTATTAACAAATATTCGGGTTTAAATTTAATCAACTTTTTCATAAAACAATGATAACTTAATTTGATTTATTTGCCAATGTCTCATTTATTCATCGAAAGGCAGTGAAAGTTGCGGAATTTCGGGAGTTTTTCGTCCTGATTTTCTTCTTCCCGATAAATCTTTTTGGAATTCTTTTTGCATTTCAACCATAAGATTTTGAGCATTTTCAACTACTGACGAAGGTAATCCCGCCTTTTTTGCAACTTGAATACCGTAACTTTTGCTTGCCGAACCTTCAACGATTTTGCGTAAGAATTCGATTTCGCCTTCTTTTTCACTGATTGTAATTCTGAAGTTTTTAATTTGTTCAAACTTTTTCGGCATTACGTTAAGTTCGTGATAGTGAGTTGCAAAAACGGTTCTTGCTTTAATTTTCGTTGCAATATATTCCGCAACGGACCAAGCAATCGCCACACCGTCATATGTACTTGTTCCCCGACCGATTTCGTCAAGAAGAATAAAACTTTTTTCCGTCGCACTGTTTAAAATGTACGCTGTTTCGCTCATTTCAACCATAAACGTTGATTGTCCCAAAGACAAATCATCTGAGGCTCCGACACGTGTGAAAATTTTGTCGGTAACTCCGATTTTGGCATAACTTGCGGGAACAAAACAGCCCATTTGAGCCATAATCAAAATCAATGCGTTTTGTCGCATATAGGTTGATTTTCCCGCCATATTAGGACCTGTCAAAATCATAAATTGCGTATCATTGGGATTTGTTGTATTTGCCTGCAATTGCAAGTCATTAGGAACGTATTTCCCCATCGGCAAAATCTTTTCAATAACAGGATGACGACCGTCTTTTATGCAAATTTCACCGTCATCATCAATAATCGGACGAACATATGAATTTTCTTGGGCAACAGTTGCGAACGAAAGCAAAACATCAATCGTGGCAAAATCGTGAGCCACATTTTTTATTTTGTCGGAAAATTCCCGTGCATATTCTCTCATATCAGAGAAAATTTTATATTCTGTTTCGGTAGACTTATATTTTGCGGCAGAAACTTCCGTTTCAAAACGTTTCAAATCTTCTGTGATAAATCTTTCCGCATTTGTCAAAGTCTGACGTCTGATATAATCTTGAGGAACTAAAGACAAATTTGAGTTCGTAACCTCAATAAAGTAGCCAAAAGTCTTGCTATAACCTATTCTGAGGTTTTTTATGCCGGTGCGTTCTTTTTCTGAAGCTTCTGTTTCAGCAAGCTTCTTTTCTCCGCCGTCTAAAAGTTCACGATAATAGTCTAATTCACCGTTTACACCTTCTCTGATAATTCCTCCGTCTTTTACACCGACAGGGGCATCTTCTTTGATTGTTCGGTCAATTATGTTTGCAAAATCAGTTAATTCTTCCGTGTTTTCCGAAATTTTTAAAAACTCATTATTGTAAGCACCTAAAATTTCTTCGATTTGCGGGAGAAGCAACAAAGAATCCTTTATTGCAAGGAAATCCCTCGGATTAGCCGTGGAGTTACTCATTTTGACAGACAGGCGTTCGATGTCGTAAACTTTTCCGAGAAGGAATGCAAGTCTTGATGAAAGAGATGAATTTTTCAACAAAACATCGACGGCATCAAGTCTTTCGTTAATTTTTACTGGGTCTTTCAACGGTTGCGTAATCCATTTTTTGAGCAATCTTGAACCCATATTTGTCTTAACTCTGTCGATTGCCCAAAGCAAACTTCCGTATTTTGCTTTGTCTCTGTTTGTGTATAAAAGCTCTAAGTTTCGGGCAGTATTGATGTCCATTGACAAAAATTCAGACAGATTATAAGAATGAATTGTATCAAATTTCGGTAAAGCGGAAAAACAAGTCTGTTTTAAATATTCCGCAATCGCTCCCGCCGCTCTGAATCCGACCTTGAATTCAGGATAGCCGAACGATTTCAGCGATTCTGTGTTAAACATTTCTTTTATGTTCTTTTCCGCGAAACTTTGTTCAAATGCGGCTGAAGAAATTTTTGAACAGTTATAATTGAGATAAATTTGTTCCGGTAAATCAAATTTTTCTTCGGGAACAATTTGAAACGGCAAAACTTTTTGCTTTTTTATAGGAGCAATAATTTCAGACGGTTTTATTCTTGCAAGTTCAGCAAGAATTTCCGTCAAAGTTCCCTGGGTGACGGAAAATTCACCGGTTGTAATATCCGTATAAGCAAGTCCGAAAATACCGTTTTCTTCAATAATGGAAGCAAGCCAGTTATTTTTGTCTGATTTAATAAGGTTTATTTCGTTAACCGTTCCGGCTGTGATAACTTGTGTAACTTCCCGTTTGACAAGACCTTTTGCAAGAGCGGGATCTTCCGTTTGGTCACAAATTGCGACTTTATAATTTTTTTCAAGCAATTTGGGAAGATAATTATCGATTGCTTTTGCAGGAATTCCTGCCATTGGGATTTTACCCAAAACTCCGCCGTCACGAGCTGTTAATGTGATTTCAAGAGCTTTCGAAATCTCAGTTGCATCTTCAAAAAATGCTTCGTAAAAATCTCCCATTCTATACATCAAAATAATGTCTTGATATTTTCTTTTAATATCAAGATATTGTCTGAGCATTGGAGTTGCTTCGCTCAAGTCTACATCTATACTGTTTATGTTGTTGATTTCTCGTTTTGTCATGTCTATACTAATTTTAGTCAAACAGCAAACAAATAACAAGTTGAGGTTAAGAAATGTTCGGTTGTTTAAGAAAATTTATTAACATAATTATTATAATCCTTGCAGTAGTGGGCTTTATAGCTATCGGCGGAACAAATATCATAAATGATTTTATTCATAATCCGCTTTCTCCGGCTCAATCAAGTAAAGCTGAAAAAGCTGCTCAAATAGCCGATTTTTCTAAGTTAAACAAGGAATTTGAACTTGTTTCTTCAAGTAAACTTCCGAAAATCGGAAATTATGTTTATTTGAAGCATGCCGCAACCTCTCAAAATTTCTTTATGGCAAAACCGAAAAATGCCGAAACTTTGACAAAAAATGATTTTAATTCCAAAAAAGCAGACGAAAAAATCTTGAATTTTGTTAATGATTTTAAAGTTCTTCGTCTTGAAAATTTTGAAATCACGGGAAAAGGTTCTATGAAAGCGTTCGGACAGACGGTTCCGTTTGTGAAATTCAAGTCTGATATTGTAAATCTTCCTGTTCACGGGGCAGAAGGGATTGTCGGCGTTGCTAATAAAGGGGACAAAAATATTATTATTGTCGCAACCAACACTTACGGAAAGTATTCTCAAATCGTTACAAATGCATTATTTACCGAAATTAAATAAAAATTATTGTTGTTTTTTTTCGGGTCATGCTATAATGTTGACACAGTATGTGTCATTAAGGGGCAAAAGATAATCAATGAGCCAAGAATTATCGGATAAGATTTATAATCTCCAGAAAAATTTTTTGGAATTAAATAATCTTTTTGAACTGAATATTCTCGCAAATCAGGCTAATTCTCTTGACGATTTGCTTAATAAAATCAGCTCTTTTATGACTACTAATTTTAATTTGAACGATGTGATTTTTTTCGTCAAAAAGGATATGACTTACAAAGCCGTTAACTGTACCGAAAATGGCTTGACGTTTGAGTTTGACGAAGAATATGCGGATTTTTTAAATTATGCGGGAAAAGAAATTTTCCAAACAATGAATCCTGACGGTTCTCCGAAATATAAAACTCTTTGGGAAAATTCGGCATTTGAAAATTTTAATTCCGCTTATTTTAAAGTTTTTTTCAAAGATGACGAGCCGTTTTGTGTTTGTTCAATCGGTCAAAAAGAAAATAATGAACCTTTTGAGTCGGAAGAATTGATGCTTTTGAACAAAATGTTTTCCTGTGTTGAACCGCTTCTTGTGAAATTTGTCCGCCAAGAAGAGCAACAATCGCAAATTTCGTTCTTGCATAAGTCTTTGCACAATCTTTCAATTTTGTATAATATTTCTCAAGCGGTTAACTTTATTGATGATTTGAAGGGATTAATCCAAGTTATTTTGGGCAGAGCATTGGAAACAATCGATGCCGAAAAAGGTTCGTTGATGCTTTATGATATTTCGGATAATACTTTGCAAGTAAAAGTTGTTTACGGTTTGAAAGACCCGAAAGTTGAATTTGATATCAACAATGGTGTTATTGAATGTTCAAAACTCAAAATCAACGAAGGTATTGCGGGAAAAGTTTTTGCCGAAAAAAAATCAATTATTACAAATTTAGGACAAAATGACCCTCGATTTAAACAGGCAAATTTGATGAATAATATTTCATCAATGATTTGTGTTCCTTTGATTGCAAAGGGTGAAGCCATTGGGGTTATCAACATTACTAACAAAAAAAATAATAAACTTTTTAATAAACAGGATTTGGAATTTATTGAAGCTCTTTCAAATCAGGCGGCAATTGCTATTGATAACGCTAAATTGTATGAATTGGCAACTAAAGACGGTTTGACGAAGTTGTATATCCATCGTCATTTCAGAACGTTGCTTGAAGCTGAAGTTACAAGAGCTACCCGTTACAAGCATGTTGTATCACTTCTTATGATGGATATTGATAATTTTAAGCATGTAAACGATACGTACGGTCACTTAATCGGCGACAGAGTGCTTAAAGAAATTGCGGTCACTATTAAAAATACATGCCGTAATATCGATGTTCCCGCAAGATACGGTGGTGAAGAATTTACGGTTATCCTTCCGGAAACGGCGGCTAAAGATGCGACAATTATTGCCGAACGTTTGAGAAAAAATATTGAAAAAATTGAAATCCCCATTGATGACAAAGTTACTCTTAAAGCAACCGTAAGTATCGGTATTTCTGAGTATCCGTCTTCCGCTACGGATTCTGAAAATCTTATTAAAACAGCAGATGATGCTCTTTATAAAGCTAAAAATGACGGCAAAAATTGTATTTATGTTCATCACCAAGGCGGATTTTATAAGTGTTTGAAAGACAGTAACGAAAAGGCTTAACAATGGAAAAATACGTTTGTACGTTATGCACGTGGGTTTATGACCCCAATGTCGGTGTTCCCGAAATGGGAATCCCCGCCGGTACTCCTTTTGAAAAATTGCCTGACGACTTCCTTTGTCCTGCTTGTCTTGCTGATAAAAGTGCCTTTGTAAAAGTTTAACTTTTTTGTTAAATACACTTGACATTTATTTGATTTGAATGTATTATATATATGTTATTAGTGTTTCGGCTAATGTAAAGTTGGTGCTTATCTTAAATCCATATAAGATAAGCCTTTTTTTTGCTTAATTTTTGTTTTGAAAGAATGCCAAAACTTTTTGGCAAAAATTATTCTTCATTTTTTGTATTCAAAACGAAATTTTTGTCTTTTAATTTAGTGAAATTTAGTTGTTGCAGTTCTTCTACGGTAAATCTTCCGCCCATGTCGTGAAATTTTTTGAGAGCTGCGTTGTCATCGTCAAATTTATACGGAACGGAGTCTTTTTTAGAAATTTTATATATTGCATCAATATAAACGTTTCTGAACCAGGTTTGAGAAAAAGTAAGATTTTTAGTTTTTTGCTCAATTCTTTTGTATTCTTCCCGGTTCGGATAATTTGGTATTTCTAAAATGTCCGTATCGCTGTATTCTCCGTTTATTGATTCCGGAATTTCTCCGTCATCGTAAAAATATGTAAAAAGATAAAAGTTTGAAGCTATGTAATGTTTCAAAGATGATATTGGCAAGATTGCCGTTTCCTTTTTGTATGCATAGAAAAGATATATTTTCTCGGACATATACATTTGTTGTTTAGCGGGTTTATTTTGGTTGATGTTAAATCCATATTTGGATGCAAAGTTAGGAACTAAAGCAATTGTGAACATAATAATATGCCGGCAATTGTTTTCAGTATTTTGGGGTGTTTCGTTTCGGAAAATAAAAATCCGAACAAAGCAAAATCTACGGAGAGAAATATCATTATTAAAGTTGTTTGTAAATCGCTTCTCCATACCCAAAATTTTCCGGCTTCATAAAATTTTTCCGTTCCTCCGAAAAATAACATTAAGAAAAATCCCAATACACCTATTAACAAGCAACTTGTCGGGACTAAAATTTTCTCTCTGTTTTTGCTTGTAAAAAATATAACAATAGCTAAAATTATTAGCGGAATTACCAAAATTAAATGTTGAAGTATGCATGCTTGCGTGAATTGAGGCAAAAACAGTTTAAAGAAATTTGAAAAAGTGTATGCAAAATTTTCATCGCAAAATCTTGTTGTTGAATCCTCAAAAGTCGTTAGTATTGTTATAGTCGAACCTATTAAATATGTTAGTAAAATTGTTATATATCCGATATATTTTTTGCAAAATGCTTTAATCGGTTCCCAAAAATTATGTTTTTCTTTTATTTGTTTGAAAATTTTGTACGAGACGAAACAAAATGCCGAGAATATTGTTATTACTCCTATATAAGAGTATGTGTCGTTTAATGAGGCTAAAAATGCAAAAATTGAACATAAAATGATATTCTTTTGGGAAAGTTCTTTGTTTGAAAATATAATTTCTCCGAAAATCAGCCAAAATGCTAAAAACATTAAAAGTCCGAATACATATGCAAAATTGAAAGAGAGTAATCTTATTTCTTGAACAATATCGCCTTCCATTAATAATTTGACGTAAAAAATGAACGTTCCTAAAGCGAAAAGTGAGACTAATTTTGTCTTTTTTCTTCCGATATAACCGTATAATGTACTGATAAAACAAACGGCTGTGATGTTTATGCTGATAATGGCGGAATGAATGAGAGATAAAGCGTTAGGATGAACATTAAATAAACTCGGCAACCAATAACAAAAAGTTTTCATCTGAATACTTTGCAAAAATCTGCCATGTTCCGGTGTCAAAAATATGTATTTCCAATCACCGTAAAATCCAAGCCATATGTCATCTCCGGATAAAATGGTATCTTTCGTCAGAAAAAATATGAAAAGAAACATAATTAAACTTATGCTTATCAAAGAAAAATTTTTTTTAATAAAATACAAACCATTATCCATCGGTTTGATTTTATCATTAAATTTTTTTTAATTCAATAAATTTTATGAAAATAAAGTTGATATAAAACCTTTATTTGTCAACATTTTGATTATATTTTTGTAACCGTCAATTTCAGGACAATTGCACGTTTCCTTATCTTTTTTGCAATTTCCGAAACTCATATAAAAATCTTCGGTATAAATAACAATTTTGGGGCAGCATTCAGTTTTTTGGGGCAAATTTTGATTATTATCCATAAAAAATCCTCTGATATAAAATACCAGAGGAAATATTTTTTTTCATTGTCCGAAAGTCTTATTAAACTTCAAGACCGTAATATTTTAAACCGCCGATAAGATGGTCATAAACACCGTCAAAAAGTACGGCTGTCATACCGACAGCTCTTGCACCGTCACAATTTGCAACCAAATCGTCGATGAATAAACATTCTTCCGCTCTTAAGTCGAATTTTTTCAAAAACATCTTATAAAATTTTTCATCAGGTTTTGAACAACCTGCATCGTAAGATGCCATATACCCGTCCATATATTTAAGAACGTGCAAATCTCTTTTGATTTCAACAAATTTTACATTTGCGTTTGTAAGCAGGTAAACACCAAAACCTTTATGGTGGAAGTATTTTACGAGTCTGCTCATTCTGTCTTGAACAGGCAAACAATATTGCCAATTATCCAAAACTTCATCGATATCTTCCGCGTAATCTTGTCCTAATTGTTCTTTTGCGTATTCTCTGACATCTTCTTCCGTAACTTCATTTCTATCAAATTTGTGCCAAATTTCTGACTCAAAAATCGTTTTTGCAAGTTTTTCAACTCTTTCCGGTTCGTCGACAAATCTTTTTACGATATTTTCCGGAACCCATTCAAGAAGTACGTTGCCCATATCAAACACAATATTTTTAATCATTTGTTCGTCCTTATAAAACTTCCTCTATCCTTACTATAACTTTATGATAAGAGCATTGTCAAGCGAAAAAATCTCATTTTCCACAAAATAAAAATTATGTTATAATTAAATCCGTTCGATGAAAAAAGGAAAACTGATGGCGAAAATTATGATTGTCGGCGATAAAGAAGTCGATTTGAAGTTTTTGAAAATTATTCTTAAAAATCAAGGTCACGAAGTATTTACGGACTATTGCACAGAAAAAGCTACGGAACAAATCGAAGAAATTATGCCCGAAATCGTCATAATTGATGTTGAACGTGATATCGAAAAAGCTTTTGAACTCTGCAAAAGTATTAAAACTGAAAACAAATTTCATCACATTCCCGTTATGTTTTTCTGCGATACAAATGACACAGATATAACAGAAGCCGGTTTTGAAATGGGTGCTTCCGATTATATTTCAAAGCCAATTGATGAGAATGAGATTAAAAATCGAATTGACCACAGACTTGAAGTGATAAAAACTCACAAAAAAGCTCAGGATAAAAATGCCGCTTTTACATCGGAAATGAATGAAGTTTTAAAAACCGTTCATCATCCGCAAATGGAGACAATTCTCGCTCTTGCAAATCTTGCTCAATCTCGGGAT
Organism: uncultured bacterium; assembly: GCA_902783835.1. Lineage (GTDB taxonomy): Bacteria > Cyanobacteriota > Vampirovibrionia > Gastranaerophilales > Gastranaerophilaceae > RUG841. The sequence continues at coordinate 22,134 of CACZSN010000004.1, forward strand.
GATAATACCGGTAAACATCTTGATCGTATGCAAAAATATGTTTACGTATTGACAAAAGAATTGCAAAATAATCCGAAATATAAAGATATCATTGATAAAAATTTTTTGGCAGAAGTCACTGCTTGTGCCCCTTTGCACGATATAGGAAAAATCGGTATTCCCGATAAAATCCTTTTAAAACCGATGAAATTGACCCCCGAAGAATTTGAAATTATGAAAACTCACACGTTAATTGGCGATGAAACGCTTGATAACGTTATAAATACCTTTGGCGAAAGCAGTTTTATCAATCGGGGTAAGATTATTGCCCGTTTTCACCACGAACGTCCCGACGGAACAGGTTATCCCGACGGATTAAAATCTGAGGAAATTCCTCTTGAAGCAAGTATAATGGCAATTGCGGATGTATATGATGCATTAAGAACAAAAAAACCTTATAAACCCGCAATTTCGCATGAAAAATCTATTGAAATATTTAAACAACAAAAAGGAACGCAATTCCTCGCTGATGCGGTTGATGCGTTCCTGAATGTTGAAAAAACATTTTCTTATATTTGGCTTGAATATGAGACTAAGTGTTAAGCCATAGCTTTTTCAAGTGCTTGTTCAATGTCAGCGATAATATCGTCGGCATCTTCTATTCCGACGGAAAGTCTTATGAAACTTTCGCTTATGCCACATTCCTCAAGCTGTTCCGCTGTCAGTTGTCTGTGTGTCGTCAATGCCGGATAAGTTACAATTGTGCGAACATCGCCGATGTTTGTTGCGTGAATTAACATTTTTACGTTTTCTAAAAATTTCGTTGCAACTGCTCTGTCACCGTCGATTACGAAACTCAAAAGTGATGATGCACCTTTTGGCAAATATTTTTTTGCAAGGTCATAATATTGATTTCCCTCTAATGCAGGATAGCAGACGGATTTTACGAATTTGTGATTTTGAAGGTATTTTGCAACTTTCAACGCGTTATCCGAATGTTTTTGCATACGGAGAGACAATGTTTCAAGTCCGATTATTGTCAAATATGAATTTATCGGACTTTGACAGCAACCTAAATCTCTCAAAAGTTGTGCTCTTGCTTTTACGATGTATGCAGCTTTGCCGAATGTTTCGGTATAGCTCAAACCGTGATAGCTCGGGTCTTTGTCCGTAATGCATTTGAATTTGTCCGAACAATTCCAGTCGAAATTGCCGGAATCAACAATTACACCGCCCATAGCGTTGCCATGTCCCGTAATATATTTTGTTGTTGAGTGAACTACGATATCAGCACCGAATTTAATCGGATTTAACAAATACGGTGTCGCTACCGTATTGTCGATAATTAACGGCAAATTGTTTCTGTGAGCGACTTTTGCAAGTCCTTCGATATCCGCAATTGCGATGGATGGGTTTGTTAAAGCTTCCGCAAAAATGCAGGCGGTTTTTTCGTTAATTTCTTTTTGAAAATCTTCCGGATTTTGGCTTGCAACAAATCTTGTTTTTATTCCCATTTTTTCAAGGGTAATGCCCAAAAGGTTGATAGTTCCTCCATATAGATTTTCTGAGGCAACTATTTCGTCACCGGCTTTTGCAATATTCAAAATTGCGATTAATGAAGCCGATTGTCCCGAAGATACACATAATGCACCAATTCCGCCTTCTGCCATCGCTAAACGTTCTTCCAAAACTTGTGTTGTCGGATTGGAAATTCTTGTGTAAATATCACCTCCGACTTTCAAATCGAACAAATCCGCCGCAAATTGAACATCATTAAAATTGTATGCGGTAGTTTGGTAAATCGGTACGGCGATTGCGTTTCGGTTTTCTGACGGATTATGTCCGCCTTGCACCAAAATTGTATCAAATTTCATATTCTATCTCCAATTATTGTCTCATATTGTAACTTATAATTTCGCTAATCCAAGGCAAGTAAGAATATTTACCCATAATTGCACCGATTGAAAGATATGTATAAAGAAGTGCAATCAAAAGTGTTATGAGCGAAAAATGGATAAATCCGAATGAAACGATTTCGCTTTGAAGTGCAACCGTCAATGAAAATACAATTGCCTTTACAAACGGAATATATCCCAAAATATTGATTACCAAAATCAAAACTTTTGATACGATATAAATTAAAATTGATAAAAATATAGACATAAAAACGTGATATCTCAAAAATGAGCGTAATCCCTGTTTTTGCAAAAGTGCAATTATTAAATATAATAATCCCACAAATCCGCAAGTGAAATATGATAGAACCGAAATGATTTTTTCTATCGGGTAAACTGTATTATTTTGTGCCACTAATTTGCTCCTTTTTGTATTTTTCATTTACGTAGTCTTTTACCGTGTCATAATACATAAGCATAGTTTGTTCATCATCGGGTAAAAGAGTTACAGCTTTTTTATAATCTCGTATTGCTCCGACTAAATCTCCCGCGAGTACCGATGTATTTCCCGCATGAATATATATTTTCGGCGAAGATGGTTCGATTTCCATAGCCTGCTTGTATAATTTTAATGCTTCTGCAAATTGTGAATTTGATACCAGCAAGTTTGCTTTCAAAACAAATGCGTTTGCTCTTTTGGGATTGATTTCAACTGCCTTGTCATACACGGCATATGCTTCGTTTATTTTTCCTTCTTCACAGAGTGAAATTGCCTTGCAAACGTATGCTTCATAATAATTTTCGTCATTGGCAATTGATTGTTCAAAATATTTATTTGCCTCTTCAAAATTTTTCATTGAAGAATAAACATTTGCTAATTGCAAAAGAGTTCTCGGGCAATTTGGTTCTTTTTCCAAAGATTTTTTAAAGTAGTAAACAGCCTCTTTATACATTTTCATTTTTACGTATGCACAGGCGATATTACTGTTAAATTCAGGATTTCCCGGGTCTAAATCCAATGCTTTTTGAAAACTTGCTATTGCTTCCGGATATTCACACATATCTTGGTGCAAAAGGGCAATTGCCGTATGTAAATCGGGATTTTTGTCATCGCAAGCCAAAGCTTTTTTGTAAGCATGCATTGAATGATTATATTGCTTTAATTCCGCGTAAGTGTTGCCTAAATTGTAATATGCCGAAAAATTTGCCTCGTCTGTTTCAAGCACTCTTGAAAAAATATCGATTGCTTTTTGATAATCTTTTTTGAAATAATAAATACTTCCCGTGTTAATAAGTGCTTGTGTGCTTAACGGGTCGATTTTAAGCAAATCATCATAAATTTCGATAGCTTTATCAAATTGTTTGCCCATAACGTATAACTTGCCTAAAAGCAAGTAATTTTCGACATTTTGCGGGTCATTTTTAATTTTTTCTTCTATTTCGGCAAATAATGCCTTATTTCTTTCCAAAAAATCCATAAAAATATTTTATAGCTACTTCTGAAAAAGGGCAACGCTGTTACAAAAAGAAGGTTTAAAATTACAAACGTTCAAAAATTGCATCAAGTAAGCTGTAAGTTGTAAAATCGGCACCGATATATATTTTGTGCGATGGTTGAGGACAAGTATTTGCTTTCGCAAGAACATAGTTTACCATAATTTTGCTTTTTTTCGTAAACCAATAATTTATGCCTGCCGTATACTCAATATTTTCTCTGTTTGTGTCAAAATTCTTGAAATAATCATATCTTGCAAGGACTTGGACTTTTGGGGTCAAATAATAATATGCGGTTGTGTATAAGCCGTGAGCTTTGTCTTTGCTGTACCAAGAACCCGCATATCCGTCCGCATATTGATATTCAAAATCCACACCGAATTTATTTTTGTAATCATAAAGAGCGTGTCCGCCAACGACTGTCCACGTTGTCTTTTCGGCTCTTCCTTGGTCAATGCTTCCGCCGATTTTTAATTTTCCGTATTTATTATTTTCAAATTTTGCAAGCGGTTTTGCACTTGCCATAAATGTTGCGTTAAATCCGTTGAATACATTTTGCCAATATCTGCTACCGTCGGAAATTCCGAGGTCATATTCAAAATATTTGTATGTTCCTCTGTTTCTGATGTTATCGGAAACGGCATTGGCAAAGGTTCTTGCTATTTGGCTTCTTGTGATGAATTTTAATTGTGAAGATGATGCTCCGCCTTCAAATCCGTTTTGAGTTCTGCAATTTCCGACTACAATTTTTTGATGTTCGTTAAAAGCGTGCCAAAGTTCGGCATAAGAAAATTTTGCGAGAATATTTTGGTTATATTTTCTTGTCCTTGTGAAGTTTATACCCCAGTCAAAACGGGTCTTTCCGTTTCTAAATGCTGTTGATGATTGAAATTCATTAGCCGCATAGTCAAACGTATCGCTGAAATCTTTCCCGCGTTGTGCGGCCATTACGTTTCCGCCATGCAAAAAATACGTAAATCTTTGACTCTTTATAATCCCTTCGTCAAATTGGTAACCGCTTTCTCTAAATAAATTCAAAAAATCTTGTCGTTCTTTTTTTAACGGCATTTCAACAGGTTCGGCGATTTTTAATTCTACGGGAACATCAAATTTTAAATCAATACCGTTTCCGTCATCTTCACTGTCATCCGCATAAATATTATAGTCTTCTTCAAATGTTTTTCTGTTTCCGAAATTGATTTTATCAAGCGGTTTGTTTTCCGTAAAATATTCTTTTCTCTCCATTATATAATCATATTGGGGGAAAAGCTCATCATCAATGCTCTCGTTTTCTTCGATATAATCATAATTTTCTTCGCAAAAACAAGGGTTTGCCAAAAATATAATCGCAAACACACACAACAATTTTAAAATTATTTTTTTCGAAAAAATTTTCATTATGCCCAATCGATTGGTATAGATTTATTAATTCTATCACAAAATTTTTCAGAAAACTATTTGTTAATTAATATGACTGAAATAAAAGTCGAAAATAGTTATTAATAACCGTAATGTTCACGTTTTTGTAAGTATTCACGAACGTAATTTAATGCTGACTGAACAATTCTTGTAATTCTTGAGGACGACAAACCAACTTGTGCGGCGATTTCTTTAACCTGCATATTTCTGTAAAAACGATATTCAACAATCGTTCTGTCTTTTTGAGGAAGAGTTGCAATTGCTTCTCTGATAACCTTTCCTAATTCGGAAATTTCGGCTTTTTCATCGGGAAGTGCCGATGTGTCTCTGATAAAATCAAAAGGCGATTCACTGTCTCCGTTTGCCTGTTGCAAGCTGTCTATTGACAAAATTGTTGTGTAAATAGCTTCACGAACTTTATGCGGTGAAATTTTTTCGTCTTCTCCGCCCTCTCCGGCTTCTGTTTCTTCTCCGCTTTCAACTTCTTTCGTGTTTTTTAAAGAATACCATTTGTAGCGGTTTCTGAGTTCGTTTCTGATAGCCCATCTTACGGCCGTTGAAATGTAAGCATTATTATATCTGGCAAGCTGTTGTTCGGTTTTGCCTTTAATCATGGTCTGAATGGCAATAATTCCTATGCTGACGAGTTCCTCATACTCTACCATATGAGAAGGAATTCGTCGTTGCTCAACCTTTGCAACTTTTTCAATAAGTTCAATATAATCTTGTATTTTTGCTTGCACTTGATTTGCTACCACCGCACACTGCGTTTTTCTCGACCATAGAAATTTAAAGCATAGTACTACTTATTTTGCTTCTTACGTAAACTATACACGAAAAGCAAAATTTCTGCAACCGCTTTATATAAGTCAGGCGGAATATAACAATTCGGCTCAACTAATCTGAATAAAGCTCTTGCAACAGGCGGATTTTCGATGACGGGAACATCGTGCTCTCTTGCAATATCTATAATTTTTTTTGCAATCAACTCTGTTCCTTTTGCGACAAGTTTTGGTGATTCCATACTTTCTTGGTCATATTTTAATGCACAAGCCACGTGAGTCGGGTTTGTGACGACGAAATCAGCATCCGGAACCGCGTCCATCATGCCTTTTTGTAACATCTGTTGACGTCTTTGTCTCAATGCTGCTTTGACATTCGGGTCACCTTCCTGGTTTTTATATTCATCCTTAACTTCTTTAAATGACATTTTTTGGTCGTTCATAAACTTCCATCTCGTCATCCCGTAATCGGCAGCCGCAATTACCAAAAATGCCATTCCTGCTTTCATAACGAAGTCAGTGACCAAATTTCCGAACTCCATCATAACCGCAAAGTTATTGTCTATCGCAATTAACGATAAAATCGCCTCAAGGTGCGATTTATAAACCATATAACCGATTACCCCCAACAAAAATACCTTCACAATATTTTTGACAAGTTCGAATGCGGTTTTGGGAGAAAAAAGATTTTTAAAGTATTTACTTGGGTCTAATTTATCCAATTTCGGGACTAAAGGGGTAGTTGTAACTAACGGTCCGACTTGAATAAAATCCCCTAAAATTGCAACAAATGCCGCCACAAATAAAATCGGCAAAATGATTATCAGAGTAGGAACAAGTGCCACTGTCAACAAATACGGTAACCCCATTTCATCAATGTGTGCATGCGGTATCTGTTCATATAGCAGTACAAAAAGTTTGGTAATTTGATCCCAAACGAGAGGTGATGTTTTGACGATAATTACGAACATTACCATCAAAGAAAGAGCAGTCGAAAAATCTTTCGACTTAACTACCTGTCCTTCCTTTCTTGCTTTTTGCAGTTTCTGTTGAGAGGCCTCAAACTGCTTATCTTCATCACCCATAGTCTACCGTCTTAATTTTAGGGAGAAGCAAAAACTTCTCCCTATAAAATATTATAATGATTTATTTTATTTAATAAACGAGCATTGACACAACTTCAACGTCTTTCGGCAATTTTTCTCTGCCGTTCAAATCAGCAAGTTCAATCACGAATGCCATTCCGACAACGTTTGCACCGATTTTCTTTACCAAATTGCAAGCTGCAAGTGCTGTTCCGCCAGTCGCAAGCAAGTCGTCAACTATTAAAACTCTCTTGCCTTCTTCAATGGCATCTTTATGGATTTCTAAAGTGTTTTTGCCGTATTCAAGGTCATAGCTTTCGCTGATAACTTCTGCCGGTAATTTTCCGGGTTTTCTGAGCGGAACAAATCCGCATCCCAATTCATAAGCTAATGTTGCACCGAAGATAAATCCTCTTGATTCCATTCCTGCGATGTAGTCGATTTTTTTGTCGGCAAACTTTTCTTTCATGAAATCAATAATAGCTTTATAACCGTCTTTATCTCTCAATGCTGTTGTAATATCTTTGAACAAAATTCCTTTTTTCGGGAAATCCTGAATATCTCTGATTAATGATTTTACTGTATCAACGGTGTTTGCAGTCGTCATGCCAAATCCTTTCTCGTCTTTAAACGTATAAATACAAGACGACTATACCATGAACAATAGTTTATTTCATATCCTTCAAAATGTTTATTAAGATTTTTGTCGGTAATCCCATAACGTTGTCAAATTCTCCGTCAATGGATTTAACAAAATTTTCCGGTAATTCTTGTATTCCGTAGGCTCCTGCTTTGTCGTACGGCTTTTTATCATCAATGTAACCGTAAATATCTTCGTCTGATAAATCATTAAAAGTTACATATGTTGTGTCATGACTTGTTGTATACTTTCCGGTTTCGGCATCTACAACCGCAACTCCCGTAATAACGTGATGGGTTTTTCCGCTTAAGGTCTTTATCATATCGTAAGCTTCTTCACGGTTTTTCGGCTTGCCCATAATTCTTTCGCCGTAAATCACAACAGTATCCGCACTTATTATAAGAGCGGATATTGTTAATTTAATAGAGATAGATTTTGCTTTAGATAGAGAAAGATTTTCGATAGAGATAGGATTTGTAGAGAGAGAAAATTTTGACTCGTCAAAAGTCGGAGCTACTATTTCAAAGTCTTTTGTGATTTTGGTCAATAATTCACGTCGTCTCGGAGATGACGAAGCGAGGATGATTTTTTTCATAACGGTCCCTAAAGGGCAACCGACCTATCTTGTCGGTTGTGATACCCTTCTTCTGTTTACATAAATTGCCGATTTGGCATTAATTGCAGAGCAGACATTTTGCAATCTGGCATTCAATGCCAACATATTCCGTTGCATATCCGCATAATCTGTAATCGTTTCTAACATCTTATTTGAATCCACCAGTGTCGTAAGTGATGAATTATCTACTTTTTCCATTGCGTACTTTTGTACTAACAATTTGTCGATTTGGTCTTTTGCTCCTATCATAATTTTCTCTCCTATTAAATTTTTTGTGTTTTCCTATCTTCTATCCTTAATTGGTAAATCTTTCAAATGAACTATTACAAATCCATTTGATGTGATTTACTCTTATATAAAAAACTCGGGATTTAAAAAATTGCCTTTTTATTTCGCATTTGTTACGAAATGTTAACATGTGAAACCCAATGATACCATGCTCTTCGCCGATTTTTAAAAACTAAAATATATCTGAGTATATACTCTTGTAATGCTTTTCGGTGCGGTTATCGACTTGCAAAACAAGTTTTAAAATTATATAATTTTCAGGAAAGGGAAAACATGTTAGTAGATTGTTCTTACATATTTGATATAATACGTACGACATATTCAAATATATCTTTTAACGAAAAAGACGGAAGTGTTCTTCCTCCTATAAGATATTTTTTAGATATTACATACAGATGTAATTTAAAATGTCCGTTTTGTTATTTGGGTCAGGAAGAAAAGCAGCTCAAAAACGAGTTGAATGTTGACGAGTGGAAGGCTGTAATCAAGCAAATTCCGAGACTTTCCAATATTTCAATTATCGGAGGTGAGCCGTTAGCGAAGAAAGGTTTTTTGGATATTTATCATGCGGCAAGTGAAAGAACTCCCGGAAGAGTAAATATTTATACAAACGGATTATTATTGACGGAAGCTTTAGCTGATGATTTTGTAAAGAATAAATTATTATTATATTCTTTTTCTCTTGATGCTTGGGGCAAAAATCATGACCGAAGCAGATGTTGTGAAGGTGCTTTTGATACATTGATGGAAAAAACGGACATGCTCCTTTCTTCAATGAAAAGAGGCCATCATAAAATTATTACTGATGTTAAGACACTTTTGTTACCTGATAATTTCGATGATTTGTTGAAATTATACGAATGGTGTACTGAGAAAAAACTTGATTTCTTCTCGATTACTATTTTGAGAAATAATCAGTTGAGACAGTTCCCGATTTTAAGAAACGAATTTAAAGAAGAATTTTATAAAACGGAATATCCGCTTGAACTTTATTTTGACATTGATGCATTTGAGCCTGTTTATAAGGAAATGCTTAAAATTGCAAAACATTCTCCGACGAAACTTCGTTGGGCTCCTAAGTTTAAGCCGAATATGGACGGTTACAAGCAATTGAAGTACTTGTTTGAGCACGGGCATGATGCCGTAACAGACCTTTATAAACCTTGCGTCATTCCTTTTTGCAACATGTACGTAAATCCGGAAGGCGATATTTATCCTTGTTTGGCTTATAAAATCGGTTCTATCCGTGAAAAACCGCTTAAAGAAATTATCAACAGTCCGAAATATAAATGTTTCAGAAAAAATTTGAAAGCTTCAAAGATGTTTACGGCTTGTCAACTTTGTTGTGAAGCATATCCAAAACATAAAAAGGAAGATTAAAATGACAGTAGAAACCATTAAATATCAAACATCAGGAACTTGTTGCAAATTGATTTTGCTTCAAATCGAAAATGAAGAAACAATTGTAGATGCAGAGTTCTTGGGTGGTTGCAACGGAAATTTGCAAGGAATAAAAAGCCTTATTAAAGGAATGAAAATAAAAGATGTTGCGGAAAAACTTAAGGGTATTGACTGTGGCGGAAAAGGTACAAGTTGCCCTGATCAATTGGCAAAGTGCCTGATAGAGTACGCTTCGGCTAAAACACATTCTTAATTTTTTACTGTTAATAATATATTTATAAAGCCTGATGAAAAATCAGGCTTTTTTGTGCGTGTTTCAAGGCAAAAAAAAAGATGGATAAATCCATCTTGGTTTGTAAGTAAGAATTGTAAGAATTGTAAGAAATGTAAGAATTTAAAATTTATTTAAGCATACAACGTGTTCAGTTTTGTGTCGTATTGCTCTGCGATTGCCATAAGACCGTTTGTAACATCTTCGGTCATGCTGTCAATGTATTCCAATTTTTGGCTCAAAGTTGCTGATTTCAGGAACTCTTTCGGTTCGGATTTAAATGCATCCGTTGAAACAAAGATTTTGCCGTCAACTTGTTTATGCATACCGACAGCTGCTTGAGCATTCAGGTATTGGATATTTTTTTGAAATTTTTGATTGAAACTTATGTTGCTTGCTTCAACTTGAGATTTCAAAACAGCAACATTGTTTGAAAGTTCGTAATTTCCAAATGAAACAACTTGGGGCTGAATTTTAGCTGAATCTGTTGATTTTGATTGAGCTTGTGCACCTGTTGATAATGAAAAAATATTTGCTTTGTTTGATACTGTTGAAAAATTAATCATTACACTTACTTGTTTCACTTACCTTACTCTATGTGTATCGGCAGGGTTATTGAAAAACTTTAATGACTTGATTTGTTTGTTACATTCTGTTACATTATAATTGTCCGAAAAATTACCGAAACTTTTTGTTGGGCAAGAGTTAACATGATTTTTCAAAATCGTATAATAGTATGAAGTTTTGTAAAACGGGTAAAGTTTTTGAAAAGCATGTCGAAGATAAAGATAGAGAGATTAGACCGCCGAATGGCACAGAAAGAAGACAAAGAACACATGGAAGACAAAAAAGAAGAAGGCGTATCATTATTTTCACAGAGTGCAGATTTAATTGATTCAGACCCGCTTGAAGAAATTTTTGCATTAAACCTTGGAGATTTTTTATCGGAGCATCTTATTTCCGATGATTTGGCGAAGAAAATCAGTGAAAAGGAAACGGACAAAGTTGCAGGTTTAAAGAACCAATTAAGTGAATTAATTTCTATATATTCAAAAGATAAGACCTTAACTATTTTAGGATTCAACAGTAAGGAAGACTATATTATATATAGTTCTATTGCTAAAACGATTAAGGAAATGTCAGGTGTAGATGCTTGTCATATTTATCTTACGAAGGATAATGCAGGCGGTTTAACCGGAGAAAAACATGATTTGCTTCTTGTCGGAACTTCCGTAAAATTGAAGGGCGATTTGTATTCTAAAAATATCGGATATAAATTTGATGATGATTCTATTGCCATGCAAGCTTATAAAAACCGTAAAACGATTGAGCTTAACAAGGAAGAAATTCAGTCATTGAAACCGATTAAGGACATTAATGAAGATAAGGCGGTTTATTGTCTTTCCGTTCCGATGAAGAGTTCATTGGATTGTGTCGGGGTTATTGTAATTCAAAATTACGAAGAAAAAGAATTAGATCCGAATTTTGTAAATATGTGCGAAATCACGGCTGATTTATTTGCAACATCAATGGCATTCCAAAAAGAAGCGGAAGAAGCCGAAGAATTGATTAATGATAAAGATGCCGATGTGGCTGATTTGCAACATTTAAGAGCGGAAATCACTGCATTAATCGGTGATTTGGGTGATGAACAACAAGCATTTGTAGAAAACCTTGCAAGAGCCGTTGACTTAAGAAGTCATTTCAAACAAGATTATTCAAGAGCTGTTGCGGACTTGTCGGTTGAAATTTGTTCGGAACTTGGTTTGAACGAAAAGACAAAAGATTTGGTATATTATGCGGCACTTTTGAGAAATATCGGTAAAATTACGTTGCCGATTGAAATTTTCGATAAGAAGGGCGAACTTACAAAAGAAGAATGGGCAAAACTTTATAACCATCCGAATATTGGTGTAAATTTGCTTATGAGCATAAACTTTATGGCAGAAGTTATTCCGTATATCCATTATCACAAAGAACTTTGGAACGGTACCGGACGGGAAGGTTTGAGCGGTCAAAGCATTCCTTTGGGCTCAAGAATTATTGCGATTGCCGATGCATATTGTGCATTAACGACGGACAGAACTTATCGTAAAGCTATGAGTGTCGAAAAAGCACTTGAAATAATGCGTGAAGAAGCAAGTATCAAGTGGGATCCGATGCTTGTTGACGTCCTTATAAATTTGAAGTGTAAAAAATAATACTCAACAATTTGTTCAACAACAAATAAAATACTTAATTTAAAGGATACATAAAACTTAAAATTCCAATATACTTCTACTATGAAATTCAGCATAGGGGGAATTGGAATGGCAAGACGTTCAAATTTAAAAGTAGTTGAAATACCGCAACAGGAGGCGGACTTACGGGTTGCGGAAAATCCCATAAAAAAATGCAAACCCTACAACGACATAGATTTGAATAATTGGAAAGATTATTCTAACGTTAAAACGGATACGTTGTGGTTGTTTCCGTCAAGAGACAAATCTGACAGACATTCAAACGAATACCACGGCAATTATATTCCGCAGCTTGCAGAACAATTCTTCGAAAGATTTACGAAGAAAAAGGATGTAGTTTTGGACTTGTTCTTTGGCTCGGGAACTTCAGCTATTGAAGCATTGAAGATGGGCAGAAGATGTATCGGTGTTGAATTGAAACCGGAACTTGCTCAACATGTTGCGGAAAAGTTCACTCCGAAAGAATTGGTTACTGATGTAAATATTATTTCAGGTGATTCTGCATCGGAAGAAATCAAAGATAAAATTCAGGCACGTCTTGATATTATGGGTGAAGAAAAAGCTCAATTTGTTGTGCTTCACCCGCCGTATGACGATATTATCAAGTTTTCGGACAGAAAAGAAGACTTGTCTAATTGTTCATCTCCTGAAGAATTTTATAATATGTTCGAAAAAGTTGCTAAAAATGCGTACGATATGCTTGAAGACGGACGTTTTGCGGCACTTATTATCGGTGATGAATACAAAAACGGCAGATGCGAATTTTTATCATTCTTTTGTGAACAAAGAATGGAAAAAGCAGGATTTATTCCGAAAGCGGTTATTGTAAAAGACATTCAAGGTAATGAAAGAGCAAAAGGTAAAACGGCAAATCTTTGGAGATACAGAGCATTGGCAGGTGGTTTTTACATTTTCCAACACGAATATGTTTTCATTTTCCAAAAAGATGAAAAAGCTCGTAAAAAATACTTGAAAATGATGGAAAAACAAGCAGTTTAACAATAAAAAGTTTCCTTTCTACGGTCGGGAGTTTCTTTTAGTCAAAACTCCCGATTTTTTGTTTAAAAATCTTGTAAAAATGATTGTGTCAAAGTTGATAACAATCATAAAAAATGCTACACTTTAGGCATGAAAAAAAGTTTTAAAAAATATATATTATTATCTTTAATGGTTTTATTATCGTCTGCACCTGTATTTGCCGGGGCGGACTATAATGCCGGAATGGCAGCGTACAATCAGGGAAATTACAATCTTGCAAAAAGTTATTTTCGAAGTGCAATCAAGTCGAGTTATTATGATGTAAATGCCCGTTACATGCTTTGTCAGGCGATGATTGTAGGCGATAAAAATTATGTCGGAGCAAGAAACGAGTATCAACAAATTATCCGTATCGCTCCGAAATCACAGGCTGCAACCCTTGCAAGACAAGGAATAGCACAGCTTGATAAATATTTGAATGCAAATAAACAATCGACGACAACAACCGCAACAACTTCGTCAAATAAAGTTGCGACGACGTCAAATCAACCGAAAATTACGGCAACGGAGTATGTAAAAAATGCATATCGCGGAGGACAAAAATACATTAGAAAACGCGGAATGACAAGAGTTTACATAGAAAATGATGCTGTTTATAAACCTTTAATGCAACAAGCATACAGAGAATGGCAAGCAGCTATGGGTTCTTATGTTATGTTTAGTTTTTCGGGAAATAAGAACGATGCGGCGGATGTTGTAACTTTTTTGAAGGCTGACAGTAATGCCGGTATGCAAGAAGGCGGAAATTGTGCAAATAAATATGACGGCACAACGATTACCGGTGCAAATATTTCGGTAAGAACATATTCTCCTGATGGCAAACCGCTTTCGAAAGAGTGGGTTTATCATGCAATGTTGCACGAAATCGGTCACTCGATTGGAATTTCGGGGCATAGTCCTTACCAAGGTGATGTAATGGCTCAAGGAGCGAAATATCCTGTTGCTCATTTGACCCAAAGGGATAAAAATACGGCAAGAACGCTTTATCAATCTTATTCCAAACAGCCGAAAATTGAGGATATCAGGAAGGCAAAAGAGGCTGAATTAAAAGATATTGCGAAAAGAATTCCTAATGATGCTCACAGTTATATTGATCTTGGGGATGAATATATGGCTGCCGGAGAATACCAAAAAGCCGTTGATTCCTATAATCAAGCTTTAAAAATTAAGAAAAGTACCGATGTTTATTATCGTTTGGTTAAGGCATACCGAAATCTGAATGATAAAGATAATCAAATAATTGCTTATAAAAATATTTTAAGCTTGAAACCATCTGAAAAATCAGCACTTTCCGGTCTTTTGACAATCTATTTTGACCAAAAAAGATTGCAGGAAGGCAGGGAAATTCTTGATACGTTTATCGACAACAATCCCAATATGGCTAATGATTCAACTATTTTGAATTTCAAATCATTATTTTCTGATAAAAATTTGAGAAGAAAAGAATATGAAGACAGACGTTTACAAAGAATTATAAGGTAAAATTTCAAAAATTTTTCAATAAAAAAGCAGACCCTAAAAAGTCTGCTTTTTATTTTACGTATTGTAATTAATTACTTAACGTCTTTGTACGAACCAGTGAACTTGTCCGAATAAGTTGTGTGCAAAAGTTCGTGTGCTTTATGAGAGCCTGCTTTTTCGAGGTCGTTTTCATAAAGTTTGATGATATCAGGATTTTCGTGTGAGCGTCTTACGGGGAGATTTTTGTCTTCTGTGTAAAGACCCGCAGCACGTTCTTCTTTAACTTTTGCATTTGAGCAACTTGTCGGTTGACCGCCGCCGTTTACGCAGCCGCCGGGGCAAGCCATAACTTCTAAGAGTTGGAAGTTTGCAGTGCCGTTTTTGATTTCTTTGATTGCTTTTTCTGCTTCAATCAATGTTGAAACGACTCTCACAACGACTTTTGTACCTTTGATGTCGAGTTCGACTGATTTTGAACGAGAATTTGCATCAACGCCTCTCATTTCTTTGATGTCATTATCTGCAATGTTTTCGCCCGTAACGTAGTAGTATGCAGTTCTTGCAGCCGCTTCAGCAACACCACCTGATGCTCCAAAGATTGTTGCTGCACCTGAATATTCGCCGAACGGTGAATCTGCTTTTTCGTCCTCTAATTCATTAAAGTCGATACCTGCTTCTTTAATCATTCTGCCGAATTCTTTTGTTGTCAAAACGTAGTCGGTTTCGTATTTTCCGTCACGCATTAATTGTTCACGTTTTGCTTCGTACTTTTTAGCGGTACAAGGCATAATCGAAACAACAACCGTGTTTTCTTTTGTGAAACCTTTGTGATATTTCGGCAACAATTCTTTCATAACGGGTGAAAGCATACCTTGCGGTGATTTGCAGGTTGAAAGATGTCCGAGCATATCGGGGTGTTGAGTTTCCAAATATCTTACCCAGGCAGGACAACAGGAAGTGAACAATGGTAATGTGCCTTTGTTTGACAATCTTCCGATGAATTCGGTCGCTTCTTCGATGATTGTTAAGTCAGCGGAGAAGTTTGTATCGAAAATTAAATCGAATCCGATTTTTCTAAGTGCTGAGTAGATTTTGCCGATAGAGTTTTGACCAGCGGGAAGGTTGAACATTTCTCCGATTGCAACACGAACGGCAGGTGCGACTTGAACAACTACTTTTTTGGATTTGTCATTAATAACGTCCCAAACTTCTTCTGTGTTTGTTTTGATTGTCAAAGCACCTGTTGGGCAAACTGCTTGGCATTGACCGCAGAATACGCAGTCAACTTCTGAAAGGTGTTTGCCGTTGAGTGGTTGAACGACTGTTTTTGAACCTCTGTTTGCAAAGCCCAAAACTGCGTGTCCTTGAAATTCTTGGCACGCTCTAACGCAAGCACCGCATAAGATACACTTGTTTGGGTCACGTTTGATTGACGGGTTGTAATCATCGATTGGCTGCATTTTTTCAGCCTTCAATTTCGGGAATCTGATTTCTCTGATTCCGTATTCTTCAGAATATTTTTGCAAATCGCAATTACCCGATTTGTCACAAGTCGTACATTCTCTGTCGTGGTTAGCGAGGAGTAATTCCAAAACTGTTTTTCTGATTTTTCTTACTCTTGCAGAGTTTGTGCTAACTTTGATGCCTGCTTCCGGAGGCATTGTGCAGGAAGAATTGACCATAACTCTGCCGTTAGGGTATTCAACTTCGACAACGCACATTCTGCATGAGCCGAACGGTTTGAGGTCGGGGCGATAACAGAATGTCGGTACGTCAAATCCTGCTTTGCGGATTACTTCGAGAAGATTCGGTTCGTCCGTAAATTCACATTCTTTTCCGTTTATAAATAATGTACTCATTTTATTAATCCTTTGCTTTCATTAAGACTGTTTGATTGCTTTGAACGGACATGCGTTTACGCAGGAACCGCACTTAATACATTTGTCTTGGTTAATCTTGTGAGGATTTTTAACTGTTCCTTCGATTGCTCCGACAGGGCAAGTTCTTGCACATTTTGTGCAACCTTTACACAAGTCTTCTTGAATAGTGATAACTTTCATCGCTGAGCAAACGCCTGCGGGGCATTTTTTATCTTTGATGTGAGCAATGTATTCATCTCTGAAATATTTCAAAGTTGAAAGAACGGGATTGGGAGCGGTTTTGCCCAGACCGCAGAGAGAACCGTCTTTAACTGCGTGAGCAAGGTCTTCCAATTTATCCAAATCTTCCATTGTTCCTTCTCCGCGAACGATTTTTTCCAAGATTTTCAACATATTCTTGGTACCTTCACGGCAAGGAACGCATTTTCCGCAAGATTCATTTTGAGTAAAGTTCATAAAGAAACGGGCAACTTCGACGATACAAGTATCTTCGTTCATAACGACAAGACCGCCTGAACCCACCATCGCACCTGCCTTTGAAAGACTTTCGTAATCCATAGGTAAGTCGAGATGTTCTTCTGTTAAGCAACCTCCTGAAGGTCCACCGATTTGAACGGCTTTGAATTTTTTGCCATTTCTGATTCCGCCACCGATATCGAAAACGATTTCTCTAAGCGTCGTACCCATTGGAACTTCGATAAGACCTGTGTTGTTGACTTCACCTGTTAAGGCAAAAGTTTTTGTGCCTTTAGCTGATTCCGTACCCATTGATGCAAACCATTTTGCACCTTTTAACATAATCAAAGGAACATTTGCAAGGGTTTCAACATTGTTAATTAATGTCGGTCTGCCGAATAAGCCTTTGTTTGCCGGGAAAGGCGGTTTCGGTCTCGGCATACCTCTTTCACCTTCGATTGAAGCAAGAAGTGCTGATTCTTCACCGCAAACGAATGCACCCGCACCTTCTTTGATGTGGAGAGTGAATGAAAAATCAGTGTTCATAATGTTTTTGCCGAGATAGTGACGTTCTTCCGCATCAGCGATTGCTTTTCTCAAACGTTGAATTGCAAGCGGATATTCCGCACGAACGTAGATGTAACCTTCATCCGCACCGATTGCAAATGCTGCGATAGCCATACCTTCCAATAACTTATGCGGGTCACCTTCCATAACGGATCTGTCCATAAATGCACCGGGGTCGCCTTCGTCACCGTTACATACGACGTATGACTTTCCGCCCTTGTTTGCAGCCGTGAACTTCCATTTTAAGCCTGTCGGGAAACCTGCTCCGCCTCTGCCTTTTAAACCTGAATCAAGAATTTCTTGAATAACGGCATCGGGGTTGTTTTCTTTTAAAATATTTGATAATGCTTCGTATCCTCTTACGGCGATTGCTTCGTCGATACATTCTGCGTTGATGTGTCCGCAGTTTACGAGGGCTGTACGAGTTTGTTTTGCGTAGAAATTAATATCTTCGCTTTTGAAAATGTGTTGATTTGTTTTCGGGTCAACGTACAAAAGTCTTTCGACGGGTTTGCCGTCTTTGATGTGAGAGTTGAAAATTTCTTCAACGTCTTCAACATGTACTTTTACGTAAGTTACGTCCAAATCCGGAATTAAGACCAAAACACCTTGTTCGCAAAATCCGTGACAACCTGTCGGGACGATAGTCATTTTGTCGTGAGCAGTGAGAGTTGAAACGTTAGCCCCCAACTCTCTGAATTTTTCGATAACATCCATAGAACCATTAGCGATGCAGCCTGTACCCGAGCAAACAAGAACTCTTAACCCTTGAGATTTGATGACATCTTGAGCTTTTTTTTGTTCTTGTTGAATATCTATTTCTAAAGTTTTAGTCATCTTATGCCTCCTTGTCCTGTTTAATGACTTCGTCGAGGGCAACTTTAACGGCATCGGCAGTCATTTTGGGGTAAACTTTACCGTTGATAACGATAACCGGTGCCAAACCGCAAGCACCTAAGCAGCTGACGGTTTCGAGTGAGAACATGCCGTCATCTGTAGTTGACTTGTCGGGAGTAAGTCCCAATTTGCCTCTAACGGCATCGAGAACGGGCATTGAGCCTCTAACGTGGCAAGCCGTACCGTCGCATAATTTAATTTCATATTTGCCTTTCGGGTCAAGGCTGAATTGTGCATAAAATGTTGCAACACCGTAAACTGTTGCAGGTGACAATCCTTCAATCTTCGTACCGACGTAAGTTAATGCGTCAAGGGGAAGATAGCGATAAATTTCTTGAATTCTCTGCAAAATTGCGATAAGGTTCGATTTTTTAAATTCATAAGTTTCAAGAACCCTGTCGATAGCAGAAAAATCAATGGTTTTGTGAGTGGCCATATCAGTCTCCTTCATACTGTGATTATTCGCTTGTATTTTAAATAATAATTTAATATATTTACTCGGATGTTAAAATTATCCACCATATTAATTTCAAAAGTCAAGCAAATTTATGTAAATTTTTCCCTAAAAAAAAGCTTGCCGTTAGTGCTTTTTCGGAATTTATCGTGACAAAGTGCCCTAAAAAACGCGAAATTGTTACAAAAATCACGATTTGGGTAATGGGGCATGATTTCGAAATCGGACATGGGGTTTGTATTATAATTTGATTTTTGTAACGAAATATTGCCTTGATTAAAAACATTTGATATTCTTGAACAAAGGGGTATTAAATGTCGGAAATTTTAATTATATTTGCATTAATAATGTTTTCTTGTGTATTTGCAAACGCATTTTCCGGAAAATCCGGAATGCCGGCTTTGCTGTTGTTTATGGGGATTGGGATGTTGTTTGGCTCGGACGGACTTTTTAAAATCCCTTTTGATAATTATGAAATTTTGCAGCAGATAAGTACGATAGCGTTGATAGTTATTATATTTTACGGCGGATTTTGCACGAAGTGGTTGACAGCGAAACCGGTTGTGAAGCAAGCGACGGTATTATCTACGTTAGGTGTTGTTTTGACTGCATTTTTAACGTGTGCATTTTGTTATTATGTTTTAAAAATGAATTTTGCCGAGAGTTTTTTAATTGGGGCGGTAATCAGTTCGACCGATGCGGCATCGGTGTTTGCGATTTTGCGTTCAAAGAGTTTGAACCTCAAAAATCACACCGCACCTTTGTTGGAACTTGAAAGTGGTAGTAACGACCCGTTTTCGTATATGTTGACGATAATTGGTATTGCAATTTATTCCGGGCAATCCTTTTCCGAATTTCCGTTGATGTTTGTAAAGCAGGTTGTTTTGGGGATTTTGGCTGGGGTTGTTGTGCCATTGGTTGGGGTTCGAATTTTGAACAAAACTAAGTTAGTTAATACGGATAGCAGTCGTTCGATTTTCATTGCGGCACTTGCGATTTTGGCGTTTGCACTACCTGATATTATAGGTGGAAACGGACTTTTGAGCGTTTATATTGCGGGAATTATTTTGGGTAATTCAAGGATTAAGAACACAAAAATTCTTGTTAATTTCTTTGATGGAATTACTTTCATGGCACAAATTTTAATCTTCTTCTTGCTTGGTTTGACGGCATTTCCGCATAAGATGCCCGAAATTTTTGTGCCAGCAAGTTTGATAGCATTGTTTTTAACTTTTGTGGCAAGACCAGTGGCTGTATTTTTGCTTTTGATGCCGTTTAAGGCGAGTTTAAATCAATGTTTGCTCGTGTCGTGGGCAGGCTTGAGGGGAGCAGCATCGATTGTATTTGCGGTAATGGTTGTTGCGACGGTGGATACGCCCGAAAAATATGATTTATTTCACATTGTATTTTTGATTTCTTTGCTTTCTGTTGCGTTTCAGGGCTCTTTGCTTCCCGTGGTCGCAAAAATTACAAAAATGATAGACGAAAATGCCGATGTAAGAAAGACTTTCACGGATTATCAAGAAGAATCCGCCGTTTCTTTAATTCAAATTTATATTGGAGAAGGTCATATTTGGAAAAATAAAAAATTACGCGAAATTTCACTTCCTCAGGATACTTTGGCTGTTTTTGTCAAAAGAAATGGCGAGGAAATTATTCCGAAAGGAAATACGGAACTTTTGGAAGGCGATTATTTGGTTCTGAATGCACCGGTTTATAACTCTTCAAAGGGTGTTTTGGAAGAGCATTTGTTGACTAAAAATCATGCTTGGACCGGAAAACAAATCAGCGAATTGGATTTGCCCGAACATAGCTTGATTGCTATGATTACAAGGCACGGTAAAACTCTTATTCCCCGCGGAAAAACAGTATTGCAGGAAAAAGATGTGGTGGTTGTTTTGCAACAAGATTAATTTATATATATGTTTTTAAGGAGCAATTTTCTCCTCTAAATGCACGAAATATGAAGAAATGTGAATTGTGAATAATCAAGCGTGGCGGGGGTTGCGGGAAAGTGGGCATAAAAAAGAGAAAAAATAT
>CACZSN010000005.1 GCA_902783835.1 uncultured bacterium
AAAAAAAATGTTTGCCGAGTTGAAGCAAACATCAAATAAACACGAGGATATTAGAGAGAGAGAGTAAAGCTTGTTTATCGGCTCTGCTATTGAATTTGAGAGCCTTGCAAAATATCCTCTTTACTCTTTTATAAAGTATTTCTGTCTGAAAAAATTGCCCGTATTTTTAACACAATTTCCTAAATCCCATGAATACAAGCATTTTTATGAAATAATTAAACTTTACAAAACTTAATACGATTTCAAAAGCTTATAAATAGTAACTTTCAATGATAGCTTTAATTGTTTCGTTTTTTATTTCTGATAAAATTTCATTTTTATCGGTATAAGAAAGAGCATCAAATTGTTTCAATGCTGAAAGTCCTTCGCAGATTAGGGTTTCATCATCTGTTTCGTAAATCATATCCAAAATATTCGGAACTGCCGATTTGATGTCAAATTCTTTAATAATGCCGAGAGCGGACAAAGCACGTGATTTTTCTTCCGCCAATTCTTGCGGAACGAGGGATTTCAAGTGAGTCCAAAAACCGTCTCCAAAACAGTTCAAAAGACCTTCAACGGTTATTAATTCATCTTTTGTATTTTTATCTTCATCAAATGTATATTCATCATTTCCGCAAATAGTTGCAAATTTTGATTTTGCACGGAGTAAAACAGTTGCAATTCTTGATTTTAATTCACTGTTACAAAGCTCCGAAAGCATTCCGAAAACATCATAAAGTTCAAAATCAAAGATTTGAGAAAGCGGTAAAATTTCTCCAAAACCTACGAGAATGTTGTCAATTACGGTAAGAGCATTCTCTAAATTTTCATTTATCAATGTCGGAAGCGGTGTTAAATAGGCAATTTTCCCTGCAAAATTTTCGGGCATGCCTGATTTTTTAAGGGCATTAAAAATATCTTGCATAGGGGGATTTTTGATGTAATTCTCAAAGAAATTCAATCCTTTAAGTGCCTCAAAATCATCGTCTCCGTTTAATTTTTCGAGAGCAATCAAATAAGATTTTTGTTCGTTAAGAACACCTAATGCTGCGGCACTTGCTTCCGCAAGATTTTCATCTTCATTAAAGGCATTATTAATTATTTCTTTAACCGCAAATAAATCCGGAGAAATTTCGTAAAATCTTGTTGCATAAGTTTTTTGGGCAACAGATCCGTTTTTTAGCAAATCAAGCATAACGGGTTTTATTTCGTCGTTTCCGAAGACTTTGAAGGCTGAAACGAAAACTCTGTCATAATCAGGAGAATATACATTTAAAAAATTCAAAAGATTTTTATAATTTGAAGCTCTTAATGATTTTTCAAATCGTTTGCAAACATTATCTTTAATGAACGGAAAAAGAAAATCCGATTGGTTGACAAGTTCTCGAAAGAGTTCAACGTCGGAAGAATTAATCATTTCCGAAACAACTTCAACCGCTTTATTTTCGTCTTTAGCCGTGATATGTTTAACTTTTTGCTTTAACTCGTTCATAGTAGAATTATAGCATATTATTTGTAATTTGTTTAAAATAAGTGTATTATTGTTTTCAAAAGAGAGTAAAATATGCATATTTTCAATAAAAAAACGATATCAATTATACTGATTAATATTATTGTTCTTATTAATGTTTTTATAATTCTTGATTATTTTCAATTGAGAAAAATGGTTTACATTATGCATCCTGTCGAAGTAAATTATGAGTTTGACAGATTGGAAAACGATTTGCCATACAATAAGAAATTGGGAACGGTAGCTGTCGTAGGGTCATATTTTGCCCACGGAGCCTGCATAAATGTTGAAGATTCTTTTGCTTATAAACTTCAAAAAATGACGGGCAGAAAAGTATACAATTTCGGTGTTCACGGAACGGGTGTTGCTGATGTTTTGTACCAAGTTCAGAACGGTTTTTTCAAAAAGAATAACGTAAATCCTGAATATGTCGTTTTGGTTTTGGAACCGGATATGTTTCAGATAATGTATAAATGTTTTATGACTTTCTTTCATACGATGGAAAGATATAAGGTGCTGAAATATCACACTGTTGACAATGAATTTGTCCCTTGTGATGTTAATTTTAACCTTTCTGACAATATGAAAGTTACATCTCTTATGATTTTGCTGAATGATTTGAGAATAAAATATATTCCTTTTAACAACAAATTTGATTATATGAAAAAATATTTGACGGAAATCAAATTGAGCTTGGATGAAGAATATCCGGCAGCAAAATTTGTTGTAGTCGTTTATCCTTCTTTGAAAAACAAAACTGACAGATGGTCGGAAATTGAAAAGGAAGGTATTAAAGTAATTGATTTTTCGAAAGAAGAATATGACTTTTTGGTTGAAGAAAAATATTTGGATGCCCAACAATATGTATATCCTAACGGATTGGCATGGGATTATCTCCTTCCGACAATCATAAAAAAATCGGGTATTTAATTTTCGCTTAAAAAAAAGAAAACCACCGGTTCTTATGAAACGGTGGAATATTTTAACATTAAATCCCAAAAAATAGCACGGGACAGATTCGAACTGTCGACATCACGGGTATGAGCCGTGTGCTCTAACCAACTGAGCTACCGTGCCATACCTCTTATTATTCCTGCTGAAAAAATTTTTTCAACCCCTTTGTTACAAAAACATGACTTTTCTTATGAAAATTGATAAAATATATCTCGAAAACCCCAATCGGGCAGTTTATTTTTTGAAAATTTTAAATTAAATTGTAACAAAAAGAGGGCTTATGAAAAAAATCCTATCGTTAATTTTGATATTGTTCATAACTTCGACCTCTGCATTTGCAGGTGAAATCGTTAAATCGAAGTTAAAAAACGGTCAAACGGTTATTGTTAAAGAAGTTAAAAACAATCCAATCGTAATGATTGACACTTGGGTCAAAACGGGTTCGATAGATGAAAACGATTGTAATAACGGTGTGGCACACTTTTTGGAACATTTGTTTTTTAAGGGTTCAAAAAATTATCAAAACAATGAGTTTGATAAAATATTGGAAGCAAAAGGTGCCTCGACAAATGCTGCTACGAGTAAGGATTATACCCATTTTCATATTTTAATTCCGTCGAAAGATTTTGAAACCGCTTTGAAACTTCATGCCGACATGCTTACAAATCCGCTTGTTCCTCAAGTTGAATTGGATAAGGAGCGTCAGGTTGTAATTCGTGAAATTGAACGAAGCAACGACAATCCTCAAAGAATTTTATACAATAATTTTAATAAATCTATTTATAAACAACATCCGTACAGACGGGAAGTTCTCGGAACAAAAGAGATTATAAGTACAATTCCCCGTTCTGAAATTATGGATTTTTATGCGAAGCATTATGCTCCCGAAAATATGATTACGGTTATCGTGGGAGATGTAAATGCAAAAGAAGCAAGTGCTTTGGTTGAAAAATATTTTTCTTGCGGTTTAAAAACAGAAAAGCCGAAAAAGAGAAATTTTAAACAGGATAAACGTCCTGAGTCTCAAATAGTTGTAACATCAAAACAAGATGTCAATACGACATATATGTTAATGGGATTTAAGTGCGGTCAAAAAATCACGGACAAAGAATCTTACGCACTTGATTTGTTGTCAACTTTAATGGGAGACGGTCGTTCGTCGGTTCTTTATAAAGAATTAAAAGACAAAAGTCGTTTGGTTCAAGGTATTTCGGCAGGTCATTCTTCAAATTTAGAAGATTCCGTTTATTTTATTTCAGCAAATATGTATGAACAAAATTTGCCGAAAGTTGAAGAAAAGATTTTTTCGATAATAAACGATTTTCAGGTTAAAAATGTTTCCGCGTCCGACTTGGAACGTGCAAAAAAAATGATTGAACGTGATACTCTTTACGCTCGGGAATCCGTTTCCGCAACTGCTTCGGAAATAGGCTATTGCACACTGTTAACTGGAGATTGGAACTTTTATAACGATTATCTTAATGAGATAAAAAAAGTTACTTCGGAAGATGTTAAAAATGTTGCGAAAAAATATTTGAATAAGCAAAATGCAGTTATTTCAATAATTTCCCCGAAGACAACTCAGCCAAAGGTTGAAGAAACTTCCGAACGTGAATTTTCACAAGATACTTCGATTAAAATTTCCGCAAAAGATTTTTATAAACCGAAAGCTCATACTGCAGTTGTTGCGGGTTCTTCCAAAAACATGAAAAAATTGGCGGTCGATAATGGTGCAACTCTTCTTACGGATATTCACAAAAACAACGAAATTATTGCAATTTCCGTTAAGGTTAAGGGTGGAAATTATGTCGATAAAATCCGAGGTCTTTCTTCAATTTTGGGAAATGTAATGCTCAAAGGAACTGAACGTTATCCCAAAGAAGAATATATCAGAATTACCGAAGAAAACGGTATAAAAGTTTATACGGAATCCGATAAGGAATTTTTCACGTTGACCCTTCAATGCACAAAATCGGATTTACCGCTTGCAATAGATATTTTAAATCAGGTCGTGAACCATGCGACATTGGATAAAAATGAAATAGAAAAAGCAAAAAATGATGCGATTTATGCAATAAAACAATCCCGTGATAATGCTGCAAATGTTGCTTTTGAAGAAATTTCGTCAATGTTATGGCAAAATACTCCATACGATACAACCGGCAAACTTTTGGAAAAAACAATTCCGACAATTACTCCAAATGATGTGAAAAATCGTTATGTAAGTCTTTTTGACCCCAAAAATATCGTTGTTGCAATCAGTGGCGATATGTGTGAACAAGAAGCCGTTAATCTTTTCGGTGATATTTTTACCCCCAAAAATACCAACAGCGTTGATTATGCAAAATATGCCAATGAATTTAAACCGATTGAAAAAAATAAAACAATCGTGAAAAATCAAGGTAATGAGGCGGCTTGGGTCGTAATCGGCTGGAAAACAGACAGCATAAGAAATCAAAAAGATCGTGCCGTTGTGCGTGTAATTGATGCGATTTTGGGTTCGGGCATG
This sequence comes from uncultured bacterium, assembly GCA_902783835.1. Taxonomy (GTDB): domain Bacteria; phylum Cyanobacteriota; class Vampirovibrionia; order Gastranaerophilales; family Gastranaerophilaceae; genus RUG841. The sequence continues at coordinate 4,956 of CACZSN010000005.1, forward strand.
AGTTCAAGATTGTTTACGGAAGTCAGAGCTCAAAAAGGCTTGGCTTATGCGGTAGCTTCGACAATTCCGTCCGGTGTAAATCAGGGTGCTTTCATGGTCTATATCGGTACTGACCCCAAAAAAGTTGATGATGCCGAAAAAGCTATGCTCTTTGAGGTGGAAAGATTGAAAAAAGAATTTGTTTCCGAAGAAGAACTTGATAATGCAAAAAATAAAGTCAAAGGCAGAGCAATTTTAGCTCAGGAATTAAATTCCGATAAGACGGATGTTATGGCGGTTTCGGAAATTTTTGGAAACGGATATGACTTTTATAACGGAAAGTTCGATGACCTTGTGGATGAAGTAACATTGACTGACATTATAACAGTTGCGAATAAATATTTTTCAAAACCTTATGTCGTAAGCAAAGTTCTTCCAAAAAAATAATTTTCAAAATCGAAAATTTGTCGTATAATGTAACCAAGGGTAGATGATGAGTACGTCTGTTGTAAAAGACCAAGAATTTATTATTATTTCCTCTGAAGTTACAAATGCTGCAAAGGCTACTGTGACAGAGGTTTTCGATGACGAAAGTTTTAATTTGGAATTAAAAACCCAAGAACGTTATTCATCAGGTGAACAGGTTGATTTGTTCGCTGTTTCCGGGAGCGGAGTCATTTGTTTGTCGTCGGAATTGAAGTCTGTGGACGGCAAAATTTTGACTGTTTTGAAACCTTATAAAGAAAAAGATATCCAAAGAAGAGAATATTTAAGAGTTGAACTTAATAAAAATATTCTTATTTATACGGAGGGAAAAACAATCCGTGCAACCGTTTTGGATATTTCGGCAGGTGGAGTTTGCATTATTTCCGATACAAAAATGGAAACGGATGTCGATTATAAATTTGATATAAATTTGGAAAAAGATATCTCGATTTCTTGCAAATTTCGCCCAATTAGAGTAAATTTAGAAGAAGATAATAAATATAAGGTTTCAGGTAAATTTAAGTTGATAAAAAATATCGACAGAGTTGCGATAATGCAATTTTGTATGAAAAAAGTGTCTGAAATGCAGAATAAATAACAGGGAAAAAGAAATGTCAAAACCGGCAATAAAAAAGAGTATTAAACCTAAAAAAACGGCAACGCCTTATAAAAAGAATTTTGGTGATACGTTAGCGATGGAATTAACATATATCAAAAGAGGCGAAAAGCATTTGAATGCCGACTTTATGGGCGGTATTTTGCTTATGTTGATTACGATTTTGTTGATTTTGGGACTTGCTATTTTTACGGCGGTGAAAGATATTGAAAACGGGTTTGCGGAACGTAATTTGAATATGTATAAGGCTCTTGCGAATAACGTTTATTCAAAAGTTGAATCTATATATGACGAAAGCAATCCGGAGCCTGTTCAAGCATTGGTTGACGGTTTCAAAAACAGTAAAACGATTGCATATTGTTTAGTATTGAGTGAAGAAGGACATGTTTTGGCATCGACATTTGCACTTCCCAATCCGGAAATTGATGTGACGACGAATAAAGTTGCGGCAAAATTTTTATCACAACTCGGTATAAATAACACGACCGATTTTGAAGGTAAAAATTGTGCACATTCAATGGTATATGTAGGTTTTTATAACGACACGATGTTTGCCGATAAGGTTTCGGAATTGGCAAGAAGCTTTATGGGTGTTTTTGTATTATGTTTGCTTTTGGGTATATGGCTTGCAGCCGGCATAGGCAGACGTGTAATGAAGCCGGTAAAAGGTTTGGTTAAGGCGACGGGTAAATTTTCGGAAGGTGATTTGTCTGACAGACTTGAAAAATGTCAATACGTAGAATTTAATGAATTGGTTGATTCTTATAACGGAATGGCAGATTCCATCCAAAAATTATACAGCACATTGGAACACCAAGTTCGTGAGAGAACGAGACAGTTGAATGATGCGATTAAGGAATTGCAAGATACACAAGCCATGATGGTTCACTCGGAAAAAATGAAATCTTTGGGTGAATTGGTAGCGGGTATTATGCACGAAATCAATAACCCTATTAACTTCATATACGGAAATATGAGTCACTTGAAGAATTATTCACAAGATTTATTTGCATTAATTGATGATTTTGACAAGTTTAAGGATGATTTGACTCCGGAACATAAGGCAGAATATGAAAAAATGCTCAAAGATATCGATTATGAATTTTTGAAGGAAGATTTACCGGATTTGATTAAGTCTTGTCATGAAGGAACAGAAAGAACGAAGAATATCATTTTGAACCTCAAAGACTTCTCAAGAATGGAAGAATCAGCAATTACAAATGTTGATTTGCCGAAGGAAATTGATTCAACTTTGAACATTTTGAACAACAAATTTAAGCATGGAATTACCGTTAAAAAAGATTATCATGACGATGTACCTAAGATTGAGGCATACGGCGGTCAATTGAACCAAGTATTTATGAATATTTTGGACAACGCAGCATTTGCCGTAGAGGGTAAAGAAAATGCGGAAGTTGATATTACGATAAGAAAAGACGCAAAATTTGCCTATATTGAAATTCAAGATAACGGAAAAGGTATGGATGAAGAAACGAAGGATAAAATCTTCAATCCGTTCTTTACGACAAAGCCTGTCGGACAAGGTACGGGGTTAGGTTTATCCATCAGTTATAAGGTTATCAAAAATCATAACGGCTCAATCGATGTTCAGTCAGAGCTTGGAAAAGGAACGAAATTTACGATAAAACTTCCTTTGCTTTTTGAAGCGAGAGAAACTGTTTCCGGTGAAAAAAAGAATGATATTGAGGTAATTTAATAATGGAAATGTATAAGATTTTATTGGTTGATGACGAACCGGATAACCTTGCACTTCTTTATAGAACTTTGCGTGGAAAATACGATATCACAAAGACGACATCTCCCGTAGAGGCATTAAAAATCCTTGACGAAAAACACATTGATTTGGTAATTTCCGACCACAAAATGCCGGAGATGGACGGTGTTGAATTTTTAAAAAGAGTTTATGATAAACATCCGGACACAATGAGATTGCTTGTTACGGCATATACTGATGCAACGATTTTGATTGATGCAATTAACTATGCAAAGATTTATCGTTATATTAAAAAACCTTATGAACCGAATGAACTGTTGCTTACGGTTTCCAATACTCTTGAGTATTTGCAATTGAAATTGGACAATGCGGCATTAATTAACGACCTCAAAGAACTTTTTGCGGGTACGATTAAGGCTATTATTGAAGCTATGGATGCGAAAGATACCTTTACAATGGGTAAGAGCAGACGTGTAACTTTTTATACGATGAAAATGGTTAAAAAGTTAGGACTTGATAACGATACGGCGAACAAAATCGAACTTGCGGCGATGTTGCACGATATCGGTATGATTGGTGTTTCAGACGATATTATTTATAAAGTTGAAAAACTTGACGATAAAGATTGGGCGGAAATCAAAAATCACGTTCGTCACGGTGTTAGAATTTTGGAAGATATTAAACAACTTAAAGATGTTGTTGAACTTATCAAGTATCATCACGAGTTTTATAACGGAAACGGATATCCTGCGGGCCTTGCCGGAGATGCAATTCCGCTCGGCTCAAGAATTATTGCAATTGCCGATGCTTATGATGCAATGATTTCAACCCGTGCATATCGACAACCGCGTTCGGAAGAACAGGCTATTGAAATTTTGCACAATATGAGGGGCATTCAGTTTGACCCTGATTTGGTTGAAGTTTTTGACAGTATTATTGACGAAGCAAGAGCGGAACTTAAAAAATACGAAGCAGAACATCAAAATTCAACAGAAAATCAATAATCTTTGTGATTTATTAAGATTTTTCCGAGAAAAATTATTTGTGATAAAATTATTTTGCAAATTATTTGAAAAGGAATATGAATTATGAAGATGTCACGACTTTTTTTGGAAACTTTAAGAGATTTTCCTGCGGATGCTGAATGCACAAGCCATAAATTTCTTGTAAGAGCAGGTTATATCAGAAAATTAACGAACGGTATTTATAACTATTTGCCGTTGATGTGGAGAGTTTTAAAGAAAGTTGAAAACATTACCCGTGAAGAAATGGATAAAGCAGGTGCTCAAGAAATCCTGATGCCGTTTTTGCAACCGAAAGAACTTTGGGAAGAATCTGGCAGATGGGGAGCTTACGGCAAAGAACTTATGCGTGTAAAAGACAGACACGGCAAGGAAATGTGCCTTGGACCAACTCACGAAGAAATCGTGACATTTGTTGCGAGAGAAGGTGTTCGTTCATATAAACAACTTCCTTTGAATTTGTATCAAATTCAATCGAAATTCAGAGATGAAATCCGCCCGAGATTTGGTCTTTTGAGAGGTCGTGAATTTATTATGAAAGACGCATATTCTTTCGATAGAGATGTTGCGGGCATGGAAAAATCTTATAAAATTATGGCAGATGCTTACACAAGAATTTTCGAACGTTGCGGCTTGGAAACAAAACCTGTTCAATCAGATTCAGGTGCAATTGGCGGAAACGTCAGCCACGAATATATGGTAATTACTCAAACTGATAGCGGCGAAGATAACGTTTTCTATTGCGATGACTGCGATTACGCTGCAAACTCAAACCACGCAATTTCAACCTTGCCCGAAGCCGTAACAACAGGCGAACGGTATAAGGCAGAAAAGGTTGCAACACCTAACACCGGTTCGATTAAAGAACTTGCTGAATTTTTGAAAATTCCTGAAAGCATTATTTGTAAATGTTTGGTCTATATTGCTGATAAAGAGCCTGTATTGGTCTTGATTAGAGGTGATAAGACCGTTGAAGAAACAAAACTTATGAATGCTTTGGGTGCAAAAGAAGAAATCAGAACGGCTTCAGATGCTGAAATTGCGGAACTTATGGATAAACATGGTTTTGATGCCCGTCCCGGATTTATCGGACCGAAAGGTTTTGATGATGTAAGAATTATCGCTGATAACACGGTTAAGGACCTCAAGAATTTTGTTATGGCAGTGAATGAAAATGATGTTCACGTTGTAGGTGCAAACTTTGGTGTTGACGTTGATATGCCGAAAGAATTTGCTGACTTGAGATTGGTTGAAGCAGGCGAATTTTGTCCTCAATGCGGCAAACCGTTAAAAGTTACAAGAGGTATCGAAGTCGGAAATATTTTCCAATTAGGCACAAAATATTCAGTTCCGATGGGAGCAACATTTACGGATGAAGATGGAAGCGAAAAGCCTTTTGTTATGGGCTGTTACGGTATCGGTATTTCAAGAACGGCAGCAGCGGCAGTCGAAAGACACCACGACGAACACGGTATCAAATGGCCGATTGCGATTGCTCCTTACCATGTAACGATTATCCCTGTAAACATTCAGGACGAAACGCAAATGAAAATTGCGGAAGAAATCTACGAAAAACTTCAAAAAGAAGGAATTGAAGTTCTTATTGATGATCGTGACGACAGAGCCGGAGTTAAGTTCAAAGATGCCGATTTGATTGGTATTCCGCTCAGAATTACAGCCGGCAAAACAGTTCAGGAAGGACTTGTTGAATACAAAGTTCGTGAAACGGGTGAAGTTACGAAAAAGACACCTGATGAAGCGGTTAAAACCGTTGTGGAAACTGTAAAAGCGGCATTGAACAAATAATGGAAGAAAAGTTGAAATTAACTATTGCACATTTGTATCCGAAATTGCTGAATATTTACGGCGATTTCGGAAACGTGCTTGCTTTGAAGCGAAGATGTGAGTACCGAAACATTGACTGTGAGGTTGTTTCGGTGAATGTCGGTGATGAAATTGATATTGAAAAAAACGATATTTATTTTATCGGAGGCGGACAGGACAAACAGCAGATAGATGTTTCAGAGGAATTGCAAAAGAGAAAAGATGTTTTGGCTCAAGCGGCCAACGACGGTCGGGTCTTTCTTGCTATTTGCGGCGGATATCAGCTTTTGGGAAAATATTATCAACCGCACGAAGGTGAAAAGTTGCTCGGTATCGGGATTTTAGATGCATATACTGTTGCCGGAAATACGAGATTTATCGGAAATGTTACGGCAGAAACGGATTTTCTTGAGCCGAAAACCCTTGTGGGTTTTGAAAATCACGCAGGATTAACGTATCTTGAAGAAGGCACTGTTCCGATAGCGAAAGTTGTTGTCGGAAACGGTAATAATTCACAAGATGGCGGAGAAGGCGGAAGGAAGAATAACGTTTTCGGAACATATCTTCACGGTTCTGTGTTGCCGAAAAATCCTCATTTTGCCGATTATTTGATTAAAACGGCACTTGAAGTTAAATATAAAAGACCGATAGAGCTTACAAAGCTTGATGATACTGTTGAAATGAATGCCCATAATGATTTAATAAATAAAAAATATTGAGGTTTTATGAGCGATTATAAGCTGATTGCTTTCGATATGGACGGTACTTTGTTAAATTCCGAAAAAAAGATACCGCAAGAAAATATTGAGGCTATTGATAAGGCTGTCAAAGCCGGTAAAATCGTTGTTTATTCAACGGGACGATGTTTGCCGGAGCTTGAAGATTATATTGCAACGACACCTCAAATCCGTTATGCTAATTGTCTTAGCGGAGCTTGTGTTTACGATACAAAAGCGAAGAAAACGATTTTTTCGGCATATATTGATGAGAAAACAGCGTTAAAAATCATAGAATTGGTTGAAGGACGGGATGTTATGATAGAATTTTTGGACGACCGTCTTTTTATTCAAAAAAGTCATTTTGAAAATATCGAAAAGTATGGAATGGGTGTATATCGGGATTTGTATGACAAAAAGGCGATAAAAGTTGAAAATGTGATTGATTTTTATCGAAAAAATCCTTATCCTCTCGGGAAATTGAACATTTTCCATAAAAGTTCCGAGGATAGGGAGATTACGAATAAAATTATAAGAAAAAATAATATAAAAGTTTCTATGGCATATGCTGAAACAACATCGTTTGAAACTTGTGCCAACGGAGTGGACAAGGGCATTGGCTTGGAAAAACTTTGTGAACATCTCGGAATTGATATAAAAGATACGATTGCCGTCGGAGATGCGGATAACGATATCGGAATTTTTAAAAAAGCGGGATTAAAAATTGCCATGAACAACGCAAATGTAACCATCAAGGGGCTTTCGGACGTTGTTGTGCCTGATTGTGATAATGGCGGCTGCGTTGTTGCGATAGAAAAATATCTTTTATAATTTATTTACCGTGAATTTTCTTACGTAAATTTGCAAGGTCAGATAGTTCCTGTTCGTTCAAAAGAGCCTGATTGCCGATAATTTTTGAGTAAACGTAAGTTTTTGCGTAAGTTTCAGCGGTTTCGATTTTGTGAAACGCATTTGTTAAATCCGAACCTCCCGAAACGATGCCGTGGTTTGCCATTAAGACGGTGTCATAGTCGACAAATTCTTTGACGGTGTTGTCGACAAGTTGTTGCGAGGACGGCATTGCGTATGGAGCAACCGGAATTTTCCCGAAATAGATAATATTTTCCGCAATAATCGGGGCGGAAAGTTCTTTTCTGCAAGCTGCAAAAGCGGTTGCAAACGGGGAATGGCAGTGAATTATTGCCTTGATGTCAGGACGTAATTTATAAATGGCAAGGTGCATTTTCTTTTCTGACGAAGCCTTTTTGCCGTTTTCGAGTTCGTTTCCGTTCAAATCAATTTCGACAACATCATCTTCGTTTAAAAAACCGAGAGCAGTTCCTGTTGCGGTAATAAAAACTGATTTTCCGTCAAAGACACTGATATTTCCCGATGTTGCGGAGGTTAAATCTTTGTCATAGAGCAATTTGCCAAATTTTACGACTTCATTTTTCACCCGAATCTCCTTTTTGTTAATTATACCAAATTTTTAGGGTATTCACAATCGGGGAAGCGGTCTTTTTGTACAAAATTGCGAAAAATTATTTTGAAAATTTTGAACCTTGTTTTGTTCCGCGACGTTCAAATTCTTTTTCCATTTTACCGACGAGTTCGAGTTTTTTGCCGAGCCAACGCGGTTGAATGCGAATTTCTCTTTTGCCGTTGCCGGCGAGTCTTTGGATAATCATATCCGGAGGAAGGTATTCCAAAAAATCGCAAACGGTGGATATATAATCTTCTTCGCTCATTAAATTAATTTTGCCTTCGTCGAACATTTTTTGAATTTTTGTTCCTTCCATGACTGCAAGCATGTGAATTTTTATCCCGTCAATACTCATCTTGGCAAGCGTTTTGGCGGTTTGCATCATATCGTCGTAAGTTTCATTTGGTAAACCTAAAATAACGTGTGCACAAACGGTCAAACCTCTTTCTTTTGACTTTTTGCAAGCCTTTTCAAAGCAAGCAAAATCATGACCACGGTTGATAAATTTTAATGTTTTGTCGTGAACGCTTTGAATGCCGTATTCTACCTGAATAAAGCGGTTATCGACATTGTATGATGAAATCAAATCAAGCTTTTCTTCGTCAACGCAATCCGGTCTGGTTCCGATGGACATGCCTACGACATTATCGATGAAAACCTTGTCATAGAGCTGTTTCAATTCATTTACAGGTTTGTAAGTATTTGTATAAGCTTGAAAGTAGGCAAGAAATTTTTCGGCATGATATCGATTTTTAATTTTGACCATACCGACTTGCAGTTGCTCTTCGATGGGCAAAGTTGGGGAATATAGCCTTGAAAAACTTCCGCTGTCATCACAAAAAATGCACCCGTCAGACGATAGAGTTCCGTCTCTGTTTGGACAGGAAAAACCGGCATCAAGGGTGACTTTGTAGACTTTTTGACCGAATTTTTTTTTCAAAAAGTCACTAAATGTTAAATAGTAATTGCTCATTAATTATCTTTATTTGACTCGTTGCTTTCAACGGGCGGATAGATAAAGTGTTCGCCGCAAGAAGGGCAAACTACTTCTTGTTGTTTACCTTGAGGAAGAGAAGCAACTTCAAAAAGCGTTCTGCAGCCTGAATTGTTACATCTGATAGCCCAAACCGGTCTGATAATTTTAGCCATAAATAAATCCTTTTTAAAATATATATATTTTAATACAAGAAAAATGTTAACATGTAAGTCGGTAAAAAGGCAATATGTGAAGAGGAAAATTTTGAAAAAAACACGGATATATGGTAGTATTGTTGAAGGTTTAAGCGGATAAAAGACAGAATTTATGTTAAAAGAAAAGTTCGGAAATTTTTCGGAAAAATTGGTTAAATTTTCAGGTTCATTGTCACCAAAAGCACAAGTAATAATATTTTTATCATTATTTTTCGTTTTAATTTCGTTTTTTGCGTGGCTAAATTATACGATAAACCCATACGGAGTTTTTAATCATCATTTGAATGTTTGTGATGTGTACGACAGGTCTTGCGACAGAGAAATAATTTATCCGAAGATTAAAGCAAGCAGATATATCGATTATGATTATGTTTTTTGCGGTTCTTCGGCATTATTGACCAATTTGTCGGAAGAAAGTTTTGAAAGGATGTTTCCTGATAAAACGATATTTAAACTTGCCGTAACGGCAGTGGTGGCTTCGGAACAATATGATTTGATAAAAAATTTCATAAAGGCAAATCCTGAGGTTAAAAAGATTTTTGTAGCGGTTGATTTTGATGAAATGACGAATTCGACGGAAAATCAATTGCCGGAATACGGAGAAAATAAGTTAAACGGAGAGGAGTTAAGATTTTTGCTTCTTTCGTTTGAAACGTTGAAATTCACGCTAAATACAGTCTTTACAACGTTTAAGGAAATTACCGTACCGACATTTATGTTTTCTTTAAAAAGAGATTCTTTTTTTTCAAAGTTTAAAATTTTTAGAGAATACAGATATAAAGTCGTTACAAACCATAATCGCTGGCCCAAAAGAAGATTTGCGGATTGGAATAACAGAAAAATCAACCAACCTCTGTTTGAACACTTAAAAAAAATCAAAGAATTATGCGACGAAAAGAATGTTGAAGTGGTCTTTTATACAAGTCCGCTGCACTCTTACGCAATATATGATATATATAACCAAAATGTCTATAACGAAGTTGAAAACTTTAAAAAAGAGCTTGTGAAAGTTTCGCCTTTTTACGATTTTTTGTATGTTTGCGACTATTCCGACAAACCGATATCCGTAAATAATAAATACTGGAATGATGCTCTTCATTCAGATAAAGCACTCGGAGACGAAATATTGAATAAATTGGTGAACGGAAAAGGTAATTACGGTATTTATGTGACACCGGACAATATAGAAAAAGTGTTAAAAACCAATAGAGAGGCCCTTTTTGCATTTGCAAAACGCGAAAAAAAAGCATTGGATGAATACGTAAGCTATGGACATTTGGATGATAGCTGCGAAGAAGAAATTATTTATTACGAAGAATAAAAACTCCACTGTTTGCACGAAATATGAAGAAATGTGAATTGTGAATAATCAAGCGTGGCGGGGGTTGCGGGAAAGTGGGCATAAAAAAGAGAAAAAATAT
>CACZSN010000006.1 GCA_902783835.1 uncultured bacterium
AAAAAAAATGTTTGCCGAGTTGAAGCAAACATCAAATAAACACGAGGATATTAGAGAGAGAGAGTAAAGCTTGTTTATCGGCTCTGCCATTGAATTTGAGAGCCTTGCAAAATATCCTCTTTACTCTTTTATAAAGTATTTCTGTCTGAAAAAATTGCCCCTTTTTTAAAATCAAATTCTCAATTCCCATGATTACAAGGGTTTTCATGTTTCTTCTCAAGTTTACAATACTTCACATTCTCCACACAAAGAAAAAACCGACAAAACTGATTGCAATATCAAGTTTTTTCGATTTATAATACACGCACTATGATAAATTTTGATTCATTAAGTTTAAAAGCGTGGGTGATTGAAAATGCTGATTATTTGACGAATGCGTCCGTCAGAAAAATTCAACAGCCGTCAAGACGGGAACTTATTTTGCACCTTCGCAATAACGGAGAAAACAAAAAATTATATATAAATATTAATCCTGAATTTTTTCACGTTTGTTTGGCAGAAGACTTGCAACGTCGGGGAATTTCAATCCCTGATGCAGCTCCGATGTTTTGCATGCTTCTTAGAAAATATATCCAAAACGGAAGGATTTCAGAGGTTCGACAACCTTTTGGCGAAAGGATTTTAGAGCTTAGATTTGAATACAAAGATGCTCTTGATGAAATAAACACACTCTGTCTTGCCGTCGAACTTATGGGCAAGTATAGCAATATTATTTTGTATAACGTCAAAACAGGCATTATTATTGGCTGTGCACACAATGTTGGGGAAGAAAAAAGTAAACTTCGGGAACTTGCTGGAACTTTGCCGTACGTTTATCCCGTTCCGCAAGACAAGACGGACATTTGTGCCGAAAATTTTGAAGATTTTAAAGAAAAATTTAACGGCAATTTTGACAAAAATTCTGTCGCTTGCGAAATTGCAAATGAATATGCTTATATGACCGTATCGCTTGTAAAACAAGCGTTTGCGGCTTTAAAAATTAAAAATTTTAATGAAGAAAATTTGAAGAAATTGTTTGAAATGCTTAAAAATACATCGTCTTTGACGGAGTTTGAGCCGTCAATCAGTGAAGATTATTCACAATTTTCGTTGATAAAAAATTCCGGCTATAACCCGATAAATTCAGTCAATCAAATGATTAACGACTATTTTGAATATAATCAAATCCAAAAAATTCTCAAGCAAAAGAAATCGCGATTGTATGCTCATATTGATACTCAAATCAAGAAATTGAATAAACAAACAGATATTTTCAAGACAAAACTTCTTGAAAGCGAAAAAGCTGATAATTACAGGATAAAGGGTGATATTTTGATGATGAATATTAACGAAAAAGTTTCGCCCGTTTTGAAATTGGAAAGTCCTTATGATGGCGAACTTGTTGAGATTGAACTCGATGAGCGTTATTCGATTGTTCAAAATGCAAATCGATATTATAAACTCTACAAAAAGACCAAAACCGCCGTAGATTATGCTTCTTCTCAACTTGAAGAACTCGAAAATCAACTGAATTTGCTCGAAGAACAAAGATTTTTTGTTGAAATTTCATCAAATTTAGAGGAAATTGAAGAAATTTCAGTAGAAATCGGATTGAAGACGGAACAAAACGGCAAAAAAGATAAGAAAAAACAAATCAATCTTGAAATGCACGATATAGAAGGATTTAAGGTATATTTGGGTAAAAATTCCGTTCAGAATGATTTTTTGCTCTCAAAAGTCGCATCGCCTGAAGATTTGTGGTTTCACCCTCTGAATATGCACGGTGCACACGTCATTTTGAAGAAAAATAATTCAAAAGAAATTATTCCGAATGATGTGCTTTTGTCTTGTGCAAAACTTGCGAAAAGATTTTCGAAAGCCAATAACGAAGCCAAAATTCCGATTATTTACACCGAGCGTAAATATGTCAAAAAGGCAAATTCGAAAATCGCATTTGTCACATATAAAAACGAAACGGAAATTTATTGCTAATTTGATTTTTCGATTTGTTAGTGGGAAAATCGGGGCATGATTTACGAAAAAGAAGAACGAAAACCTCAAATTTGGCTCTGCGGTGGACATTTTATCAACGACATTTACACGGGCGTTTTGAACCCGATTATGCCGTTTATTGCCGAGCAGGTCAATATTTCGATGGCGTTTGCGACGTTTATTTTGAGTTGCTCTCATATTTTTGCATCGATTTTTCAACCGTTTTTCGGCTATTTTGCCGACAAGATGAGAAAACGTGCGTTGATTTTTTGGGGGCTAATTTTCACGGCTGTATTTTTGTCGAATGCACCGACAGTCACAAACCCTTATGTGATGATTGTTTTCATTGTTTTGGGAAGTTTGGGCTCAAGTCTTTACCACCCGCAGGCATTGGGTTTAATTCCTAAATTTTCGACATCAAATGTTGCTAAAAATATGGGAATTTTCATCGCGATGGGGACATTGGGATTTTCGTTAGGACCTTTGGTTTCTTCATCGATTGCACAATATTTAGGCTTGGACAAAATGCCTATAATGTGTGTTATTGGTATTGTTTGGGCATTATTAATGTTCAAATTTGTCCCGAAATTTTCGACAGAACCGATAACGAAAGCTGATAATTTCGATTTCGGAAAAGCATTTTCCGATATTTTGAAGAACAGAAAATTAGATATTTTGATTGTAATTTCGATTTTGAAATCGTTGATGCAGACATCTTGTTCGATGTTGTTGCCGTTTTTGTGGCAAAGAATGCATTACAGTAAATTTGAAATCGGACTTGCGTTGTTCTTTTTCTTATTTGCAGGCGGAATTGCATCGTTTTTAAGTCCGAAAATTGAGAAGAAAATCGGAACGAAAAATGTATTTTACATTTCAATGATTATGCCGTTGCCGATAATTTTGTTGTTTGCATTGACATATCGCACGATACCGCTTTTGTCCTTTGCTCTTGTGGCATTGACGGGATTTGTAATAATGTTTGCGGTACCGGTTATGATGAGTATGGCACAAAAGATTTTGCCGCAATATAAGAGCATTATAGGCGGATTTATCAACGGATTTTCGTGGGGTGTTGTAGCAATTATGATTACAATGATTAGTAAATTTGCGGACCACAATAACTGCATAGTTCCCGTAATCTGCGTGGTTGCACTCATTCCTGCAATTTGTTCATTTATGGTCAATAAATTGTTTCCGAAAAATGCCAACTGATTTTTCGGTATAAAATTTTTGTGATAAAATTTACTTGTGAGAAAAATAAGGATAAATTAATGGAAGAAATTTCATCATACAAAACAGCATGTGCAGTAGCAAGCGTTTTGGACGACAAATTGGCAAAAGATATTTCAATTTTGAATATTTCACAAGTTTCAGTTTTGGCAGATTATTTTGTAATTTGTTCGGCAGATACTCCGACACAGGTAAAAGCATTGACAGAGTATGTAAGAGACAGAATTAAGAAATGGTTCAATCGTATTCCTATCGGAGAAGAAAACGACCTTAAAAATCGCTGGAACTTGCTTGATTACGGTGATGTAGTTGTTCATGTTTTGCACAGAGAAGAACGTGAAACGTACGCAATCGAAAAATTCTGGAATCATGCATTGGTTGTTAAGCCTGAAGAATGGGCAGAAACAGCGAAAGAATTTTCAGAATATCAAGAACAGTAATAAATTCAGACTTAAAATTGAAAAAAGGACACTTTCGAGTGTCTTTTTTTTTGCAAAAATTTTGACTTAAAAAAAAATATTATTATAAAAAAAATATGTTGATTTCAGAGTTTATAAAATCGTTAAAAGGCTGCCGCCACTCAAAAGTTGCTATTAATACAAACGGAGCTTACTGCCCTGATTGCGGTCAATTTGTAGTCGTAAAATGGTATCTTGTCCGTTGTTCTTGTTGCGGTGTAAAACGGGTAGCTTATCTCGATTTGAACGACAATGTAAAACCTGCGGACAAATTTTGTCCCAATTGCGGAGGAGTGCATACAGTCATTGAGGAGTTGGATAGAATAAACTTTGTCGATATAAACTTTGCCGTCCACAAAAGAGAAGTCGTTGAACCGATATTAGCAAAGGCTTCAACACAAGTTTGGACAGACCCCGATGATACCGAAGAACAGGCTTTATTGGGGTTGAAATCAGCTTAATATCAAAAATCAAAATGTCAGACATTTTTTTTGGGGGGGATTTTAATTATTTTTTAACAATGTTTGATTTCCTTAAAAACATTGTGAACAGGGGGTTTTCAGCATTTGAACAATTTTTTTAATTCGAAAAGTTAATATTTGGTTAAAGAAAACAGTCATAATAAAAAACGGTGCTATAACAATAATGTAAGAAATGAAAGAGCAATTGCTCAAGGAGGAATTATGAGATTTGGCATTATTGAAAGAGAACCTGAAATGTTGTTTGACAGTTTTCGTAATAACTTGGAAAAAATGTTGAGAGAAAATTATAATCAAAACTTCCGTCCGTGTTGCGAAATTAAAGAAAACGAAAAAGAATATAAGGTAAAATTCATGCTTCCGGGAATGAGCAAAGAAGATATCAACGTTGAACTTGCAGACAATGTATTGACGGTTAAAGCAGAATTCAAGAAAGAAGAATCGCCGGAAGATGAAGTTTTACACGTATCTGAATTCACATACGGAAGCTACGAAAAATCTATCAGATTTGAACAAGAAATCGATGACGAAAAGTCAACAAGTGAATACAAAGACGGCATTTTGCACATCACATTGGCAAAAAAACAAGAAAATAAAAAAGATTCAGTAAAGAAAATTTCAGTAAGATAATTCTTCATTCAATATAATCCTTTTTTCACATTTGACAAGACAACGCTCCTTCGGGAGCGTTTTTTTTAGCAACCCAAAAAGGCTTGATATACACGCTTTTGGGAAGAATTTAACCAAGCCGAATGGTGTTGTGACCATAAAAATACAAATCAAATAAGCAAATTCTATATATTACAACCATATTAACTTGTATCAAATACCATGTCAAGCAATATTAATAAACTGATGATTTGACAAAAAAAAGAGATTATATAATAATAAAAACTGTTATGGTAAATGATTACACAGCACATCAAAAAAAAGAAAACGAAAAATTAGCCGCATATCACTGTCCGAGATTTGAAGAATTACCGAAAATAGAAGTTTATATGGATCAACTTATCGGTATTTTGGAAGAATATCTTACTCCGTTTGAAAATCCGGAAGAAGAAAAGACAATTACGGCTACAATGGTCAATAATTACGTAAAACAAAAGGTTATTGAACCGCCGAAAAACAAAAAATACTCGAAAAGCCACATTGTATATTTGGTCGTAATCGGAGTATTGAAGAATGTTTTGAGCATTTCTGACATCAGAAATCTTATTAAAATGCAAACAAAACAATATTCTTTGAGCAGAGCGTACAATTTCTTTGCCGAAGAGCTTGAAAGTGTTTTGAACGTAACATTCGGTACGAGAGATTTTTCTGAAGCAAACAGCAAAAAAGAACGCACAAACCTTTCAAAATTGGTTCGTTCGGCACTTTTATCGTTTGCTAATAATGTTTACGTTAAAAAGAATATTTATTTTATGCTTCAGGAACAAAAGAAAAAAGCCTTGAAAGCAGAAGCCGAAACAAAAGAATAATAATTATATATTAAAGTTTTTAAATATTTTCCCGATAAATAACTTGAGAGGTTTTCAAATAAACACATGGGAATAGGCAGTAATATCTCGAAAGTCAATAATATCGGGATTAATCACTATATAAAGCAAAAAGAAAATTCGGCTGAAAATAACAAAAGTATGCCGAAGCAAACTTATGCTGCCTACCCGTCAGGACAACTTTTGAAAGCCATGTTTGTTGGCGAAAAAAAAATTGACGAGCAAACGCAAAACATTGATAAAATTAAAAATACATCGTTTGCCGATAAATTGGAAGATTACGAAATTGATGCTCTTTCGGGCATGATGAAATCCGACAACAAAAATTCAAAAGCCGTAAATGGCTTAATCGACCTGATTGAAAGCGGTTTGGTTCCGAACCATACAATTTATTATTCAAGCAAACATTCTGATATTCAACCTAATATTGCAAACGACATAGAACTTATGCAACAGGCAAAAGCAACAGGCACACCTATTGAGGACTTAATCGTTCCGAAGTTTGAAACAGCGGAAGATGCACGCAAAAACGCTAAAACGGGTGACGTTTACAATATTGGCGACGAAAATAATGTTTATATTAAAACTGATGATGAAAACTCAAAACAGTTAAAATTTGACAAAGAAACTTACTTGAAACTTTTTCCGCCGGTAGAAAGATTTTGCACTTTTCAATCTCGAATCGGTGATTGTTACTTGATTTCAATGCTTGATACTCTGTATCAGAACCCCGAAACGAGGGTGAAGATTTTGGATTGTTTCGAGCAAGACGGAAAAGACGTCAAAGCAAAACTTCCTAACAAAGATGTGTCTTTCGTTGCAAAGGATTGCAAACTTTTTGACAAAACAGAAGATAATCCGCAAAAAGGAATTTACAACAGAGGTGCGGAAGGGTTAAAAATTCTTGAACATCTTTATGGCGATTTTCGTGTTCAAAAAAGTATTGAAGATGCAAAAACACAAACTTACAAAAAAATCGACAATACGTTTTTTGAGCAACTTGACTATGAAGATGATAAAAGATTTTATACCGATGCAAAACAAGGCTCAAATGACAGAATAGCACATGCTAAGGCTGAACTTGATTACTTACAAAATGGCGGAAATATTCCGAAATCAGCAGGTTTCTCAAGAGAAGACAGAATTACAATGTTAAAAGAAACAATTGCGGATGATGAAATATCTATAAAAGAATATAATAAACAACTTCAAACCGAAGAACCGGATACTGACAAAAAAATGGGACGTCAACTCAAAAGAAAAGACCAATTGTTGGAAACCGCTAAAAATCCTGAAAATTTTTGGGCTGAAAGAAATCTAAGCAAAACGAAAGTTTACAAAAATGATGACGACTCTTTTCTCAACTGCGTATTCACTTTTGAGGAAGATGAAGACGGTGTCATTCTTGACGGAATGAAAGAAAAACTTCAAGCACAAAACAAAAATTACTTGAACGTTGGAGCTATGTTCCGTGAAGCAGGTTATCAAGATGAAATTTTTAAAGCTTTTGATATGGCAGCGTATAAGATTTTTACGAAAGATGAAAACTTTGAATCTAAATTGAAAGAACAAATGTCTCAAGGTGTCATATTTGCGGCTGCTTCAAAAGCTGAAATAGAAAATGAAAATAAAATGACTCAAGATTATAACATCGTGTCGAGTCATGCCTATGGTGCAACACCTTATGTGGACGATAACGACAAGATTCGGATTAAAGTTGTAAATCCTTGGAGTACAACGTTTAGTACGGATTTATCTCTCGAAGAATTTCAGAATAATTTTAGCAGATTAATTTATGCAAAAAAATAAATTATCATATGAAATTTAGCAAAAATACGGTCGGTTAAAGTCGACCCCGCTTCTAAATTGACCCTGTTCTATGTGTTTCACGGCGGGTGAAGTGAATACGAAGCGAAGAATTGAGGAAAAAGCAATCCATTTTATTCTTTAATTTGTATTTTTGTTAAAAGATGAAATCCGTTCGGAAATTTGATATAATATAAGTACGGAGTTTTAATGAAAAAAACAGTTTACGATTATTTTAAAGTTTCAAGTAAAGGAAGTTTTCCGAAAGAATTATATCATTATACATCGCCGAAAGCTTTAAGAGGGATTTTAAAAAGCAACCAGCTCTGGTTTTCAAATATCTATTTTCTCAATGATAAAAGCGAAATGAAATACACATATTCATTGATTTTGGAACTTTTATCACAAATCAAAGAATTTTTGGTGCCTGAATTTTATCAAAAAATTCTTGCAAGAGCGGAGTATATGACTTGCAACACTTATTATGACGAAGAAAGTGAACTTTTTGCAAGACTTGAATACTATGTTTTTTGCCTTTCTACAGAAAAAAACTGCCTGAGTTTGTGGAATAATTACACAAAAACCGCAGACAAAACCGGTTACGGAATTACGTTTTCAACCGACAAACTTAAAGAAAGCGTAGAGACAAAAGGATATGAATTTTCAGCATTTGCAAGGGTTTGCTATGATAAACAAAAACAGAACAAAATGTTGACCGATACAATATTGTCCTACAACGAAAAATATAAAACGGCAAAAAACGGAAAAGAAAAACAAATCGTTCTTTGGGATATTATTGATAATTTCAAGATTTACAGCGTATTTTTAAAACATCCGGCATTTTATGAGGAAAATGAATTTCGTATTGTTTTGGGAATAAGAAGCCATTCCCATAATGAAGCTTGTGAATTTGAAATACAAAACGGGATTTTCGTTCCGCACATTGAACACCAATTGCCCGATGCAGAAACAGCTTCCATAATAAAAAGCATAATGATTTCACCGACTTGCGACAAAGAACTTGCCGTTTACAGCGTCAGAAAACTCGCAAATGCAACAAAACACTATTTCTTGCCGATATCGGTTTCTGACATCCCGCTCAGAACTCAAGCAAATTAAGCAATAAAAATGTTTCTGATAAGCCCTAAAACAATCGCCTCAATCACTTGCAACAAAATAAACGCAACAATTGGGGATAAATCAATGCCCGAAATCGGCGGAACAATTTTTCTGCATGGAGCAAAAAAGAAATCGCTGAATTCTCTCATAAATCTGAACGGCTGATTATACCAATTAATATTAGGTAACCAAGTTAAAAAACAACTTACAATCAAAATAAAATAAGTCGCATTAAAAAGATTTCTTACAACACTATAAATGAAATAACCCAAAATTTTCTCCTTAAAAACTGTCGCCACCCCAAAGGCAGCGACAGATATTTAATCAATAACTATGATGTTTTGGAAGTGTTCATGCAATCGCAATTTGCTCTGTCAGCAGGAATGCTTTCAATCAAAGTTACCAACATCTTTTTAAGATTGTCAATATTTTCATTGAAGATTTTGCAAACTTGTTGGTGAGTAACAGGTTCGACATCACCTTCCAAACCGCAGTCGTGGTCAGTGATAAGAGCAATTGTTACAGGACACATATCAAGTTCTTTAACAAGATGAACTTCAGGGAATTGAGTCATACTTGCAACTTCCCAACCTTGTCTTGTAAAGAATTGAGATTCTGCCTTAGTTGAGAAACGAGGTCCGTTGATAGTAACAACAGTACCTGTTTCGTGAACTTTAATACCGTTCTTGTGAGCAGCATCGATTGCCAATTTACGCAACTCAGGGCAATAAGGATTTGCAGCACTTGCGTGAATAACTTTAGGTCCTTCAAAGAAAGTGCTTTTACGTCCGTCTGTCCAATCAACGAATTGATCGGGAACAACGAATGAACCCGGTTCAACGTGTTT
The DNA here is from genome assembly GCA_902783835.1 of uncultured bacterium. Lineage (GTDB taxonomy): Bacteria > Cyanobacteriota > Vampirovibrionia > Gastranaerophilales > Gastranaerophilaceae > RUG841. The sequence continues at coordinate 9,407 of CACZSN010000006.1, forward strand.
TTGGAAACTTCCTGCTGCACAAGGAGAAATAACTCTTTCACAGCCTAAAGATTTCAAAGCCCAAACATTGGCTCTGTAATTAACCAAGTGAGGCGGAAATCTATGATCAAGACCGTGACGGGGTAAAAATGCTACCTTGTGAGGTCCGATAGTTCCGATTGTAATAGTGTCGCTCGGTTTGCCGTAAGGTGTTTCCATATTGATTTCTTCAACTTCTTGTCCTGCGAAGAATGAATAGAAACCCGTTCCTCCGATAATACCGATTGTTGCTTTTTTTTCATTTGCTTCCATTAAAATAGTCCTTTCTTAATGATAGTTGAATGATTATGGAAGATGATAACATAAGCAAAAAACATATACAATCCCCCTTTTGCAACAAAAAAGAGACCCGTTTAAACGAGTCTCTTTTAATAATAAATCAGAAGAAATATTAACGAATACTTTTAGAATCTTCCGACTTGTCATTTTTGTCGGTCGTAATATTCTTCAAATCTTGTGACAATAAGTATTCACGTTCAAATGACCAATCATAATCATCGCTCGAACTGTCATCATAAGCGGGAACGATTACACGACCGTCTTTCATCAAACGGATTTTCAATCTGTCAGGGTTAGTAACAACCGTATTTTCGTCACTGACAGTTGTCATATTCTTACCGCCTTCACCGTTGATATCAACCGTGATATCGATGTGATCGGCAGCTCCGCCTTCATCATTAGACGGCCATTGTTTCGGCAAATCCCACCAAATCATACCGTCATTAGAACGGAATGAAGGATCATCAGATGATGTACCTGCACCATATCCGCCCATAAGAATCATTTTTGAACCGATAGCTTTTTGCAAATCGCCGCCGTTGTTACTCAAATCAGGCCAGAAATTAGCCGAGTTAACAACACCGTTTTCGTTCATAACGGCAGAAACTGCGTTTTGCATCGTGTTAATAGCTTTTTTGTAAAGAAATTTTTCCTTATTTTGGGTGGTTTTTGTGATGATAGGAATAATCATCATTGCGAGAATGCCCACAACTGCAAGACAGACCAAAACTTCTGCCATAGTCATAGCTTTTTTCTTTTTGCCCATATTTTTTAAATCCTTTTTTACAAGTGCTTGTTTCTTTTATATAGTACCACAAAACATGATTTTTTAACATGTATTTAAAAGAAAATTGGAACAAAAAATTACAATTTACTTGATATTAATTTTTTAGGTGTATATAATCAAATAGAAAAGTTTTTCAAAACAGTAGAGGAAAAATCATGAAAAAAGATATTCATCCGGATTACAAAAAAACAGTTATCAAATGTGTATGCGGTAATGAAATTGAAACCGGTTCAATTCAAGACAATCTTACGGTTGAAATTTGCAACCACTGTCACCCGTTCTACACAGGCAACCAAAAAATCGTTGACACAGAAGGACGTGTTGAAAGATTCAAAAAACGTTACCAACAAAAATAAGTGTTGTAAGAAAGCCGCTTAGCGGTTTTTCAAAGATACCCGCACCTATAAGGCGGGTATTTGCGTATAAAAGAGGTTACAATGGCAAATCATAAGGTCACACCGCAGGTCAAGATTATTTCCAAGCCGGAAGACATGCTCAAAACTATCTACACGGCTTGCAGAACTTGTTATTCCGCGGACTCTCCCATAAAAATTAACGAGAGTGAAAATGCTAATGACAAAGAAAAAGCTTTAAAATTAATACAAAGAGTTATTTCATCAGGGCATTACAGCACAATCGAGCATATTCAGGTATCTTATGCAATAAGCGGAATTTCCCGGGCATGCTCGCATCAATTTGTCAGACACAGACTGATGTCATTTTCGCAAAAATCGCAACGTTATGTTCAGGAAAAGGACCAATTTGATTACATTGTACCCGCTTCAATCGCAAATAATGAAGAACTTGCCAAAAAATACGATGAATTTATGGCGGCAACGACAAAATTTTACATAGAAATGACGGAAAAAGGCATTAAGGCGGAAGATGCAAGAATGATTTTGCCGAATGCAACATCGACGTCAATGGTAGCAAGTTTAAATTTAAGGGAATTGATTCACCTTTCCAATTTAAGACTTTGCACAAGAGCACAGGCAGAAATAAGAACTATGGTCAAAATGATGTGTGATGAACTCATCAAGACAGAACCGTGGCTCAAGGAATATTTAGTACCAAAATGTGAAAAAACAGGCTTTTGTGACGAAGATAAATCTTGCGGACGAAAGGCAAAAAGAGGACTTGACTAATGGAAGAAATGCTCGATAAAATCAAAAAGATTGAAGAAAAATATACCGAATTGGGTGAAATTTTAAGCAAGCCCGAAGTAATCCAAGATTACAACAAATTTCGTGACCTTTCTAAGCAAAGAAAGTCAATGGAAGAAACCGTAGAACTTTATCACCAATGGCAAGAGGCTAAAAAGGCAATCGACGACGGTGAAGAAATGCTTCACGGTGAAACCGATGAGGAGATGAGAGATTTTTTAAAAGCCGAAATTGCGGAAAACGAAAAGAAGATTGAAGAATATTCCGAAAAGATGAAGGTTCTTTTGTTGCCCCGTGACCCGATGGACGATAAGGACATTATGCTTGAAATCAGAGGTTCGGCAGGTGGTGACGAAGCGAACATTTTCGCAGGCGACTTGATGAGAATGTATATGAGATACGCTGATAAAATGGGCTGGAAGACAGAAGTTTTGTCAAAGACAGAATCCGAAATGGGCGGTGTATCGGAAGTTATCATCTCTGTTAAGGGTGATAGCATTTATAGAAGATTGAAATACGAATCAGGAGTACACAGAGTTCAAAGAGTTCCTGAAACGGAATCTCAAGGCAGAGTGCACACTTCGACAGCAACCGTTGCCGTAATGCCGGAAGTAGATGATGTTGAAGTTGAAATCAGACCGGAAGATATCGAAATGTCGACGGCACGTTCAGGCGGTGCGGGCGGACAAAACGTAAACAAGGTTGAAACGGCGGCAAGACTTTATCACAAACCGACAGGAATTATGATTTTCTGCACGGAAGAACGTTCACAATTACAAAACAAAGAACGTGCTATGCAAATTTTGAAGGCGAAATTGTACGATTTGGAACGTCAAAAACAAATGCAGGAAATTACGGACTTGAGACGTTCACAAGTCGGAACCGGCGACCGTTCGGAACGTATCAGAACTTACAATTTCCCGCAAGGAAGATTAACTGACCACAGAATCAACCACAACCTCAATGTTTGGACGGTTATTGACGGAGACTTGGACGAGTTGATTGACTTGCTCATGGAACATGACCAAAAGTTGAAGTTAGAAAAACTTGCAGAGATTGAAGAATAATGGCTGAATTTAAACATTTTCCCGTAATGGCAAAAGAAGCAACGGAAGCACTTTGTCTTGAGAGCGGAAAAGTTTATGTTGATGCAACTTTAGGCGGCGGCGGATATTCAGCGATTATTGCGAAAAAGATTTTGCCAGACGGTAAATTGTTCTCGTTTGATGTCGACAACGATGCAATTAAGGCTGCAAGCGAACGTTTGCAAGGGTTTAAAAACGTTAAGATTATCAAAGACAGCCACGTTAATATTCGGGAACACCTTAATGAAATGGGTGTTGAAAAGATAACAGGCGGGGTTGTTTATGACTTTGGGGCATCGTTTTATCAGTTGACGAACGGAGAACGAGGCTTTTCGTTTCAAAAAGATGCACCGTTGGATATGAGATTTAATCAAGACGCTGATTTTTCGGCATATGATGTCGTAAATGGCTATCGTGAGGACGATTTGGTCAGAATTTTCAGTGAATATGGGGAAGAAAGATTTTCGAAAAGAATTGCAAAAGCGATTGTCGAAACGAGGAGAAAATCGCCGATTGAGACGACGAGCGAACTTTCGGATTTGATAATAAATTCCACCCCGAGGATAAAGAGCAAAATCCACCCTGCAACGAGAGTTTTTCAGGCAATTCGCATCGAAGTTAACGGTGAACTTGAAAACATAAAAGATACATTAAGAAACATTCTGCCCGTTTTGGAAACAGGTGCTATAATTTCAGCAGTAACATTTCATTCAGCGGAAGACAGAATTGTGAAAAACTTTTTCAGAGACAATTCCGCAAGATTTCACGAAGACGGAAAATTGGAAATTTTGACAAAAAAACCGCTGACCGCAACCGAAGAAGAATTAAAAATCAATCCGCCGTCACGCTCGGCAAAATTAAGATTTGCAAAAGTTATAAAATAAGGAGCAAATTTTGACCCCCGAAGAATACGAACAAAAACAGCCTAAACATACTCTTTCGAGTTTAAATAAATCACTCTGCAGACTACTTGCGGTCGTGATGATTGTAATGTTCGTAAGCTATTATATAACAACTCTTATGCAAGTAAGATTGACAAAATTGAGCAGTGAAACGATTAAACTTAACAACGAAAATATCGAACTCCAAAACAAAATGGATAACTTAATGTCTTATCATAACGTCGAAAACCTTGTTAAGCAAAACGGAAACCTCGATACGGCAACACAAGTCATCGAAATGGGAGAAGAATTGCCCGTCAGTGAAAAACCAGTAAAAAAGAAAAATTTTTATCCTAATTATTACAGATGGTCATTGGGTTTTTAAGAAAATTTTATTTTGATTAAGATAGATTAACATTTAACCCGATTTTGTCTGATGTGCTATGATTACAGGGGTATAAACCCATAATTTTACTGCGAAAAAAGATAATGACCAATAAATATAGTAATAATTCAGACAGAATAAAACTTTTTAATAACCGACTGAGAGCGTTAAAAATTATTTTTACGGCTTTTGCCGTCCTTTTGGCTGTTTATTTGTTTGCGGTTCAAATCCTTGATATCAAACATTATTCAAAAAAAGCAAAGGCACAACGTATCGCAAAAAAATTCATTATGCGTGGTTCGATTTTGGACAGAAACGGCATAAAACTTGCATCAGACCAACTTTCTTATAACGTTTACGTTCACAGACAATATATGGACCATACCCCCGAAGAAATTGCACACAAAATCGCTAAATACCTTGGTATGACCGAGTCTGAAGTTGCGACCATTATCAAAAATAATCCGAATAATATCATTCTTTTGAAAAAAGACATCGACCGTCCGACAGTCGAAAATATGCGTAAATTGGGACTTCGGGAAATCAGTACGGACAGAAAAAATTGTCGTGTTTATCCTCAAGACACAATGGCAGCACACATTTTGGGCTATTATAATGCTGATGCGGACGTTGCTGCAGGCGTTGAGTTTACGATGAAAAAGGAACTTGAAAAAGTTGATAAAGACATCGTGATTGAGACGACTCGTGGGGGCGATGTTATTTATGACTTTAAAACCGACCCTGAAAAAATCACCTCTCCGACAATCGGCAAAACGGTTACATTGACTATCGATTCGGCTATTCAACACGTTTGCGAAAGCGAACTTTTGAAAATGATTATGGAAAAACAAGCCTTAAGAGGTGCGGTAATTGTCATGAACCCGAACAATGGCGAAATCTTGGGCTATGCGGTATATCCTACATATAACCCGAACGACTTCAAGGCGGCAACATATACACAACTTAAGAACTGGACGCTATCGGACGTATTTCCTCCGGGGTCAACGTTTAAGGTTTTGACAGTTGCATCAGCCGTTGCAAACGGAAAAATCCACAGAAATTCAACTGTTTGTGACTCTGGACGGGTTGAAATCGGCGGCTGGACGATTTCAAACTACGACTACCACAAGTTCCCTTATCCCGGGGATATTAATATGGAATATTTGTTCCAACACTCAAGTAACGTCGGCAGTTTGAAGGTTGCACTTTTGATGACTCCGAGGGAATTTTATAACAGCTTGTATAAATTCGGTATCGGACAAAAAACGGGAATTGACCTTCCCGGGGAATCGACGGGTCTTTTGCCGAAGCCTGAAACTTGGGATATGTCAAGACACGCTTCAATGGGTTATGGCTACGGTGCTTCGGTTACTTGCATACAAATGATTTCAGCAATTTCCGCAATCGCAAACGATGGCTTGAAAGTTACCCCTCACGTCGTTAAATACCCCGAAGAAGAACTTCCGAAACACGTTAAAAAAGTTCGCGTTATGCAACCTGAACAGGCACGTCTTGTAACTGAATTTTTGACAAAAAGTACATCAAGAACGAAGTTGCCGTTGAATTTGTCAAATTATCAAGTTGCCTCAAAAACAGGTACATCGAGAAAAACAATGGAAGGTGCAAAAGGTTATACTGATAAACTTTATACATCCGCAATCGGTTATTTGCCAGCATCTGACCCGCAAGTCGTTATCTACGTTGTGGTTGACTCGGCGAAGGGTTGGGAAATTTGGGGTTCAACCGTTGCCGTACCTGTATTTGCGGAAGTTGCAAAACAAGTAGCAAGAATTTTGAATTTAAAAAGCGATAAATCACCCAATTCAGGCTTTAAAGCTTGCACAAGACCTTTGCCTGATTTGGAAGCGGAAAGACTTGAAATTGAAGCGGAACAAAAAGCTTTGCACAAATTCTCACTTTTTCCGCAAAATGATAAGAAAAATGTTAAAAATCAAAAAAAATCATTCTTTGGTAATGACAAAAAATCAAAAATGAAAAATGCAAAAAAATCCGCCAATAACGGAAAAATTAATCGCAAAAAGAAAAACTGAAAGAGCAGGATATGTTATTAAGCAAATTAATTTCGGGAATAAAAAATGCTGAAGGCATTAATTTTAAAGAAACAGAAGTTACAGGAATTTCTTACAATTCAAAAACCACACAAAAAGGCGACATTTTTGTATGTTTGGTTGGTGAAAATTCCGACGGACATAACTTTGCCAAAATGGCGATAGACAACGGTGCTGTTGCACTTATGGTTGAAAAAAAATTGGATTTTGATATTCCGCAAATCAAAGTTGAATCAACTCGTCATCAAATTGCGGATTTGGCGGCAACTTTTTATGATTACCCGTCCAAAAACATTAATATGATTGGTGTTACGGGAACAAATGGCAAGACGACCGTAACTCATCTTTTGCAAAAAATCTTTGAGGCTAATAACGAAAAATGCGGTCTTATCGGCACTTTAGGCTTCAAGTTCAAAAGTACGGACAATTATGCAGAAGCAAAACATACCACTCCGCAAGCACCTGAATTTCAACATTTATTGCAACGTGCGGTTGATGCGGGGATTAAAACAATTGCGGCAGAAGTAAGTTCACACTCACTGGAACAAAACAGAGTCGGCGGAACGATTTGGAATACGGCCGTTTTGACAAATTTGACCCAAGACCACCTCGATTACCACATCACGATGAATAATTATTTTGAGGCGAAGGCAATTTTGTTCCGAGGATTGGGAAAAGGTGCAACGGCAGTAATTAACGCAGATGATGAGTATGCCGAAAGATTTATCGGAGCAGTTCCCGAAGGGGTAAAAATCGTAACTTACGGAATTAAAAAAGATGCTGATTTCAAGGCAAAAGACATCAGTTTTTCAATGCATGGTGCAAAATATACACTTTGTTTTGAAAATGTTGAAAAGCCGGTCGACTTGCAGTTAAACGGAATGTTCAGTGTTTACAATACTTTAGCGGCTATTGCAACTGCAAAATCAAACGGTGTCGACATCGATACCATTGTTAAAGTTTTAGAAGAAACAAAAGGTGTTGCGGGCAGATTTGAAGCTGTTCACAAACACCCGCTCGTGATTGTCGATTACGCTCATACTCCCGATGGTTTGGAAAATGTTCTTAAAGCGGCAGCAGAGTTGAAAAAAGACGATGCAAGATTGATTTGTCTTTTCGGTTGCGGTGGAGACAGAGATGCGACGAAACGTCCGAAGATGGGCAAAATTGCTGATGAAAAGGCTGATATCATCGTGGTAACTTCCGATAACCCAAGAAGTGAAGACCCCGATTTGATTATTTCGGACATTATGGCAGGAATTCAGACAGTGAACCCGAAACGAGTATTTGTTGAACCGGATAGAGGTAAGGCAATCGAAATGCTCAAAAAAATCGCAAAACCCAATGATATCGTGATGATTGCGGGTAAGGGGCACGAAGATTACCAAATTTTGAAAGACAAGACGATTCACTTTGATGACAGAGAAGAAGTCAGAAAAGTGTTTGAAAGTGAGGAATAGTAATGAAATTAACTGTTTTAGGTCCTGGGTGTTGGGGACTTACACTTGCAAAATTATTAGCCCCAAACTTCGACAGAGTGTGCGTTTGGGGACGTAAACAAGATATTTCCGACGAACTTCGCAACGAAAAAAAGACGACGAAGCCCGTCGCGGTTGAATTAGACCCCAAAACGGAAATTTCATCAGACTTAAAAGAGGCAATTTCCGATGCGGATTATATCCTTATGGTTATTGCGACTTCGGGGATTAGAGCGGTTTCGAAGCAGATTGCGGAAATTGGACTTCGTGATGAACAAATTTTGGTCAACACCTCAAAAGGCTTGGAATTGCCCTCGTTGATGAGAATGTCAGAGGTCATAAAGCAAGAATTGCCGAATGTTTCGCCTGTAATTTTATCAGGTCCGACCCTTGCAAAAGAAGTCTTGATGGGCTTGCCGACGGCGGCTTCAGTGGCTTGTGAGGATATGGATAAGGCTTTGAAAGCACAAAAACAGTTGAACGTTGCCAGAAAATTCAGACTTTACGCAAACGCTGATGTCATCGGAGTTGAACTTGGCGGAAGTTTGAAAAACGTTATTGCTATTGCTTCCGGCTTTGCCGGAGAAATGGGTCTCGGCGATAATGCCCGTGGTGCCTTGCTTACAAGAGGTATGGCTGAGGTCGTCCGTGTAAGTGTCGCTTTGGGTGCAAAACCAGAAACCCTCTATGGATTGTCGGGTATGGGCGATTTGATTGCAACCTGTTCCAGCCCTTTGAGCCGAAACTATACGGTCGGTTCAATGCTTGGTAAAGGCAAAAAAATTGATGATATTTTGAAAGAATTAGGCTCGGTTGCTGAAGGTGTCAAAACTTCAAAAGCGGTTTGTGAACTTGCTAAAAAATTGGGTATCGAAACACCTGTTTCAAACGCAATCTACGAAGCGGTTTACACGGATATCACCCCTAAAGAAATTCTTGAAAAATTAATGAACAGAAAATTGAAACGGGAAGAAGAAAGATAATTTTTCGCCTCAAAAAGCAAAAATCCGAAGGCAAAAGACAAATTATTTTCAAAACAAAAGGGCTTAACGCCCAGAAAAACCTATAAAAACAATAAGTGGTCGGCTTAAACCGACCATTTTTCTTGCGAATTTTGTCCCCACATTGTCTTGTCGTTAACTGTCATAATTCGTGAGCGGCACGACCAACCACACAAAATTCATTATCATATAACTATTAATCTTTGCCCCGAACAATCCCCGACTGTCCGTTTTATTGGGCAATATAAATTGTACCACAAAATTTAACCGTTGACAATTAAATTCAATTTTTCCTGAACAGGTTCAGATTCAAATAAATCACCCACTGAACATTCAAGTGCATCACATAATCTGTCCATATTTTCATATGACGGTTGTGTTCTGCCGCTTGCCCAAGAATATACCGTTTGTTGCGGAAGGTTCAAAACTTTTGCAAGTTTATATAAACTCCAACCTTTTTTCATCTTTACAACTTCTTTGATTTTAATTTTCATTATTTTCTCTCCGAAAATATTCAACACTTACATAGTATATTATACTGTTGTAACAAAAATTAATATACCGTTTTGGTCAAAATTACACTTTTTAGAGGAAAAAAAGAGGTGCCTTGAAACACCTCTTTGTATTTTTTGTTTAGAAATCTATTTGTCTTTTCCTTCAAACATGCCCGAAATCGTTGTTTTATATTTTTCGGAAACCGTATTACGCTTGATTTTTGCGGTTTGGCTGAGCATACCGTTTGCCATCGTGAAGTTTTCATTGATAACTTCAAATTGTTTAATTTGTTCAAAAGATTTAAGACTCTTTTTCGATTTAATATGAGTTGCAATTTCTTTTTTGATAAGGTCGTGCAAAGTTTCATTTTTAATCGAAAGATTTTTTCCTGATTTCATATCTTTTGCAAGGATACCGCATTTTTTGAGTGCTTCTTCCGAAGGAACAACCAACGCTCCGATTGAGGATTGGTCTTGTCCGACGAGCATAATTTGGTCGATATAAGGACTTTCAAGACATGCCTCTTCAATCGGCACAGGTTCAACGTTTTCACCGTTTGAAAGTACGATTGTTTCCTTCATTCTTCCAACCAAAACGAGGTTGTTATCAGCCGTCAACCAGCCGATATCGCCGGTATTAAACCAACCGTCTTCGGTCAATACAGCCTTTGTTGCAGCTTCGTCTTTGTAATAACCTTTCATAACTTGGAAACCGCGAACGTGAACAACACCTTTTTGGAAAATTCCGAGTTCTTCTTTTGTTTCCATATCCAAAATCTTGACTTCCGTTGCCATAAGCGGTTTTCCGCAGCAACCGAGGAAGTTCGGGTCGCCAACGTTTCTAAGTGTCAAAACAGGAGCCGTTTCAGTCAAACCGTAACCTTCTCTAAGGTTTACACCGATTGCATCGTAGAAAAGCTGATCTTTCATAGAAAGTGCACCGCCACCTGAAATTGATGCTCTGAAATTAACACCCGCATTGTCTTTGATTTTTTTGTACAAAGTGTTTGTAAATAAAACGTGGAAAGGTTTCAAAAACGAACGTACAAATCTGTGATAAAGGCTTGAAAGTTTGTGGTAGCCGTTCTTTTTGTTCGTAATTCTTCTTTCGCTGTACATTTTGTGGATTTTGTAATTGATACTGAGTTTTACCGCAAAATCAAACACTCCGTACAAAAGCGGTGATTTTTGTTTCAATTTTTGGAAAATTCCCAATCTCAACGCTTCCCAAATTCTCGGAACGGACATCATTGTATCGACGTCATATCTTGTCAAATCGTTCTTCAATCCCGTCAAAGTCGTGAAGTGCAAATGGCAGCCGCTCATAAAGAAATAAAGTTGAACAATGTGTTCATAAGCGTGCCAAACGGGGAGAATTTGCAAAGTATTTTCACCTACTTTTGACATAAATCCGACTTCGACAGAAGGAATTTGTGCCAAAATATTTTGGTGTGTAAGAGCAACACCCTTCGGATTGCCCGTTGTGCCTGACGTGTAAAGCATTACGCAAAATTCGTCGATATTTTGTTCGGGCTTAACAAATTCATGATTTTTTCCGATTTCAAGTACGTCGTCAAAGTAATAAACAGGGCATTTTACGCCTGAAATATCGTCTTTATCAGATTTAAACATCAAAATTACAAATTTCAAATCATATTTATCCAAATAAGGCTTCAAACCGTTGAGTAACTTGCCGTCACGAAGGATAAGACCTTTCGATTCGCTGTGGTTAATGATGTAATCAAGTTCTGTTACAGGGGCATTCGAACCTCTGAGGGTGCAAACTGCACCGGTTCTCATCGTACCTTGTTCGCAAATACACCAGCGACCGTTATTTTCCGTGAAAATTCCGACGAAATCGCCTTTTTTAACTCCGAAAAATTGCAATGCTGCTGCAAATGCCGAAATTTGTTTTTCAACTTGGTTAAAATTCATACTTATGTTGCAATAAGTATCAGTAATTGCAGGCAATTCGCCGTGTTTTGAAATACAATCCTTAAAATAATCATTCAATGAGGTTTGTTCTGATAAAAATTTTACAACTTTTCTTTTTCCCGATAAAAATTTTCTTTTTAAAAATATTCTTCTGCGACGTTCTTGTCTTTCGTTGCTCATAAATACACCTTTCATACCTATGAGAGTAATTATACAAGAACATAAAAACTATATCAAGTAATTATCAAAACTACATGCTAAAAAAGGGAAATCTTCATAACTTCCTGAAAATAACCGTTTCCGAATATGTAAATTTTTTATTTTTTCCTTTGAAAAAACTTAAAATTAAAATTGAAGGGCAAAAGATTGCGTTTTTTTCTCATTTTTCTTGAGGAATTTTCGAGGAGAGAAATGAGTTGAAAATCGGAAAAATCGAAGTGTCTTTTTAACTCGGAAATGTACTTGCCGAGATGTTTTTCGGCTATTTTCATTCTATCGGGTTTATTTAACGTTTTCAAATCGTACAACATTATTCTCCCTCTCAAACAAAAAATATCACTATTTAACCCCGAAAACATTACCGAAAAGGAGTATCGGGCAAAAATCATTTCGGCAATCAAAATTCTGATTTTCACAAGAATTGATTGAAGTTGAAAAAACATAATATTTATAATATATTTAAGTCAAAACGAACTAATAAAAGGAAAAAAATATGACAAGACCAATGAATATTCCGGAAAAAATCCTCGCTGCTCACGCAGGCTTGGACGAAGTAAGACCCGGACAACTCATAACCGCAAAGTTAGATATCACGCTTGCTAACGACATCACTGGCCCTGTTGCAATCAGAGAATTCAAGAAAATCGGTTGCAAAAAAGTTTTTGATAAGTCAAGATGCGTTTTCGTTCCCGACCACTTTGTTCCGAACAAGGACATCAAGTCGGCTGAACAAGTTAAGATGATTAGAGAATTTGCGAAAGAACAAGAACTTGAAAACTTCTTTGAAGTTGGCAGAATGGGTATTGAACACGCACTTTTGCCCGAAGCAGGCATTGTAACGGCAGGCGATTTGATTATCGGTGCTGACTCACACACTTGCACATACGGTGCATTGGGTGCATTTGCTACCGGTGTCGGCTCAACAGACCTTGCTTGCGGCATGGCATCAGGAGAAACTTGGTTCAAAGTTCCAGAAACAATCAAAGTTGAATTCAACGGCAAACTCAACAAATGGGTTTCCGCAAAAGATTTGATTTTGCACTTAATCGGTGATATCGGCGTTGACGGTGCATTGTACCAAGCACTTGAAGTTGGTGGCAACGTTATCGAAGAAATGGATATGGACGGCAGATTTACTTTCTGCAACATGGCTATCGAAGCAGGTGCAAAAACAGGTATCATCGCTGCTGACGACAAAACGGAAGCATACCTCAAAGGTCGTTCACGCAGACCGTACACAATTTATAAGAGCGATGAAGGTGCTGAATATGCAAGAGTTATCAAGTACGATTGTGCAGACATCGAACCGACGGTTGCATTCCCTCACTTGCCCGAAAATACTAAACCGATTTCTCAAGTCGGCGACATAAAAATCGACCAATCAGTAATCGGAAGTTGCACAAACGGCAGACTTTCAGACTTGAAGGTTGCGGCTGAAATCTTAGAAGGTCATAAGGTTCACCCCGATGTAAGATTGATTGTTTTCCCCGGAACTCAAAAAATCTACCTCGAAGCAATCGAAAAAGGCTATATTCAAACAATCATTAAAGCGGGCGGCGCTGTTTCAACACCGACTTGCGGACCTTGCTTAGGCGGACACGCAGGCATCTTGGCAGCAGGCGAAAGAGCAATTTCTACAACAAACAGAAACTTCGTCGGCAGAATGGGTCACGTTGATAGTGAAGTTTACCTTGCATCTCCTGCAATCGCAGCAGCAAGTGCAATTTTAGGCAAAATCGCATCTCCGGACAGCCTCTAATTGTAAAAACAAATCAATTATTTAAAAAATCCCGATGTTGAGTCGGGATTTTTTTCTTTCTTTTTCGCTTGACACAAAATTGGTGTTTTGTTAAACTGTCGCTAAATTGTCGGAGGGCAATTTGTTCTTGGAAACAAAGAGCCGGATAAGGCACAGATTGAGATGTCTGTTTCTTATTCGGCTCTTTTTGCATGAAAGGTTAAAATAATGAATTTATTAACAGACAAAATTAAAACACTTTATTTTAAATATTTATATGCGGCATTCGGAATTTTGGCAGGCGGAATTTTCAATATGGCAGGAGATTATATTTTTGTTTTTACCTGCGATATGGGAATATTCGGAGCAGGGTTAGCAACTGCCATTGGAGCGGTTATTTCTTTCTTTATTCTGCTTTCGCACTTTTTATCAAAGAAAAACACTTTAAAATTTGTAAGATCGACAGATTTTTTCAATAAATTTAAACAAATTTGTATTACCGGCTTCTCAACCTTCTTCATAGATATTGCGATGGGAATTTTGACAATATTATTTAACAGACAAATAATGCGACGATATTTAGGACCTGATGCTCTTGCTGTATACGGCCCGATAATTAATGTCAGCACTTTTGTTCAATGCTGTGCATACAGTGTAGGACAAGCCGCTCAGCCGATTATATCAATGAATTTCGGAGCAAAATGCGTTTTAAGAGGACTTGTCCTAAGCGGGGCTTTGATTTTGATTTTACCTAAAATTTTTGACGGAAATTCTATTTTGTATTCTATGCCAATAACTGAAGCAATAGTAGCTATTTTGGCAATTTTCTTTATTGTCAGATACACAAAAAAATTGGCTTAATTTTCAACTTCGTAATGATTACAAAAAATCCTGTAATCATTACGATTTTTTTACTTTTTTTCAACAGATTCTTCTTTAGGAAAGTTTTTAATAAGCAAAACAAGCGGAATAACAACAATTGAAGCAAGTCCGCATATTCTGAAAGATTCCATAAATCCCCAAAGTGTAGATTGTTTCAAAAGTTCGCCGTACAAAGAATACTGAGCCGCATAATCCGCAACCGATGAGTGCATATACGCACACAGTGCTGCTTTTGTAGCCTCAAATTTTGCCGTAAATACTGGGTTCAACGGTGATAAATTTCCAACCATCATAAATTGGTGCATTTGTGAAAATCTCGAAATCATTGTCGAAACAAGTGAAGTACCGATTGCACCGCCGATGTTTTTCAAAAGTGACTGCAAGCCGCTTGCATTAGTCATTTGTGCATTTGAAAGCGTTGCAACAGAAAGCGAAACCAAAGGCATCATCGCAAATCCCATTCCCAAACCGAAAATAAAGTTCGGAATGACAATATTCATACTTGAAATTTGCAAGTTCAAAAATCCGAATTCCAAGCCTGCCGTACCGATTAATGCCAATCCGACAACCGCCAAAAGTCTGTTATCGATTTTTGTGGACAAAATTCCGAAAAGAACCATAGACGTTAACGCTCCGACCCCTCGAGGCATAATCGTTAAACCGCTTAAAAATGCCGTATATCCCATTACGGATTGCAAAAATTGGGGCAAAATCGCCACCGATGCAAGCAATACAGCCTGAATAATAACTTGAATAAACGTTCCGACAGTGAAGTTTACGTCTTTGAAAATACTCAAATCAACAAGCGAGTCTTTTCTTCTTTGCGAAACGAAGAACAAAAATCCCGTAAGTACACAAATTATGCTCAATCGACAAATCCAAGGAGCATTAAACCAATCGGCATTGTTTCCCTTATCCAAAATGATTTGCAATGTCGTAAGCCAAACCGTTAACAAGAAAAAACCCTTAAAGTCCATTTTGACATTGTCTTGTTTTCTCGCATATGGCGGGTCTTCAAGTAACATTTTTGCAAGCGTTACCGTCAAAATACCAAACGGAAGATTTATAAAGAAAATCCACGGCCAAGCATAATTATCGGTAATCCAACCGCCCAATACAGGACCTATAATCGGTGCAACAACTACTACCAAGCCGAAAACCGCCATCGCACGTCCGCGTTCTTTCGGTTTGAAAGATTCAAGCAAAACCGCCTGTGAAACAGGCAACAATCCGCCGCCGCCGAAGCCTTGCAAAATTCTTGCCAAAATTATCATCTCGATAGAATTTGAAAGTCCGCACAGCACTGACGATACCGTGAACAAAATTACGCTGAAGATGAAAAAGTTCTTCCTTCCGACAAGTTTGCTGAACCAATCGACCGCTGTGATTGCGATACCGCTTGCTACGAGGTAACTTGTTAAAATCCAAGTCGACTCTTCACGGCTGACAGAAAAAGTTCCAGCCATATGCGGCAACGCTACGTTTGCAATCGTTTCATCGAGTACGAACATAAATGCTGCAAAAATCGTTGGAAGTGCAATCAGCCACGGATTATGTTTTGGCTGCCAAACTTCTTGTTCTGTTGTTTCGGCTGAATTTGTCATTGTTATTTAACTTTAACCTTTGGTACTACTGACATTCCTGCGACAATCGTGTATTTTGAACTGTCAATCGGTTCGTCAAATACGATTTTGACAGGGATTCTTTGAACAATTTTTACGAAAGAACCGACGGCATTTTCAGGTGGGAAAAGGCTCGATTTTGCACCTGAAGCTCTTTGAATACTGTCAATTTTACCTTTGAAAACTTTATCGGGATATGCATCAACTCTGATTTCAACAGGCTGACCTTCTTTCATATTCCCAACTTGACTTTCTTTATAATTTGCAACAACCCAAACTTCATCGGGAACGATTACAAATAAAGGAGACCCCGTTCCTACATATGCACCTTTTTCAGCTTTTTTATTAGTAACAATACCTGATTGCGGTGCAATAACTTCTGTATTTCTCAAATCCAATTCTGCCTTGTCACGCTTTGCTTTCAAGGATTTCAAGTTCGCATCCGCAACTTTATTTTGTCCGTTTGACAAAATCGATTCTTCTGCCGTTGTTCTTCTTGCAGAAACTGAATCGTAGCGGGTTTGAGCGTTGTCTAAAGTTTGCTTTGAAACAGCACCTGATTCGTACAATTTTTTATATCTGTCTAAATCAGCCTTCGCAACTGCAATTTCTGACTGAACGGCACTGAAATTAGCCTTTGCGACTTTTTGGTTGGCAAGTTCTTTTTGATAATCCGCATCAGCTTGTGCAAATCTGATTTTATAATCGTCTTTATCAATAACCGCAACGACATCACCTTCTTTTACACGTTGATTGTCTTCTACATTCAACTCAACAATCTGTCCCGTAACTTTCGGTGCAACTTGAACCATATGTGCTTCTACATATGCATCATCTGTCGATTGGTATTTTGAAGCATTATTTGCGTACAATCCGCCCGCCACACCGAGAACGACAAGGACAATAACTGCAATTATGCGTCTCTTGCCTATTCTCTTTTTTGCGGTTTCGTTTTGTTCTTCGTTATTAGTGTTTTCGTCTGCCATTTTTTACCTCTTAAATTTGAGTTTTTACATTTTCAGCAAGAATCGTTCTCAATTCGTTCAACAATTTCTTTAACTGTTCTCCTTTTTCCGGAGAAAAATCCGTTTTTATTTTTTTAACCAACGGTATAAATTTTTTCGTCGTAAGCTTGAGCATCGCCTCACCGCTTTCGGTCAATTTCATCTTTCTGACAAGTCTGTTCCCTTTTGTGTCAACAAATCTTTCCACAAAACCTTTTGCCTCAAGCTGTAACAATACTCTACCCGTGCCGGCTCTGTCTTTAAAAAGTTTTTTCGCCAAATCTCTCTGACAAATTCCAGGGTTTAAATATATAATATCAAGTGCCAAAGTTTCTTCGGGACCAACCCCTACATTCAACTCGTTACAATAGTTGTAACCCATTCTCTTGATATACTTCGCCGTGAATTCCAACTCGTAAAAAATACTTTCCGTATAATGTTTAAAATCTTCTATGCTATTATTTTCTTCTTTTTTCATAAATTTCTTTTCTTTTTTATATGTTGTTTTGAAAACATGTTGCTTTTGCAACAACAATATGTTAACATATTGTTGTAAAAATTGTCAAGTACAATCGAAGGAAAACGTATGGATATTAAGAAACCGTTAGCAGCAACACTTTTAGGAATATTTTTATTGGCAAACGGAGCACCTGGTTTTGCCATTGGAGACACTAATAACAAAAAGGCGGATAAAAAATTTGAATATAAAAACAAGAACGGACGTCAAGTTGAAGCAGAATACAAGTATGAATATGTGAATATTGATTGGTGGAAATCGTTTAATGACGGTTATTTGCAAGAATACATCGTTAAGGCTGTTCAACACAATCATGATTTAAAGATGGCATCAATTGCGGTTGATGAATATTATCAATATACAAAAATTCAATTTGCAAATGAACTTCCGACAGTCGGTGGCGGTTTTTCACCGGCATTAGTAAAAAATCCGGCTCAAACGGATTGGAATTGGACATTTTTGACACCTGCGATGGTAAATTACGAAGCGGACATTTTTTTGAAAAATCACGACAAAACGAAGTCGGTAAAAAAAGATTATGAAGCGTCTTTGCAGGATGAAAGAGCTGCATATATTGCAGTTGCTTCAGCCGTCGGAACCACATATTTCAACATTGTAAAACTTGACGAAATGATAAAATTACAAGAACAAATAGTTGATTTGAGAAAAGATATTTATGATTTAATGAAACTTTGTAACGAAGCGGGTACAGCATCAATGTCCGACACCGTAAAAGCAAACAAGTCTTATGTTTACGGGCAAAGTGAACTTCCCGAACTGAAGAAAAATAGAACGAAATTGTTACATCAACTTGCAGTTTTGACGGGCGAAAATCCAAATGATGCCGAAGATTTGCCAAGGGCGGCACTTTCGGAGATTACGTTTCCTGAGAACATTCCCAACGAAATTTCGTCTGAAATCATCGTGAACCGTCCCGATTACATCAGAGCCGAAAAAATGCTTGAAAAGGCAGGAATTGACATAAGAGTAGCAAAAAAAGAATTTTTACCGACAATAAATTTATCGGGTTTGGTTGCGTTTAACTCAACTGATTTAGGCAGTATGTTTTCGACAAAATCAGCACTTGCAGCACTTGCGGGCGGAGCTGTTTTACCGATTTTTACGGGGGGAAAGAGACTTGCAAATTTGAGATTAAAACGCTCAACATATGACAGAATGCTCGAAGACTACCTCAAAGTTAATCAAACAGCCGCTCAAGAAATTAATGATTCTCTTGTTGCATTAAAGCAGGATAAAAATAAACTTTTTAGAAACGAAGAGCATCAAACCCTCGAAAACAAAGATTTTTCATACTCTAAAGACAAATTTGCACAAGGTATAATTTCAAGAAAAGATTTAATTCAAGTTCAAGAAAATCTTTTGACCGTAGACAAATTGGTTGTCTCGGGCAAAGCAGATTGTTTGATAGACTGTATCGGAATCTACAAGGCAGTTTCGGCTAAAATATAAAAACAAAATACAAATATTTTTCAACAAAAAAGTCCGACTTAATTCATCGGACTTTTTATTTTTGAAATTTCAAACTAAACCGAGAACTTTGAAAAATCACAAATTGCATCGAATTTCGATTTTGCCAAAGTCAAGAGTTTCAAACGATTATTCTTAACGGCTTCATCTTTGTCCATAACGAGAACTTTATCGAAGAAATTGCCGATTTTATCCGTGCAAGCTGCAAGTTCATCCGCTATTTTTTCGGAATTTTGTTTTTCGTCAATTGCATTAACAGCATCAAATAAAGCCTTTTCGCAATCTTCCTTGAAGAGGTCTGCTGACGGCATTTCTGCGATTTCTTTGCCCTTGATAATTCTGATAATTCTGCCTGCAGATTCACTCAATGCTGCGAAATAATCTTTGCCGATAATGTTCAAAAGTGCGTTAACTCTTGAAATAAAGCCTTTCAAATCAGCAAGAACATCAGTATTTGCGATGCAAGCATCCATAATATCGTTTTTGTAAGTATCAGAGAGCAAAATTGTCAATCTTTGAACGAAGAAGTCGTAAATCTTGTCAAAGAGTGCTTTTTCGTCCTCAACCTTTACAGGAAGAAGTTCTATTGCCTTTTTGATTAAATCCGTCAAATTGATGTTTAAATCTGAATTGAGGATTGTTTTCAAAACACCCAAAGCCGCACGGCGAACACCCAACGGGTCTTGTGAACCGCTGATTTTTGCTCCGCTTGCAAAGATTACAACGACGGTGTCGACTTTGTCTGCAATTCCGACCAATTTACCTTCGATACCTTTTGCAAGTTCGCTTGTAGCGTTGAGTGGGAAGTAGTGTTCCTTGATACCTTCTGCAACTTCAGGTTTTTCACCGCAATGTTTTGCATAATCGCAACCGATGAAACCTTGAAGTTCTGTAAATTCGAAAACTAATTGAGTTGCCAAATCAGCCTTACAAAGTTTTGCGGTTCTTGTAACCGTGTCAACAGGGGCATTTGTTTCTTTCGCAAGTTTTTCCGAAAGTTCGACGACTCTCATTGTTTTGTCATAAATCGAACCCATGCCTTTTTGGAAAGTCATGTCTTTGAGGTTTTCGAGGTATGCTTCGAGCGGTTTTTTTGTATCTTCGTCGAAGAAGAACACACCGTCTTCAAGTCTTGCTACGACTACTCTTTCGTTACCTGCTTTGATGTTGTCAAAACCGTCATTTCCGACAAAGTTTGCCATTGTGATGAACTTGTTCAAAAGTTTTCCGTCCTTGTAAAGCGGGAAATATCTTTGGTGAACAGCCATTACGGTAACCGTAACTTTATCGGGGACTTTGAGATATTTTTCATCAAAATCGCAGATAACAGGAACAGGCCATTCCGTAAGGTAAGTTACTTCGTCGAGCAAATCTTCATCAAATACGATTTCCGCACCGATTGATTTTGCAGCTTCAGAAGCTGACTTAACGATTTCAGCCTTTCTCTTTTCAGCATCTGCAATAACTTTTGCCTTGTATAATTCTTGTTCGTAATTGTCGATATCAACTTCGACTGACATATCCGCAAATCTGTGTCCGCGGGAAATTCTGCCTGATGTTACATCTAAGAATGAAATTTTTGCTTCTTCGTTATTGAATAATGAAACAAGCCAACGGATAGGACGTTGAAATTTTACGTCGAAATCAGCCCAACGCATAAAGTGTGAGCCATTCAAAGAAGAAATAATTTTAGAAACATTTTCTTCTAAAAGTTCTTTTGTCGATTTACCTTTTTCTTCTGTCTTTGCCCAAACATAATTGTCTTTAACAAATAACGTTGAAGGATCAACACCGTTTTTTTTCGCAAAACCTTGTGCCGCAGGTGTAAGATTGCCGTCTTTGTATGCAATATTTTCAGCAGGTCCTTTCACCGTTTTTACAACATCTTCTTTTTTATCCGGCAATCCTTCAAGAAGAACCGTTAATCTTCTCGGAGTTGCATATGTCTTAATATTGGAAAAAGTTATTTCATTTTCTTTCGCAAATTTTTCAAATCCCGCAACGAGTTGCTTTACAGCATCAGGGATAAACTTATACGGTAATTCTTCCGTTCCTATTTCCAATAAATATTTATTCATTTTTTGCCTCTTAATTTTGTGTTTTTGTTGCAATTATACCAAAAAAATACCGCTATCAACAATTTATTTTATTATTTTTATCTCAAAAATACTCTACAAAATACATACTCATTTTTTTGTTGATAAACCGTTTAATGTATATTGGAACATCTTAACATTTTTTAATCTTTTTGGGTGAGATTTTTTTTCAAAGTTTTGGTATCATAAGAATACAGACTTGAGAGACAGCGTAAGCGAGAGAACGGAATGAAAAAAGAAATGGCAGAAAAGACTAAAAGTGCAGTAAATTTGTGCAAAGTGAAATTGGAAAATTTGAAATCAAGATTGAACAAATCTAATGAAGCGAATATTGTTTATAATCGCGTCTTGATTGAAAAAGCGGTACTTGAACACAATTTGAAAAAAAATCCGTTTGGATTTTTTGAAAATGTAAAAAGAATTTTCACAAAAGAAGAAAAAAGAATTTGTGATTACTTCAAAAACTAACGACAGATAATTGGTAAGTGTGTGTGTAAGAAAGAAATCGGGTGACTATAAAGTCACCCGTAATCCTTTTTTGTAACGATTTTTATTATTTTAGAATTTCATCCAAATCCTTTTGAGAAGTTGTAATCGGTGAAATTTTGAATTTTTTGACAAGAATATTCAAAACTTTCGGTGAAACGAACGCGGGCAAACTCGGTCCTAATTTAATATTTTCAATGCCGAGATAAAGCAAGGTTAACAAAATACAGACGGCTTTTTGTTCGTACCAAGACAATACCATTGACAAAGGCAATTCGTTTACGGTGCAATTAAAGGCTTTCGAAAGTTCAACGGCAACACGGATTGCAGAATATGCATCGTTACATTGTCCCATATCGAGCAATCTCGGAAGTCCTCCTATTTCGCCCAAATCGAGGTCGTTGAAGCGATATTTTCCGCAAGCAAGAGTTAAGACCAAAGTGTCTTTTGGGGTCAATTTTACAAATTCCGTATAGTAATTTCTTCCGGGTTTTGCACCGTCGCAACCTCCGACGAGGAAGATATGTCTCAATGCACCTGATTTTACGGCATTAACAACTTTATCCGTCACTGACAAAACTGTTTTGTGTCCGAAGCCGACGGTCAAAATGTCTCCGCCATTTATTCCCGTCATTTTTTTCGTTTCTTTGTAACCGCCAAGTTCGAGAGCCTTTTCGATTAACGGGGTGAAATCTTTTCGTCCGTCGATGTAAAACATTTCAGGATATCTAACGACTGATGTTGTAAAAACGCGGTCTTTATAACTGTCTTTTACAGGCATAAGGCAGTTTGTAGTAAACAAAATCGGGGCAGGAATGTTTTCAAATTCATTTTGTTGATTTTGCCAAGCCGTACCGAAATTGCCCTTTAAATGAGGATATTTTTTCAATTTCGGATAAGCGTGTGCGGGCAGCATTTCTCCGTGAGTGTAGATGTTTATGTTTTTGTCTTTTGTTTGTTCAAGAAGAAGTTCCAAATCTCGCAAATCGTGACCTGTTATGACGATGAAAGGTTTGGGTTCAATATTTGTGGAAACCTTTGTCGGAACGGGGTCTCCGTATGTTTCTGTATTTGCTTTATCCAAAAGTTCCATACATTTCAAATTCACCTCTCCGACACGCAAAACCATTGACAACAATTCATCTAACGATAAATCGGAAGATATTGCTCTTAACGCTTCATAAAAGAATTCATCAATCGAATGTTCTTTGTATCCCAAAACTCTTGCGTGATGAGCATAAGCAGCCATTCCTTTTAATCCGAAAAGAATTAAAGATTTAAGACTTCTGATATCTTCTTCACATTTCCAAACGGATTGGATATCAAAATCCTTGTCACAAACGGCTTTTTCAAGAATATCTTCTGCCATATCATCGATAGAACGATTATCGAAGCTAACATTTGTAACGGTTGTAAATAAACCGTCGATTATGAGTTCGGTATTTTCTTCATTTGGTTCGCAACAATTTGCCAATTTTATTACCGCATTTATTAATTTATCTTGTAAATCAGCCGTATCGGCTTTTTTGCCGCAAACACCCTGTTGAAGTGTACAGCCGGTACCTCTTGCGGTTTGTTCACATTGAAAACAAAACATATTTTTCTCCTTCTTTTTGTTTTTAAAAAATAAATCAAAACAACGCAAAAGTATTTTAGAAAATTGACTTACTGATAGGTTATAAAAAATAATTTTAAAATTTATAAAAATATACGATATTTTCGTTTCAATCTTAAAAAATTTGAACAAATTTTATGTGAGTGATATAACAGTAAAAGAAGAATTATTAACGCTCAAAGGATAAATTTATGGAAAAGAATGCAGAAAATTTACATATATTAAGACACTCGGCTTCACACATTATGGCACAAGCCGTACAAAAATTATTTCCCGAGACAAAATTGGCAATCGGTCCTGCCGTTGACAACGGATTTTATTACGATTTTGACTCGGAACATTCATTTACGGAAGAAGATTTGACGAAAATCGAAAACGAAATGAAGGCTATTCTTAAACAAAATTTAGTCTTTGAAAAATATGAAATTCCCGATGTTCAAAAGCAAATCGACGAATTTAAGGCACAAGGCGAAATTTATAAGGCAGAACTTCTTGAAGAACACAGAAACGACAATCCGACTTTGTATTTGACAAAAGATAAAGACGGAAACGTCCTCTTCAACGACCTTTGTGCAGGACCTCACGTTCCGAATACAAGCTACATCAAAGGTAATGCAATCAAATTGATGAAGGTTGCAGGTGCTTATTGGAGAGGTAATGAAAAGAACAAAATGCTTCAACGTATTTATGCAACAGCATTTTGGAACAAAGAAGATTTGGCTGAATACTTGACTATGCTTGAAGAAGCACAAAAACGTGACCACAGAAAACTTGGTACTCAACTCGACTTGTTCTCTGTAAGAGAAGAAATCGGCGGCGGTTTGGTTCTTTGGCACCCTAACCTCTATACAGTAAGAGAAGAAATCGAAAATTACTGGAGAACGGAACACAGAAAAAGAGGTTATGTAATCGTTCAAACTCCGCAAATCGCTAAGTCGAAATTGTGGGAAATTTCAGGTCACATCGACCACTACAAAGACAATATGTTCTTTATTCAAAAAGAAAATGAAGATGATGATCAATATATCGTAAAACCGATGAACTGCCCGTTCCACATCTTGATTTATCAATCACAAAGACACTCATACCGTTCTTTGCCGCTCAGAATGGCAGAATTAGGTACGGTTTATCGTCGTGAAAAATCAGGTGCATTGTCTGGCTTAACTCGTGTTCAAGGCTTTACACAAGATGATGCTCACATTTTCTGTACTCCCGAACAGTTGGTTGATGAAATCAACGCTATCATTGACTTTGTTTCTGATACAATGAAAATTTTCAATATGAGTTTCGAAGTCGAACTTTCGACAAGACCTGAAAGTTACGTCGGAGAATTGGCAAATTGGGATTTGGCAGAAGCAGGCTTGAAAGAAGCGATGGACAAACGCGGTATGAAATATGACATCAACGAAGGTGACGGTGCATTCTACGGTCCGAAAATCGACTTCAAAGTTAAAGATGCAATAGGCAGAACTTGGCAATGTGCTACAATTCAACTCGATTTCAACTTGCCCGAAAGATTTGGCATCAAATACCAAGACAAAGACGGTCAAATGAAAACTCCTGTAATGCTTCACAGAGTTATTTTCGGTTCAATGGAAAGATTTCACGGTATTCTTATTGAACACTATGCAGGTGCATTCCCGACTTGGCTTGCTCCTACACAAGTTTGTGTCGTACCTATTGCGGAACGTCATAATGATTATGCTAAGAAAATTTATGATGAATTGTTTGCGGAAGGCATAAGAGTTCAACTTGATGACCGTTCGGAAAGTATGAACTACAAAATCAGAGAAGCTTTGCAAGATAAGAAAATTCCTTACGTCGTAGTTGTCGGCGATAAAGAAATTGAAGCTGACCAAGTTGCAGTCAGAGTCAGAGCCGTAGGTGCAGTAGGAACAATGGGTGTCGAAGAATTCAAGAATGCGGTTCTTGCGGAAATTAAAGCAAAAACATCCGTACCTGCAATCGGAGTAAAAAATGCTTAAGAAGTTTTTAATATCTTTTGTAATTCTTGCTACAACGGCAATTTCAGCTTTTGCCGTTGACAGGGTTCCGTCCTCATCAAGAAGTATTCATCATTACGGAATCGGTCTTTTAAAGATGGAAAAAGATTTTGATGCATACGTTGCACCAAGCGAAAAATCAAGAAAAATAAAGCATTTTACTTTGCCCGTTGCAAATTCTAAATCTGCAATTGTAAGAGACTCAAAAAATGTTTTTAATCCTTATGTCGTAAGTATTTCATCGAAAAATGAATTTTATTCTGCAATTGCGGAATATCCCGAAAACGGTTGGGCTCAAATTTATATCAACCAAAACGGAAATCAATTAGGCTGGGTTAGAATAAAAGATGATTCAAACTTTTTGACTTGGAAAGAATTTGTTTATAAATTTGGCAGAGAAAACGGTGTCAAATTGATGACAGATGTCCCGAAAAGTCAGTTTAAACTTTACTCAAAAGACTCTGAAGAAGCACAAGTTGTGGATGAATTTACATATCCGGAACATGTTGCTTTGCGTATCGTAAGAGGAAATTGGGCATTGGTTACGGTTGTAGATTCAGGCTCAGTCTATAAAACAGGTTGGTTCAAATGGAGAACCGATGACGGAAAATTAAGAGTTTTCCCGAAAATGAAGTAATTTTTGACAAAGGCAAAGGAAAAAAGATTAAGAT
Source organism: uncultured bacterium (assembly GCA_902783835.1). Lineage (GTDB taxonomy): Bacteria > Cyanobacteriota > Vampirovibrionia > Gastranaerophilales > Gastranaerophilaceae > RUG841. The sequence goes on from CACZSN010000006.1 coordinate 35,344, forward strand.
TTTTGCCGATTTGCTTAACAATATGTCAAAAGGTACTTTTAATATTTAAAAATATGTTCTATAATTTAAAAGTTATTATGTAGGAGGCTAAAAGTTTATGCGAATTATCGTAAACGGACGTAACATTGAAATCACAGACGCAATCAAAGCGTACACAAAAGAAAAAATCGGAAAGGTTTTGACTCATTATGACCAAATCCAATTGATTGAAGTTGTTTTGAGCGTAATCAAAAATCCTTCAGTCAGCGAAAGCCACACGGCAGAAGTTATTTGCAAAATGACATCAGGTTCTATCAAATTGGAAGAAACCGCTGAAACAATGTATGCCGCAATCGATTTATTGGCAGATAAATTGCTTCGTCAAGTTGAAAAGCACAAAAGCAAGACTATTAAAGGTTCAAAAGCATCTATCAGAACAGATGTTGCGGAAGAAGAAGCATAGTTTTTTACGGGGAAGGGTTAATCCCTTCCCTCTTTAACAATTGTATGGGAAAATAGACGTGTTACCTATTATTACAGAAGAGCAATCATCTTTGGTATTTGCTGAAATTTTTCAGGATGTTCACGCATGGCGAAAAAAGATGATACATTATATCAAAACCGAAAATCCCGAAATCAACTCGGCTATAATTGAGGCGGCAAATAATACGGAACTTGACCCCAAAGCTGTTGCATTAGGGGCATATATGACATATATATTGCTTGAAACGGCTATGAAAGAAGATAATGAAGACGATGTAGCACTTCGTGATTTCACGATTGACTGATTTTGCAAAGTCTTTATAAAAATTTTTGAGTATTTTTGCCTGCAAGACAAAAATTTCATTTGTAAATTTGGTTGTTACAATTACAAATGAACAATCAGCAGTGCAAAATAAAACTTTGTTATATTATGCCTTGCAAAATCTGCACAAAGGCGAATAAAGAAATTGTGATTAAACCTAATTTAAATATAAATCGGCGATTACGTTCAAAATTTTATTCAAAAATTCTTTGTAACTCGAAATCGGTGCGGCACCTGATAATACAATATCCGCAATTTCTCTGCAGGGTTTAATATAAATTTCCGCCTTATTTGCAACATTTTTATACATTGATTTTGCGGAATCACCCAATTTTCTTTCTTCCGCTCTGGCAAAAAATCTTTGTTTTTGAGTTTCCGTATCAATATCAACGTAGATTTTAAAATCAAAAGCTCCTCGGATTTTTTCCGTAAGTGCAAATAAACCCTCAGAAATAATAATTTTCGAGGGTTCTGCAAGTGTATGATTATCCCATCTGATGGTAGTTCCGGACATGTCATATTTGGGAAGCATTACGGAATTACCGGAAAGAAGTTTTTGAACATGGTTGAACATCAAATCCAATTCCAAAGCTTCAGGAACATCCAAATCATATGTTTTCACAAACTCAGCCATGCTTCCGGCTTTTTTGACCTGTTCCGAACGGTCGTAATAATAATCGTCCGTATTCACTCGTGTTATAACTTGACCCAAATCATTATCTTTTGCGAAATTTTCTATCGTCTCAATAAATTCTCTTGCAATTGTTGACTTACCGCTTGCCGATTCACCCGCAATACCTATCGCCATAGAACGATTAATCTCTCCCGTGATAAATTTTGCCAATAATTCAAGAGATTGAGGATTATAAGACAAAACGACGGGAACTTCTGACTTACGGTCACATTCAAATAAATCAACCAACTTCCGTTCTATTTCTTTAACATTTTCGACTTGGGTATCAAGCATACATTTCTCAAATCTATTCTTATTGACATTATTATATCAAAAAATTTCTATTTTTCCATTAATGTTTTTCATACAAGAATATGATTTTTACGGCTCAAAAGCACTCTTTTCAAAGTAAAAGCCCAATCTTTATAACTAAAATATAATATAATTCTTTATAAAAATTTTACATGAGAAGAAAAATTAGGCACTAAAAAAGAGCCTTGCGGCTCTTAAAAAAATGGTACCCCTAGTGAAAACTAGTTGGAACCGAATAGTCTCTGACCTCCGCAGGTTTTATGAGTTGAGGCATATTGCATAATGTTTATGTTATTATAAAAGTACGAGGAGTTTATTGCATGGATAAAGATTTAACTATATTTGAGGGACAACGTATTAGACATATTTATGATGAAGAAAAAGAAGTTTATTATTTTTCAGTTGTAGATATTGTTGCCATTCTAATTGATAAAGATTATCAAAGTGCAAGAAAATACTGGAACAAATTAGCTCAACGCCTACGGGAAGAGGGTTCTGAACAAACGGTGACAAATTGTCACCAGTTGAAAATGCTAGCAGATGACGGGAAAATGCGTAAGACTGATGTTGCCGATATTAAAACTGTTTTCCGTATCATTCAGTCGATTCCTTCCAAGAAAGCTGAACCTATCAAACAATGGTTGGCTAAAGTTGGACAAGAACGTATTTTGGAAATGGCAGACCCAACAACGGCAATAGATAGGGCTAGGGAAACTTATAAAAAACTAGGTCGTTCTGATAAATGGATTCAACAAAGAATGACGGGACAAGAAACAAGAAATAAACTCACTGATTACTGGAAAGACCATGAAATTACAAAGAATGAAGAATTTGCAATCTTAACAAACATAATACATCAAGAGTGGAGTGGACTAAGTGTTAAAGAACATAAACAATTAAAGAATTTAAAATCTCAAAACTTACGAGACCATATGAGTGAAGCTGAACTTATTTTTACAGCCTTAGCAGAGCTTTCAACAAGGCAAATTGCAGAATCCGAAAACTCTACAGGGCTAGAAGAAAATAAAAAATCCGCCAAACGTGGTGGTAAAATAGCGAAAGAGGCAAAAGAAAAACTCGAATTGGAAACTGGAAAGAAGGTTGTAACAGGAGAAAACTTTATTCCCCAACAGAAACGGCAAATCAAAAATAAAGATGAGATTTGAAATTAAACGCAATAATCAAAAAGGAAAAAACTTTATGTCATTATTGGAAATTCAAGAATATTTAGAAAGCAATGTTAAAATATTAGACCATTTATATAAATTTGCCGAATTTATATCATCTAAAAAATCTGAAGACATTTCAGCTACTGATATAACAAAATTTGATATTGAAAATAGTATTTTTTCAATAATTGAGCATATCAAAACTAAACGTTTAGATTGGATGGTTAAATCTTATGAAATTATTTCACAAGATTACAATTACGTTATTCAAAGAATAAAACAAACAAAAAATCCATTATTAAAAGCTATTTACTCTGAAATATTATATTATTCTGATGAACAAAAATATAAAACCTATATTCAGCAGGCGGTAGAAAGTTATTACGAAGTATTAGATAGATTTTGCATTGAATTATCAAATAAATCGACTGATGATTTTATTCATAGCATGATAGATGTTATGAGAAAACTTATACATCTAGCAGTTAAGTCTAAAACCTCAAAGTTAAAGGATATAAAAAAACTAATTTTAAAAATTATTCAAGTAGATAGTAATGTTAAATTGTATCACTATCTGATTGTTTCTATTATTGAATTGATGTTTGAATATAATAAAACCTTTAAAAAAAATGATTTTGATGGTGTTGATGATATTTTTTGGAACCTAGTTCAGTTAAAGCTAAAAGAGAAAAATTATCACTATTTAATAAATATAATTCCTAAATATGGTAATAAAATTGATGAAAAAAGAGGGAAACTATCATATCCTTGGGATGAAGTGTTAGGGAAATGTTTTATAAAAGCAATGGAAAAAGCTGATTCTAATCTAACCGCAAGACATTGGTGTATAGATGCAATAAAACACTATACAAGATTAAATAAGTATACAAATAAAATAAAACAACTAGAGCAAAAATACATATCTTTTAAAGATAAATTAGAGTTTACAGAGTTTAAAGAAAATATTGATACTAAACCATTTACAGATGCTGCTGAAGAGATTTTAATGCATTCTCCTATAGAAATTTTTAAAATATTATCAGTATCTAATGATTTATACACATCATTAGAGAGTTTAAAAACTCAAGGTGGTGTATTTGATGATATCTTCCCCACCTCATATCTTGACCATAATTTGCATCCTTCCAAAATATCATCATTGAAAACTGAACAGGATTTGTATCTTACTAATTATAAATGGTACTGGCAATTATATCAGATAACGATACAATACATTCTTATTGAGGGAATTAGGAATAAAAAAATTAAGTTACAAGACTTAATAAATTTTTTGATGAGTTATAGTAGCTTTTTTGATTTAATAACTACATCCCAATCAAAGAAAAAGCGTTTACGATATAACTGGAGTGCAACTATTATCTCAATTTTTGAGACATATTTCAACGAAATTGAAAAGAGTTTTGAAGCTCCTAAAAAGTATTATCCTTATTTAGTAACAATAACAGAAAGCCTTGTCCTTAAATTTGAAACTTGGATAAGACATTACCTAGCCTGTTATAAACAACCAACTATATCCTCTTTACCTCAAGAAAATGGTATTATTAGAGAAAAAGATTTAAATTATCTTTTATATGATGAATTTATCATTGAGAAATTTGATTTTAATGATTTATTATATTTTAGGTATTTATTTATAGCCAAAGAAGGCTGGAATTTACGTAATGAAATTGCACATGGCGTTTTAATTCCTGAACAATATACTGTTGAATTATTTAATTGGGTATTTTTTGCATTTTTACGCTTAGCAAAATACGATTTTCCTACGGCTGAAAGAAATCGACTTGTGAAAAACAGAAAACAACGATTATTAAAATTATAATAAGGAATTAATATGACACAGTGTATTTATTATAAAAATAAAACAGGCTTAACCTTTAACAAACGAGAACATATTTTCCCTAAAGCTATTGGAGGAATAGAAAGGCTTGATAATGGTGTTGTATCTGACCAAGCTAATGAATTTTTTGCAAATAATCTTGAAGTAAAAACTCTCCGTACATCTGAGGTTTTTGTAGGTCGTTTTGTAAATGGATATAATAAAAAGCCTAGTAAAGAAAAAAAGAAAAATAGAACCTTGCCCGAATATTTATATAATAGAGAGATTGATTCAAGAACATTAGGCAAGATAGCTTTTAACGTATTAGCGAAGATTAAAGGTAAGGATTATGTATTAAAACCAGAATTTGACGAATTTAGAAATTGGATAATAGGCGGAAACAATGATTGGTATCATTGTAAAATGGGAAAAGAGATTATTGCAAGTACACAAATAATGCCAAATCAGTCTCATTATTGTGTGTTTGTAGATGATGGAGAATATTTAATCGCGGATATTTGCCTATACAATTATTGGAGAAAAATGTTCGGTATCTGTAAAAAATTTGATGATAATTTTGTTATTCCGCAAGGTTATATTTGCGATTGGAATAATAAAAGAGAGTTTACCCTTATAGATTTAATGCATGAAATTGCAAATGAAGAAGAATATAAATATTTAAAATCAAAGGAGAATAGCAATGCTTTGGGATAATTTGTCGGCATCGATAGAGAATGATTACATAGATTTTAAGCAGGAGTGGTACACTAATGATAAACTAGGCGACGTTGATATGATACACGACATATTATGTATGAGTAACTCACTTACAGATAGTTTTGACAGGTATATTGTCATTGGTATAGAAGAAGATAAATCTACAAAAGAGAAAATAATTCATGATGTAAGTGCAGATAATAATTGCCGACAAAGTGCTGATGTCATTCAAGCTTTAAGAAATTATATGTCAGTTATTCCCAATATTGAGTTAATAAGAGAACAAACCGATAGTGGATATATTGATATTATAAAAATTATGCCAGTTGCTAGGGAATTGCCGTATGTTTTAAATAAAGAGTGTCAAGCTCAGAAACCTAATGGTAAAAAAGTTACAGTTAGGAAAGAATGGATATATTCAAGAAATTCGGATAGAAACACACCAAAAGATGAGTGTTGCACAAAAGCAGAATTAGAAGAATTGTTTGCACGCAAGCGAGGAGAACATCTTCCTATTTTAGAAAGGTTCTCAATGTATCTTGATGATATTCATAATTGGAAACATCCGAAAAGTGAATATGAAATAGCCGAAAGCGAAACTGCATATTACTACTCTTTGAATCATAAGTTTAAAATTGTAAGAAGTAATAGAGATTTAGACAAAACAATATCATTATCACTTGCTAATTCTTATGATGAACTTCTTACTGATACATGTATAGGTGTAGATTATTGGAATTATCGCAATACACAAAATTATTGTTATGATGATTGCATAAATCTTTTTAATGTAGAACTATGGGCAGATAATACATTAATAGAAGTTTTTAATATTACGGGAATGTTTATTAAGCATTTTAATTACGATAGATATTATGGCTCTTACTATGTGCCTAATCGGATGCATTTGATTGAAAGTGATATTACTATTAATAATAGTAGCGACATAGAAAAGCTACTCGTTTGGAAAATATGTAAACTACTTTTTCATTTCAACCTATATGATGGCTGTAATTTAGTTACAGACGATGCTTCAAGAATTTTAGAAATATTAAACTATAATTATTTACAAAATCCGAGTGAATATCGTAAACAAAATGAAGACTGGCTTTATCTACCAATTAAAAGTAAATAATAACGACAGAAAACGACTAAAATAGCTGTATAAATTTTATATCTGCAGTAAAATATCAGTATGAATTATAGTATTGAAGATTTTACAAATTATATCGGTAGTAAGACTTGGAAAAATGCCAAGACCTTTGAACATTTTGCTCCACATGAGTATGTTTTGAGTTTTCCGTGTGAAAAGTTAAAAGCAGAAAATAAATGCCCGAGCAATTGCGACATCTGCAAAGCTGAACGAAAGGCTTTTGAGGATGCTGTTATGTTTATTCGTGAAAATGGCGAGCGTGCAAAGTTTCAAAACAGAATTTATACGATGCTTTGTCTAGGCAATTATCAATACTGGACAATGGGCGACCCGCTTGAAACAACTTGGGTACTTAACAAAGCATTAATCAATGACCCTCGCTGTAAAGTAAAAACATACTGGCTTGATAGAGTCTAAAGAAGGTCGATATACTCTTTTGCTTGTTTTATCAAGTCATCTACCATTTCAAACTCATTTGTATTACGCTTTGGATAAAGCGGTACAATCAGCATATCGGATTTATCAGATTTCTCTATCAAGTATTTTTTACCTTTATCATCCAAGTTGTAACGGAGTTTTGGCGAATATGTAACCCAATTATTGTTTTCATCAATAGTCTTAAATGTCATCCAAAATGGAGTCGTTTTTCCGCAAATCCCTTTTTGCCATAAATTACAACTAAATTGAATGCTTAAGCCAGTCGAAGGATTATCTATTCTTAAGTAGCGACAGTACCCGCCTTTTTGTGGAGTAGCTTTAACACCTTTTGAATTACAAATTTTATGAATTAAAAGACTATCAGCAATTTTGTCAACAATTCTGTAGTAATCTACGATGCGATTTGCCATGTTAGAACTTAAATCACCTGCTGAAAACGGCTTAAAATCCTGATTATTCATTTCTCCAGTAAGCCCTTTTAACTGTAGTAAATCATTATACAAAGTATCTTCCTGTAAAACATTATCAAGTAGATTAAGAACTTCTTCCCAAGATAAAACAAGCATTGGAGGCTTGCCGTCTTTTTGTAATAATCTGCCTTGTGGTTTCTCGTATTCAGCAGAAGCGGCAAGTTCATCAACAAGCGATATAATTCTTGATTTAGGACATACAAATATAAGTCCTTTCCCACCTTTTTTCTGTAATCGCTCAAGGTAGGTATTAGGCTGATTGTCAGTCAGATTTGCCCAAAACTTCATTTCAAAAATTAAGATTTCATCATTATGTGTATTCCTTAAAGACATATCAGGTCTTTCAAGATTTTCTCCGCATGATTGAAGCTCAAAATGCAAGTCTTTTTCAAACAGGAGACCTAATTCAGTTCCAATATAGTCCAATAAAGTATCACGAGCAGTTGTTGAATTTTGCAGGATATAATGCAGGCTCATTGTTGCAATATCTTCAGTTGATGTTCCAACACTATTAGCAATATGACACAATAATAAACTCATTACATTCTCCTTTCAAGTTCAACTGTAAAAATAAGTAAAATCTCTAATTCAAAATGATTATATCTTAACTGAAACAATTTTATCAAGCTAAAACTCCATTTTGAATTTATGTAAATTAACATTTTAATTTAATACCATGATGTTGATGCTTAAATTGAGGTATTGACAGTGGATAACAGAAAATTATTAGGTTTAAGAATAAAAGAATTACGCAAAAGAGCTTCACTAAGTCAGGAAGTTCTAGCAGAAAAAGCAGGAATTGAGCCAACATCACTTAGTAATATTGAAAATGGGAGAAATTTCCCGTCATTTATTACATTGGAAAATATTATGCGGGTATTGAATGTCGGGTATTTTGATGTATTTCAGTTTGCACAATATGCACCCGCTGATGATTTAATCCAAGAAATCACAACAATTTTAAAAGATAATCCTGAACGAGTAAAAGATGCTTATAAAATTATAAAAGCTCTTGTTGATTAATTTAACGGTGGCTGACGGTGGAGTTTGTAAAATTTTATTAAACTTCTAAAGAATTATACTTGTATGTATATTTTAACTATGTTAATATAAAAATATACATTAGTGTATAATTTCAAAAGAGGTTATTAATATGACTAGTTCTAAAAACTCAAATAACATAAGTCAAAAGACATTTTTACAAATTCATTCTCTTTTAGAATTTGATAACATAGTTGGAACTAATGTTTATAATAAGACTTTTGCAGAGGTTGAGAATATTAATGAACCTCGTTACTATCCGCAACAGATTATTAAATTAATACCTGAAATAACATCACGGAAATTAAATGATTGGGATGCAAAAGGTTTACTCGTACAACATCGTCAAAGTGATAACGGTTGGCGCTTGTTTTCTCTTGCAGATGTTATTCGCTTAAGGATTATTCAAGATTTAAAAACTTACGGGATGTCAAATATCCAAATTCAAAAGACTTTAAACGATATTTTTGAATCAAACGACATGAAACGACAGTATTTATTCGAAACCTTTTTAAATGTATGTGCAACAGCAAGAAAGGTTGTTATTATTGTAGAATTTGATGGAAGTGCATCGTTCTATTTAGAAGATACTGCTTATGTTAATTTAAAAATGGATAAAAGCTGTTGTAAACCTGTTTTAATTCTTCCGTTTTACGACTACTGTATGCCGTTTATGCCCCATAATGGGTATAAAATGGCTATAACTACCGCTGAGATTGTAAACGAGCAAAGTAGGGCAAGGATTGATGCCGTAGCCGATAAATTAATTAATAATGAAAATAAAAACATTAACATAGAACGAAAAAATACTAGAGGAAAAGAGTATTTAATAATGAAAACAACATCAACTGAGACAAATTTAAATTTGTCACCTAAAGAGTTGATGAATAGGATTAAAAGTAAACCTTATACAAAAACAATACCTTTTGTTGATGAAAATGGAGCAATGTCTATAACAACAGAGGTAACGGATAAAATTAAATAAATTCAGTGGCTAAAAAATAGAGCTGAATTATTCGGATAACAAAATATTTTAAGGCGGCAACAAGAGACGTTGAACCTTAATACAAAAGCAAAAGGATGGATAACCATGCTTAGTATTAAGGCGTGCAGACATAGTCTTAGAAAGTATGCCAAAGATTTAGATGATAGTGAAGTTGAGGCTATCAGAGATTTAATGTACCAATTAGCATTTGTTATGGTAGAAGATTACCTGAATAAATGCTCTAAAATTGTGCCGATTACGGCGGAAAGGAACACAAATGAAAAATGACGATTTTTTGAAGTTATTAGAAGACCCTGAGTTCAGAAATTCTCCGTTAGGTGAACTCCAAGCTACCTTGCAGGAGGCTTTTAAGCAGTATGAATGGCGAATAAGAAGTGAACGCATAAAAGCGGGTATTAGAGAAGCAAAATTAAGAAAGGCAGGTAAGGCGAAGTAATCCCGCCTCCTAATGAAAGGAAAAATTTATGAGTAATGCAATTATTTATACAAGGGTTTCAACGAAAGAACAAGCAGAGGGTGGATATAGCTTGTCAAATCAAGACAAAGAATGTAAAAAATTTGCTATAGATAATAAGTTTTCAATACTTAAAGTTTATGAAGAAAGAGGTGAAAGTGCAAAAACAACAGCTAGAACAGAATTACAACATTTAATGCGTTACTGCACTCAAAATAAAAAAGAAATTGATGCACTTATTATATGGAAATTTGATAGATTAGCAAGAAACATGAAAGATTTTTATTTTTTAAATAACTATTTTAACAGTTTAAATATAAAGGTTCTTTCCGCAACAGAAGTGAATGGTGAGTCAGCAACTGAAAAATTAACTAGAAACATGTTAGGAGCCTTTGCTCAATTTGAAAATGACCAAAAATCAGAAAGAGTTACGGCTGGCATGAAACAAGCCTTTTTAACAGGTCATTGGTTGTGGAGAGCGCCAATCGGTTATATTACGAAAAACGGTAATATTGAACCAGACCCCAAAACTGCGCATCACGTTAAAAAGATTTTCAAATTATTTTCTACAGGAATGTATGAGCAGACACAGCTTATTAAAATTATTGAGGCTGATGGGATAAAAATTAACACTAACAGAATGTGCAGACTATTGAGAAACCCACTTTATATGGGGTATATGCATAAAAATAAGTGGTCGGAAGAACCCATTAGAGGAATTTTCGAACCACTTATTTCTGAGGCAGAATTTAAAAAAGTACAGGATATATTGAATGGCAAAAAGCCTGTTATTACCGCTTACAAGAGGAATAATCCCGAATTTCCATTAAGACAGTTCATTACCTGTCCTAATTGCAACCAACCGCTAACAGGAAGTAAATCAAAAGGAAGAAAAGAAAGATATGCTTATTATCACTGTCATCATAAGGATTGTTGTATTAATTTCAGAATAAGAAAAGAAAAATTAGAAAAAATATTTGTAGATTACTTGAAGTTTATAAAACCTGAACGTGATTTACTTAATTTATTTGAAGCAACGGTAAAAGATGTTTATAACGAAAAGTTATCAGTAAGGTTAAACAGCCAAAAACAGGTGCAAGATAAGTTAATTGAGCTTAAAAATAGAAAAAGTAAGTTAATTGATTTCAGATTGGATGGAACAATAAGTGAAGAGGATTATAAGTTTAAAACAAAGCAACTTGCAGAGGAAATACAAGAGCAAGAGTTCCGTTTACGTGAAGCTGACGCCGTAAGTGATGATTTAACAAAATGTCTTAAATACGCATGCAGGGCAATTTGTAATATTGATACAATATGGGAAAATGGGGATTTAGATTTAAAACAAAGATTGCAGAAATTAATTTTTCCTAAAGGTTTGATGTACTATTCAAACGATTTTCGAACCGCTGAAATCTCAAGCCTATTCATTAAAAAAGACGCCTCATTGGCGTCTTATAATAATATGGTACCCCCAAGCGAATTCGAATCGCTGCCGCCTCCGTGAAAGGGAGGTGTCCTAGGCCACTAGACGATGGGGGCATAAGACTTTGTGATATTAATATACGAAAAACATAATTTATTGTCAACAAATTTCTTTAATTTTTTCTGAAATTTTTTAAAAAATTTTATTACTCTCCATTCCTATTGACCTTGGCAAGGGTTTTTTCTCCACTTTCGGCTATTCTGTTTTTGTAAGGAAATTAATATGTTTAATATAAAAAATTACAAAAAATCAGATATAAGAGAACTTATAATTCTTACGCAAAACAATGATTACAAGGCTCTCGAAGAACTTGTAAAAAGATTGCAGGACAAAATTTATCTGACTTTTTATTATCTTTGCCCGGACTGTGATGACCTTTCCGATTTAACACAAGAAGCACTTATGAGAATGTGTAAGGGGATTTTTAAACTTAAAAATCCTAAACATTTCAAAAGTTGGCTCAACAGAATCGTCTCAAATCTTTTTTACGACAAATTACGAAAACAAAAAAAATCACCGGCATGCATTTCGACAGACGAAAAAAGTGAGGAAAATTCCTGCGATATTTTACAAATCTCTGATCCTTGTCCCTGTCCCGATGAAAAAACTTTAAATGATGAAGTTGCTCAAATTATAAAAGACAATATCTCAAAATTGCCCGAACACTTTAGGCTTGTAACGGTTTTGAGGGAAATCGGAGGTTTGAGCTACAACGAAATCGCAAAAGCAACCGGTATTGAAGTCGGCACGGTCAAATCACGTATTAACAGGGCAAGAAACAAGCTTAAACTTTGCCTTGCACCATATTTTACCAACAATTAAGGAGAAACAATGAACACTTTAACCTGCGAACGAGTAATGATTCTTTTGCCCCTATATATAGAAGAAAAAACATCAGAAATGGAAAATTTTGAGATTGAAAAACACCTCACAGAATGTCCCGAATGCATGGAAAAATATACTTCTTTACAAGCTATTGCCTTAAAAATAAAATCTGCCTTTGATAGTGTCGAAAATCAACATTTTGAAAAAGAAAAAAGTTATTTTAACGAAAATCTCTGTGCATACCTTGATAATGAACTCTCCGACGAAGACTATCTCACAATGACAAAAATCCTCATAGACAACGATGATGCAAAAAAAGAAGCGGAAGAAATGAGTGATTTTGACAAAAAATTGCAAAAATCATTGAACGAAAATAATCAGGTTTTACAAGATTTCAGCAGCGATATAATCAAAAAAGTTAAAAAAAATGCACCCGATTATACTTACAAACTATACGTCAAAGCAATAATAATGACCGTCGTTTTCATTACTTTAACGTTATTAATCGGCTATTTTTCATCACAAAACTACTTCGATGATTTCAGAAATTTTGCCAATCTGTCACTCTTTTAACACAAAATCGTCACTCATCAGTGTCACAGATTGAAAAAAATTCTTTTAAACAAGGATAATACCCGCTCTCCGCAAGCTCCGAAAATCGCTCGGTAGCCTTCGGTGCAAGTAATTTTGCTCCGTCTTTATCAGAACAGTAAAATTGAAAAAACCTTGCAAATAATTCAGTCGGTTGCTTCAAATATCTGTTTATACGGGCATTTCGGGCATTAAGCCTATTCCTGTGACGTTCGTACGACTTCATACGAATATATGCAACAAATGCTTCAGGCATTTTCGGAAAATCATCCTCAACGGTTTTGACACTAATAGTGGTATCCATTGTGAACCAACCGCCACGGATAATTACTCTGTCATATTTCAACAAATATTTTGCACTCGAAAATCTAATGTACCTATCAAATTCTTTAAATTTTTCCCCGGCTTGAAATTTAGGATAATATTTTTTGATTATTTCCCGCTCAATCTTTATTTTTTCATTTAAATTTTCTTTCAAAGCCTTTATACGGCGAGTCGTTTCACCGTTAAACACTATTAGTGTTATTTGAAACAACTCATTTTCTAACTCATCAACAAAACATTTATTATCGGAATTAAATAGTTTTTCTAAAGTGCCATGAGTTCTTGCCATATCCGGTTCTAACTTAAAATGGATATAATGGGCAAACTCATGTAATAAAACATCTTTTGCTTTTTCTTCCGAGAGATTTTTGGACACATCAATACGACTGCCCGTACAGAAACCGGCATTTCCACGGGCTTTCGTATCGAAATGAACGTCGATTCCGAGATTTCTCAAAAAATCGACAAATTTTTTCTTATCTACACGGTTTCTGATTTCAGCCATTTAAGATAGTCTTTATTTCCTTTAATAATAGGTGTTGCAACGATTTCAGGAAGTGCATATTCATGTCTTTCCGTAATTGCTTTTTCAACCTTTTTGAACAAACTTTCTTTTGTTTTAATAATCATCAAAAATTCTTGTCCTTCAACGACTTTGCCTTCCCATTTGTATACGGAAACAACATTGGGGACAATATTTACACAAGCTGCAAGTTTACTTTCGATTAAGTATTCAGAAATTTCCATAGCGTTAATTTTTGTTGAAGTTGTGCAATTTACGATACAATATCCCATTTTTCCTCCTTAAATTTCATAGAACATCATCTGTATTTTGAACCGATTTAATAAAATAATTATAAACCGAATAAGCATTTATGTCAGTCTGTTTCTTTTAATTTTAAGCATTTATTTAATGTTACGAGACAAAGGCTCACTGTCGGATTTTTTCGCTTCGCTGAATTTATACAATGTAAATGTGGTAAAAACGTGGAGTGTTGTAATGAAAAAACTTTTATCAACAATCATTTTATCCTTTATATTAGGAGTCGGCAGTGCTTATGCGGTAAATTATTCTCAAGATGAAGCAATTAACGTTACTGTCTATGAAAAAATCAATCCTTCCATTGTATTTATAGAAGCAATTTCAGGAGATGAAGTCTCAACCGGAACCGGCATCGTTGTAGGTTCTCACGGTGAAATCTTAACAAGTGCCCACGTCATTGACAAAGATTCTTCAATCGAAGTCAGAACTTATAAAGGTGAAGTCTATAAGGGCGAAGTTCTCTATAAACCCGAAAAAGGACACAATGACTTAATGCTCATAAAAATCAAACCGAAAGGAAATCTTCCGGCTATAAAATTAGGCGATTCTTCAATATTAAAAGTCGGACAAAAAGTCCTCGCCGTCGGCAATCCGTTCGGTTTTAGCGGAACTTTAACGACGGGAATAATTTCCAGAATTGATTACGAAAAAAATAAAATCCAAACAGATGCTGCCATTAACCCCGGAAGCTCCGGCGGTCCGATAGTCAATGCTTCAGGCGAAGTCATCGGGATTAGTCAATCTATCTATAACCCCGATAACAATCGCTCAAATATTGGCATAGGCTTTGCAATACCTGTAAACGATGTAAAAAAATTGTTAATCGCTTACGGAAAAATTAAATAACCTATGATTTTCTCATTTGTTGTGTTTGCTTCATCTTGATGTCTAAAGCAGCATTGTGTCCCATCATATAGAATGAGCACATTTTGAAATTCTTAACATACAATGCACAAGCATCTTGTACGCACAAAACCGCACTCGGCTGTCCAACCGTCATAATCGGACATACCGGTATTCCGCCTGTTCTGTCTTTTCTCTTTTCTGCATATCTTCCGGTATTATTTAGCATGTCAACCTTCTATTTCTTTAATAAATTACAATTTTCATGTCTTCTGCGTTCTTCGGCTTTGTATATTTTTGTTCTGTTAATAACTTCATCAAAATCAATTTCATGAGCATCAAAATCAGGTCCGTCTACACAAGCGAACTTAACTTTTCCACCGACCGTCAATCTGCAAGCACCGCACATGCCCGTTCCGTCAACCATAATCGGGTTCATGCTTGCTTCGGTTTTAATTCCCGTATCTCTTGTCAAATCAGCAACAGCCTTCATCATCGGCATAGGACCTACTGCAATAACATAGTCAATTTTTTCTTTTTCCATAAGTTCTTTAAGAACCTGCGTACCAAAACCTTTGATTCCCAAAGAACCGTCATCCGTTGTGATGAATAATTCCGTTGATGCTTTTTTCATTTTATCTTGCCAGAAAATCAAATCTTTTGTTCTTGCACCGGAAATCATATAGACTTTGTTTCCTGCATCTTTGAAAGCTTTCGCAATCAAATAGCACGGTGCAGCACCGTAACCGCCGGCTATACAAACGACTGTTCCGTATTTTTCGACATGTGTCGGTTGTCCCAAAGGTCCGGTTACATCCAAAATTTCTTCACCGACTTCGATTTGAGCCAATTTTTCGGTTGAATATCCTACTGCCATAAATACAATTGTCAATTCACCTTTTTCTTTATCGACATCAGCAATTGTCAACGGGAATCTTTCGCCGTTTTCTTCAACACGAAGAATTACAAACTGTCCCGCTTTTGCGTTTCTTGTAACAAAAGGTGCTTCGATAGTATATTCAAACTGACCTTTACATAATTCTTTTTTTGATAATAATTTATAGCCCACTGTTAGTTGCTCCTTAGTTTCTTACCTTTGATTATAGCAAAAGAAAAAGCCTTTACAAGATTATTATACTACAAAATATTTTCTTGAAAAATTTTCGGGGCAAAACGAAAAGATATATTTAATATTTAGTAAAATAAATCTAAAATATATTTGCGTAGCTCAAGAAATAATCATTAATGACACCGAACAATTTCGGTAGCAAAACCGCAAGCAAAAACGCACCCATTACAGGCTTAAACAGGAAGCTTAATTGGAAAACGTTAATTTGCGGAGCAGTTTTTGAAATGATACCCAAGATGATATCCTGTCCCAAAGTTGCGAGCAAAACGGGAGAAGCAAACTGCAAGCCGATATACAGAATATTAGATGTAATTTTAATCAAATATTCTTTATTAATAACCTGTTCAATGGGCAACGCTTGAGCGTATAACGGGCAAATGTCGAAACTTCTTATAAAAGCATTCAACATCCAATAGACACCGCCCATATTGATAAAAATAATCAATCCGAGCAACCCCAAAAATTTACCCATAATTGAAACTTGTGTTGATGATGTCGGATCGAGAACCATAGCGGAAGACATACCCATTTGCGTATTAATCATATCACCGCCGGCATCGACAACCGCTACAATACAGTAACCGATATAACCTATAATTGCACCGAAAACGTAATTAATAGCCATATAATAGATAATTGAAGCATTGGCAGGGGGCATTTCGGGTTTGATTATCGACATCAAAAATACCGTAAGCAAAACCGCAAACCCCATTCTGATTGTATTTGGAATTTCGCTTCTGTTTAACAAAGGGGCAAATCTCATCATGCCAGCAACACGCATAAAGATTAAAAATCCGCCGCCCAAAGCATTATTTATGACAGGCAAATAAGTTGCCATTCCATCGACAAATTGTTCAATCACGGCTTAATCCCCATAGGAAAATCAAGTTCCAAAAAAGTTGAATTTGTCTTAGCTCCGGAATTCATAATAGAAATGGAATATTCATTTATGCCTTTATCCGTTTCAATTTGAACTTTAGCATCACCGATATTTTTCGCGGAAAAAATCAACTGACTTCCATCTCCCATATAAGTCATAACCCTTTGAGCGGAAATGATATCGGGATTATTGCTTTTAACTGATTTAACGGCATTTTCGGAGAAAAACAAATAATCCGCACCGCGGTTAAATTCATAAACCGTATCAGCAGAAGCGGAAAGTCCGAAAAACAATATAAATAAAGCAGTTAAGAACTTTTTCATCTATTATCTTCCTTGAAATCTTCTTTCGTTAATTTTCTTTTGTTCAATCAAGTTTGCTCTCGGAACGGGCATTTTGGAAGCAGCATTGTACTTCAATCTGTCATTTTCTTTTAAGAACGGAGGATTTCCCGCTGCATTCATCAAATCTCTTGCATTCGGAACATTGTCAAATCTATCCATTTGCATTTCGTCGGAAAATGGCTTGATATGTTTATAATAATCGGCATCAAGAACATATTTTTCGTTTTTGGGAATAACGTTGAAAGAAATCTGAACGGCTTCGGTAAAAAGTCCCGAAAGCATTTTTACAAAACCCGAACCCAAAACGAGGATTACAACGAAAACGGCAGTAATCTTAGGAGCGGCGGCGATGGTTTGTTCTTGAACCTGCGTAACCGCCTGCAAAATACCGACAACCAAACCTATCGCCGCCGCCGTCAATACACAGGGCAATGCAATAGAGAGCATCATTATAATTCCTTTTCCCATAAATTCGATTAATATTTCCATAATGAATTATCCTTTAGTTATAACTTGCCGCAAGACCGTGGACAACCAAACTCCAACCGTCAACCGCAATAAATATCAGCAGTTTGAACGGCAACGAAATAATCGTCGGCGATAACATGAACATACCTAATGCCAATAGTACGTTTGCAACAACCATATCAAGTACAATGAACGGGATATAAATAATAAAACCTATTTCAAATGCCGTTTTAAGTTCACTCAAAATAAACGCAGGAGCGACTTCCCAAATGGTGATTTCTTCAGGAGTTGCAGGAACTTTTCCCCCTCTTGATTTTTCGATGAAATACATCATATCAGTCTCTCTTGTGTTTTTCATCATAAATTCTTTCAAAGGTTTCGAACCTTCAACAACCGCTTCTACAAGCGAACCCGACTTTTGATAAGGCTCATAGCCCGCTTCCCACATACTTTGGAACACTCCGCCCATTGAATAGAACGTCATAATAATGGAAAGTCCCAAAAGTACAATCGTCGGAGGAATTGATTGAGTACCCATTGCCTGTTTCAAAAAAGAAAATACAATCGCATACCGCATAAAACTTGTCATACAAGTAAAAATAAACGGCACAAATGCGAAACAACTCATTACCAATAAGAGTTGCAATACGGGATCTAAATTTTGTATAAGCGTATTCATTGATTAAGCCTTTTTTCTTTCTTGGAATTTTTGAGGAATTTTAAACGAAAAAACCTTCTTCGCTTCATTGTTAACAACATTATTTTCCTTTTTTGTTTCGGCAACAACTTTTGCCAAAGGAGAAACTTTTGCGTTTACCAAAGGATTTTCATGACTGTCCAATTTTGCAAGCATTGTAGTCGTTTCCGCATCAGATGCGACCAAAAATCTTTCGTTGCCTGCTCTGACTACATAAATTTGCTTCTTCGGATTTAATCTCAATGCGTTTTCTATACATAAACAATCCGCAGAATTATTCATCATCGCAGGTTGACAAAACTTTTTATAGGTAATCATGCAAACAGCCAAAAAACCGACCATCGCAAATGTATATGCTAAAAATTGAACAAAATATCCTGACATTTTATCTCCTTATATATCTTCATCTTCTATGTCAAAATCGTCATAATTAAATTCTTCACCGTTTGCAGCTTGAGGAGCTTGTTCATCGGAAGCCTTTTGAGCAGGGGCAGGTTGAGCTTGTTGACCGGCAGGTGCGGGGGCATTTTGCGTCGGTGATTCGGGTTCAATGTCCGCATATACTTCATCTACTCTTACCGCATATTTATCATTTATAATGACCAATTCGCCCGAGGCAACAGGTTTGTTTTCAACCTTCAACATAATTTTATTTTCATAAAGCGAACCGACATCAACAATTACACCTTCTGAAATTTGCTTCAATTCCCCAAGCGTAATCGTTACTTTTTCAAACTCCGCAGTTATATCAACAGGGATAACGTCCCACATCGTTTTGCCGCTATTGTTATTATTTTCCATATTTTCTCCTTCATCGTTGTCAACACCCATAATGATTGACGTTTCAGGGTTTATCATAAATTTTCTTGTCTGACCGTTTAATGATACCGACATCGCCTTAATATTACTGTTTTCAAGCACAACAATATCTCCGACATCAATATGTCGTACATCATATAACGTTATTTGCGATTTACCCGTGATAATTTTTACAGGTACTGTGTAATCCGCAAATGAACCCAAATCAAAATGTTGTCTCGTCGTTATAGGCTTGATTTCGGGTATCAGCGAAATAGGAACGGAAATAATATACTTTCCTAAAAATCCGCTCTCACTCTTCGCTATAAGCGTCAAATGAACTTGGTTAGTGTTTTCTTCTTCAACTATATCTTCACTTTTTACAAAAAATTGAGAAATTCCTTTGTAAATAAAATCATTCAATTTCGTCAAAATCGTCGCTTCAAGCTCCGTCATATTTTCGGGAACAAAAGGCTCTTCGCTTTCGCCCAAACCTTTTTCCAAAATCATATCCATAAACGGTGAAGATATTCTCAAAAATACTTCGTGGGTCTTATCTGTCTTAATTCTCGTTACAAAATATTCTTCTCCGACAAAAAATACGTTATCCTGTTCCGTAATTCCGACTAACTTCAAGTCAAAATCCGTCAGCATAAATTCTCTCATCTTTTCCTTAATTCTTGTAAGCAATACTCGCTTAAACCAGTAAAATGAGCCGTTTAGTCTATTTGAAAATTTTGAATTATACTGAGAAACTACCACAATTTATCCCCAATGCTCGAGAAAATACAATTTCCTCAAATATAGATTATATTGTTTGCTTCAATATAACATCATTTATTTGTTGTATATATTTATTTGTTTAGTATTTTTCCATAACACAAAACTTTCCCCTCCCTGACATGTTTATAAGACTTTTTTGGGGAAAATCAATTAAAACACTAAGACCGCAAAAAAATTAAAACTTTTTCATTAAATCAAGGACGGCATTTTCAAGTTCCGAAAAATTTGCATCAAGAGCCTTGCCTCTTGCGATAAAAATTAACGATAACGACTTTTGCAAATTGTCAGCCGTATGGTTTTTTACGGACGAAATATAAATTTCTCTCAATCTACGCTTGATTTTGTTACGTTTTACGGCACGTTTGTGGATTTTTTTGCTCACAACAAACCCCGCTTTTGTCGGAATTTTTTCGTCTGATTTTTCTTTTCCGACATAAAGCGTTAAAAACTCGTTACTTTTGCAATTTCTCAAACGAAAAGTTGCAGAAAACGCTTTTTCATTTTTGAGCCTGTATTTTTTTTTCAACATAATAACATCAAGCAAACAAGAGGCTGTCCGATGACAGCCTCAAATTTTTGTTAAGCTCTTTCTTTAGCAGTAATTGCTAATTTATGACGACCTTTTGCTCTTCTTCTGTTAAGAACTTCTCTACCGCCGTCAGTTGCCATTCTTGCTCTGAAACCGCTTACGTTTTGTCTTTTTCTTTTTGTTCCTTCAAGCGTACGTTTCATATTATTTCTCCTTGAAAATTCTTTTCTAAGTTATATCATAATAGACAAGACATGATTTATTGTCAAATAGAAAAATTATAAGGTAAATTATTATGAACAAAATAGGTTTTATCGGTGCCGGAAAAATGGCGACCGCAATCATTAAAGGTATTATTGACTCAAACTTTTGCAAAAGTGAAAACATTCTCGTTTCGGACGTTAACGAAGATGCTCTTAAAAAAATGCAATCAGATTTAAAAATCACTCCCGCAAAATCAAATAACGATGTTGTAAAAAATTCAGACATAATATTTTTCGCAGTCAAACCGTTCGTTTTGAAGGACGTTTTGTCGGGTGTTCAAGAAGATTTCACGGGCGATAAACTCATCGTCTCAATCGCAGCAGGCATTTCTACCGCAACAATCGAACAATTCACAAAAGACATGCCCGTAATCCGTGTTATGCCGAACACTCCGGCCTTTGTAAAAGCAGGCATGAGTGCAGTTTGCAAGGGAAAATTTGCAAAAGAAGAACACGCCGATTTGGTTTGCAAAATCATGGGCAGCCTCGGAATTGCGATTAAAGAAGATGAAAAAAATATCGACGTAATCACCGCAATCAGTGGTTCCGGACCTGCATATTTCTATTATTTCATCAACGAATTTGCAAAATCAGGTGTAAAATACGGACTTGATGAAAAAACCGCTTTGATTTTGGCTGCACAAACGGCATTGGGTTCAGCGAAAATGGCATTGGAAACAAACACTCCGCTCGATATTTTAATCAAAAACGTAACAACTCCGGGGGGTTGTACCGAAGTCGGAAATAATATTTTAGCCGACAAAAAGACAAACGAAATTATCGATGAAGTCGTAAAAGGCACTATGGACAAGGCAAAAGCACTCGGCTAATCATTTGCTTTGGTATTTTTGATTGAAAATTTTTCGGCATGGTTGAAAAATAAATTTTCTCATAGTATCATTAAGACATATTCAGGAGAAAAAATAATGAACCAAATTATAAAAATTGCATGGGACTTAAATGATAACTGCGAAAACCGCTATGAATTAGTTTATGAAATTGCGGAATTGGCAAAAAAATTAGTTGATGAAAATCAAGCAAAAAGAGCAAAAGATGAATTCGGTTTCGAAGAATACGGATTTGACAATTCTATTAAGAAAGAAAATCCCGTTGAACATGCCATTATGGTAAAAGCTTCGGAAACAGACGATTCCGGCTTGGTTGGCTAATTTATTTAAGTTAAAAATTTTAAAAATCCTCTCAAATTGAGAGGATTTTTTGTTTTTATTAAATACAATTTTTTAAATATAATTTTTGAGGGCCGTTTCCATTTCTTTGTCACCGCGACAGAGTTTGCGAAGTTTGCTGATAGCACGGTTTTCAATCTGTCTGATACGTTCTCTTGAAACGTTATATTGCGTACCGATTTCTTCTAAAGTTTTTCTTTCGCCGTCTTTACCCAAACCAAATCGGAGCATCAAAACATCCCGTTCTTTTTGGCTCAATTTTCCCAAAATTTTATTAATATCACCGAAAAGATTTTCCTGTGTAACTTTTATATCGGGAGAAAGTGTGCTTTCATCGACAATAAAGTCTGCAATTACCGCATTATCTTCTTTTTGATTTGCAGGAGTTTCCATACTGACGGTGCTTTGAGCCGATTCAATCAAAGAATTTAACTTTGCAAGCGGCATACCCACTTTATATGCAAGTTCTTCTTTTCCCGGGGCATAGCCGTTTTGAATAGTTAATTCAGTCGAAGCTTTTTTAATTTTGCCAAGAGTTTCAATCATGTGAACAGGAAGTCGTATCAATCTTGATTTATCAGCGATTGCACGGGTTATAGCCTGTTGAATCCACCAAGTTGAATAGGTTGAAAACTTGTAACCTTTCGTATAATCAAATTTTTCGGCAGCCTTCATCAAACCCAAATTGCCTTCCTGAATTAAATCGAGGAAAGAAAGTCCGCGACCGATGTATTTTTTAGCGATACTGACGACGAGACGCAAGTTTGCGTTAACGAGTTTAGTAATAGCTTTTTCTTTTTCTTTGCCTTCACTTTCCATAATTGTTTTTGCGACTTCAAGTTCATGTTCTGCATCGAGGAGCGGAATTTTGCCTATTTGTTGAAGATAAATTTTGACGGAATCGTCGGTTACAGCAGAAGAATATGTTTCCGCAACCTTCGGTTCTTCAATTACCGCCACATCTTCATCTTTAATTTCAACATCTTCAGACGTATCAATATCGTCTTTGTCTAATTGTTCTGATTTGTTTACCATTATTTCTTTTTATTGTCCTTTTGAATTTTTTGTCTAACCGATTCATAGATTATGACGGAAGCGGCATTTGCAACATTCAAAGAATCAAAATCGGTCTCTATTGGTAATCTTACCCGAAAATCCGAGTTTTTAACATTTGTCCTCGAAATACCTGATTTTTCGTTGCCCATAATAAGTGCAAAATTCATATCCGTATAATCGATGTCAAAGTAATTATCCTCTGCGTCGATTACGGATGCAATTATCCAAAAGTCGTTATCCTTTAGGGTAGTAATCGCATTTTGAATACTGTTAACGGTAATAATGTCGATATGGTTAGTTGCCCCGGCAGAAGATTTTTCAACCGTTGCGTTAATCAAAGAACTTCTTCTTTTGGGAAGAATTATTCCGTCATATCCGGCACAAACCGCCGTTCTGATGATTGAACCGACATTATGCGGATCTTCAACTTCATCAAGAATTACTACACGTTTATACTGTTTTTCTGTTTCTTTTTGTAAAAAATCTTCAAGTTCCACATATTCAACAGGTGAAACAAAAGCGATGACTCCTTGGTGAGAAACATCTTCAAATTGCTTAAATTTTTCTCTCGGAACGAACGAAAACGGAACACCGTTATCTCTTGCAAGTTGAATAATAGTGTCAATTCTGCGATCACCGTGTCCTGTTTTGAGGAGCATAATTTTGTTAACTTTTCGCTCATTAGTTTTTAACAATTCCGCGACATTGTTTTTTCCGTATATAAAATCTGCGTTTTCTATGGTCATTTCCCTCATCTTGTAGTATAATTAATATTATTATATTACAAAATTAGGTAATTTTTGATTTGTAGTATAAAATGTTATTGTAACCAATGAGATTTAAGGCAAGTCGGATTTTATGGAAAAATTATTAGAGCAACTCGGCTTGAGTTCGGTATCAACAGTAGGTATATCGATATCTGCGGCTAATATTATAGAAATGATTTGTATCGACAAAAGTCGAAGAATGATTACTAAATATGCCTGCAAAGAACTTAAGTATAACAATGCAATTCGTGAAATTATCAGCTATGATGACTTTGCTCTTGCTTTGCAAGAATTGTTCAAAGAAATCGGTGTCAGTACTAAAAATTGTAACGTTGTATTAAATATTCCGAACGTACATTTTGCATTCATAAGTTTGCCGTTAGTTTTGCCTGATGAACAAATTTCCGGAGCTATCAGTTCAGAAGTCGAAGAAATGTATCTTTTCAAAAGACACGAACCCGTAATCTCTTGGAACACAGTTACAGTCAATAAAGATACGGATAAACGGTATATCGTATTTGGTGCGGTTCAAGAAAACACCATCCAAAACATTAAAGATATTTTTGATGATTTAGGTTGTAAACTTGTTGCCGTTGAAACGGCACATTCTTCAATGATTAAAGGTATTGTTTACAGCCGTGTACTTGAAGAAGAATTTGAAAACAATGAAACAACAAACATTTTGCTGATTAACTCTAACAGTTATTCAATTTTCTGTATGCAAGGCAAAAAGTTAGTTGATTATTTTGAAGAACCTTTGGCGATTAAATCTTTCTCAAGTGATGAAGTTTACGTGGCAATTTCTTCGGCAGCGGGTTCATCGTTAGAAAACTACCCAGCCAAAAACCTTTTGGTAGTCAGTGAAACAAACGAAGTCAGTGCGGAAATTTTGTGTCACAAAATCAACTTTGACGGCACAATGAAATATTTGGACAGAAATATGTATGCCGATAAATCATTTATGGAAATTTCGGCGGCAATTTTGCCAAAATATTTACCCGTAATTTCGCTCGAAGCCGTCGGTGCCGCTGCATACACATATGAATCTTATCCCGTAAAATTCAATTTCTTATTAGGTTCAGACAGTGATTTTTCATCAACAATTATTTTAACAATTTTTGACCAAGACTACGAAATTGAAAGACGTGCAATCTTGAATATCGGTGCAATTGTTGCCGTCGCGGTTTTGTGTATATTTCTTTTAATCGGAATGATGTTCTCTATTTTTGACAGAAGATTGTTAAAAGAAATCTCGTTGATGTCTGATGAATTCGTTGATACAATGGCGAAAGTAAACGCTACTTCCGTATCCGGCGATGTCGGAAACATTTTCACAACAACAAAAGAAATTTCCGATTTCAACGCAAAAGAGTCTGCAATTCTTTTTGCACTCGGTTCAGAAATCCCTAACGATGTATATTTAACAAACTTTTACAGCAATTCAAGAGGAGACATAACAATTGAAGGAAGTTCAAATTCGAGTGAATCAATTTACGCTTATGTCAAGGGATTAAAAACGAAAGATCCAAAATTAAAAATCACGAAATTGGAATTAAATTACGCTGATGATTCGGCAACTGCGACAATTTATTCATTTTTAATTGAAAGTGATAATCCTTCCGCAGCAAAAGCAAATGCCGAACAAAATAATAACGATAAAGATAACAATGCAGGAAACAACGAAGATCCGAACAAAAAATCGAAGAATAATTTGTTGCCGTCAAACGGAGCTCCCGAAACACAGGCAGCACCTTCTGCACCTCCTGCAAACGCACCTAATGCCTTACCGGCACCTGCTGCACCATAAATATCTCATAGGAAATAACAAATGCAATTACCTAATATAGATGAAAAATTTATAAAACAATATAAGGAACTCCTGATTTGCGGATTGCTTCTCTTTTTGGCGGTAGCTTTCGGTTTAAGACAAGTTATCGTTTCGGTTATGAAAGTTCAATCGACAACTCAAGAGCATAAAAAGCAAAAAGAAAAATTAAAAGAAGCAAAGAAAAAACTTAAAGATTATGAAGACGCAAATAAGCGTTTGATGGATAAACAAAGCAATATCAAAAAAGTTTTTCAACCCAAAACATCCACGGAAGACTCAATCGCTTCATTCGGCGGCATGTTTGAGGATATCATTGATTACGTAAAAATCAATAACTTGATGCTTCGTTCCGTAGAATATCAAATTAATCCGTCAGACGATGTTATTTATTCAAAATTCCCGACACTTTACAACGTTTGTAACGTTCAACTGATGCTTGTCGGAACATACGTCCAATTAGAAGGTTTGATTAGAGATTTAACCGTATATCCTTATTTTATCAATATTTCGGAAGTTAAAATCAATCCTTACGAAAAAGATGAACAATACATTATCGTGACAATGAACATAACGTTGTACTCGAAAAAACAACAATCCGCGGCAAGTGTTGTCGGAGACGGAGCCGCAAAACCGAACGGCGGCGGAGCTGCAGGCGGACTTATTCAATAAAAAACTTTTACTTAGTTACGGAAAAACGAGGCTTTATCAAACCTCGTTTTTTTTGTTTAATTATAAAATTTTATACAATTTGAAACGGACATTTTTTGCAAGATGCTTTGTAGTGCAAAATCAAATTGTCCTCTAAATCATATCTTTTAACGACTCTTACATTTAATTCCGAACCGCAAATCGGACATCTTAAATCGTCCGTTTCACCAGCCATCATTTTGACACGGGCATAATCTTCAAAATCTTTCGGTACACCGTAATTAATCTGAATATTTTTCTCGTGAGCCTTAATTTCAGAAGGATTTAATTTCAAACCTTTAGCAAGTTTTTGTCTAACCGTTGCAGAGAGGAAGAGTTCTTTTCCCGATTCAATATCGGAAACCTGTTCTTCCGTGAGGTTAGAGTGTTTTGCGAGCAACATAAGAGAAAGCCCGATATTTTCTCGGGCTTCTCGTACAAATGTTGCTAAAGATACTGTTTCTTCGCTCATTATGCTGCTTTCTTTTTCGCTTTGATATCGTTGTAGAATACCAAAAGGACGCTTGCGAAGAAGATACTTGAGTAAGTACCAACCGCAATACCCAAAAGCATAGCGAGAACGAAATCTTTAGTAGTTACACCGCCGAAGATATACAACGCAAGCAACGTAAAGATTGTTGTCAATGATGTGTTGATACTTCTTGCGAGTGTTTGGTTAACGCTTGCATCAACGATTTCGTGATAAGTCATTGATTTTGACGAAAACTTGACATTTTCACGAATTCTGTCGAAAACAACGATTGTATCGTGGACGGAGAAACCTAAAACGGTCAAAACCGCCGATATGAATAAACCGTCGATGTGAACTCCACAGAATATTCCAAGGAATGCAAACACACCCAAAACGAACAAAACGTCGTGTACGAGGGTCAAAATTGCGATGATGGCGAATTCTAAGTGGAAACGGAGCGTCAAATACGCACAAATACCAAGAATTGCGAGCAATACAGCGATGCAAGAATTTTTCATCAATTCAGCACCCAATGTCGGACCGACCGAACTTACTTGAACGAGTTGAGCTTCAGGGTACATTGAAGTGATTATATCAGAAACGATTTTTGTTTTTGCACTGTCCTTGTCTCCGTCGAATGCAGTTTTTACCGAAATAAATTCGTTCATTTTCGCATTTGAGTCAGTTGATGCACTCGGAGCAGAAAGGATTTGAATAACTGGGTCTTCAAAACCTTGAGCCATAAGTTTTTCTCTGACATTTGCGATGTCTGAGTTATCCAATTTTTTGTCAACTGAATATTGGATAATCGTACCACCCGTGAAATCAATACCGACCAATAACGGAGCACCTGTTTTTACCGTAAGATAACCCATAGCACCGATTGACGGAATTAATAACAAGAGGGAAATAATTAAAAATACCCATTTGTATTTAACAATATCAATTATATTTTTTGCATGTGAAAACATTGTTTTCTCCTTATTAATCCAAAATACCGAACTTAGCGTTTTCACGCTTTGTATCTTCCGACTCGTAAGCGGTATTTATTTCGTCAGCACGAATACCGAACCATTCCGGATGTTTCAAATGACCTGTGCCGAACAACAAGTGCATGAAGTTCTTCGTAACGGTAATTGCACTGAACATACTAACAATAGTACCGATTGCCAATGTTAAAGCGAAACCTTTAACAACACTTGAACCGAACATATAAAGAATGAGGCAGGTGATGATTGTTGACATGTTTGAGTCGAAAATACTTGTGAACGCTCTGTCAAAACCTAAGTTGATTGCGGTAAATAAACTTCTGCCTTCTTTCAATTCTTCTTTTGTACGTTCGAAAATAAGGATGTTAGCATCGACCGCCATACCGATTGAAAGGATAAAACCTGCAATACCGGCAAGTGTCAATGTAACAGGAATTAATTTGAAAATCGAGAATACGATTAAAGAGTAAATTATCAAGGCAACATCGGCAACAAGTCCGGGGACTCTGTAATAAGCAACCATGAAAATCATTACGAATGCCAAACCGATTAAACCGGCGAATTTACTGTTTGCAATACTGTCAGCACCAAGTGTAGGTCCGACCGTGTTTTCTTCAATAATTTTAGCAGGAACAGGCAACGCACCAGCGTTGAGCAAATCCACCATGTTTTTAGCCTGTTCGTATTCAAAACCGCCTTCACCACCTGAGATTTGAGCTCTTCCGCCGATGATAGGTTCTTGAATTACAGGAGCTGATTGCAATTCTCCGTTAAAGAAAATTGCCATCGGTTTTCCGACTAATTCTTTTGTAAGTGTTGCAAATTTCTTTGCACCTGCATCGTTAAATTCAAGGCTGACAACGTATTCACCGTTTTGAGAATTTGTCGAAACGAGTGATTTTTTAAGGTCTTTACCTGTCAAGCCTGTTGATTCCCATGCCTCAGCACCGCTCATTGTTTGAACCGGACGTTTAAATTCCAATTCTGCCGTGTCACCCAAAAATTCTTTTGCTTTTTGCGGGTCTGAAACATCAGGAATTTCGATGATTAATCGTCTGTCGCCTTGTTTTTGAACAACTGTTTCGGCAACACCGATTGCGTTAATTCTGTTTTCGATAGCGAATTTCAAACTATCCATGTTATCGGAAGTAATCTTTTTAACGGTATCCGTTGTTTGTGCTTCAAGAACCAATCTCGAACCACCGACCAAATCAAGACCTAATTTTGTAGGTTTGTTGATAATTACGGCAATACAACCGATTACTAACACGATAATTACCCAAAATAAAATCTTTTTATTTTTCATTTTTATCCCCTGTAAAAATACATGTGTTAATCTGACTATATTTTACCGCAAAAATACATGTAGTAAAATATTTCCGATTTTAAGTAAAGTTATCATAAGTATTGTAAACTTTTAACTCTCCTGTTAGGGAATTTTTTGGAACAAAATGCTCAAAAATAACAAAAAACCGTAGAGCCGTAGAATAGTAGAACCGTAGGGTCGACTTTATCGACCAAATCAAAAAATTGAAATGATAAATTATTCTAAATTCAAAAATTTTATACCGTTTTTATCTTCAAAATTGCACCAATCACAATCATAATAACCTTTTTCGATAAATTTTTCAAAACTTGAATATTCCCAATCTCGTACTTTTTGCACATAACCATGTTTTATCGGATTATAATGTATATAATCCAAATGTTTATGCAAATCATCTTCATCTCTGATGATATGATCAAAATATTTACGTTGCCAAATTCCTTTTTCTCGCCTTAAAATTTGCTTTTCGGATTGGTAATTATTGAAAGGCATTTCTCTCGAAAAATTCGATTTAACTGATGATATAATTTTAGGAATAAAACCGGAATTTTCGCACCGAATAATAAAATGCAAATGGTCAGGTAAAACAACACCTGCAATCAGATTATACTCATATTTAACCTGCTGAAATGATTGCCTGAGAATATCAATATTTGAAATAAGAATGGGCAACCGATTATAGGTCACGATTGTGATAAAAACCTGATTAGCATTTTGAAAATATCTTCTGTAATTTGGCATAAGAAAATAATACCATAAATATTGTTCACAAATTGGTCGACTAAAGTCGACCCTACATTTTCTATTTTCTTTTATCAATATACTCTTTTAAAATAAACTCAATCTCTTTTGCCGCAGAACGAGAATCCTCAATAGCATATTGTTGGATTTTTTCAAAAACGTCAGCATTTATCCTCAATGTAAATTGTCTTTCGTTTTCGTATTTTTTCATCGCCATGATGACCTCATTTCTACTTAATAATGAATTCATTATATAAATTTATATTAACAACATCAAGACTTCATCTTGACTTCAAAATGAATTACGACTATTATGGTTTCGTTATGAATTCACAATACTAATATATGGATTGCCCCGAAAATCAAAAATTTTCTCACAATGACAATAACCACAAACCCCGTAGGGTCGACTTTAGTCGACCAAAACATTCCCTAAAGCCTCAGTATGACGGAAACATCTTAACAAAATAGCAAAACGTAGGGTCGACTTTAGTCGACCAAAACATTCCCCAATCGAACACAAGAAAAAAGGAACACAAATGAACAAAAAAGAATATAAAATTCTGAAAAAAATCAATGCCGAGATAGCGGGAGATGCCCTTGATATCAAGGCGATAGCAGACTGTTTAGAAAACATGGATATTCCGTATCCCGCAAATTACTTGGCAATTTTCATAAGGGAAAAAATCATAAAAATTTTTCGAAATATTGAGGCGAACCGAGGAATTTTGAAAATCAAAAATTAGTCGAGAGGTTTTTCCGGAATTTCTCTAACCCAAATGCACATAACAAGAGGGATTGCGGTAACAAACAGCATTCCGTTCAAAATACCGATTTTTTCCATTCCAAAACTCAAAACCGGAAGCAAAACTCCAACGATGCCCCACGTAAATCCGCCAACGACACCTGAAATCGTGCTTTTATATTTAGGCAAAAGTTTTTGTGACATAACGACATTAATCGGTTGCGTAAGAAAAATCACAAAACCGATAATTGAATACAAAATAATTGCCACAATTAAGTTTATTTTCATGAAGAAAACCATCGCCAAAGAAAGCGGTAATGTTAGCAAAAACGAGAAATAGAAGGTATTTCGGCTGCCGATTTTTTGTTCAAATTTCGGAGCAGCAATCATTCCGAGGGTTGAAGTTGCCAAAAATGCACAGTTTATCCAACCGATTTTAGAAGCGGAAAGACCGATATTTTTCCAGAAAAACGGCATTATCAACGTATAACTCGACACAACAATTGATTTTGCAATTGAAGCGGCAATCAAAATTCTTTCGAGTCTTAAAGAAAAAATAGCACGCATACTTGTCATCAATGAAATTCTTTCTTTATGTTCATCTTCTTCGTCACACGAAACTTTCGGTACACAACCGAACATCGCAAGTGCAGTCAAAACACCGACTATCGAGGTATACATAATTGCCTGTTCGCCGAAAAACTCATAAATGTTTGTAGCAGCCAAAGCACCGACACCGTAGCCGATTGACCCCATACTGAGAAAAATTCCGGTATTCCATGTCGACTCTTCCGTGTTTTTGCAAAATTTCGGAACAAAACTCGTCGCTTGAGGGTGGAAAAATCCGACCCCGATTTCACCCAAAACGATTGCGAAAGTAAGTGCCAAAAAGCTTTCAGCCAAGCCCATCATCGGCAAAAATACCGATGCGATAATAATTCCCCAAAATACAAAAAATCTTTTTCTGCACTTATCGGAAAAATACCCAAAAATCGGCTGTAACAAGTAAGACGAGATGTTTGCGATACTAATAATCGCCATAGCATCTTTCATTGTAATTCCGACTTTTGAAGCGATAAAAGGCAATAACGGTGCGATAAACCCGGGGTAACAATCGATTATAAAGTGGGAAAATATCAACCAATTTACTGCTTTTTTGCAACTTTGCATTTTTTATCCTTTGTGTTTCGGCAGTCATTGCAAGCAAAAACACTATTAGTGTTTAAACTCTCTGAGCAAAGTTCTGACCATTGTAAGTTCATATTTATCGGCAACGTCAAAAATTTCTTTATCCTTTTTCGTACCTGCAGGTTGAAGGATTGCAGCAATTCGAGCCTGAGCGGCATCGAGGATAATATCCTTCGTTCTGATAGCACCGTCAGTAACAAGGACGGCATCTTTCGAGTTTTCACAAGCCTTATCGAGTGCAATATCCACAGCTTCAACACGATTTGCCTGACCTTGAGAAATTCCGACAGTTTTCAAATCTTTGACAACAATTGCGGAATTTGAGCGGGTATATTTTGAGACCTTCCAGCCAAAAACCATGTCCTCAACCTGTTCTGTCGTCGGTTTTTTCTTCGTAACGACTTTGAAAGAATTTGTGTTAAGTTCAGCGGTGTTAGGCTCTTGAACGAGCGTGCCGAAAGGAGTTATCGTAATTTGATTTTTCAAATATGCCTTGAAATCTTTTAACGGTGTAAAAATTTTGATTAATTTCAAATTACATTCTTTCAAAGTTTCGATTGCATCGTCATCAAAATCCGGAGCAATAACAATATCAAGAAGCAACGAACTCAAGGCTTTTGCCAATTTCGTATCAACTTTTTGAGAAAAAGCGACAACCCCGCCAAAAGCACTAATCGGGTCACAATCGATTGCTTTTTGGTATGCAATCTCAAGTGTAGAGCCGAGAGCGACCGCACAAGGCATCGCATGTCTTGTCACAACAGCCGCATTGACGTCGTAAAACTCCGAAACCATTTGTGTTGCAAGGTTTATGTCCAAAATATTGTTCGTTGAAAGTTGACGATTTGCGATAACTTCGTATGAAATCGTGTCCCCCGTATACAAAGCCGCCTTCTGGTGCTGGTTTTCGCCATAAGCCAAATCGCCGCTCTTTTCTTCGTTCAAGTTCAAATGAACACCATTTGTGTCAAGAATATTCAAAAGTGTTGCATTGATTTTGCAAACCTGCATAAGTGCTTTTTCGGCAAGTTCTTTCTTCAAATTTTCAGTGACAGTGCCGTTTTTGATAGCCTCAAAAACAGTTTCATACTGAGAAGGATTAATAAGAACGATTGTGTCTTTGTATTTTTTTGCAAATTTTTGAACGATGGAAAGCCCTTCACTGTCGAAATGTGCGAGGACTTCTTCTTCGTCCATATCCTTGTTCAAATATTTTTCGAGCGGATAGAAATTGCAAACTACAACGTCAAAATCGGTGTTTTGCCAATCAAATTTTTCAACGCATAAACCGTTTGCACTTAAATATTCATAAGTCTTTTCAGTTGCAAAAATATCATAGTCATTTTTCTCAGACAAATTCTTCGCAAACTCAACAATACCGTCGTTATTATAAACATTAACAAGAATTTTTTTGCTCATTTTTTATCCTTCTTTTTTCCCACAATAACACAAAAAAACATCGGATAAAAATTTTTCAAAAAAAATGCCCTGTTTTGAAGGGCAAATCTTTTTATTCTTGTTTATCATTATTTTTATTTTTATCTTTATCTTTTTGAACAGGTGAATCCATAACATTCGAAGCAAAAGCATAAACCTCATCAGCGTGTCTGTGTGCGGCTTTTTCAAGTTTTGCAAGCGATGCGGAATAGTTATGAATTTCGTTGAAATAATCCACCATTGCAGAGTTGTAATTTGCACGTGCGGTTTGAAGTTGGATATAGTCAGAACGTCCGTCAATATACTCTTCTCCCGCAATCTTCAAGTTGTCTAACGCTCTGTTTACCGTATTTTTAGCGTTAGAAATTTGACGTTCCGCAGTTTTCACGTTCAAATAACATTTTTTAACGTTGTAATAAATATATTGTTCAATTTCGGCAATATCGGTTTCAGCCTGAGCCACAACCAATTTTGCTCTGTCAACTTCGTGTTTGTAAGCCATAAAATTGAGCGAAGACGTCAAATTTACCGCAACATTCAACTGATGGTTGTTAAATCTGTGGTTGTTATCACTTCTCCACTTATCATCATAATCGTATCCGACATTACCTTTTAACGTAGGATAATATTGACGTTTCACGTGTTTGAGCTGTTCTTGCATAGCAGAATGAGTCGATTTCAAAACTTTCAAATCCGGACTGTTTTCGTATGCCGTTTTCCAAGCTTCTTCAAGCGTAAACGGCAATTCCTGCACTGTTCCTATACCTTTTTCTTTAACCCTTCCCGTCATAGCTCTCCACGTTATTCCGTCAGAAGAAATAAATTGAGGAGTGAAAAATGCATCATATTGGTTAAAAACGTCAATTTCTTTGATTGTAAAATCAGGGGAACCCGCAACATACATCGCATTACACAAATCCGCATAAGCTATATCCTTTTGGTTTTTCGCCTTTTCCAATTTTTTCATGGATTCCGTGTAATAAACTTGTGCGTTGATATAATCGAGTTCCGTTTTTTTCTTTTGAGCATACAAACTTTTGGTCAAAGATAAAATCTGTTCGTTGATTTTAACGTTTTCTTCCTGAACTTTTAAAATTGCTTTTGCTTCCAAAACCTCAAAATATTTCAGTTTAATATCATTAATCGTTTCGCAAATACTGTCAACATATCTGTATTCGGCAGCAATTCTGTTAAATTTTTGCATATCAATCAATGAAGTTGTTTTGCCGAAATTATAAATCAATTGGTCAATATGAACACCGACCATAGGTGAATTTCGCTTTGTAAAACCGTCATCATAAGTAATATCACTGTTAAATTTTTGCAAATAACCCACACCTGCCTGCAAAGTCGGGAAATATGCCGATTTTGCAAGACTTACGTTATGTTTTGAAATAAGATAATTCTTTTCCGCTTTTTTTATCACGGGACTGTTTTTAACTGCAATTTTTACACAATCGGACAACTGCAACATTTGCCCTTCTTTGATTTCACCGTCAATATCCTCAATCGCAAACACGGGTAATGCAAACTGCAAAATTGTCATAACCGCGATACAAAAAATTTTTTTCATAACAGAACTCCAACAACACCTATAGGGTTATCATAACAAAACCAATAGTTAAATCAACTAAAATAATGTAACAGTTTTTCAAACATTTAAGAAGAAACTAAACAAAAATTAAAACTTCACGCAAAAATTTTTTATAGTAAAATTGAATTGTCCGGTGGAAAATAATGATAAAAGAATTTCGTCATAACGGTATTTTATTGGGTGCATTAATCAGCAAAGAAGATGCTGACAGTGATGCTATTAAGTTTTATACGGATAAATCTTCCGACCTGCAAACAGGTTACGCAATTCATCCGAAAAATTCCTACACTGATGCCCACATTCACAAAATAATTCCGCAAAATATCAACTCTCTTCAAGAAGTTTTGATTGTTACAAAAGGCAAAATCAGGGTCGATTTTTATTCGGAAGACAAACAATATGTCGAAAGTGCAATTGTTCCAGCAGGAATGGCAATAATGCTGATTTCCGGCGGTCATGGCATTAAACAACTTGAAGATTCCGAATACTGGG
Organism: uncultured bacterium; assembly: GCA_902783835.1. GTDB lineage: Bacteria > Cyanobacteriota > Vampirovibrionia > Gastranaerophilales > Gastranaerophilaceae > RUG841. The sequence goes on from CACZSN010000006.1 coordinate 70,688, forward strand.
AAGTTAAACAAGGTCCGTTTATCGGTGATGAAAATAAAATCAGATTTGCTCACATCCCTGATGATGAGGTAGTCTTTAATGACTGATTTTATTCCCGTAAACGATTCTTTCGAAGCAAAAAATGAAAAAAAATATTTGATAGAATGTGTCGAAACAGGCTGGTTAAGCTCGGCAGGACAGTTCGTCAAGAAATTGGAACGGGATTTTTCAAGCTATACGGGACAAAAATACGGTTCTTGTGTTCAAAACGGTTCCGTTGCACTCGAACTTGCCGTAAAAGTCTTAAAAGAACAATACCATTGGGAAAAAGATGACGAAATTATTTTGCCTTCTTTTACAATTATATCTTCCGCTCAAGCCGTTGTGTATAACGGACTTAAGCCGATTTTTGTTGATTCAAATCAATCAACTTGGAACATGGATGTTTCAAAAATTGAAGAAAAAATCACTCCCAAAACAAAGGCTGTTATGGCTGTTCACATATACGGACTTCCGACGGATATGAATCCGATTTTTGAACTTGCAAAAAAATACGATTTAAAAATCATAGAAGATGCCGCTCAAGCCCACGGACTGAAATATTATGATAAATGTTGCGGTTCGATGTCCGATATTTCGACGTTTTCGTTTTATGCAAACAAACATATTTCAGCGGGTGAAGGCGGAATGGTTATGACTTCGGATGAAAATCTGCTCGAAAAAATCAATTATTACAAAAATCTTTGCCATTCAAAAGACCGTTTTGTTCACTACGATTTGGGATGGAATTACAGAATGTCTAATCTTCAGGCAGCCGTTGCTTATGCACAATTTGAAGAATTAGACGATTCCATAAAAAAGAAAAAATTAATGGGAAAATTATATACGGAATTGCTCAAGGACATTCCCGCACAACTTCCGGTTTCCAAAACGGATTATGCTGAAAACAATTATTGGGTCTACGGAATAGTTTTAAATGACGATGTAAAATTTGATGCAAAAGAAGCGATGAAAAAATTATCGGAAAAAAACATCGGAGTCAGACCGTTTTTCTGCCCAATGCACAAACAACCTGTTTTTGTTAAAATGGGACTGACAGACGAAACAATTCGTCCGATTAGCGAAAAGCTTTACGAACGGGGTTTCTACATACCATCCGGCATAAATATCACCACCGAACAAATTGAAACGGTCGCAAAAAAAATCAAAGAAATATTCTAAAGAGGTAAAAATGGGCGTAACATTAACAATTTTGGCATATAACGAAGCAGAAAATCTCATCAATCTTTTACCGCTTGTTATTGAAAATTTGAAAAAAGTAACGGATGATTATGAACTTTTGATTGTGGATTGCGACAAATCAACGGATAATACAAAGGAAGTTTGCGAAAAATTCGGGGCAAAATACGTTGTCCAAGAAACTCCGTACTACATCGGTGCATACAAAACAGCCGTTAAATTTGCACAAAAAGAAAATTTCTTTATTATGGATGCCGATTTTTCACACTCTCCGGAATATATTCCCGAAATATACAATGCATTCATAAACAATAATGCCGATGTCGCTATCGGTTCAAGATACGTTGCCGGCGGTGAAAATGACGACGAAAGCCAAAATATCGTATACTCAAAATTTTTGAATTTTGTATACCAAAACCTCTTTGGTTTGAGAGGTATTAACGATATTTCCGGCGGATTTAAAATGTATAAAACGGAAATTCTAAAAAATATTAATTTTATGAGCAGATATTTTGAAGCTCAACTTGAAATCCTCGTCAAAGCAAAAATTCAAAATCCCGGCTTGAAAGTCGTCGAAGTCCCTATCCACTTCAAAAAAAGAGATAAAGGTGTAACAAAAAGAAACTATTTTACGTTCCTTCCTGAATTTTGTTTACTGTTTGTCAAACTTCTCATTTATAAAATATTTGCTAAATTTTCAAAGAAACACAAATAGTGTTATTCCTTGCAATCAGGTTTTTTGTAAGCAATCATGCAAATTAAAAACAGTATAAAAGAACAGATTGAGACAATCAAACCGCCGACAAATCCGACGGGGACATAATTCATCTCAAGGACTTTATCTTCGGGATTTACGGGAATAGCCATAAAGGACTCGAAAACCTTTATCGGTTTTCTGTAATCGCCATCGACTTTGATATGCCAACCTTTATCATAAGGTATCGTTAAGAACAAAAATCGGTGTTGCTTTTCGACATCCATATAAATTTTCAAATGGGAACTTGAAATTTTTTCGACTTTACAAGGAGCATCGGCGATTTCTTTATAATATTTTTGCAATTTCGGAATATTTTCGTAAATTACACTAAATTTGATATCATCTTTTGAATTATTTTTAATGTGCGTTTTGTAGTCGAAAAGAAGAACGGAGTCTTTCTGAAATTTGCCGAAATAGTTATATTGTGATGTTGCCATCGGCATGTAGTTATCGAAAAAGTCTTTGCCGTTTATTTTAAAATGTTCAAAAACAAATTCAACTTTGTGATTATTTGTCGCATAAATGTATAAATTATCGTTCGATTTAACTTTATAAGAAAATCTTTCTTTTGCAAAAGTCAACGGGTCTGAAGTATAAACGTCCCCAAAGTCTTTTCCTGATAATGCTTTCAGAATGTCATTTTGAAAATCGCAATTAGATTTGCTCGCAAAATCGGTCAACAATTTCGGACTGTAATCAATCAGAAAAGCAATAGGCAGTGCAAGAGTATTTTTAAAGAGAAAAAGTTCTTTACCGTTACTTTTATTATGCTGATATTTTACTAATTTAAAGGGATATTTTTCTTTTTTGGAAGAAGAAATTACATACTTAACCCCCATAAAGCATGACGGAAAAATAATTTGTTGTTTTCTGTAAGCCACTCCGCCTTCATCAAACAGTTTAAAAATTCCCATTTTTTCATAGGCATCCATGGATTTTTCGGGAATAAATGAAGAGTAATGAGAAATCCCGTTAAAATTCATCATAAGAGGAGCGTTATTGAAGAATGTTGACGGATTCGAAAACCAAGTTTCACTTTCAACTCTATAAAAATTTTTATCTGTTTTTTTAAGGAAAGAAAGTATTTTTCTGGACTTCAAAACGTATTTTTTAAATGAAGAAGCTTTTGAAGAAATGCTCGATTTATTTTGAGAAGAATAGATATACAGGGTATTTTCAGCCATATTGCATAAAAATAAAGCTATTATGATAAAAGATGCCGCATAAAAGTTTTTGTGTTTGCCTTTGACATAACGGAAAATAAAATCAAAAAATATCAATGCCAAAACGGAATCGACTAATAGATATCGGATTGGAGCATAATAAAATTTTGAAATAAGAACAGCTGCCGTAATTACAACAAAAAGCGTTACACAATGAAAAAGATTTTTTATATCAATATTTTTGATTTGCAAAAATGATTTGTAAGCGAGAAAAATCACAAAAAATTTAAAAATGAAAGTAAATCTGAATATCGTACCGTTAGGATCTTCAACCCCCATTGTCCAAACAACAAATAAAAAATTCAATGTAAAACCGCCAATAAGAAATCCTAAAAATATTGCGGAAAGACAACGTTCTTTTTTAGTAATTGAATTATTAAAGAAATAAAGCAAAAATAAGACGAAAGTAAAAATTCCGACAAAAACAAACGGAGATAAATCTTCATCAAAACGATACGGAACAATATTATTGGAAAAGAATTTCGACAACAAACCGAAAAAATTACATCTTATTTCAAATAACGAATCCATATCAAAAAATGAATATTTTTCATTTGACAATCCTAAAAAAAACGGGAAGCAATAACCAAGCGGATAACCCGCAGACCAACAAAGAAGATGAAACGAAAATTTTTGCTTTTTCAAAGAATTTTTTATAATCGTTCCCGTTTTCTAAAAAATACTTATAAATAAACCAACAACCGGCAAACAATAACGAGACATATCCTGAATAACCGTTTGATAAAAGAGCTAATGTCATCGTGACCAAAAACAAGCGGAAATCATTGTTTCTTACAATCCAAGAAACCCCCAAAAGAACCAAAGGCAAAAGGATTAAACAATCAACAAAAATAAAGTTTGCCATAGAAGTTATGACAGAATCCGCACTTAATGCATATGCAACTGCGAAAAATACTGAAGTTATTTTGTCAGAGCCAAATTCTTTGTTTAAAAAATATGCAAAACTTAAACCGCAAAATCCTAATTTTAAAGCAATTAAGAATTGAAAGCCAATGTTCATGTATTCTTCTGGGCAGAAGAAAAACAGAAAATTTAACGGGCTTACAAAATTATAAAAAGCCAACATATTAAACATCGGTGCTCCGCCGCAACGTGCAAGAGAATAGAATATTGTATTATTTGATGTGAAAAAAGTTTTGTAATATGAAAAGAAATTCATATACTCAATTTCATCGTCACCGAATAAAAATACGTTGTCTCCGAACGGAGGAACTTTCAAAATGAACCAACAAATAAATATAATAGCTATCGGAATAAAAAAGGATAATGAATAAATTATCTTTTTATTGTTCATCTTTATTAACCTTGTTTAACCCGAATACTGCCATTAAGAACAATAAAGTTAACAAGGAAATTCCGCACCCTAATTGGAACATTTTCGGAACATAACGCATTTCGACAATTTCGTCACCGGCTTTTAAAGGGATAACCATCAAAGAATCAAAAACTTTTTGAGCCTTTTTCTTTCTTCCGTCAACTTTAATTTTCCAACCTTTATCATAAGGCATCGTTAAGAATAAGAATTGTCTTTTTTCTTTAACATTTACGTGAATTTTCAAGTGAGAGCTCGAAATTTTTTCGACCTCACAACCTTTTTTCGCAAAAATATTTTGGTATTTTCGGAGCAAATCGGCATTTTCTGTTGCCATAAACATGGAGAACTCATTTTTCAAGAAGAATTCTATCCAGGATTGATAATTTTCTTTAACAAATTTCAAATTCAAATAATCCTGAGATTTATCGGGATTTAGCCAAAAATAAGCATTTTTGTTTCCGATATGATAATACAAACGCTTATCGTCTTTGAATATTTTTTCAAAGTAATTGTTAAGATTGTTATTATCTTTTATCGAAAGGAACATATCTCTGTTTTTATCAACCTTGTAGTTTTTTTCGATATTTACGGGTTTAAAATTTTCTTCTCTTTCTTTGGAAACATTACCGATTTTCCAAACTTCAGAATAATCATAAACGTCACCCAAGTCTTTATTTGCGAGGATTTTGAGAATATCATTTTGAGTATCAAAATTGTTTATTCCCTCATAAGGACCAAATAAAGCCTCATTTCTGTCAATTATAAAAGCAAAAGGAAATGCAACTTTATTTTCATAGATATTGACAGTATTATCAGAATCATCCTCGAAAGAATAAATTTTTTCGTAAGTTTTAGGCATCGAATTTGCATAAGTAAGCACATACTTTACACCCAAAAGCGAATAAGGCACCGAGTCGGTTTCGACATCGTAAATAAATTGATTACGACTGTTTGCAAACCAAGAAATACCGATGGCTTTATAAAAGTCTATAAGCTCGGAATTTCCCCAATAATTGAAAACCGTAATTCCGTTATAACCGAATAATAACGGATTATTTCTGAAAACTTTATAAAACGGATCGACAATTGCACTTGCATCAGATTCTATACGATAGAATGATTTATCTTTTGCTTTCACATAATCGACAGCTTTTTTAAATCCGTTATAATAATTGTTAAATTCAGTTTTTTTATACATTCTCGAATCGTACATTAAATCCTTAAACGTCGTAAACATATTAATTCCCGTATTTAAGACATAAATAAGAAATAATACCGGCACGATTGAATTCAAATGTTCTTTGTTTTCCAAAATTACATAACAGATGTATAAAGAAAGCATAAAACATACAATATCAAATTTAACATAACCGTCTTCAACAAATTCAAAATGGAAATTCATTACAATTACCGCCAATACAAAATAAATAATTGCAGCCGTAATCAAATTTTTCTTTGAAATACATTTGATTTCCAAAAATGATTTGTATGCTATCGAAATCAAGAGGAAACTAACCGTAAAAGAAGCAATAAAGACAGGTTCCGCCCACGCATCCAATAAATTTATTCCCAAATTCCAAACGCTGAATAAACCGTTGAAGGTAAAAGTTAAATATAAAAAGACCAAAAATGATGCATCAACAATTTTTTCTTTCAGAGAGAAATTTTTATTAATAAAGAATAAAATGAAAAATGCAAAAGCTAAATAGCCTATATTAAAATTAGGAGTATGAGAAAAATCTTCCGAAATAATATTTACTGACCCCGAAATAAAAAACTTCGCAAGCATAGGGAAGAAATCGGTTCTTATTACGAAGAAATTACATAAATAATCCACAAAACCGTTGCTGAATTTTTCAAAAGAAGAAAAAGCGGGAACCCAAATCCATGCCGTTAATAAAAACGAAAGAACGATATCTCTGAACAATTTATTCAATTTAGAAAGAATATCGGTAAAGATTTCTTTGTCAGCAAGGATTAATTTGTAAACAAAATACATTACCGAGAAAACAGCAATAATATACCCCATTAAACAATTGGTTATAATTGCCAAAGTTAGAGTAACAAAAAACAGCCAATCTTTATTTTCTTTTAAAATTTTTGAAATGCCGAGCAAAACAAGCGGAAACAGAATAATTCCGTCGTAGAACATAATGTTTGAAATGTTTGACAAATTATATCCGCAAAGAGCAAAAGAACACGCAAAAATTATCGACATGTAATTTTCTTTGAACTCTTTATTCAAAAAATATGCACAAGTTAATCCGCAAAATCCCAATTTCAGGGCAATTATAAGAGTTATGCCTATATTTACGGCATTATCGGGAAACAGGAACAATAAGAAATTAAACGGACTAAAAAGATAATAAGCAAAAAAATCATAACAACTGCCTATTCCCGAAAAGCTGTAAAAAATATCGTTATGTTCCGCAAACAGAGTTCTAAAATAGCTAAAGAACGGTAAAATTTTCAACTCTAAATTGGCATGCAATAATGATTTTTCGCCAAAAGGAGCAATATATCCGTAATATAGAAACAACAGATATAAAATAATCGGCAAAACGAAAGATGCAGAATATATAATTAACTGTTTTTTCCTATTTTCCATAAACATACCCCTATACAGAAAGTATATAAAATACACTCTCGAAATACAATAGATATCCGCAACTTTTGACAAAATTTAAAAAATTATTTCGTTTCAATTTTGTAATTATTCAAATCGGGATGATTTTCTTTTGTACAAACGATGTAATCGTCGAGCAAATAGCAATTTTCGAGTGATGAATATTTTCTAATATCGTCTTTTTGTGACTTCAAAAATATGAATAAATCGTCACTTTGCGGATTTTTCAAACGATTTTTCCAAGTTTCTTCTCTGTTTTCGGGAAGTCTTGAAGATAAAATCGCATTACATTTTAAACCGTTTTTAACCACCCAAAAGTAAACATCTTGAAGGATATAAAGATTTTTACGGCTCGCATCATCAACGAAAGCGTGCTTTTTACCCTGTTTAATGATATCCCATCCTTCATTTTTTAACGGAGAAGAATAAACTTTTTTTGTGTAATACAAATTACGGTACGATTTAAAAAATACGTTCAAATCAACAGCCTGAATCATAAATAACACCCCTAAAACACAGGTTGCGACAAGCGGTTTGAGTTTTTTCAGCAAAAAACATATTACAAAGAAATAAATCAGGAAAAAATCCGCCCAAATAACTCTTGCAGGGACTTTAAAGACAGACAAAAGCTCTGCAAATCTTTGCGGGACACGTATTTTCAACAATAAGAAATCATTAAACGTTATCGCAAAAGAACAGGAATACAGAAGGGTCAAAACAAAAAATATCACAAAAGTAATAATTTCGACCTTGTATTTTTTAAGAAATTCACGGTATTTATCCTGAAAAGATCTTTTTGGCAGAAAATACAAACAATACGCAATAATAGCGACAAGAGGAATAATAATTCCGGCACCGAGGTATGAAAAACCTTCCCAATTTCCGTTTGTATATGCGGGAAATTTTCCGTTCAAGAAAGGTAAAACCGATGAAAAGAAAAAGCTTTGCGAAATAGTCGGATTAAAAAATGAATTCAAATTAAATGAATAAATATTAAACCAATACACCAACGTTTTAGCGGAAACGGCATTTCCAAAACCACCCGTAAGTCCAAAGGCAATAGCCGAACCCAAAATGAAAATTGGCAAAAAACACCAGCTCAGTTTTTTTTCATCATATTTAAAATACGCGTAAAACGAAAAGGCAATAGCCACAAAAGCTGTTGTAAGAACGAAATACGGCTGTATTCCCAAAGCTAAAAATCCCAAAACGAACCAATACAAAAGCACAACTTTTTTTGACCGATTTTTGTAATATAAAAACGGCAAAAAAGAAGCTAAAATCAGCCATTGAGCAGACAGAGCAAAATGTTCGGGGAACCTGTCGAGCATAATCGGAGCAACGACAAAGAATAAACTTCCCAAAAGAGCATTAATATAGTTTGTTTTTGTGATTTTTTTTATTATTATAAATGCCAAAAGACCTTGCAGTATGAAGTTTACAGCACCAACAATACCGATATATTGAAAATTTATAAACGGAATATTTTTCAAAGCCGGAACGGCAAAGATAACGGCCTTGCACAAAACACACAGCAAAGAAATATAATCGGTGTATACGATACCCGATAAATTCGGATAAGCGTTCATATCCGTATACGGAAGACTTGTTTTTGAATTAATATACGATAAAAAGTCATTATGATTGACAATGATATCGATTGGTTGCATTGAAGCCACATCGGCCATACTGTAATAATTTCGGGCAAAATCCGTCAACGGTGCAGAAACCGCACAATTACACCAATCGGTATACATCGGGTTTAGAATATAAAATCCGTATATAAAAACAAAAATCAGAAAATAAATGAAAATTAACGCGACATTTTTTCTCAATTTATTACCTTTCCTGTTTAATTTTCATTTTATTAGAAAGTTTGTATTTATTCAAATCCGGATGATTTTCTTTTGCACAAACAATGTAATCGTCGAGCAAATAGCAATTTTCGAGCGAAGGATATTTTTTAACCTCCCCTGATTGATGTTTAAAGAATATGAACAAATCTTCGTTTTGCGGATTAAGGATACGATTTTTCATTGTTTCTTCTCTGTTCACAGGAAGTCTTGAAGACAAAACAGAATTGCATTTCAGACCGTTTTTAATACTCCAATAGTGAACATCTCGGAGAAGATAAACATTTTTTCCGTCAAAATCCCGAATAAATACATATTTTTTGCCTTGCTTAATAATATTCCACCCCTCATTCTTCAATGGTGAAGAATAAACGACTTTTTGAGAGAAAAACGAACGGTATATTTTGAAAAATACGCTCAAATCAACAGCTTGCACAATAAATAATGTTCCTAAAATGCAAGTTGAGACAACGGGTTTGAATTTTTTCAGCAAAAAACATATTACAAAGAAATAAATCAGGAAAAAATCCGCCCAAATTACCCGTCCCGGAGCACGGAATACGCTTAAACATTTTTCAATAAATTCAGGAACGGGAATTTTCACCAAAAGTAATTCATTAAAAGTTATTACAAAAGAACATGAATACAAAAGAGTTAAAAAGAAAAACGAAACAAAAACCGCAATTTCGACCTTGTATTTTTTAAGAAAATCACGGTATTTATCCTGAAAAGATTTTTTTGGCAGAAAATACAAACAATACGCAATAATAGCGACAAGAGGAATAATAATTCCCGCACCGAGATATGAAAAACCTTCCCAATTGCAAACGTCACGAATCGGTAATTTGCCGTTCAAAAAAGAAAATACCGTTGCAAAAAAGAAATTCTCGGATATTGTCGGGTTAAAAAACGAATTCAGATTGAATGAATAAAGGTTAAACCAATATGTTTCAGTCGTGGCGGAAACAGCATTTCCGACCCCGCCCGTAAAACAAAAGGCAAGAATAGAACCCAAAATGGAAATTGGCAAAAAACACCAACTCAGTTTTTTTTCATCATATTTAAAATATACGTAAAACGAAAAAGCAATAGCTACAAAAGCAGTTGTCACAACGAAATACGGCTGTATTCCCAAAGCTGAAAATCCCAAAACGAACCAATACAAAAGCATAACTTTTTTCGACCGATTTTTGTAATACAAAAACGGCAAGAATGAAGCCAAAATCAGCCACTGAGAAGTAAGTGCGAAATGCACGGGAAAACGTTCCAAAGTAATCGGAGCAATAACAAAGAATAAACTTCCCAAAAGTGCATTAATATAGTTTGTTTTTGTAATTTTTTTTATTATTATAAATGCCAAAAGACCTTGCAGAATGAAGTTTACAGCACCAACAATACCGATATATTGAAAATTTATAAAATCCATATTATTTAAAGCGGGAATTGTCAGAATTATTGTTTTTACAAGAATTGCAAGCAGCGGAATGCAGTCAATATAGACAACCCCGGACAAATCGGGATAAGCGTTCATATCCGTATACGGAAGTATAGTTTTGGAATTTATAAATCCCAAATAGTCGTTAAAATTAATTGAAACGTCCCGCAACATTTCAGGATAAGCCAAATAGCAATCGGGATAATCCAATGCGGGCGGTTGAGAAACCGCAATACACCAATCCGTATACATCGGATTTAGAATATAAAATCCGTATATAAAAACAAAAATCAGAAAATAAACGGAAACTAAAACGGCATTTTTTTTCAATTTATTACCTTCCCTGCTTAATTTCCATTTTATTAGAAAGTTTGTATTTATTCAAATCCGAATGATTTTCTTTTGTACAAACAATATAATCGTCGAGCAAATAGCAATTTTCGAGCGATGAATATTTTTTAATATCGTCTTTTTGTGACTTCAAAAAGACGAATAAATCGTCATCCGAAGGATTAATCCACTTATCAAAGACAAAGTCATTCTCATTTTTTCCAAATCTGGAATAAACCATTTGATTGTGTTTCAAACCGTTTTGCAATCCCCAATAATAAATCGGATATGTTGCGGGAGTATGCAATCTGTCTTTATCGTATATTATGCAAGTTTTTTTATTTTTAGCTAAAATTTGCCAAGCATCGACATTTTTAAGTGGAGAAACAAATTCTTTTTTGAGAGCATAATCGATGTGGAGATTATAAAATAACTCACTGAAATCAATAAGTTGAATGCATAAACAAACACCAATAACGGCAGTTGCGACTTTTTTATTACAAGTCTTTAAAATAAAACATAAAACCGCAAAATATATTATAAAAACATTTGTTCTGATAAACATGCCCGCCGTAACGAAAAACGAATAAAAATTTTCAAAAAACGGAATTTTTCTTTCAAACAAAGCATAATCGTAAAAATCGAATTTTGCACCAGAAGCAAAAATTAAAATCACAATAAATAATCCCGAAAACAAAATCGTTTCGTAATTATATTTTTTCAAAAACTCACAATATTTTTCCTGCTGTTTTTTTTCGGGCAACATTTTTGCGAGGTAAAAGAAAATTCCGAAAACGAGAATAATAATTCCCGCACCGAGATAAGCAAAACCTTCATTACAACCGCCGTAAACATCCGGAAAATAATTCAAAATCGGGAATACAACCGATTTCATACCATAAGCGGCATACCCGGGAGAAACAAAACTTGCCCAATTAAAAACAAAAAACCTGTATCCGCCGGCAGTTTGTTCCATATTGCAAAAACCGCCCAATGCAAAAAAAGTCAGAAAAACTCCCAATACATATACGACAGCTGTTTTTACAGAAAATAAACTATTTTTAGATTTAAAATAATCGTAAACAATTAAAGCACAAAGATTTAGAAACAAAGAAGGTACAAAAAACGAATGCACTCCAGCGGAAAATAATCCGAGCAAAAAATAAAAGAATAAAGCCGAATTTTTACTGAATTTTTCCCTAAAAACGAACGGCAAAAACGATAATAAAATCAACCACACGGAAGAACAAGCATATGTCCTCGGAAATCTATCCAAAAACAGCGGTACCGTAACAAAAAACAAACTGCACAATGTTGCATTCAAATCTGAAGTTTTTGTGAATTTTTTAATGAAAGCAAAAGATAAAAGTCCCAAAAGAATGAAATTTAAAACACCCCAAATGCCTGCATATTGGAAATCAACAAAACCTTCATGAGGAAAAATATTCAAAATTAATTTTAAAATTACGGCAAAAATCGGAATACAATCAGCATATAAAACCCCGATTGTATTTGGATAATCATTATTATCCGTAAACGGAATCGGTGCATCGGAATTAAAAAATGCCAAACCGTTCAAAAAATTAATCGGAATATCCACATCCAATCTCGGATTTCTTATTAAACACCAATCCGTATAAAACGGATTTATAATCAATACACCGTATATCAGTGCAAAAACAAAAAAATATAATAAAATTAAGCCTGAAATTTTCAATTTCATACATCAATAATAACAAACGAAACATAAATACAAAAGTTTATATTAAGAAATTTGAATTATATAAGGAAGAGCAAAACCAAAGCAAGGACAGAAATATAAATGCTTAAGAATAAACCTTCAGGAATATAGACCAAATCAATTTCGTGTTTACCGGCATTAACAGGAACGGCTAATATGCACCCGCAAACTTGACGAGGATTAACAATTTCTCCGTCTACTTCCGCATGCCAAGCTTTATCAAAAGGAATTGCATAAATAACAAACGTACCGTCTTCCTTGATATCACAAGTTGTTTTCAATCTTGACGAAGAAATATATCGAGTTGTTGCCTTATTTTCGAGCAATTTATCAAAATATTTTTTCATATTAGAAAGATTTTCATATCCAATCTTAAAGAAAAATTCCTCAGCTAAAAAGTCATCTTTAATATACATATCAAATTTCAACGGCTGATTTTCTTCATAAACACCGGTATAAACTGTATTGACAGAAATATCTTCAAGAGAAAAAGACTTTTCTTCATCCCCGACTTTAGTATGCATATTCTTGATAACCCAATGATAAGGGGTATAAAAAGTAAATACAAAATATTGATTTAAAGCTTTTTGCACAGTTGTATTAAGATGATAAGCTTTATGTTCCCAATCAATTTTAGAGCCGTCAACAGACAACTCATAATATTTGTAAATATTACCATAATTGACATCAGCTATTCTTTGAATAAAGAAATTTTGGAAAATATACGGTTCTTCAAGAGAGAATATATAATAAACAATCGTATCTTTGCGGATAAGTCCAAGTGGCAATACATAAGGATTTTCATACAAATACAACCCTTGACCGTCAGAATATTCAAAATAGCTTATTTGTTTATACGGTTGTTGCATTTTTGGATTGTCTGAAAGGATATATTTAACGCTTGCAAAACTCATCGGAAAGACTTCCGCCCCGCCGACCGATATGTTTTTTCGCAAAAAATCGACAGGAAAACCGACCGCTTGCCAAAACATAGATTTATATTCTCTGCCACTGTATGCGTATTGTGAAATTGAATTAAAATTGTGTAAAAGAGCTTCATTTGTATAAGCAGATAAAAATCTTCCCTCACCTGAAGAAACATTAACTTCCACTCTGTAAAAGTTGTCATTACCTTTTTCTCTTTTTTTGATAACATTGAGAGCTTCCTCAATCAAAGCATATTTTTCAGAAAAATTTTGGTCAAGATACAAACTTTCTTTTGTATCAAAATCTTGAAATCTTGACAAAATATCCGCCGAAAGAATACTGTCTTCAATGAAATAAGTTATTTCCTTCCAAGAATAGTTCTTAACAATTGGGAGCCAAATAAAAGCGAGTGATAATACGGAAAGAATAATTGTGCAGAAAAAAGTTTTGCTTCGTTCAAGAACATTTTCTTTTTCTCTGTTTTTAAATAAATCCCACAAGAAGTAAAGCACAATAAAAACAGTAATAAAAAATCCCGTATAAATATTCAACAGAACAGAAATAATTATCGGAATGCTCAAAAATCTTTTTTTATTTTCAGAAAAATATTTATGAATACAAATCAAAATAAGAGGAATTAAATATAGGAAATCGACTAAAAAATAAAATCCGCAAAAGCAAAGTACACAAGCCAAAAGTCCGTAACAAACCGAAACGGCCAAGGTGATTTTTTTGTTAACAATCCGATTGCAGAGCAATAATGCCAAGGATAAACTGCATAATGCAAATTTCAAAGAAATAATTGTCGTAAAAGCAATATCCAAATATTTGTCAGGGAAAAAGAAAGAAATCAAATTCCACGGACTAAACACGTATATTGAGGAAAACAGAGCCATATCTTCCCCGCCGGAATGAAAAGAATAAAGAATATTATTTTCAGAAGTAAACAAACTTTTAAAATAACCGAGAAAACAAACTTGTGACAGTTGATATTCAATCGGCAAAATATTTTTTTCCATAATTCCGCACAGTATGTAATACAGTGAAACCAAAATCAAAGGAAATATAAAAGAAAATAATAAAAATATTTTTTTATTCTTAAGGAACATATTTATCCCGACTCCGAAACAATCATAGCATAAACAGAAAATATTGAAAACTCATTAATAATAAGCTTTCCGACAACACATACAGGCAAGTTCGTTGTCTTACAAGGCTTTTCGGAAATTGAGCATAAAAAACGCGAAAAGATTTTTACAAAAAATTTACAGATGATTATTTACATTTCACTCGTTATCGAAAGAAGAACAAATGTAGTCATAGCCGCAATATTTGCAATTTTGGCAACCCGATATATCGGCAAATTTTCCTTCCGTAATTTTTTTAATATTTTTCAAATCCGCATCAATTTCTTTTTTAGCTAAATCCAAATCGGACTGATTAAGTACAAAATCCTTCACGCAATCCGATTTTACATTTGCAAGAACCAAATTTTTGATGACAAAACCCTGCTTTTCAAGTGCCGTTTTATAAATAGCCATTTGCTTGCCATAATCGGAAATTTCAAGGTTTTCATTGGATTTAAAATCAATTATATCAACGGAATTGTCTGAATTTTTGACTATAAGGTCAATATCACCTTTAAAAATGATATTTTTATATTCATATTCAAAACCGTATTCGGCTAAAATTTCAGCAGAAAACAATTTTGAATATTCTGATTTTGCAAAAGAAGAATATAAAGCCAAAACCTTGTCATAGTCAACCTTTTCAAGAACAACATCTTTAAGATATTCCTGAATTTGAGAAATACTCAAGATTTTTTTATTGACAAAAGAATGATAAATCAGACTGTGCAAAATACTACCAGCAGATGCACCGCTATTGACTTTACCCAAATCGGGATATCCGTAAACATATTTAAGCACAAAAGCTTTTTGACAATGGTTAAAAGTGTTGATTTTACTAAAACTCAGATAATATTTTCCGACTTTTTCATCTTCAAATTTTGGAGCAATTGTTTTAACCTCAATTTTGTTATCGGGCAATAAAATGCTGACGGATTTATTTTCGACAGACAAATTTTCGTTTTCAACGGGATAAACTAGATGCTCAAGAGGGGCGGAAATTTCGCCTTTTTTAGCATTATGTTCGGTCAAATCCTTAAGATATTTTTGCGGACTGTTGCAAATCAAGACATTGAGATATTTTTCCGCACGACTGACCGCTACATAAAATCTTCGTTTCGCCTCCGCATATTCTCTCGGAGCTTTATAAATTTGTTTATAAATCAAATATTTTAAGGAATCTTTGCCATGAAATTTGTTAATCATCAATCCGAAATTGCCAAATTCTTCATTTAATTCAATAGAGGCAAGCCCCAAATTCAAATTTGCACCTTTGCTTGAAATACCGGCAACAAAGGTATAAGGGAACTCAAGACCTTTACTTGCGTGTATTGTCATTAAGCGAACGGCATCAATTTCGCCGGCAAAAACATTCGGCATTTCAAAATTTTTGTCTTCCGAAATTATTTGTAAATACTCAATGAAATTTTTAACACTTGAATAACCCGCATTTTTTACATAATCGGCAAGAATTTTTTCAAATACCGTAACATCAATCTCCGCAAGACTTTTAGCCGTTCCTGACAAATTTTTATACGGTTGATAAATATCCAATAATTTATAAAATACAGTACTCAAAGAAAGATTATTTTTATTTTTTATTATATCTAAAACCCCGTCGTATAAAGACTTTACGGCTGTTTTTATTTCTTCCGGACAATTTATGTTGTCGAAAGAATTTTTTTCAAGAGATAAAAGGATTTTTTCAGACAAATTCAAATCAGCAATTCCGTCTTCATCAATGTTTGCAACATTTTTTGTAATTGCTTGTTTAAAATCATAAATTTCTTTGTCTGAAAAATTTATTTCCAAAATTTTCACAAGAGCAATCTCGTTACGAACATTTCGGACAAAATTAAAAAGGCAAGAGATATTTTTGACAATCGGTTTTGAAAAATAGCTTGTGTTGACTTTTTTGACAGAAGGAATGCCGTATTTTGCAAGGTGTTCTTCAATAAAATCGGCTTGTTCATGGGATTTTACGAGAACGGCAAAATCTTTATATTTCAAACTGTCACGATGCATAACCTCCAAAATTTCGCTTGCGATATATTTAGTCTCCAAAGCTCTGTATTCATCGGACGATGAGCATTTTTCGGGTTTTGAAAATTTTACGCTGCGAGAAATTTCTTCTTTTGAAAAAGCATTTAAAGGTTCATCAAGCTTCAAAGAATGCTCTGTTACAGCATTGACGGCATCTAATACCTGTGATGTCGAACGATAATTTGTTTCAAGTTTAATAATTTTAAATTTATCGGAAAAATTCGATTTTGAGGCAAATTTCTGTTCAATTTTTTTCTCTAAAATGTCGAGGTTTTCCATTTTTGCATATCTGAACGCATAAATTGACTGTTTTCTGTCGCCGACAACCGTAATATTCGGTTCTTCATCCGCAATCAAATTCATTAATAAATCAAGTTGAGCCCCGCTTGTATCCTGAAATTCATCGACAATTATATGCTTAAAATATTTTTTATAATAACTTCTTATAACCTCATTATTTTTCAAAATAAACAAAGTTTTATTGATTAAATCATCAAAATCAATCAAATCCAATTCTTCAAGTTGTTTTTGGTAAACGGCATAAATAACCGCAATCACTTTGGTAAAGAGGTTTTCCAACTCTGAGATTTGCAGGATATAAGATTTTCCGAAATCTTCGGAAAAATCCGATTTTGGAGTCCAACCGACGGTTTTTGGGGATTTTCTCGTATTATTTTTATCAACTAAAATTTTCATCAAATCTTCAAAAACTTCGTCATCTGAAGAATTTTTATAATTATCATCGGCAAAATCATTATTTTTAAAGTAATTGCACCAATCTTCCGCCATTATCATTTCATCGGAATAAATATCGGAAAAATGTGAACAGGTATATTTATTCTTCAAAAAATTACCTATAAACGAGGAATAACAAGGTATTGAGGATAATGTTTTGTCTAAAAATTCTTTTGGGGTCAACCCAAGAGATTTAACCTGTTTTATAATCGGCAAAACGGAATTGAAAACATCTTCCAAATCGCCGACTGCCTTGAGTTTCAAGATGTTTTTATGTTCCAAAATATCCTTATTTATTTTCAAATCACTCAAAATTTCATCGATAAAATCAATCGTATCGCACTCACCATAACGGATTTTGCGGATAATCGTCTCATAAATTTCAGAAAGTTGATTATCATCCGCCAATTTAAAATTAGGTGAAAGATTTGCCTCAATCGCGTGTCGTTTAAGCATTTCCGAACAAAAAGCGTGGATTGTCGAAATTCTGTTTTCCTGACCGAAAGAATTTATTTCATTTTCTTTTAATTCCTTCAAAATACGCTCCTTCATTTCGGTTGCCGCCTTTTGCGTAAAGGTTATGACAAGCAAATGTTCAAGCGGTTTTTCAACTTTTCCGCCCGATATCAAATCATTAACTAATTTAATATATCGTTTAGAAATAATTTTTGTTTTCCCCGTTCCTGCACCGGCAACGACCTTTGTAAAAGAATTTATGGGCATTTCGACGGCTTGTTTTTGTTGTTCATTCAAACCTTCGGTTAATTTATCGAGAACTGTTATATTCATCTTAAGCCTCACCTTCATTGGTTTTGCCGTTACAATATTCTTTAAAATCGCAGTATTTGCAACTCATTTCGTCATAAATCGGTTCGAAATCGGTTTTTTGATAAATTTTATCGACAACGGTTGTTTTAATATTTTCAATGATTTTTTGTTGATATTGTTGAATTTTGGAAACAGGCATAAAATCTTTCCAAGATTCGCCGTTTTTGTTATTTTTCGGGCGAACATAGAGATAGCCGACCTCATCCAAATTTGTTTTATAATCCGTCAAATCCGTACTATGCAAGCACGCAAGGTAATACAACGGAATTTGATAATCATATTTTTTAATATAATTTTCATTAAATTTTCCTTGTTTTTCAGACAAAAAATTCACACCGTTATCACTGAACAGGTAGCCGAGAGAAGGCTTATCGGCAGAAGTTTTATAGTCAATCAATTTCCAACCTGTTTGATAGCGGATAATTGCATCAATAAATCCGTTAAAAGTAACTGTGGGAAGTTCTTCAAGGGTAAATTTAAAAGGTTCTTCACATTTGCAAGAAAGAGGTTTGTCGTCAAAATATCCGATAGTTTCAAGGTTATCCATCGCACTCAAAAAATCCGTTCGCATTTCTTCCAAATCCAAATCGCTCAATTTTTCGATTTCTTCGACAATTTTAACTTCATCAAACCCGGCATCGACAGTGGCTTTTCTATCTTTTTTAACATCAAATAAAACATTCCCCAATTTAAGGAAAATATCTTTTCCAAATTCGTTTATATAAGATTTCATAACAAGCTCAAAAACCGCATGGACAGCCGTTCCGTAACTTGCGGTGAAAGAACTTGTCGTTTTTAATCCGAGTAATTTCGTATAATAAAATTGTCTTGGGCATTTCAAAAATCTGTTTATCGACGAGGCACTGAGCTTTATTGGGTCATCGGGAGCCAAAACAGGGACTTTTTCCTTATTTTTCGACTCATATTGTTCGGATAATTCCGCCTGTTTGATTTCTTCATCGAGTTTTTCCGTTTCATCGGAAACAAAATTTTCTCCGTCAACAAAAATAAATTGTTCAAAATATGATGACGGAATAACTTGTTTTCGGTCTGAATACTTATGAGCGGAAAGGTAAATTTTATTTTCCGCACGTGTCAAAGCCGTATACAGCAAGCTATTTTCGTCTTTCAATTCATCTTCTTGGGAAAAAATCAATTTTTCGAAATTATTAAATTTTTCTTGTAACTTCGCTGAAATTTTTTTATTAGCATCATCCGAGATAAAATATGTCGATTTTGATTTTTTAGGAAAATAAGTTTCTGAAAGTGCAGGCAAAAAGACCGTTTTGAACGTTTGCCCCGAACTTTTGAAAATGCTTATCAAATTAACTTTATTATCGGTTTCAATATTCTCCGGCAATTCAGTCTGCATAAGGTTCAAGACCGATTTCATGTCCGTTTTTTCTTTCAAAACACAATTTTTCAAATCCGATAATTCTTTCAAATCCGTTAAAAATTCAGCTAAAAACATATGAAAATTTGTATCGGAATTCTCAACAATATCGGCTATTTTCGCCACAAGACGAACAAAATCACCTTTCAAAAATAATGAATAATATTGTTTTAATTTTTCAATTTCAATCCGGATTTTTTTTGCATCATCTTGATTTAACGAAGTGCAATTTTTCAAAGCGGCAGAGAGTAAAAAGCGGTATTTACCGCGGTTTTGAAGGGATAATAACTTTTCCGCATCATATTTATTTTCTAAAATTTCATACAAAAAATTCTCCGTTAACAAATTTAATTGTTCCGTTGCATTTTCAAAATCTACTTTTGATTTTGGCGAAACATTTTCAAGATCGGAAAAATCTTCGACATTCAATTTCTCAAAAATTTCGCACATCATCAAAATTCGTTCAAATTTTATCTTAAAAATCTCAAAATCATCGCTGTAAAGCTTCCCGTTGACAGGTATTTCGTAACTTTTCAAAACATCCGAAATCACGTCGGTAACGGAATTGTCCCGTGTCAAAATCGCATAATCCGAATATTTTTCACCATTTTTCACACCATCAATGATTTTCTTTGAAATATAATCGATTTCATCGTGTAAATCCGAAAATAAACGATATTCAATTGCAGATGATTTTTGAAAATCGACTTTTTCGGACGAAAAATTTTTCATAAATATTGCTCTTTTATAAGTATCTTGATTGACTGTAAAAAGCGTATTTGAAGGCATTTGGGATAATTGTTCTCCATTTTCGGGTACAAATGCATTTGCACCCATAAATGTATGAATTTTCGCGTTTTTATCCCCAATTAACGTCAAGTTTTTTTCGTTTGAAACCATTTTCAATAATTCCAATTGAATTACGGACAAATTTTCCGCCCCGAAAACAAACAAAAATTCAAAATTTTTATGCACAAAATTTTTTAACAATTCATTATTTTTCAACTCATCTATCGACACCAAAACAATATCCCTGAAATCCAAAAAGCGTTGTTCTTCAAGTGTTTCCGAGTATTTTTTATATATATTTGCTATCGTTTCAAAACGTTTTTTATCATCAACCGAAATATCTGCCGACAAAGTAGCTGAAATCAAGTCATCATAAGAAATTTTGTTTATTTTTAACATCCCGAAAAGATTATATAATTCTCTTGAGAAACTTTTTGATTTTATCAAATTTTTTAAAGCGGAATGTTCCGCAAGAAAAGGCTTTGAAACAGATTCAATAATCTGAATTGCCATATAATCAGAAATCGTTTTAAATCCTAACAATTTTGTCGTTTTCGAAAGAATTTTTTTTACAAAATTTTCAAAAGAAATAACAGAAATCCCAATATTCTCAAGTGTTTTGTATAAATCAGAATTTTTGCCGTAATTCATGAAAACAGCACAAATTTTATTTTTTTTATTCTCTTTCAAAATTTTTATTTCATTCAATATTTCAAACGAGTTGTTTGAATACACGTCAACTGTTTTCATTGTTTCCCCTTATCTTAAAAATATTATATAACACATATGCGACAAATTCGGGCAAACGTAATTATTAATAAATGTAAAAAAAGGAAGAATAAAAATATCCTTCCTTTTATAAATTTTGATTTACTATTTTATTAATGCTTGAACCTGTTTAAATGACGGATTTTTTGAGGTTTCAAGGAGTTCAAAAAGTGCAATTTCAAGAGTAACAACATTGACACCTTCCGATTTCATAACATCAATACCTGCAAGGTGTTCAGAGTCTTGACGACTTTTGCTTGCATTTTTTATCAAATAAACTTCAAAACCGTTTTTAACCAACTCAATCGCGGTTTGCAAAACGCAAATGTGAGTTTCAATCCCGAACAAAATCACTTGTTTTTTGCCGTAAGATTTGATTGTATCAAGTGCATTTTCTTCTTTTAAAATTGAAAATGCGGATTTTTCAATCACTTTTGTATTTTCGGGGAATTTTTCCGAAACATTCGAAACAGTAGCTCCGAGACCTTTCGGGTATTGTTCGCTAACCAAAACGGGTAAACCTAAAATATTTGCAGCGGCAATCATTTTGCCTGCATTTTCCGCTTCAATGTCAGCATTTGTAGCTTTGACTAATTTTTCCTGTACGTCTATCATCAAGACCATTGAATTTTGTGTGTTAAGCATTTCGTCCTCAGTTTTTAAATATCTTTTGTAAATTGTAAAAAGTTACCGATTAAATTTTCGTTCCAAACTTGAACGTTATCAGGCAATTTAAGCACTGTAGGAGTAAAATTCCAAATATACTTAATCCCTGATGCCACAAGATAATCGGCCGTGTCTTGTGCAAAACTTTTCGGTACTGTTAAAATTGCAATTTCAACATTCAATCTTCTCGTCAAATCAGGTAATTTTGCAATATGAAATACCTGTTTTCCGTTAACGGTAATATCAATTTTCAACGGATCATTATCAAATAATGCCAAAATATTGAAACCGTAATATTTAAAATCATCGTATTTTGCAAGTGCAAGTCCCAAATTACCGGCACCGACAACAAATGCGTCTTTTGTCTTTTCAAAACCTAACGTTTTTTCAATTAATTTTCTAACCTCGGTAACTTTATATCCGACTTTGGTTTTGCCCGATTTACCCAAAAATTTGATATCTTTTCTTACCTGAGAATCATCAATTTTGAGCAATTCAGCAATTTGCGGACTCGAAACAGTTTCCGTTCCTTCTTCTTCAAGCTCTGTCAATATACTGTGATAGAGTGTCAATCTGCTGATTAATTTTGCTGTTAAAATCATTTTTCACCCTTAAAACGGAGCTTATTTTGCAATAAACCTCGCAGTTATTATTCTACTGCCACCGATATTTGCATCAATGAATTTTGTTGTTTTTCGTCAAACGGGGAACATTTTTCTAAGCATGCTTTTCTCCGGTGGAGGAATGCCCCGTTTTTAAATCATAGAGTAACCGAAAATAACCGTATTGTCAACGGATAGTAAAGTCCGTCACCACGCAATTTAAACCGTTTTTATGCTTTTAATAAGTATTTTTATCACTAATTATACAAATTTTTACCGGCAATTCACTATATCCTGAAAATCGGCACACGCACTGAGTTTTAACGCATAAATATTAACGGATGTTTTATAACTTTCCGCAAATGCTTTAATTTTGACGGCATCTTTTTCGGTCGTAATAACCGATTTAATTCCGCTTGTTTCTGCCGTTTTTAAAATCATTTCAACATCATCGGCAGTGTATGCGTGATGATCTGGAAATGTCATTGTCGCCGTTAAATAATAATTTTCCTTAATAAAATCGAAAAATTCATTTGGTTGTCCAATAGCACAGAAAGCCAACACCGATGCACCTTTATAAAGGATTTCATTATTTTTTATATTATAAGAAATATCAGGCTGCATTTTGCACAAAAAAACAGGTTTATCAAATCGTGCCTTAATCTCGTCGCAATATTTCAGAGCATTTTCAACATTACTCGTTTTATTTGTAACGACTATCGCCGTTGCCCGCTTTACACCGCTAAACCCTTCTCTCAGAGGACCTGCCGGCAAAAGTTTTTCATTCCCAAATCGATTTGCTTGGTCAACTAAAAGCAAGTTGACATTTCGAGCCAATTTTCGATGTTGAAAAGCATCATCCGCGATTAAAACTTCGCAATTAAAGTCCTTGACTGCTTTTTCGGCAGCTTTTGAACGGGAAGAACAAGTTAAGACAACAACCGATTTGCAATTTGCAGCAAGCCAAAACGGCTCATCGCCTGCCTCTTGAGCGTTAAAAAATATTTTTTCTCCGTTTGAAATAACGTTTACATCTTTATTTGGCAAACTTCCGCCGTAACCTCTTGATAAAATCGCAACCCGTTTCCCCTGCAAGACAAACATGTTAGCAAGTTCAGCAGTAAAAGGAGTTTTGCCGACACCGCCGGTTGTAAGGTTTCCGACGGAAATTGTTAACACTCCCGCATCATAAGCTTTGATAATATTTTTATCATAAAGAAAATTTCTTACGGAAGTAACCGCCCCGTAAGGAATTGAGCATAACGACAGAACTCCTCTGAGCAATCGCTTGAAAAAGCTTGGATTTTTTTCATAATGCAATTTTGCTAAAAAGAGCTTCATCGTTTCGTCCTAAAACATTAATCTGAAAAGCAAGAACCGTTTATTAAGTTTTTCAGAGAATTTCTTAACGTTAGCGGTTGTAGCCTCAACGTCCTTAATAGACTGCTTAAGTTCATCGCGTTGATCTTCCGTTGCATAATTAACCGTATCGAGCGTAACGGTAAGCTTACAAAGAGCTTCGTTAAGGTTTTTAACGGTTCTGGAAATTTCAGCTCTGACACGCGGGTCTTTAGACATTTTGTTCAAACATTCCGACAATTCCGAAACATTTTTCATTGTTACTTTCAAGTCACAAAGCAATTTTTCCGTTTCGGGATCTTCGATAATTTTATTGACATTTCCGGATAATTTATTGATGTTATCCATTGTTTCATTGACGTTTTTAGCAAAATCTTTATCAGAAGTTACGTCAATAACACTGTCAGCAATCTTATTGAGTTTTACGGTCAAATCATTAACTTGTGTTGAGAGGGTTGAAATTTCATCTTTTGAAACATCAATCAAAGCTGAAGCTTTATCTATTGCCACAGTAGCATTTGCGGTAAGTTCATCAGCATTTTTAATAACTTGTTGAATATCTTTCATAACATCATCCGAAAGAATTGCCGAGAGCTTTTCATTTGTTTCGGCAAGTGCATTTGCGGAACGATATTGAAGTTTCAAAAAGTCCGAAACACGCATTGGCTCTATGATTGTGTAAGGTGAAGTTGTTTGCGGCATTTGTAAAACGACATCTTTGACGGGAGAAAGTCTTAACGTTTCACCGTTACTGTCATTTTTAATTTCACCTCGGAGCAATTCAGGGAGTTCCAATCCCGGCAAATCAATGATATAGCCTACTTTTATAGCCATTTTGCTTGGAATATCTTTTGAAATAATTTTGGGCAAACCTTTTGTTTCAACAAGTTCTGCCGACTTAATCACACCGATATCGTGCAATTCTTTTGAGAGAATTGTTTGCACCTTATCTCCAACATGAAGGATATTTTTACCTTTTAATGGAACATAAATCGTTTGAATTTGCGGCGGAGTAACTTCGAGGAACTGTTCACCGATAATCCCCGTTTGTTGAATTGAAATTGTTGAAGCTTCAGGAATTTTGACATCAGGCTCTGTTATGACAAATTTGAGTTCAATGTAGCTGTTTTCGGAATTAATTTTCGGCTCTAAACTTTCGACCTGACCGATTCTGACACCCATCATTTGAACACCCGAACCGGCTCTTAAACCGTTTACATCTTTGAATGCAACCGTAATTCTTTCCCCTGCGGAAATCGAACGGCCTTTTACCCAAAGTACCGTAAAGACTAAAATTAAGATAGCCGCTAAAGTTAAGACTCCTACTTTAAATCCTGATGATAATTTCATTTTTTATCCTTTGCCTGTTCTTAATTTACCATAAAATCCTAAAAATCCGAAGCATTTATTTTCATCGGACCTTCGGGAGATGCATCCATAAACTGCCTTGTATATGGAGTTTCGCCCGCTTCAAGTTCTTGCGGAGTTCCCTCAAAAACAATTTTTCCGTGATAAAGCATAATAACTCTGTCCGCACAACGTTTAATAGTCGAAAGCTGGTGCGTTACAACGATTGCAGTCGTATTGGTTTCATTACGCAAACGAACAATATAATCTTCAATAATTGTTGAAGCGACCGGGTCTAAGCCTGCCGTCGGTTCATCGTACAAAATCAGACTCGGCTCCGTCATAATTGCCCTTGCGAAACTTACACGTTTTTGCATACCGCCTGAGAGTTCGTACGGAAATTTGTTCTCAATGTTGCTTAAACCTACTGTTTTAAGCTTTTTGGCAACCATTTCCCGTAGTTCTTTTTCGCTGTATTTTCCGCGGAATTCTTTTCTTTCTTGGAGTGCAAATGTTATGTTATCAAAGACATTCAAAGAATCGAAAAGTGCCGAATATTGAAATACCATAGCAACTTCACCCTTATCATCAGAGGTAATTGTTCCTCCGTCACTGTCAAGCAAGCCTGTAATCAATTTCAAAACAGTACTTTTCCCCGAACCGCTAAAGCCGACAATTGCAAGAATTTCACCCGTTTTCACCTCAAATGAAATATCATCCAAGATAACTTTATCGTCAAATTTTTTTGTTAAATGTTCAATTTTTAATGTCATAATTTACCTTTTTAGAAATAGAACCATAAAGCGAAAATGTAGTCGATGATTACAATTCCGATAAATGACCAAACTACGGCTTTTGTTGTTGCAATACCTACGCTTTTTGCACCGCCTTCGGCATCATAACCGCAACTTGAACTGATGTGAGCAATTGCGGCACCAAAGCAGGATGCCTTCAAGAGCATAATTCCGATATCTCGGTTGAAAAGTCCTAATTTTACTGAGTTTATGAAGCATAATCCCGTAACTTCGGGACTTGTCAATGACGAAACAAATCCGCCGCAAAAAATTCCGACAGTTGAAGCAACTGTAGTAATTAACGGCATCATCAACGCTCCTGCGATTACCCTCGGAACAAACAAATACTTTATCGGAGGAACGTGTAAAACTTTCATGGCGGAAACTTGGTCAGTGACCTTCATTGTGGCGATTTCAGATGCCATTGACGAGCCAATCATCGAAATTATCGCAAAACCGGTCATAATCGTTCCCATCTCACGAACGGTAACTATTGCCAAAAGTCCGCCTATAAACCCCGCTCCGCCTTGTTTAACCATTTCGGGAGCAATTTGTACCGCTAAAATAACTGATGTCATCGCTACAATGGTAAGTGTTATCGGAAGTGAATCAATCGCAAAGCGACTACACTGCTCGATTATGTGCCTATAAGAAAATTGTCCCGTCAAAATGTATTTCATAACCTCAAACAAACGCACAGACATACGTCCGAAGGTTTCAAAAAACTCGAACGCCTGCTTTCTGAGGAGTTTGAGAAATTGAAACGTGACTGTTTGTGTTACAAAATACTCTATTCTTTTCATGCTACAATTTTAACTATTTTTGCGAATTTTCGCAACCAATATACAAATGACATTTTACAAGATGATTTTTTCCGATACAATCAAGTGTCGGACAACTTTCGGCACAAATCGGCATTACTTCGGGACATCTCGTGTGGAATTTACAACCCGAAGGAAGATTTTTCGGGGACGGAACATCGCCGGCTAAAATTATCCGACTGTCTTTTTTCTCCCTCGAAATCACGGGAACAGAGTTCAAAAGAGCCTTGGTATAAGGATGTTTCGGCTCATTAAATAAATCTTCATTGTCCGCAATTTCAACAATTTCTCCCAAATACATCACGGCGGTTCTGTCACAAATATGTCGAACCACGCTCAAATCGTGCGATATGAACAATATCGTCAATTTCAATTTTTCTTTCAAATCTTTCAAAAGATTTATAATTTGTGCCCGAATACTAACATCCAAAGCACTTACGGGTTCATCAGCAACGATAAATTTCGGCTTCAAAATAATTGCAGACGCAATAGAAATTCTCTGTCTTTGACCACCTGAAAACTCGTGAGGATAATAGTTTAAAGCACTTTTATCAATCCCCGTAAGTTCACAAACTTCTTCAATTTTTTGACGGATAATTTTGGAATTTTTTTCGCCGTGAATAACGAGCGGTTCTTTTAAAATATCATAAATCTTCATCCTCGGATTGAGGCTGGCATAAGGGTTTTGGAAAATCATCTGGGCTGATTTTCTGAAATTTTTCAAGTTTTTTTCTTCGGCTATATCTTCTCCGTCAAAAATAATTTGCCCCGAATAACCTTCTTCAAGCCGCAAAATGCACTTGCCGAGGGTGGATTTGCCGCAACCGGATTCTCCGACAACTCCTAAAATTTCACCCTCTTTTATTTTCAAATCAACATCGTTAACCGCATTGATGAACTCATTTTTATTTGCCGAAAATCCTGATTTTACGGCATATTTCATCTTTAAATTTTTTATTTCGACAAGATTTTTCATTCTTAAATTATACAATTTTTTTTGAAAAAAGGATATAGCCCTTGCTACAATTAATTTACGAAGGTGCACTCCGTCGTTTCGATAATTTTTTTATCCGCAGAAAATTCACAATTTACCCCAATCGGCAAGGTAAATTTGTCCTCTTCATGGGATATCAAAAAGCCCTCACAGCAAGGAATTTGCAACGTTTTAGCATACTCTTTGAACATATCGTCGACAAAATTTTTCTTCTCTAAATCAGAAAACACCCCAAGAGCAAGTCCCCCAATGTTTTCCCTGAATTTTTCAACATTAAATAACTGCGTAAACATTCTGTCAATCTTATAAGCCGGCTCGTTCACGTCCTCGAGAAACAAAATAAATTTTTCATCAGGAATAAAATCCAAACCGACCATAGATGCAATCGTTGCAAGGTTTCCTCCCCACAAAACACCGCTTGCATTTCCTTTATTAAAAACTTTTCCGTTAGCCTTAAAATTCAATGTTTCCGAGCAACTTAAGGTTTCAAAGAAAGATTTTTCGGTAAATTTTGAAATTTTTTCGTCCCCGAAATCTCCGTTTGCCATAGCACCGTGAAAACAAACCATGCCCGTTTTTTTGTAAATATAGAGCAAAAGTGCCGTTATATCTGAATATCCGCACAAAATTTTCGGGTGATTTTTTATAATATCGTAATTGATTTTTTCCAAAATCCTTATAATGCCGTAACCGCCACGGGTGCAAACGATTGCGTCGATTTTATCATCTTGAAAAAACTCTTCCAAATTTTTAACCCGTTCCTTATCAGAACCTGCGTGGTATCTGAATTTTCGGTAAGTTGTATCCGAAATAACAGTTTTATACCCCAAAGATTGAAAATATTTCGCCGCATTTTCGATGTTTTTTGTATTCCTAATATCGCCTGAAACCGACAACAGACCTATCGTATCGCCCTTTTGTAACTTTTTTGGTTTAATTAAATTCATAAAACGGACAAAATCTCCCTTTTCGATTATAATACCGATAGTAGCATTTTAATTCGTTCGGAGCAAATCATTGAGCAAAAAATACATTCCGCTTTACACAAAATATCGTCCGATGGTCTTTGCTGACATCACGGGACAGGAAAGTACGGTCAGAGCATTATCAAATGCCGTACAATCAGGCAGAATTATGCATGCTTACTTGTTTTGCGGTCCGAGAGGGACAGGGAAAACTTCGTCCGCCCGTATTTTTGCAAAATCTTTAAACTGCGTAAACGGTCCGACCGTAACCCCTTGCGGCAAATGTGCAGGCTGCCTTGACGTCATAAATTCAACCCCTGTCGATGTTATCGAAATCGATGCTGCGAGCAACCGCTCAGTCGATGATGCAAGAAGCATTTTAGAAAAAGTGCAATACGCACCGCTTCACGGAAAATACAAAATTTATATCATCGACGAAGTTCACATGCTCACAAATGAAGCCTCGAACGCTCTTTTGAAAACACTCGAAGAACCGCCGGAAAACGTAATCTTTATCCTTGCTACGACTGAATCTCACAAGGTTTTGGAAACAATCGTTTCAAGATGTCAAAGATACGATTTCAGAAGAATTACCACGGCAGATATCGTCAAAAGGCTTGATTTTATTGCAAAATCCGAAAACATTCAAATTACGGACGAAGCTCTTCTTGCTATTGCAAAAAATGCAGCAGGCGGAATGAGAGACGCTGTAGCACTTTTAGACCAATTAAGCGTTTTAGGTCAAAACGGAACTATCTCTGTTGATGATGTTAACGAAATTTTGGGTCAAATTTCATACGACAAAGTGTACGAAATCGCAGAGTGCATAAACAATTCCGACACAGAAAATGCATTGAAAATTTTGAGCGAAATTAACGACCGAGGAAACGAACCGAGCAGGGTCTTAACCGCATTGATACAGTATTTCAGGGATATGCTAATCTTAAAATCCTGCACGGACAAATCTCTCGTTTTTTCAATGACGAAAATCAACGAAGCAATCTATGACAAAATCAAAGAACAAAGCGAAAAATTTGACAAACAAACCCTGATTTTCCTTGCGGAAAGGCTCTCTTATCACTTTGCAAAATTAAAAGAAAATACTAACAAATATATGTGGGCGGAACTTTGCATAATAGACATCACAAGTCTTGAAAAAGTGCCGACAATAGCGGAATTGACCGAAAAAGTCGCTCGTCTTGAGGCTATGTTATCGACAGGTCAAATCCCAGTTCAAAAAGCAACCCCGCAAATTCAACAAAAACAAGACGTTTCGCTTGTTCAACCAACCGTTCAAAAAATTGAAGAAAAACCGCAAGTTCAAGAACACGCTAAACCTTCATTTGCAAAACCTGTTCAAAAAGCACAACCTATTGAGCAAACATCCGTCGAAGTTCAAAAAGAAGTTTCAAAAGAAGAACCGAAAAATTCAACTCCGCAAGAAGCAACCATCAGCAAAGCAACAGGCGATATGCTTGCGGATTGGCAACAAATTTGTGCCGAAATCAAGCCTCCGGCAAGCTTTTTCTACCAAAGACTTGCTAAGCCGATTGAAGTTACAAGACATAAAATTGTTCTCGGATTTGCCAATGAAGGCGGTGCAAAAACGGCAAATGAGCCGATGAAAAAATCGAAACTTCAAGAAGCTGCCTGCAAATATTTTGATGTTTCATCAATCCAAATAGAATGCAAAGTCGGCACATCATCAGCAATTACAAGCCATTCAACAGAAAAAAAAACTGAATCATTCGCTGACTCGGTAGAAAAACAAATCGAAGAAAAAAAACTTGCTAATGAAGTAACTCCGTCTTTTAACCATAGCAAACCCAAATTTGCCATTCCGAAAAAAGTAGCGGAAGAGCCTGTGGATATGTCCCCAATTAATTATGACGATTGTCCGCAAAATGAAGATTTTTACGGAGACGAAAAAGTTGTTGACAAGCCCGTTCCTCAACCAAGCCAAACAGTTGCAAAGACTGACATTGACACAAATGAGCCTGAAGAAATAGTTGAAACTGAATTAAACGCAGAGCCGCAAACTAATTACGTTGAGGAAGAAGATGAATATTCGGTAATGCCTTCAGACACAAGTGATTTTACTCCGTCGGCAAATCTCGAGGAAGCCTCCGACACAGCACGGACAATTGTTGAACTTTTCAGCGGAAAAGTTGTAAATTAATTGCAAAAATAAAATCAAAATTAACGTTTCATAGCACGCTGCATATCGCGTGTTTGGGTCTTTTTCGCAATATCGTCACGTTTATCAAATAATTTTTTACCTTTTGCAAGGGCGATTTCAAGTTTCGCAAAACCGCCGTCCCCAATAAACATACTGAGCGGAATAATCGTATAGCCTTCTTTTTTTATTTTTCCCGATATTTTTAAAATTTCTTTTTTATTCAAAAGCAATTTTCTTTTTCGCTCGGGTTCTTTATTGTAGCGATTACCCTGTTCGTAAGGGCTGATATGGCAAGAATAGAGCCAAACTTCGCCATCTTCTATTTTCGCAAAACTATCTTTGAGGTTGACCGCACCTTTGCGGACAGATTTAATCTCCGTGCCGAAAAGAACGATTCCCGCCGTATATTTTTCGATTATATTAAAGTCGTGAAAGGCTTTTTTGTTTACCGTTATTGTCTTACTCATAATTGAATTATAGCAACAAAAGGCTTTTGTGCAAAGCTATTTTTCTTCTTTTTTTACGTTCACATAGACATTCAAATCTTTTGCAAATGCCTTTTCCGGATTTTCTATTTTTGCAAAGAATTTAAAACCATGTTTTGTAAACAAATCGTGTTTGAAATAGCACATTGAAAGAGAAATCGCGTTCTTATCGATAGTAAGCCATTTTATGCCGGATTGTCTTGATGTTCCGTAAATACAATTTGCAAACATTTTGTCATCAAATTCATAAAACGGAGTTTGTCCGTCCGAACCGTCACTGTAATTTGTTACGGCATTTCTGAATTTTTCAAGAGAATCATAAGAAATATAAGAATTATATTGAACGTTAGGAACAACGATATAATCATAGCTATCCCAATCAATATCACTTTCTTCGGCTGTCTCGAGTAATTTTATATCAACCGTATAATTTTCATCCTGCATATGTCCGACATAATATGTATCAGTCCCTGATGACGGAAAATAAAGGACTTTCACTGGTTTTTTATCTGACTTTGTGGTCTTAACAATTGAACACGATTGCGAATCGGAAATAAACGTATCGTTTTGACAAATAAGTTCTTCCTTAAATTTTTCAAGCGAACCTGCCTGATACATTTTTACCGTCAAAAACGGCGGGAATTTTCTTTCATAACAATAAAAACCGATTGTAAGGGTATAAATCATTATAACGGCAATAACCTTTCGGAAAATATTGTTTTTCTTTCGCATAAACATATAAATAAGTACGGGGAATGCACACATTACAAAGCCCATAATAAATCTTATGCTGAAAATCATATAGCCGAGAGTACAAGAAAGAACAAGAATATTAATAATAAATCCCCAAGCCATTGAACCGATTATCAATGTTCTCTTTGAGGTTTTGATTTTTTTAATTGAAATTACTATTGCGGGCAAAAACAACAAAAATCCTAAAATCCCAAGTCCCATCATATTTTCAAATCTGTTACCTTCGACAAACCAAACTTTTTCGGAAATAACAATTCCGATTTCCGGATCAATTCCCAAAAGTGCAATTACAATTCCCGAAAGAGCGGTAACGATACGCCAAGCCGCCTCACTGAATTGAACTCCCGTACCATAAGGAATATCAGTTCCCGAAAAATTTATAAACATCGCAATATATCTGATAATATTAGCAATAAAGCCTTTAAAACCGCCCATAAACTTGTGATGTTCGGCAATTGCCGCAGATGTGATAGGGTTTCCGAAATCAATAAAATTCAAAACATAATTATATGCACCGAAAATAAAGAAATTCAAAATTAAAAAACCACCGCAATACAATAACGGTTTGTAAAATTCTTTTTTCTTATAACAATAAGAAATTACTACACAACTTACAAAAAACGCAGGTAACATCTGTAATGACGGGGTTTTCGTGCCTATTGCAAGTGCATACGCAACCGTCGCAAAATACATCGGCAACTTCTCATCGTTTTTGACACCGATAAGAAATAAATACAAGCTAATCACTATCAATGCAACGATTACAAGATTAGATTCCGAAGATGAAACCGAAAACATTACGTTATACATAGCTGTTACGGCAAAAATTGTCCACAATGAAATATTCATCGGAACTTTCAATTCTTTCAAAAATCCTCTTGCTCCAAAAACAAAAAAGATAAACGAAAATAATGACAAAAATCTTACAAATATATCGCTTTTAATGAAAGAATATGCCCAAAAATAAAAGATTTCCGAGTTAATCGGCATTACAATCGCCCTTGCATCCGCAATTTCAAAATGATTTAAATTGCAAAATTCGTACCAGTACGGAAGTCTTGCAATATGGTACGTAAAAGCATCACCGTCAAATGTCGGTATAACATAACAATAAATTGCGGAAATAATTAAAAATACCGTAAATGCTACTGCAACAACGTTTAACCACTTGTCATGATTTACGGCAAATTTTAATTTGTTTATTTCACTCGAAATTTCTTCGCCAAAATCAGGTTTTTTACCCGATTTTTTAAACAAAAACGCAGAAACGGCAAGTACTAAAATGTTTATTGCAACTACATTCCAAGGTTTTATCGCCGAAAATAACGACAAAAACTCATACGTTACAACAACTTGCCCAAAAACTATTAAAAAATAATAGCTTAATGCTGAATATAACCTTTTATTCTCAAATCTCAACGTCAAAAATGCCGAAGAAATTAATACCGAAATTATTGAAATTGTTAATAAAATGTGCATTTTCATACCCCTTATGAGATAATTTTAGCACAAATATTTTTCTGTTTTATTTTTTTATTGCAATCACGCTCGCAACAGCCGAACCGCTTCCGTGAGAAAGGCTCAGACGAAAATCAACATTTTTTTCTTTCAACAATTTTATCGAAGGCACTCCGTCAGAATTTCTCACGACTTCAATATCGCAATAATCAACCCCCTCAATGCCTAATACACTGA
This sequence comes from uncultured bacterium, assembly GCA_902783835.1. Taxonomy (GTDB): domain Bacteria; phylum Cyanobacteriota; class Vampirovibrionia; order Gastranaerophilales; family Gastranaerophilaceae; genus RUG841. The sequence continues at coordinate 104,477 of CACZSN010000006.1, forward strand.
GAGCTTTATAAACAGCTTCTTTCGCACAAAATCTTACAGCAAGATGTTCCGCGGGTTTTTTGAAAGAATAACAATATTCAATTTCTTCCTCGGTAAAAATCCGTTTAATCAAAGGGGCATTTTTGTCTGAAGAATACTTCTCAAAACGCTCAATTTTTTCAATATCCGTACCTATTGAAATATCTTCAAAATTCACCCTAATACCTCTTTCAAAATCAACAAAATTTTCGGTAAAAACAAAATTGCACCAATGACTCCGGCCGTTATCGAAGTAAAGCAAACCGCACCTGCCGCAATATCTTTCGCCATTCCGCCAAGTTTTGTGAAATTATTTTTAAAAACAGAATCAACTGTATATTCAATAGCAGAATTGAACAATTCCGCACTCAAAACACCCGCAATACACATAACAACAATGCAAAATTCCACCGCCGAAAACTTTAACAAAAAAGCGAAAACTATTGCCAAAAATCCGACAATCGATTGTCTCGTAAGGTTTTTTTCCGACTTGAAAGCCAATTTTATTCCGTGAATTGCACAACCGAAACTTTTGAAAAAATATTTTTGAGAATATTTAGACATTCAACGAAGCCTTAATTTTATTTTGTGTCTTAACAACAAAATTATAATCATCGTCGGTTTGATGGTCAAATCCGAGCAAATGCAAAATTCCGTGAGCCGCCAAAAGTCTCGCCTCATCTTCCGTTGAAACACCGTTTTCTTTTGCCTGCTCAGCCGTTTTGTCAAGCGAAATAATTATCTCACCCAAATTAATCTCACCATCCAAAATAAAAACATCGTCAGGGTCAGAATCAGCAAACATCGCAAATGAAATAACATCAGTCGGTCGGTCAATATTTCTGTATTCCCTGTTAATTCTGTGGATTTCCTCGTTATTGCAAAGTACAATATCAAATACTAACGTCGAAAACTCTTTTCCGGTAAGACAGCAATTCTCCTTAACTTCAGGCAATTCAACAGCATATTTTAACATTTTTTGAACATCATTATGGAACTCGACCTCATCGAAGCCGAATTTCTCATAAATATTCTCTATAAATATGTTAATTGTCGGTTTTTTCATCGTCTGACTTTAAATTTTCGGGCAATATTTTGTCGTCGGGAATAATTTTTTGTTGCTGTTTAGAACGATTTTCCAATTCTTCCAAAATATTATCGTGATACTTAATTCTTTGGTGATGTGCGGCTCTTAAGGTTTTACTGAGAGTTTCCGCGATAACTTTCAAATCTTTCAATGTCAATGCACAATCTGAAAGCTGACCGTCATTGAGTTTTTCGACAATCAATCTGTTAATAAATCTTTCGAGTTCTTCCTGTGAATATTCTTTAAGCGTTCTTGAAGCCGATTCTACGGTATCCGCAATCATCACAATGGCGGTTTCTCTTGTTTTCGGTTTAGGACCGGGGTAACGGAATTGTTCTTGTGCAACGTTGTCCAAACCTTCTTGTTTAATGGCTTGAGTATAGAAATAAGATGCCAACGTTGTACCGTGGTGTTGAGAAATAAAATCTTTCAAAACATCAGGCAAATTGTATTCATCAGCAAGTTCAAGACCGTCTTTTACGTGAGAAACAATAACCATTTTACTTAATCTCGGATTGAGCTTACAGTGAGGGTTTTCAATTCCGAAATAATTTTGATTTTCAATGAAGAACAAAGGACGTTTCAATTTTCCGACATCGTGATATAAAGCTCCGACACGAACCAAAGGAGCGTTTGCACCGATAGCTTCCGCCGCAGCTTCAGCCAATGTGGACAACATCATTGAATGCGAAAATGTTCCCGGAGCTTCAAACTGCAATCTTTTTAACAACGGTTGATTTGCATCTCCCAACTCGGAAATTCCGTATGGAGTTATAATACCCGATACATTTTCCATAATCGGCAGCATACCGAGAGCAATAATACCGCTGAAAAGACAGTTCAAAACACCAAATACGATATCAGACCAGAACCATTTTGCCGCCATATCCGTCAAACATAACTGCAAAAGATATAACGCAAGAATGCAAAGAAGCATTACAATTGAAACTTCAAGCCCGACTCGGATAATTTGAAATCTTTTTGTATAGTTAATTTTTGAAGTACAAACCGCAGTAAACAAGGCAACCATAATAAATACGGAAATTCTTGCGGCTGCAAGCCATAATGCCGACGAAATCATTACTGTCAGCACAACCGTTATAAAAAATGCCGTCCTCGGATTTGTAAAAATTGATAACATAATTACAAATGCGGGAATCGGAAGCAAATATATTGACCAATCAGGCGGAATGATAATTGACAAGAACGTCAAAATCAATGCCAACAAAGTTATAACAAAAACATGTCTTCTGTCTAAAAATTGTTGTTCAAATAATTTTAAATAATAGTAAACAGCAAAAATACCGATTACAAATAAGCCGAAAATGCCCGCCATACCACGCAAATTAATTTGCACAATACTGTATCCCGCTTTCAAAAGAGCATCTCGTTTTACTTTCGTAACACGTTCACCTTGAGAAATAATCTTGTCACCGGCATCAAACGTGACTTTTATCGGCGTAACGGATTCCGCAACATTTTTTCTTGCCAAATCGGTCGCAACTTCATCCATAACCATATTAGGAACAATTACCTGTTCCAAAAGGCAAGAAATTGCTTTCATTTGATTTCTCGGAGTTTCTCTGTCCGTATTTCTGTAAATTATTTTCAGGATATTGTTGTCATTGATGTCCTTTTCCGTAATTCCGACAACAAGCACCGAACGCAAAGTATGTTTTGCTTTTGTAACCGTTGTTTCAATAACTTCTTTCGGTGAATTTAAGAAGAAAGAAGCCAGGAAGCTTGCTCTGCTTGAATCCGGCAAATCAATCATCGAAACCAATTTTGCATGTTTTTCCGCATACGGCAAATCCGAAACTTTGACCTGATACATTGATGCAACAAGATTATCCAAATCATTCATAATAAATGTATCTTCGGCAGGTCGCATAACAGGATCTAATTTTTGAGCAAGTTCTTTTCTTCTTTGATCAGTCTTATAAACATCGACAACTTCAATTGTTTTTTCAGCATAAACATCTTGTCTTGCGATATTATTTTCATCAATCAAACTTCTGAAAAAGAAATGCTTTGATGCCAAAAGAAGCGTAAAAACCAACGCAAAAACGAGCAAAAGCATGCAATTTTTGAAGGACGAAGACGTCCAAAAATCTTTAAAAAACGAACTTTTCTTTATTTCTAATTTACTTGTAACCATATCTTATGCCTATCGAATCCCGATAAACTCTTTCATATATTTGCACATAAACATACAAAATGCAACATGACGTAATATTTTGATATTTTTTCGATAAATATATATAATATGAAAACGGATAAAAGGGATATGACAAAAAGAGCAAAAATACTTGGATTTAGCGGACTTGCGATACTGCTTTTTGCGGTAATCGAAATTTTCTACGTCCTTTTCTTCCCCAAAATGATAAATATCGAAGAAAAACTTCCCTTCATTGAAAAAATTGTTAAAGAATACACTGAAAAATCTTTGCAAACCGAAAATGTAGAATTGAAAACCTTTCCGTCTTTCGCCTTTGAAATTTCCGCAAAATCAATCGCTCTGTACAATAAGGATAAAACAAGATTATTTTATGCAAACAGTCCGTCAGTAAAAATTCAACCGCTAAATCTGTTTTTTAAAACATTAAAAATTGACAGCCTGAATGCAAACGATGTGATTTTTGATGCATCGGATTTACAAGAAGCAATTTATCGGAAAAAGTTAACCCAAAAGGTGGAATTGCCGATAAATATTGATATAAATCGTGCTTCCATCAATGTTGAAGGTTATCTGGTTTTATTTAAAGATAAATATTTAAACAAAAATTTATCCCTCAAAGGCAAAAAATTCGAACTTTCACCCGTTTCAAGGAAAATTTCCCAATTAACAACTGACGGAACATTAGACATCGACAACAAAATTTGTTCCTTCAACTTGAACGTAAAAAGCAACTTTATCATCAAAAATAAACCTGATTTTGAAGGATATTCCGCTGAAGGAAATATCACAAACATTGATTTGCAAACGATTGCACCTTATTTGAATACCTTTACGGACTATAAAAACGCAAAAGGTATAATTAACATTAATGTTAACTCCGAAAAAGTCAAACACAAAGACAATTTGACGGAAATTAACGTCATTATGAAAGATATTTCCGTCAATGAAGGAATTTTGTCAAAACAAATCCTTGCAAAAGGTGTAACCACAGCAAAAGCAAGATTTTTTGCAAACGGTAAAGTTTTGGATTTTGAAGATGTAAAAATCGATAACAAAAATTTCGGATTTTCAATGCGGGGCAAAATTCAAAATTACCAAAAAGAAATTCCATACATTGACTTAAATTTCGTTATACCGAAAACGAAAGCCGAAAATGTAATAGATATAATACCTCACGGCATATTAAAAGAGCTTGATGTGGTAAAAGAAAACGGTGTATTCGGAAATGTTGTCGGAGAATTTTCAGTCAAGGGTAAATTCCCGAAACTTGAATTATCAGGAGCAATTAATGCTTCCGATGTTCACGCTGTCAGAGGTTTTGAAAAAACTCATGTCGGCAAAATCGACGTGACATTTAATGGTTCAAAATCGTTGATAGACGTCGAAGTTGATACCCCTTCGGGAGCGAAATTTTTATTGAACGGAAATGCCGACGTCGATCAATCCGTTCCGAGCAAATTTGATATGCATACCGAAAACGGCAATCTTCAACTTGATATGGTTAGGGCAATTTTGGTTCCCGTAAGCCAACTTTTCAACTTTGAACTCGGCCCCGTTCCGATGTTTCACATCAAATCAGGTACGGGTAATGCGGAATTGCATATTTTCGGGACGAGGGAAATTGCAACAATCGACGGTTTTGTCAATATTTTCAACGGATACGCAACTTTTGACGGTGTTAACGCAAATTTGGGAAAAATAAATCTCAGACTCGATTTTAAAGATAAAGATGTTTCTTTTAATACAAAAAACGCAACCGTAAATGGTTATCCCGCAAAGGTTTACGGTCTTTGCACCCTTCTCGGTAACGTAAATCTGCACATTGACTCACCAAAAATTAATGCAAATGTTTTGAAAAACGTTGTAACAACAAGTTCTTTGACAAAAGAAATGTCAGACTCTTTGAACGCAATTGAAAAAGCAACAGGCGATATGAAAGTTGCGATTTTTATGCACGGACAAGTTGACAGATTTTCCAAAAATCTTGCAAAAGAAATGAAAAAATTAAAGATTGACGGAAAACTTCAATTACTCGGTAACACCATAAAAATCAAAGGTTTTGGAGCACCAATTTTTTCAGTCATCGGAAAAATAAATTTTTCGGAAACTGATATTAAAGGAGAAAATCTCAAAATAAAATTAGGTTCTTCTCCTTTGACCGCAAGCCTTACCGGAACCTTGCCGAAAGATAACAAACAATCAAATTTAAATATTTCTGTAAGCGGAACAAATTTAAATTTAAGCGACACTTTGAACTTTGTTTCAAAAGCAAATTTATCAAACAATATTTCTCTTAATTCAATACCTAACCTAAATGCCCGTCACTCCTTAAAAATGACGGCAAAACTTGATGGTGACAACATCGATTTAAGAAAAGTTTATGCTGAATTAAAAATCACATCAGCAGACACAAACAAACAATTTTATGCCCCGAGCGGTGAAATTTTCGTAAAAGAAGGAAATGTTTTAATTAATAAACTTTCCGTAAAAGCAGACAAATCAAGTCTTTTCGTAAACGGAGACGTCAGAAATTTTTATGCAAAAAAACCTTTATACGACTTGACAGTAAACGGTTCAAACCTTTCCGTAAGAACACTTCACGGACTTGCAAGCCTTTCTCCTCAAATAAAACCGTACGCAAAACAAATCAAAGATTGCAACGGAACGTTAAATGTTAACCTGAAAGCTTCAGACAGAGGAATTTCAGGAAACGCAGACTTCAAAAATCTTTCATTCAGACACATAAAAAGCGATGTACCTGTTTCATTTGCTAATCTGCCGATTAAATTTACAAACAGAACAATTCTTCTGAAAAATATTGTCGGAGAAATAGGCAGAACGGGCTGTTCACCGATTTTTGCAAATGTTGTAATTGAAAATTATCTCAAATTGCCCGTAATAAAAGGCTCTATCGCAATTAAACCAACGACTTTATTTGTCGAAAGATATATAAATACCAAATTTTTACATCCGATAAAATTAACCGGAGATGTCGGAATTAACGTCAATTTGAGCGGTTCGGTCGACTCATTGGGAATTTATCCGACAATAAAATTCAATAAAGATTCAGATATTTCTTATCTGTCCGCAAACCTCGGCGACATGGACGTTTTAAGAGAAATTTCAGGCGAAATGATTTTGAAACCTACTGTTTTGAACATCAAAAAACTCAATTACACAAAATACCCCGAAAATGCTGACGGCAAAAAGATTTCCGTACCGATGTGGACTATGAACGGTTCTTTCAAAAAACACAGAAATCTATATTTACCGCAAAATGTATCTTTCACGACACATCAAAGTCTTCCTGCCAAAATGTTAAATTTTGTCTTTAAAAAATCATTAATCAAAAGCGGATTTTTCAACTGCGTTCTCAGATACCGTGACAACGGTAATTCCCCTAAAATATACGGTGTCGGAAGCATTTCCAATGCGGAAATTCCTCTTTATAATTTAAAAATCAAAAACGGAAAACTTTCCGCCGATGACAGAGAAATTCATCTGACAGCAGACGGAGACATGGTTTCAACGGGATATAAAATCAAAACCGACGTTGAAAATTCGTTAAAAATGCCCATAAAAATCAAAAAATCCGAAACATCCGTGCAATATCTCAATCTTGCCCGCTTGATTTCCGTCTTAAACCAATGGAGCATTGAATCTTATAAAAATTCAAAAATAAAAACCGCCGTTTCAACAGTGAATGTCTCGGATGTTTTGGTTGAAAAAGGAATATTAAACGTAAAATTGATTGATTACAAAAATTGCCCGATTGAAGATTTTAAAGCAGTCTTTTCACTTGACAAAAACTCGATTTTAAAGATTGACACGGAAAACTTCAAAATCACAAACGGAAACGCTTTCGGAAGCATTACCTACAATATCAAAAACGGCGAAACCAAAAGTAACGTAAGAATGAAAGGTGTTGACTCAAACATTATCGCAACCTCATTTTTGGGTTTAAAAAATCAAATTACAGGCAAACTTGACGGAAACGCAAACATAACAACCGTGGGCTTAACTGACCGTGAAAGACTCAAAAATATAAACGGAATAATCGGATTTCATATGGAAGACGGAACTATTCCGAAATTGGGTTCAATTGAGTACTTATTAAGAGCATCAACACTGCTTCGTTCAGGTTTAACGTCCCTTTCGGTCAATAATTTTATCGAACTTTTGAAACCGTTTAAAACAGGAACTTTTTCAAAAATTTCAGGATGTTTATACCTCAAAAACGGTGTATTAAAAGATATTGCCGTATTTTCACAAGGTGAAAATCTCAGTCTTTACGTAACGGGAGATTACGATATTGCCGAAAGTGAGTCTCACGCTATCGTTTACGGCAAATTGGGCAAAAAAACCGAAGGACTCTTGGGTCCTGTAGGAAACCTTTCCGCAAGTACATTATTTGCCTTAATTCCCCGCTCTGACAATGTTACGGAATACGAAAAAGAAATTTCTAAAATTCCTGACATAGAATATAAAAATCAAGATGTCAGAATTTTTAGAGCCACTGTCGACGGAGATATCAACATAGACAAGGTTTCAACCTCTTTCAAATGGATAAAATAAATTAAAAAGAAACTTTTTTTACTGTTTTTCGTCAAAAATATCGAAAAGAGTAAAGGGAGTATGAAATGAGCGAACTCATTAATTTTGAGGGGTATTTGCACGAAGATTACCCGGAAGAAGAAATTCAAACTTTCAATACCATTGTTTATAAAGATGATATTTTACAATCGTATCTGAAAGATATCGGAAAAATTAAACTTTTAAAAACCGAAGAAGAACTCGAACTTGGCAGACTAACCGCACAAGGCGACATTAAGGCAAAACAAAAACTCATTCAGGCAAATTTGAGACTGGTGGTGAGCATAGCCAAAAAGTTTACGGGACAGGGTGTTTTGTTTTTGGATTTGGTACAGGAAGGCTCTTTGGGCTTAATCAGAGCAGCAGAAAGATTTGATTACAAAAAAGGCTTCAAATTCAGTACCTACGCGACTTGGTGGATTAAACAAACCATCGTTCGGGCAATCGCAAATAATTCCAAAACCATAAGAATTCCCGTCCATATGGCAGACAAAATAAGAAGTTTCAAAAGAACAAAAACCTTGTTGTCAAAAAAATTCGGACATGAAGCAACCGTAGAAGAAATCGCAAATGAAATGAAAATTTCCATAAAAAAAATCAACAATATTATCTCTGCGATGCAAAAAGACCCCGTAAGCCTTGAAACACCAATAACTGATAACCTTACGCTAAGTGATTATTTGGAAGACGAAAACTCGGAATTTCCGGAAAGAAAAGTCCAAAAATATTTTCTGAAAAAAGATATCAAAAAAGTACTAAAGGAGTTGAGCAACCGAGAACAAAAAATTTTGACGGAAAGGTTCGGCATAAACGGTGATAAACCGAAAACATTAAAACAAATAGGAGAAGAAACAGGTTTTTCCAAAGAAAGAATTCGACAAATAGAAAACTTTGCTCTGCTGAAAATCAGACAATCAAAGCATAAGAAACAATTAAAAGAATATATCGTATAAATTTTTCATATGCATAACCACACAAAAAAATCGGCACCCGTTATTCAGAGTGCCGAAATTTTTTTTACTTTTTATAAACTTGCCGAAACAGCACCGTTCATACCCATAACATCCAGCGAAGTTATGATTTGAGACTTCAAAGTCGTAGCCTTATTCATATATTGAGCATAGATGTAATCATAACGGTTTGAATATTCATCAACAACACTTTTCGTATTGTCATTACCGCCAAGCTCAGCTTGCAGTTCATCCAATCTATCTTTGATATTATCCATAACAACGGATAACTCATCGTCTTGAGAAACATATAAACCTAAATCTTGAGCAAGCTGAATTGCATCCGAAATTATTTGCTTGTCATAATATGTCTGAGCATTTTGTTCCGATTCAGTTTTTTCAGCCTTTGCCTGTTCTGCCTCCTTCGCTTCAATTGCGGCAAGTGCATCTTCCTCGGAATTAATGTTTTCCGTATTAATGTCCAATTCATTCAAACGACGTAAAGTCATTGATGAAAGCGTTGTAAGAATATTTGTCGACACCGTAACCGCAAGTTGATTAGCGGATACAGAGTTAATTTCGCTAATTTTGTCTACCATATTTTTGGTCCTTATACCTCAATATGTATATCGAAATTACAGACTAAAAACTTTAGAAAAAATTTGATAATGTTAATTTTTGTTAAATTGAATTTTTAAGGAGGCTGAATTTATTGAGAAAATAAACTATTTTTTATTTTTGGGGGACAGAAAAAGATTATAATTTTGTAAAAAACTTATAAAGAAAATGTCAAGATGCTTTTAAATAGAGCTATTTTGAAGTATTATAGAAACAAGTTAAATTTTTAGGTGAAAGAATAGTACATGGGTAAATTTTTAGCGACTTTGGTAACGGTCTTAATGATAGCCGGCAGGGCGGAAGCGGCATCAGCGGTAAACAGTTTTGTTGAAACATATGTTGCGAGTGTAACCGAAGCAATAGCAAGTTTTATCTTTACTCCTGTAAACATTTTCGGGGCAGAAGTTCCGATTATCATTCTGTGGATTTTATTTGCGGGAATTTTCTTCACAATATACTTCAAAGGTCTGCCGATATGGGGTTTCAAGCACTCATTGAAATTAATTTCGGATTCAAGAAAAGAAAATGACGGAGACGGCGAAGTTTCGACTTTCCAAGCGTTATCGACGGCACTTTCTGGCACAATCGGTATGGGAAGTATCGCAGGTGTTGCGATTGCTATTTCGATTGGTGGCCCTGGGGCAACTTTTTGGATTTTAGTCGGTGCAATTTTCGGCATGTCGTTGAAGTTTACCGAAGCGACGGCGGCGTTGATTTATAGAACATTCAACCTCGACGGTTCAGTTTCGGGCGGACCGATGCACTATATGGCACACGGCTTGACGAGAAAAAAATTGCGTTGGCTCGGACAACCATTGTCTGTACTTTTTGCGATTTTGTTCATCGGTTCGGCATTCAGCGGAGGCAACCTTATTCAAATCAACCAAACTACTCGACTTGCAATTAAGATGACTGGTGGCGAAAGCAGTTGGTTGTTTACGCACGCTTGGGTAATGGGTGTTGCGGTTGCGATTGTGGTCGGATTGATTACGATTGGCGGAATTAAGAGCATAGGTCGTGCAACAGAAAAAATCGTACCTTTTATGTGCGGTTTGTACGTTTTGGGTGCATTGATTGTTGTTGCAATGAATTTTCAATATATCCCACATGCAGTTGGGGTTATTTTGAAACAGGCATTTTTTCCTGAATCTGTTGTCGGCGGTATTTTTGGTACGATTATCATCGGGTTGAGACGTTCGGTTCAGACTAACGAAGCAGGTACCGGTTCTGCACCGATTGTTTATGCGGCAACAAAGACGAAAGACAATGTTGCTCCAGGGTTTGTTTCATTGATGGAGCCTTTGGTTTGTGCGATGATGTGCTGCTTGACGGCGTTTGTCGTTACCGTTACTAACGTTTACCATTGTGAACCCGGAAAAATTACCGGTATCGAAATGGTTTCAGATGCATTTGCAAAAGTTATGCCGTTCTTCCCGAAAATTTTGTTGGTAGTTGTGTTGTTGTTTGCATTGTCAACAATTATTTCTTGGGCATATTATGGCTTAAAATGCTGGAATTTCTTGTTTGGCGAGGACAGACGCTATGAGATTTTGTTCCACATTTTGTATTTGATTATTATCGTAATCGGTTCAGAATTAGATGTTAAGAGCGTTATAAACATTGTTGATGCGATGATGATATTTACTTCCGTACCGAACATTATAGCCTTGTATATTTTGGCACCCGAAATAAAGAAAGAACTTATCAAATATTGTCAAAAATACAATATTGCAAGTCCGTTGGTAACAAAAACGGTAAAGGAAAATTCATAAAATCCTAAAAAATGGAAATTTTGTATAGAATTTTGTTTTTTAGGATATATAATTAGAGTGAAATTTTGATATGGAGCGAAAAAAATAAATGTTAATAGAAGAATTATTAGAACTAACGGTAAAAGAAAAGGCGAGTGACTTGCACATCTCGGCTAATTTACCGCCGGTACTCCGTGTTAGCGGTAATCTTGTCAGAACGGAATATCCGCCGTTGACACCGGAAGAAGTAGAAGCATTGTTGTTTCCGATGTTGAGCAACGAGCAAAGAAGAACGCTTGAACAAGTTTGGGAACTTGATATGTCATACGGTATCCACGGTTTAGGCAGATTTCGGGTTAACATTTATAAAGATAAAGGTAATTATGCAGCGGCATTCCGTACTATCAACAGCGTTGCACCGAAGTTTGAAGAACTTGGTCTTCCGCCTATCGTAAGAAAAATCACGGAACGTCCGAGAGGTTTGATTTTGGTAACGGGACCTACCGGTTCAGGTAAATCAACAACCCTTGCTTCAATGATTGACCACATCAACGAAACAAGAGCGGAACACATTCTTATCATTGAAGACCCGACAGAATTTGTTCACCAATCGAAGAAAAGTATCGTTCACCAAAGAGAATTGGGACAAGATACACGGTCATTTTCAAACGCACTTCGTTCAGCACTTCGTGAAGATCCTGATATCATATTGGTCGGCGAAATGCGTGACCTTGAGACCATTCAATTGGCTATAACAGCCGCAGAAACAGGTCACTTGGTCATGGGTACACTTCACACTTCATCAGCTTCACAAACGATTGACCGTATCATTGACGTATTTCCTGAAGCTCAACAACAACAAGTAAAAATTCAGCTTTCAAGTTCATTGATTGCGGTATTTTCACAAACTTTGCTTACAAAGCTTAATCCGGACGGCACGAAAAACGGACGTGTTATGGCTCAGGAAATCATGATTGTAAATTCCGCTATCTCAAACCTTATCAGAGAAGGTAAAACGGCACAAATTTATTCTGCAATTCAAACAGGTGCTCAATTCGGTATGCAAACTCTTGAAATTGCATTGAAAGATTTGTACAAAGCGGGTAAAATTACAATGGAAGATGCTTTGCAAAAATCACAAAGACCAGATGAATTTAAGCGTCTTGCAAACATTTCAAGATAAAATAATAAAATAAAACAAAAAAAACGACTGCTCAAAAGCGGTCGTTTTTTTATACGAAATTTTACCAAACCGATTAAAAATAGAACAATAAAGCAACGATTAAATCAGCCGTAAGCAAGAATACGGTTGCGTTTATGGCAGCTTTTGTCGTTGAAATACCGACATTTTTAGCACCGCCTTCAGTGCTGTAACCTTGAGTTGCACAAACGGTTGTAATAATTATACCGAATAAAAATCCTTTAAAGACACTGACCATAAGGTCTTTGACCTGAATCCAAAGCCATACGGAGTTCATATATCTTGCGGGATGAAGTCCGATTGTAAGATTTGAAACGAGCATGCCTCCCAATATTCCACATAATTCCGCCAAAATAATAACGCAAGGAACAGTAATTGCCGCCCCTAAAATTCTCGGAGCAAAATAATATCCGATTGGGTCAACTTTCATTGTTTTAATTGCATCAACCTGAGATGTAACTTTCATATTGGCAATTTCAGCACTGACGGCAGTACCGGCACGAGCGGAAATTGCAAGAGCCGCAAACCCGGGAGCGAGTTCTCTGATTAAAGCAACAGCCATAAAACCGCCGACATAACTGTCACCGCCGGACAATAAAAATTGTTTTGAAATCTGCAAAGAAATTACGGCAGAAGCAATAAACACGATAGCAAGAGCAATCGGAATTGAATCATAACCGATTGAAGCAGCACTTGAGAGTACCGAACGAAATCTTACACGACCGTCAAACATATATTTGACGGCAGTGATAAAATTCAAAACGCATTGACCCAAAAATTTAATCATAGATGGGAGTACACCATTTTTTGTATTTTGCGACTTTGCCTTTTACAACGTCAAAATACAATTTTTGAATTTTCTTTGCAATTTCGCCGACTTCGCCGTTTCCGACAGGACGTTTATCAATTTCCGTAATAGGACTGATTTGAGCACCGGTTCCGCAGTAGAAGGCTTCATCCGAAATGTACAATTCAGTTCTGTCAACGGGTCTTTCGATTGTTTCGATACCCAATTCTTCTCTTGCAATTTCAATTACGGTATTTCTTGTTACACCGATTAAGATATTATCGGTAATGTTTGACGTAACGAGTTTTCCGTTTTGCACGAGGAATAAATTCATCGCCGAACCTTCGGTTACATGCCCGTCGGGACCGAGAACGATTGCATCGTCAAACCCCATGGCTTTTGCATCGGAAACGATAAGAGCAGTGTTAGCATAGCAGCCGCTGATTTTTGCACGAGGAGGAATAGCGTTGTCATCAGAGCGTTTCCAAGATGATACACAAACTTTTAGACCTTTTTCCAAATCACAATAATCGCCCAATTTTAACGTTAACATCATCAAACCGTCAGGCATGCCGAGTACGCTCGGGCAAACGCTTTGAGCCTTCTTGTAAATTTGCGGACGCATATATGCATCGCAGTGATAGTTACTTTTTTTGAAAGTTTCTTTTGCGATTTCGCAAAGTTCTTCAACAGACTTGCCGGAACTCATACGCATAATTTTTCCGCTGTTTTCAAGTCTTTCAAAGTGTTCTTTCATTCTGAAAGCATAAAGTTGATTTTCTTCTTCGTTATAATAAGCTCTAATGCCTTCAAATACAGAAGTTCCGTATAAAAAAGAATGGTTCATAACGGAGATTACGGCATCTTGAGCCTTAACAAATTCTCCGTCAATATAATAATATTCCTGTTCAGTCATAATTTTCTCCAATTGTTAAATTATAGAACGATTTTAGCATATTTTTTCAAAAATGGTTTATTCTTTATTTTGTCTGTCGAAAAATTTTGCAACCTCCGAAGTCGGGATAAAATGACAAATCGGTCTGCCGTGAGGGCAAACTTCGGGGTTTTTGGTAGCTTTCCAACGTTTTATCAACTCTTCCGCCTGCCAAATCGAAAGTTTTTCGCCGGCTTTAACAGCAGCCTTGCAAGATGTTGTCACAAGAATTTTTTCCTCAAGTCCGTCCAACGAACCGTTTATGCTTGATAAAAGTTCTGCGGCAAGTTCCTTTTGGCTTACTCTTGAAAGGAGTTGAGGAACTCTCTTAAATTTGATTTGCGTAGAAGAAACAGCTTCAATTTCATATCCGAAATGATTTAATTTTTCTTCCGCCTGTTGCAAAATTGCAACTTCTTCAGGCTCAAGGTCAACAATTTCACTAACCAAAAGCATTTGAGAATTAATTTCTTTTTGAGATTTTAATTTTTCAAAAAGATAACGTTCATCCGCAATATGTTGATCCACAATTTCAAGCCCTGCTTGTGTTTCAATCAAAATATATGTATCTTTAAACTGCCCGATAATTCTAAAATCATCCTCAACCTGTTGATTTACCTGAAATGTTGTCGGTGTCAACAAAGGCTGCTGTTCTGAAATTGGAGTAATCGTTTTCGGATTAACGGTAGAAAACGAAGGCATTTTTGATTCCGAAATATAATAACTGTCATCGTTTTCGCTGACTTGTTCGGATTTTGGAACAAAAGGCAAAACATTTTCAACAGGTTGAGAAAATTGCTGAAAAGTGTTTGATGACAAGGCTTTATCAATTGCCGCTATAACAAAATTAAAAATCAAATTAGGCTCTCTCCAACGGATTTCACGTTTCGTCGGATGAGCGTTAACATCGATGTCGTGAGGGTTTACATCAATTTTCAAAATAACAAAAGGATATTTTCCGTTCGGCAAAAGATTTTTGTATGCCATATCGATTGCTTTCAGAATGATTGGACATTTTACGGGACGGTTATTGACATAAATCCTGACAGATTTTTTACTCGAACGTGTGTACGACGGCAGCGAAACATAACCCGAAATTTTCAAATCGGCCTTGCTGTCTGTTTTATCAAGTTCTCTGAGTTCTTTTGACAAGTCGAGAGAATAAATATCTTCTATTCTTTCCAAAAGTGTTGAATTGCCTCGTGTTTGGAGTACTTTTGAACCGTTATGGAAAAGTGTAAAAGCAATATTCGGATTAGCAAAAGCAGCAGAAGTTATAACCTCTTGAATGTATGAAAATTCAGTCTTGTCAGATTTTAAAAATTTCAATCTTGCCGGCTGAGACGAAAAAATATTTTCAATCTCCATAATCGTTCCGAGAGCACATCCCGTTTCGGTTTTTGAGACTTCTGAATTTTCCGCGATAATTTTTACACCGTAATCAAATTCTTTGGTTCTCGAAATGCACGTCACTTTTGCAATTGAACAAATACTGGCAAGAGCTTCTCCCCGGAAACCCAAAGTATGAATATTCCAAAGGTCTTTTTCGTCGGAAATCTTACTTGTAGCGTGTTTTGCAAATGCAACGTATACATCGTCGGGGTGAATTCCGCAACCGTTATCAGCAATTCTGATATTTCTGCATTCGTTAGTAATTGATATTTCAATTTTGGAACTGCCCGCGTCTATTGAATTTTCGACAAGTTCCTTGACTACGGAAGAAGGTCGTTCAATAACTTCACCCGCAGCAATTTGATTTATTAAATTGATTGAAAGTTGTTTAATTCTTGCCATAACGTAATTTTAATACAAAATAGAAAGTCATGCTTAATTGAAACGATTTTTCATAAATTCATCAAGCCTAATCATACACTGCTCAATGTTTTCCTTGGAAAATTCATACCTGAGCGTGGCACCCGTTCTTGTAAAAACAGACACAAAATCAAGGTTTTGAACAAGCCAAACCGCAATATAGAGGCAAAAAATCGTCAATATTAATTTGCAAAACCGTCTAATCACAAATAAACCTTTCCTAAGATATTATAATTCAAATCGGAAAATTTTTGGGTAATAAAAAAAATCATCCGATTGTATGAGAAAGACTAACGTAAATTAATCCTCAAAAAACACCGCCATGTCTGTATTTAAAAACGTTTTTTAATTTAAAATATAATTGTAAATTTTTGTTGACTAATTTGGCAAATTGGTACATAATTATCAAGGAAAATTATCTAATAGTATAGGAGATAAACTCAATGAACAACTTTAAAAAGTTATTAACGGCAGCAGTTATCACGGGTAGTGTTTCACTCGTTGCAAACGCTGCAGACACACAAGTCGAAACTTATGCACACCCGACATTGTTCGGTTCACAAGCAAATGTTTACGCTACAACAAACGCAAACTATGTTGTAGGCGGTGAAGTTGACAAAACAACAAAAACAGCAGTAGCAGGAAAATCAAACGTTTTAATCGATACAATGGCATCAGACGTTTTGAACACTGTTAGAAAAGCTCAATATAACTGCGGTGACTGGGATACAAAAATGCCGGTTCTCCGTTCTGAATTGGCTGTAATCTTGGCAGAAAGCTTTGCTTCAGGCAGACAAGTTTCAGCTAAAAAAGCATATTCTGACGTAACAAAAGATTACTGGGCAGAAGCTTGGATTGAAACAGCACAAGATACAGGCTTGATGATTGGTTACCCTGACAACAAATTCAGACCCGATCAAAGAGTTACAAAAGCAGAAGTATTTGCAACAATTGCACAAATCGTTGACGTAAATACAAACGGTGTTAACGTTGTACTTAACAACCAAGAAATTCAATACATTCCGCTCTGGGCAGTAAATGCGGCAAAAGAAACAGTTGGTTCAGGCTTGCTCGCAGAAGTTCCGGATCAAAAGAAAGTTATTGAAGATGAATATCTTACAAAAGAACAAGTTGCATACTTGGTAAGTGCATTGAAGACATACTTGGCATCAGGTAAGTTGTCAGTTGATGCTAACGCTCCTCAAGTTTGCAAAGACTTTGCAAATTCAACAATCGCTATGAAGATGAACAGCAGAGTAAGTGCTAAACATTCAAACGTTAACGAATTGTTCACGGCAAGAACAACTAAAGAAGTTACTGTTGCAGGCGAAACATACGCAGTAGGTTCAACAGTTACAGGTCGTGTAATGGAAGTTAAACGTCCCGGTTTGAACCACCCCGGTTATGTTAAAGTTAAATTTGAAACAATCAAAAACAAAGGCTCAAAAGTTGCCGTTAACTTACCTGAAAAAACAGCAGGTGCTGAAGTTGTCGGACAAACTAAAAACCCGAACATTGTTGCAAGAGTATTCGGTGCTCCGTTCTCAGCAACAGCAAGAGTTTGCGGCGTAGCAGGTCGTTCAGGTGCACAAGCTGTTAACGTTGCAGCAAACAGAGTTGAAGAATTCGGCGATGACGTTTCAGATGTAATGGTAGAACCTATGACAGGTCACCTCGGCTCAGGTATCAAGAGTGGCGGAAACGGTCTCTTGTCATTGGGCAAAGGTGTTTACGAAATCGGTAAGACAGCAGTCAGCGGTACATTCGGTGTAGTTAACGAAGTTACTGACGAAGTTGTTTACCTCGTTTACCCGAAAGCATCTAACAATGCAGCATTGAATCCGAACGAAGAAATCATCGTTTCATTCTAATTCTGTACTGATAATTTTCAAAGAGGCGGATTGATTTATCACTCCGCCTTTTTATTGTATAATTAAACAGTCATAATATTTTCGCCAAAAAGAGAATGCTTAACGCGATGTAAAAGATATAATGACAAAATAATCCGACAACTTTGAGAGGGCAAATGTTTCTAAAAAACAGCAACACATTCAGAACGGTATTATTTATTTTACTTGCAATATTTGTGATTTGGTCGATAGTACAAATCAAAGAAATTGCATTATTATTTTTCGGAGCATTTGTAATAGCATGCTCATTAAACCCAATTGTTGACAAATTGGAGAAAAAAATGCCGAGAGCCTTGGCGACAACAATCGTAATTCTTCTTGCAACGGCAATTTTGCTCGTAGTATTTTTGCCGGTATTTTTCGTTGCAATAAAAGAATTCAAAACATTATTTTCACTAATTCCGGATGCATTGAGAAATATTGCGGATTGGGTTAACTCAACCTCTGTTGCAGGCTACAAATTAAACGATTTCATATCAGCAGACTCAACAAATATCGATTCGGGTTCCGTTGCCACAAACATTATTGACAAATCAGTAAGCATTACAATGGGCATAATCGACGGAATGACGGTACTTTTGTCTATTGCTATGGTTGTTTTTTATCTTGTTTGGGAAAAAAGAGAAATAAATCAAAGCATTTTGAGATGGTTTCCGCCAAGAATGAAATCGAGAGCAACCGAAATAATCACGGCAATCGAAACAAAAGTCGGAGGTTATGTTTTTGCACAAGTTCTTTCTATGTCAACCGTTGCATTTTTCACTGTATTAGGGCTGATGCTTTGCGGTGTAAAATATGCCTTTTTGCTCGGAATTATTGCGGGAATTTTAGATATAATCCCAATTGTAGGACCGACAATTGCTCTTATTTTAGGATGTGCTTCGGCAGCCGTAAACGGATGGATTTGGATTTTGCCGACGATAGCGGTTTATTTAATTGCTCAATGGATTTCAAACCAACTCGTTCGCCCGGTTGTATTCGGCAAATTCATGCAACTTCACCCGATTGTAGTTCTGTTTTCATTCTTCGTCTGTGCAAAATTTTTGGGAGTTTGGGGTGTCATTATCGCACCCGCAATCGCCGCAACTATTATCACTTTGTTTGACGAACTGTACGTCAAAACCATTAACTCGGGAAAATATCAATAATGAGCGAAGTTTTTTTATATGACTCAAAACCGTTTTCAAAAGATAATTTGAACGTTTGGATAGCTTTTCCCTCGGTATCAAACCTCGGAATGTCCGCACTCGGCTTTCTGACAGTGTTTGAAATGATGGACAAAGACGAAAACATAAATGCCGAAAGAATTTTCACCGATACAACAACGACCAAAATTGATTCGCGAAAAGTCGACTTGCTCGGTTTCTCTTTCTCTTTTGAACTCGACTTTTTAGGCATTTTCAAAATTTTAGAAAAATTTCACATCCCATTTAACTCAAAAGACCGCGAAGAAGGTTGCCCTCTGATTTATTCCGGCGGTCCGGTCGTAAGTTCGAACCCCGAACCGTTTGCACAAATTTTTGACTTCATAGAACTCGGTGATGCCGAAAACAAATCAAAAGAGATTACCGACGCAATCCGCTTGAATAAAGGAAAGCCAAGAAAAGAAGTCTTAGAAATTTTATCGAAAATCAACGGGGTATATGTCCCTTCTCTAACAAAATTTGACCCCGAAAAAGGAATGCTTACTTTGGACGGAAAACCTTATACCGTAAGAAAATCTACAGATTCTCTCTGCGGAATTTGCGTAACCACACCAATTTTGACAGAAAATTCCTATTTCAAAAACACATTCATTATCGAAGTTGCACGCGGATGCCCCCAAAGATGCGGGTTTTGCAATACATCATTTCTGAACAGTCCGTATAGAACTTGCGACAAAAATTTGATTATCTCAAAAATCGACAAAGCCCTGAATTACACTCACAAAATAGCATTTTTGGGTGCGGCAGTAGGTGCTCATCCCGATATCGACGAGCTTTGCGATTACATTTATAAAAAATCGGAAGAATTTCCGGATATCGAACTTTCCGTGTCCTCTCTCCGAGCGGACGGCGTCTCAAACAGCGTTGCCCGTACTTTGGTCAAATGCGGTCAAAAACACGCAACACTCGCCCTCGAAGCAGGCTCTGATAAGTTAAGACGTGTCATTAATAAAAATATCACAAACGAACTTTTCAAAAATACTGTTCAAAAACTTCGCGAAATCGGATTTAAAGGGGTTAAGATATACGGTATGATTGGCCTTCCGACAGAAACACAAGATGATATTCAGGCTCTCGTAAATTTTGCAAAAGAACTTAAAGCAGAAAATAAAGGCTTCGATATATCTTTCGGTTTCTCCTCCTTCGTCCCGAAATCACACACCCCGTTTCAGTTCTGCGAAAAAGAAAATACAAAATCTTTAGAAAAAAAATTCGACTTTCTCCAAAAAGAAATGCGAAAAATCGGAGTCAAAATTTCAATTTCTCCCGTAAAATGGGACTACGTTCAGGCTGTTCTCTCAAGAGGAGGTCGGGAATTGTTCGACTTTTTAGTCGAAGTTTACAACAACGGCGGCAATATCGGTGCCTTTAAATCAGTCATGAAAGACTTTGTTAAACAAAAAATTATAACCGATTTCGACAAAATTGCCTACTCAAAAAGAGATTACGACGAAATAAATCCTTGGGATTTTATCATTCAAAAAAATTCAAAAGAAGACATTATTAAGGAATGTAAACGAAATTTATCCCGTAATTCCTGATTTTTCTCATTAATTGTATTTTGTACACTTAAAAGGCTTGACAATTTTAACAAATTGGCATATATTATAGATATGGATTTAAGTGTAGTACAAATTACACATTATCCTGAAACACAAATAACAGTCATAACCAACATTACAATCCCGAACACACACAAACTCCTAAATACATAAACACAAAATGAAACCATTAGGATGCAAG
>CACZSN010000007.1 GCA_902783835.1 uncultured bacterium
AATTTTTATTATTTTGAATGTCTAGGATTTATTAAATTGCATGTCTAATTATTAAATTGTTTGTCCGACATTCATTTTAATAAATGTGAATTATCTGTGTATTTGTCTGATGACAACTTTAAAGAAATTCTGCAAGAAACAGAAAAATATTCAAAAGACTAAAAAATTAATTCTTACCGACAGAGGTTAAATGCAAATTTTGCATTTAACCTATTGCTTTTTTATGTAGATTTTTAGATTTTTGTATGTTTATAAGGGTTTTCATAGTCAACAAATAAATTTTACCCAACTGGTGAATATACAAGTTGAAGTTTCATGCTTTATGATGTACAAATCAAAATTTTTATTATTATTTTAATAAAAATTTGGGAGTTACAGAAAAACACGATATGTGTTAAAAAGTAAAAATCTAAGGTAAATAAGGTGAAGAATATCTCCGTGAGGGCATTAACATTGTTGCCTATACTGGCTACATACCTTTATAATTGATTTTGTGAAGGTATATAGGAGAATAAATGTCAGAATACGAAAAAAAATATAAAGATATATATGATGACATAATGGAAAGGGACAGTTTTGCAGTATTGTCGTCTGATGAGCTTTATACACCCGATAAACTGACTTTCAAAGATTTTTGTCTTTACCCGTTTAAAAGTGATAATTTATTTTTTACAATATCTATTTTAGGGGTTGGTTTAATTTTGACTAATACAAAAATAGGTTTCTTTTTCGCAATATTTTTAAATGTTTTATACGGAATATATTTAATGAGAAAAATTTTAAATATCAAGGAAACTTTTGCCGCCGATGCCTACCTCTTCAAATTTTTCCTGTATTCTTTTATATTAAATATTATAAGTTTTGTTTTAATTGCTTATGCTTTTGATATAATTGCCAAAAAAGTTATGTCTCACAGTCAATATTTGCTATTCTCTCCCGGACAAGGAGATGATAACTTATTTATAAATATATTTTCACCTATTATGACCTTCACTAATATTTTATTTTGTAGTGGTTTTATAATAACATTTACTATTGCCGAAAACAGACCATTTTTTACATATTTGCGATACAAAAAAGAACTGTTTTTTTATAACTCAATTTCTTTTATAGTTCTAATTATCGTATTTAAAATCGGACTTAATTTATTAAGTATAGATATTAATAATAACACTTTGAGAACATTTATCACCATAGTAATAAATTTATGCAGTTCTTATGTTATACTTGTTTCACTTTTGTCTTGGACATCGTTTCTTAGAAAAGATTTATATCCAGAAATAATAAAAAAGGAGGAAAAATAAAATATGAAAAATAATAAACAAAATAACAAATATTTGCATATTTTATACATTGTTTTTGCTATTGTTTCTATTGTTATATCAAGTATTATGGGGTTTCTTTTTGTTCCTTTTATTTTGGATTTTGTTCAATACAAAGTTTTTGTATTCTATTTAATTATTTGTATAATTTTATTTTTATTTAATTTTCTTTTTTTAAAAAAATTAAAATCAAATAGGATATTCTCTTTTTTTATTTCATTTTTTACTACTTTTTTACCATTTGTCATCGTATCTTTATTGTTTTCAAAATCCTTATCTTTTAATAATATTCAAAATCAAAATAATTTACACGAAACAAATATTAAAATAAATTTAATGACTAACTTGAACAATAAAACACAAGACAAAATATTAAAAGAAAGAATAAGATATGTTGCAAAATCAAAAATTTATAAAAATAATTATTCTCCCAATCAAGAACTATGGCTAAATATTAAAGATAATATTTATTGGGAAAATATATTTTCAAAAACCTGTAAAAATAGTGATTGGAAGAATGACTTTTATAAAAAAGGTTGGTCTAACGAAAGCCTGTTTATAAATAATCCTGCAATGCTAATTGGTATCAGTTTTGCCAAAAAATATGAAGCTACAAAATACCTGAGATGTGATAGTAGCATAATATGGTGTGTTCCTTGTCAAATTACATATAATTCAAAAGAAAAAAGTATTACGGCATACTATAGTGGCTTGCAAACCGTTGACAATACTTTTTTAAAAATTAATACACTTAATGCTCAAGATTTTGGATATAAATACGTAACAATGTATTCTAAAGCAAAAATAATATACCAAAATAAAAATAACTTATCAAATAACATATTAGAAATGAACAGTAAATTTTATCAAGATTATACAGATAAATTTTATGAAAACGGTGTAAATAAAATAAGTGAATACCCTATTGAATATCAATTTATGCCAAATTTGTCCAACAATAGTTCTAAAAATAAAGAAATTATTTTTAAATTATGGAAAGAAAAACCAGAAAATATTGAAGCAAAGCCCGATTTTACATACAAGATAATATTTCTTGATTGCGATAAAGAAATATTATACAGAATTATAGAAGCTGATATAGTAAAAGGAATATATTATAAGTTACTAAACAATATAAAACCAAACAGTATAGATTACAAAACAGAAAAATATTAAGGAGAATTAATTATGTCGAAGAACCAACCAATTGCCCCTGGATTACAGTTTTTATATGATGTTTTAAGAATTTTTATTCCCAATTTGTCGAATGCAAAATTTTTAAGAAATGAGATTGATTATGATGATAATCCCATTGATAATACAAAAAATGATGATGGAAATATAACGGATCCTATTTTATTTGATTTAAATGGAGATGGAATAAAAACAACTTCAACTAATCAAGGCTTAAATTATGATTATAATAATGATACCTTTGCTGAAAAAATTGCATGGGCTGATGAATACGATGGTGTTTTAGTTTGTGATACAAATGATGATGGGCAAATTCAAGGCTCAACAGATATTGTTTTAACATCTAATTTAGCAAGATTTGACTCTACTTTAGATGGAAAAATTGATATTAATGATAATGATTTTGAAAAATTAAAAATATTAAAAGTTGATGGTTCAATATTATCATTAAATGATGCAGGAATAGAATCTATTAATATTTCTAATATTTCAAATACTATTTATACAGATACAAATAATAATGTATGTAAAAAAATTGGTACTTATAAAAATCAAAATGGTAAAGAGTATCAGTATGGTGAATATGATATGAAAACAAGTAATTCTGTCTCCGATACGTTTTCTTACTCCCGCTCCAAATTGTGCCCAGGCATTTAACGTTAATTTATCCAATTCTGTTGAATCAGCTTTAACTTTTATATCACTCATTATCGGTATATTATGCATCCGCCAAAAATATACGGTTCAAAACCTCTTTCGTTTCTATATGTTATTCTTACGGACGACCCTATTGTTAAACCATTTACCATTGTTTGATTTAAATCCACTCCCTGAAAATTTACAAGGTTGGTCGGACTTAAAAAAGTGTATGTTGTTGTGAAATTTAGTTCAAAAATAATTTTTTTCTATTTTAAGTTATATGCAAGTTTTAATGCTGTTCCTGCCGTAATTATGGCATAATCGTCTTTTCCGCCTGCATAATGAGAGTTAACTCCGAGTCCGCCTCCGTTAATTGTCCAACCTCCGTAAAAGTTGTCTTTGTAAACGCTCATCAAATACCCGCCGTAGCCGCCGTTTTGATACATATGAGAATCTTCAAATTCTTGCGATGAGCCAATGTATGCTCCATATATTGTCGAAAATATTTTCCAATCTCTTTTGCTTCTGTACATGGGAAAATCAAATCCGAACATCGAGCCGTAATACTGATTTCCGACTGTTGAGATTGCTCCTGAAAGATGAAATGATTCTAAGTTGATATACGGTCTTATCCAAAATGCTGAGCCGTCTTTGTAATATTGGTCTGCATATATACCGTTCCTTCCTGCATATACGTAAGAATTTTGTTCTCTTTGTGCAAGATTTTCCGCTCTCAAGTTTGAATATATTTCGCTCGTTCTGTTGAGAGAATAATCATAACTCAATAATTTTAAAAGATTCATTATTTTGTTTCGGAAATCCAATTATCCGGTTCAAAAATATTTTTTGATACTTTGTAAAATTTTGCAGACGGATAAATGCATTTGTAATCAGGATAAAAGTCCTGACTTGCTTTGAAGTCCGTGTAGTACAATATTCTGACATTTTTTTTGTCTGTTTGATTTAAAATATTTTTTCCCGTAAACGGATTAATCGGTTTTTCTATCACACCTTTTACCGAAAGTAAAGCAGCGTCTGCGTTGGTCATAAATGTGTTATCAGTTGTGTAAGAACCCGTTTTATTGAAATCTTTCACAAAAAGTACAGGGTTGAATGATGTTTCCGCTCTTCTTAATGTCGTGTGGCTTTGACCCCAATGTCCGTGGTCAGAAACGATAATTATTCTTGTATTATCGTATACTCCGTTTTCTTTTAGGTATTTCATGTAAGAGCCTAAAATCTTCATAGCCTGTCTTTGAAGTGTCAAATGTTCATAAATAAACGGTTTTTGATAAAAATTGATATGAATACATTCACTGTTGAAAATTGTAAATGTATTTTTTTTATCTTCACTAATTGCTGTGTATTTAGGTAATGAAAATAATTTTAAAAATTCATTTTCAACAAAATCGTCCCAGATTAAATCATTCTTTTTGTCATTATTTGCAATATAAGAACCTTCGGTATAGATATTTTTTTTGAAAATTGTCGGACTTGTAACAAATACGGAGAAATAGAAAAAGTTTCTCTTAAGAATTTTTGAAAAATCTGTTTTTTCTTCTGAGACTGCGAAGGGCAAAATTTTATAACTTCCGACGTTTAAATTGCTTGCATTTTTAATTTTATATTCATTAAACAATTTGTCAGTAGCATATTCATCTCCCATCACGTCAAACGGGCAAAAATGTCTTATTGGTGTGCACAATACGGTTTCGCTAAATCCGTTCTTTTTGAATATCAAAGGCAATACAAGTAATGCTTCTTTAAATTTTTGTTCAATTGTTTTGGTTTTAATTTTGTTCATTTTTTCGGGAGTGTATTCATATCCCGCAATCATTGACGGATAAGCCAAAATTGTGTGTCCGAAATAAGATACGCAATTCGGATAATATGTAAAACCCGTAAACTCTTCTTTAAGTTCGGGAGTTTCGTCAAGAATTACAGGTAAGTACGCACTGATAGCCCTGTCGAGAAAAATTATCATTACGTTTTTACCGCTTTTCGAAAGCTCAAAAATCGGTTTAATTTCTGCATTACCTTCATCTGCAAAAAACATCTTTTGTGCATTTATATTCTTGTTAAATGAATTGTAATTTTTATTTATGGAAAATGTGTTGTATCCCGAAACAAAAATTGTCGAAAGCAAAATAACGGTAACAATTTTTTTAATAATATCAATTTTATTTTTTACAAAAAGCCAAACGGCAAGCGTAATTGCACAAATTGAAACAAGAGAGTTCAATATGGTCGGCAAAATTTTAAATATAGCCGCATCGTAAATATTCATGGTTAAATCAACCGAAAGCAAACCAAGATTTCCCCGAAACATTAATATATTTACAAGTGATGAGAATAAAATTGCCAAAGAGCCTGCAGTCATAAGATTTTTGATTTTATTTTCAAAGAAGCAATAAAATATAATGCTCCACACAAAAAACATCCCGAAAGCCTTGCTTCCGCTTGAAAAAATGTAATACAGAGGATTATTTATATTCCCTAAAAATGAAAATTCTTCCGGTGAAGATGATATGACAATTGACGGAACAAAAATTCCGATTATAAAAAACATTGAAATTGCTGTCAAAACAAAAATAGTCGGCTCACTTTTTTGATTGAATATTTCATTAATTTGCCGCTTGAATTTGTGCACTATAAATAACACAAATAGTGTTAACACTAATAGTGTTATAAATCCGATTTTATATTCTTGAGGAATATTTTGAATGACAATAACGTTTAAAAGCAGTGGCAGTCCTATTCCTGCTGATATTGCAATAACGGATAACGAGAAGAATTTTTTTATATCTTTAGAGCGTAAACCGATATTTTTTAACAGAGAGAAGCAATTATTTAAAGTCCAATAAATTACGAGTCCGGAGGGAGAATTGTAGAGTAAAACCAAAAACACAAAAGCAAGAGCGTGCATTTGCATTCTTTCTTTTGCGGGAATACCTTTTGCGTAGATTTCAGCAGAAATAACGTTTATAAGGGTCATTAAAACAGGCAAAATGTTTATTGATATTCCGAAAATATTTAGTAACCCGTCAGGTACGGAAAGATTTTTGATGATTCCGACAGACATTGAGCCGTAAATTTGCGGTTGAGAGAAAAAGGTGTATGCTGCAATAAAGAAAGGTATTTGGATTAGAAGGCTTAAAGAACTTCTCAGAGCCATAATCGGATGGTAGTTATTTTGGCGATAGTATGTTGAGAGTAACATGAATTGTTCGTCGCCTTTAAAATTTTTCTTTATGCTTTTAACTTTTGGTTCGAGTTTTTTCTGAATTTCACGTTCTTCACGTTGATATAATTCCGCACGGTTATACATCGGTAAGCAAATTAAGTTTACAAAAAAGCTTACGGCAAAAATACAAAGCAGTGCATAGTAAGAGGAGAGAACACATACGTTTTGGTATATAAATTCAATAATTGCGTAGATAGGAAAAATGAATATATTAAACAAAAAACTTAGCATTTTTCAGCCTCTTTCTGCTTTTCAACCAAAAAGTCAACGATATTTTCCGCTGATTTTCCCTGTTGTTGCCAAATTATATTTTTAAGTTCATTGGCTCTGCGTGCAAAATCTTTGTCACTAATGATTTTATCTATCATTTCATCAATTTTGTCGAAATTTTCTTCTTTTAATTCCAAGCCTAATTCTTTGATTTTATTTAATGCAAAAAGCGGCTTGTCGCAGTCAATCATGTCGTATATTTCTTTATTAATTTTTTCATTTACGAAAATAAAAGGTTTATTAAAAATAAAAGCATAGTCAAAAATGACACCGGAAAAATCACTTATCATAACATCAGATTTTGCAAGTGTTTTCAAGTTATCTGGGGCAAAATCCCAAGAAATATTTATGTTGTTTTCGTAATATTTTTGCAGTGTTTCAATAAGGTTCTTTTCGACACGAAGGGATTGCGGGTGCGGTCGAATGATAATTTTGCAGTCATTTTTAAGCAATTTATCGATTAATTCAGTCCCGTACTTGTTCAGAAGCGAACTTTGTCCCCAGGTGGGTGCAACGAGGATTGTAAAACCGTTTTTTTCAACTTGAACGTAGGATGCTCTTTTTTGCAGATCATCAAGATAAGAACAACCGACAACCGGTAATTCTTTCGGCGGCAAATTTCGTTTTTGTTCAAGTTCGCGAATTTGTTCAATTTGAAAATCTCCGTTTAAAAACACAGAGTCAAAATAATCAAGTCCGAAAAGTTTGTATCTTGTTGAATCACTCGGTGAGTGCAAAATATGGGCATAATGCTTAACTTGCTTTGAGCGTTTGAGCTGAAGAACATCTAAATGAGGTGTTGTCATAAGGCAAACATCCGCACTTAAAAATGCCAATTTGAAAAAGGCTTTGTTTCCTTCTCCGATGTATTCTCCTTTGATAAATTTATAATTTTCTTCAAAAAACGGATCATCTTTTGCAGAAGTATAGTAAACAACAGCAATTTTTCGTTTTTCAAATTCATCTAAAATTCCGTGAAAAACGCTCCAATATTGTTTTCCTTCGGAATAAATTACGAAAGGTAATTTTTCTTTTGAGAGCATTTTTTTATTAAACAATAATTTCAATTTGAACAATAATGAGTGAAATAAAAATACTAAAGTGGTTAAAACACCAAGTACGACTGAAAAAAGCATACTTCCCGTTGCAGGGTCAATATATGCTTGTGCTGGCAAAATCGGTAACCAAGCAAAAGTAAGAATTAATATTTTTACAAATTTTTTCATACTGTTTCAAATCCCAATGCAAGAATTTTAGCACGAAAAATCTTACAAAGAGAATAAATCAGTGAAAAAACTTTGCGAAATTTTAACAGGATTGTTCGAGAGTCTGTTTATGTCTATAGAGTTGATTATTTCGTCAAAATTTGTTATTCCCAATTTTTTGAAATCGGTTTCAAGTCCGATATTTGCGAATAAATTTTTAAAATATTCTTCAATATCGTGAGTTTGTATTAATTCATAAAGTTCTTCCATTGTTTCTTCAACGTAGTCAACACCGCGTTTGTCATTCAATGTTTCTTCCGAAATATTTGCAAAGTTATAAAATGCCAATTTAGCAATAGTTAAGCCGACTGCGTGACCGTGAGGAAGGTTATATTTGCTTGTAAACGGATAAGAAATTGCGTGTGCAGCCGTTGTTCTTGAAATATTTATTGCACAACCGGAAAGGTACGATGCTTCTGACATTTTTTCCGCTAAAAAATAATCATTTGAGTTAACGTATTTTTCGAGATAATCTCGGCATATCGCAATTGCACGTTTTGCATAATGTTTGCTTTTTTCGTTTGAATTAACCGCCCAAAAAGATTCAATAGCCTGGCAATATGCATCGGTTGCACAGCAGGCTTTTTGATATTTGGGCATATTTTTCACAAATTCCGCATCAACAACTCGGTAATCAGGCAGTATGCTTGCATCATCAAGAGAATGTTTTATTCCGTCAACATATACTACCGCAAATTGAGTTGCTTCCGCACCTGTTCCTGCGGTTGTCGGAATTGCAATCATTTTGGTATTTTTTACAGGTTGAAACGGTTTCTCAAAATATGCTTTTACGTTCGAATTGTTGTCAACGCTGAATTTAAAACATTTTGCAAAATCAAGTACGCTTCCGCCCCCGATTGCAATAATCATGTCAAAGTCGTTACCTAAAATTTTTACGGCTTTATCAACTTCGTTTGCTTTCGGATTTGTGGAAAAATCGTTATAATATCTGTATTTGCAGTCACCAAGTTTATTTTCAAACATATCTCTGAAGGGCAAAAATGATTTTTTACCTGTAAAAATCAGTAGATTTTTTGCATTTTCATATTTCAAAATCTCCGGAATTTCAATTATTGCACCGTCGTATACGTAATCAGTTTGCATTTAATTTCTCCATAAAAGCGATTTTATTTTGAACAGGTTTTTCTTTCGGACGGCCCAAGTCTGCTCTTGCTCCGCAATTTACCTTAATTTCAAGTAACGAAGGACTTTCTGCTGTTAAAAATTCAGGCATTATATTTTTTAAATCATCAAGTTTTTCTACGGAAAAAGCATTTTTGTATCCGCAAGAAATTGCTAAATCCTTAAAATTTACTACATTTGCGGATGTTTTTTGTGCTCCGACCGAGTCGTGTGCTTCGTTGTTAAATAGTACGTGTTTAAAATTTTGTGGGGATTGCTCCGCAATAACCGGAATTGCTCCCATATGCATAAGAAAGGCTCCGTCTCCGTCGAAACAAAATACTGCTTTGTCAGGCTTCTCAAGGGCAATTCCGAGGGCAATCGAACTTGCGTGCCCCATTGAACCCACGGTCAGAAAATCCGCATTATGCGGCTGTCCTGATTTTTCGCGAATTTCATATAATTCTCTTGAAATCTGTCCGGTTGTTGAAACAATTACGGATTTTTCATCAACAAAATTCATAACAGTTGAAATTGCCGTTTCGCGTGACATTTCAAACTTATTTGGTGATTTTTGCTTTTCGTATTTTTCAAATGTTCCTTTTTTTATAACGAAAACATACGGCTTGAGTGTTTTTTGCATATAGTCGAAAGCTTTTAAAATTTCGATTTCAGCAGATTTTTCATCATCCGATAAAACAGAATGTTCGATTTTGCAGGCATCGAAAATATCATCCGTAACCTTGCCCTGCTTGATATGTTGCGGTTCATCTTTTTTGTCTGGCTCACCTCTCCATCCGACAAAAATTAACAAAGGCACATTGTAAACTTCTTCATCCGCCAATGACAGCAAGGGATTTATAGTATTTCCGCTGCCTGAATTTTGCATATAAACAAGAGCCGGATTTGATGTTGCAAGGTAATGGCCAACCGCCAAAGCTATTGCATTTCCTTCATTTGCGGTAATAATATTTTTTTTCTTGTCGAAATTTTCGGTAACGTATGCACAAAAATCTTTCAAAAGACTGTCAGGTACTCCGCAAAAAAAGTCGGTACCGTTATTTTTTAAAAGTTCGCATACAAATTTTGCCGAAATCATTTAGCCTCCGGGAATCAGTGTGATTATATCGTTTATGCTCATGCAAAATTCATTTGAAGCTTCGTAACTTCTGTGGTTTTCGAGGATTGATTTTGCGGTTTTAACCATTGAGGGATATGCCGCTCTGAGCAAGTGATTTGCATAGATAACAATATTTACCTGATTTTCGATTAATTCTTCCTCGCTAACCTGACAATAGGAAGACGGAACAACCACAATCGGCTTACGATTTTCAAATTTATTATATTCTTTCAAAAATTCTTTAATTTCGTCAAAAGATTTTGAACGTGAATGAATCATAATTGCATCAGCACCTGCGGATATGTAAGCTTTTGCTCGTTCTATCGCATCATTTTTTTCTAAAATCAAGCTTTCAATTCTTGCAATTATCATAAAATTGTCGGTAACTTGAGATTTTTTACCTGTTTTAATTTTTTCGCAAAAGTCTTCGATGGAATCTTGTTGTTGTTCAACTTCCGTACCGAAAAGAGAATTTTTCTTAAGACCGATTTTATCCTCAATAATTACTGCGGAAACACCTAATCTTTCGAGTGATTTTACGGTAAATGCAAAGTGTTCACACGGACCGCCGTTGTCAGCATCGTAAATTATCGGTTTTGTTGTAACGTCAAGAATATCGTTAAGTCCTTCGAGCCTTGAAACAGTGTCGAGATATCCGATATCCGGTTTTGCTTTTGCTGCTGATTGAGTTAAAGATGATATCCATATTGCATCAAATTCACGTTTTTTATTATCTTGTTTCACAAAACAATTTTCAACGATTAAACCGCTCAATCCGTTGTGTGCTTCTAAAACTTTAACAATCGGCATACTGTCAATCAAACGTCTTAATCTTTTGCATCTGATTTCCGGGGTCGTTCCTATTTCTTTCAAAACAGCGTTTAATTGTGTAGACGAAATCCCTTTGGTATAGGGAATGTCGATAACTTTTCCGCCCCATTGAGCAAGAGTATCCACAATTCTTTGTCTGACACTTGCCTGAACTCCGGTCTTCCAGTCATCACCGTGTAACACATAGTCCGGCTTGATTTTTAGTAAGTTGGGAACATAGTCCAAAGTTTCTTGAGGAATTACTTTTGAAACACCTTTGATATTTTCAATGACAATTTTTCTTTGTTCAAAATCCATATACGGCAGACGTTTGTAGCTTGCAATCGCTTTATCCGTAAGCAATCCTACAATTATTTCGCCGCCGATTTTGCGAGCTTCGTTAATAATGTTTAAGTGCCCGGGATGAAGCAAATCAGCACTCATTCCAATATAAATAGTTGTCATAATAAATCCTCAATTATATGTGAATTATACATCATTTGGGTAGATTTTCGCAACATAATATTGATTTTGTCATAAAAAAGCACCCTCAAGGGGTGCTTTAGTATTTTTACATTTAAGAAATTATTCTTCTGAAGAATTTTCTTCTTCGCCACCGTTGTTGAGTTCAGCAACATCTTCTTCATCAACACCGTATTCTTCTTGAGAAATTTCTTCTTGAATTTCGTCATCGATTTCGTCTTCAGCGGGTTCTTCATATTGTTGTTGTTCTTCTTCTTCGTAACCGCGGGAGTTATCCATTGCTTCTGCTTGTGAAACGCTCTTGATATCAATCTTCCAGCCTGTAAGTTTGTGAGCAAGTCTTACGTTTTGACCGCCGCGACCGATAGCGAGGCTTAATTGGTCATCAGGAACGATAACGAGTGCTTCTTTTGAATATTCATCATCAGCCAAAATATCCACTGAAACAACTCTTGCAGGTGACAAAGTGTTAACGATGTATTCAACGGGGTCATCTGAGTATCTGACGATATCAATTTTTTCGTTTTTAAGTTCACCGATGATTGTTTGAATACGGCTGCCGCGAGGTCCGATGCAAGCACCTACGCAATCAACTTCTGGGTCGTTGCTTGCAACAGCGATTTTTGTTCTGAAACCTGCTTCACGAGCGATTGACTTGATTTCAACAATGCCGTCTTCGATTTCGGGAACTTCGAGTTCGAAGAGTTCACGAACGATTTCAGCATGTGCGTGCGAAACGATGAGTTGTAATTGACGGGGAGTGTCTTTTACGTTCAAAACGAATACTCTGATTCTTGTGCCGGGTTTGTAGTATTCACCCGGGATTTGTTCTTTTTGCGGCATAACCGCTTCTGAGTTACCGATTGAAACAATAACATTTCTGCCTTCAACTCTTTGGATTGTACCTGTAATCAAAGTACCTTTCTTTTCCATGAATTCATCAAGAACCATTTTTCTTTCCGCTTCACGAATTCTTTGTGTCAAAACTTGTTTTGCGGATTGAGCGGCAATTCTGCCGAAATCTTCAGGTGTTACATCGATTTTAACTTCATCTTCCAATTCAACATCGTCACCGAATTCTTTTGCATCTTCGAGAGAAATTTCAGTATCGGGATCTTCAACATTTTCAACTACAACTTTGTTTCTGAAAACACCGATTTCGCAAGATTCTTCAACCAAAATTGCTTCAACGTTAGTTGCTTCTTTTGCTTTAATGTGTTTTTTATATGCAGTAACCATTGCATCACAAACTGATGAGATGATTACTTCTTTGCTGATACCTTTTGTTTGTTCGAGTTCTTCACAAACTTCAAAGAATGTTGAACCGATTTTAATCATGTTATTTCTCCTATAAATCCGGCGAGTATAATCTCGCACTCACAATATTTGAGGTCGGTATTTGTACTTCTTTTTTACTTCCGTACAAAAAGACCGTCACTCCTCGTACTTCATCATAATCGACAATTTTGCAAACAAATTGTTTTTCGTAAGTGTCGTCTATGCCGTTTTTAAGCTTAATTTGAATGTCTTTTCCGACAAATATCAAGTATTCTTTATCCGATTTGAGTTTTCTTTCAACTCCGGGAGAACTGATTTCAAGGTTGAACTTGAAGGGAATGAGTTCGTCCAAAAAGTCGCCCAAACTTCTCGACAAATTTTCGCAATCGTCAAGAGTAATATTTCTGTCTTTAGAATAAATATAAATTCTTAAAAACCAACGGTGATTTTCTTTTGAAAAATCAATTTCAACAGGGATTACACCAAATCTCATCGCTGTATTTTCAACAAGCGGAACAAGTTTGTCAACAATTTCTTTTTTGTTGAAATGTTCGTATTGCGGTTTTTCTTCTTGAGATTTTTTGTAATTTTTCATAGCAAAATTCCTGTCTGCTAAACATCCGTTACTCTTAAATCATAAAATCCGTTAAGAATAAAAAAAGAAACGGCAAGCCGTTTCCTCTTTGGATATTCAAATAATAACACACACATTTTAAAAAGTAAAACAAATGTAACGAAAAATAACTAATCAATTGTTATGAATTTTTCGATTTTGCTCAAAAGCTCGTCAAGACGTGCTTTATCGTGCAAATAGCAATATCCGATTAAAACTTCGAATTCCGTTGCTGTTCTGTGTAAATTTCTGTTTATTCTTCTGACTGTCGAGGTTTTGATATTTCCTGCCCGCCTTATCAGATCAAGTTCTTCTTCCGTTAAAATATCTTTTAGTTTTTCCAAAAGTTCACTCTGAAAAGAAGCATTTACAAAAGAAACCGTTATTTCGTGTAATTTTTTGAGGTTTTCCGTCATAAAAATCGTGTGTTCGCGAACATAGAGTTCCCAATAAGCATCGCCGATATGTGCATAATTTTTAATATTTAGTACTTTCATATAATAATTATACTATAATAGAATAAAGTTATTAAGAGCATGGATAAGTTATGAGAATTTTAGTAATTACTGATTTGTACCCGATTGAAAACAGTGGCGAACCTCTCGTTATTAAAGAGTTTGCAAAGGCTTGGCAAGAAGAAGGTCATATAGTTGATGTTATCAGACCGAATTTTTTGCTCAATACGAAAATCAGACATAAAAAAATCTTTAAAAACGGTGTCTATTTTGAAGATAACATTAAAATCATGAACGTGAATTGTATTACTCCGTTCTTTTTTGATGTCAAAAAGAAACTTCCGAAAGATTTTGCAATCGGCAATTATAACTTAATCATCAGCCACATGCCCTCAGGTGCGTTATTTGCGATGAAATTGCTCGGTAAATGTGCCGGAATTCCTTATGTCATCTCTGTTCACAACTCCGATATAACTGTTCTTACAAAACCTTTATACAAAAAATTCTTCGCTCCTGCTCTCAAAAAAGCATATAAACGAGCTGATGCCGTTGCGGCAAGAAGCAGCGTGCTTGCTGAAAAAATCAAAGAACTTTCACCCTATGCACAAAATAAAACATTTGTAGCGGCTTCCGGAATAAATAAAGATATTATCGACTCTATGGAAATTTTTGAGCATAAAGCTAAATACAAAAATGAACCTTATGTCATTACGACTGTCGCAAAGCTCATTAAAAGAAAAAATGTTGATGTAATTCTTAAAGCACTCGCCATGTCTAATTTGAAAGATTATGTTTTCAAAATTATCGGCGACGGTGATGAAGCCGAAAATCTTAAAAACCTCGCAAAAGAACTCGATATCGATGACAAGGTCATTTTTACGGGAAATATTCCCCACAATGAAGTTCTCGTCAATTTGACAAATTCTGATTTGTTTATTCTTGTAAGTGAGGGCGAAACATTCGGTATGGCTTATCTTGAAGCTGCCGCAAGAGCAAATATTGTCGTAGCTTCCAAAAATGACGGAATTGACGGTCTTATCAAAAACGGTGAAAACGGTTTCACTTGTGATGCCGATGCTGACACTCTGTCTATATTAATCGACAGAATTTATTCTATGCCAAGAGATGAAGTCAGAAGAATGCTCCTCAAAAGAAGATGCGAACTTCTTGAAAGTGACGACAAGGCTTTGAGCAAAAAATACCTCGATACAGCTTTGAAAATTATCGGTGTGTAAAATGTTAAATTTGTAAAAATTTACTCAAAAAAGTAGCAAAAAATATTTTGTTGATGTTATAAACTGAGTGTAAGAAATATAAAAAATGTAAGTTGAAAGGATTTAAAATGAATGTAACTCCTGTTTCTAATTTGAATTTTAACGTTAATACAGCTATCAATGCTCAACAACCGAAAGCAACAAATCCTTTCTTAATGAAAAATGACGTTGATACTTTTGAGTTTTCTGCCCCAAAAAATGAAGTTCCTTCTTCACCTATGGAAAATGCTAAAGAAAGATTAAAAGAAGGTTTTTCTAACGCTAATGAAACTTTCAGAGCTCATGTGACTCAAGGTTTTGAAACAGCAGCAAAAGATGCCGAAACTCTTACCGACCCGACTCAAGCTATGTCAGTGTCTCACGTTGCGGCTAACACCGCTTTCATCGGTCAAGCCATCGTAGGTACGGGTGCTGCTATCGCTGAAATTGCCAAAGGTATCGCTCAAGCTTTCAAAGCTTTGATATAATAATTTAGTTTTTGATTTGATTTTAAAACAGACTGTTTTTATAGTCTGTTTTTTTTATCTTAAATAAACAATTTTAAAAAAATTTCAAAAATTTAGTCGTAACAATCGTTCCGCTTAAAAATATCCCGTAAACTCAATAATAACCATATAAGACACGAATAGTGCGATATTGAATTAAGAATTTTGTTTATAAAAATTTACAATTGTTTTTATAATTTATTTTTGTTACATATAGTGTTTTTCGTTGATATTACTTAATCTAACGTATATTTTTCAAAATTTGAAAATTTGGTTAATTTTAACTCTAAATATTAAGAACTGTAACAAAATATTTATTTAAAAAATGGCGAAAAGGCAATAATTCTCATGCTTTTTCGTTATTTAAAGTATCAGACAATGAAGGACAAAAGCATGCAATTAAATGCAATTTCAGCATCGACAGTTCAAAAACTTGATAATAAAATCAAATATGCAACGCAGACAATTGCACCAAAAACACCGTCAACAGAAGGATATGCTCCTGTAACAGCAAATTTATGGGGAGCAAAGACGGCAAATGTTAATTTCTCTTACGGTGCTTTTATTCCTGATTTTGGCGGTTCACGTCCGACTAACAACCCTGTAGGTTTTGATAAAATGGAAGCTGATACTCAATCAGGTTTCAGACTTAGTATGTTGGAACAACCTGTCATTTGTCCTGATTGCGGTAAACCGATTATGACGAAGCCGATTTTTGCGGCAATTAAGAGTGAATTGGATAATGCAAACGAAAATACTTATTTGGATGTAATTGAAAATCACGGTGAATTTTTATATCCTCAAGAAAGAAAAATTTTAAACAAATTGGAAGCAGTTAAGGCCAAAAAGCCTGATATGAGCATTCGTGATATTGTTGCTCATGAACGTGAAAAACGTTTGGATAAACTTGAAAGACAACAATACAAAGTAATGGATAAAATCGGTGAATTTGCGGAAGATTTGCCTTATCCCGACCGTTCAAAAATCGATGGTTTGTTGACAACCACTTCAAACGTTATTTTCCAAAGACAAAACACATATGCATTCCAAAGAGGTAAATTTATTGAATTAGCATCACAATTAAATCTTAGTGATGAAAAAACAAAAGACCAACTTTTAAAAATAGCTGAAAAGTTACCGAGCTCAATGAACAGTGAAGATGCTTGGTATGTTAAATACGGCGGAGTTGACGGAAAGAAACAACCTTATACGTCCAGAACAATTGCGGAAAAATTGGTAGCTCCAACTTATACAAACACAGACCACGTACATCCTTGGAATTTGGGCGGCTATGATGCAACTTCAAACTTCTGGCTTATGCACGCAAGATGCAACATTATCAAAACTGATAAACCGTTTGTGGAATGGTTGAATGAAGATCGTGAAAACAGAGTTGAATATATTAAAGAATATTTGACTTCAACTCAAGAAGCTATTGATGCATCAAAAGATCCTAAAATGCATCCGAAATATGATTTATATGCAGCAAAAATTGCAAAAACGATTTATTATGAAACAAACGGTGAAGTAGATTTTACGGAAGACTTCCCGCTTCCTGAAGGATACGATGTTCCCCGTCCGACGGCAACAGGTAAAAATTCAGAAAAGAAAGCATAATCGTTAATGAAATATTTTTTTAAAGATAACAAAAAGCCGGACTTATGTCTGGTTTTTTGCGGATGGGGTACGGATGAAAGGCTGTATATACCTTTATTAAAGGATTTTGACTATCTTTTATATTTTGCTTATGACAAAAATTTGAATTTTGAAATACCCGTGGATTTGGCAAAATATAAAAACGTATTTTTACTTTCTTATTCGGCAGGTGGCGGTATTGTTGCAATTTTGAAGGACAAATTACCCGAAATTAAAATGTCCGTTGCGGTAAATTCAACCGTAGAGCTTGTTGGGGAACACGGATTGAGCGAACGGGTTCTTGCTGACATAAATAATTTGAATATTAATAATTACGTGGATTTTCGCCGTAAATACATGGTTACTGATGAAAATGAATTAAATTTATTTTCCGAAAATCAGCCTCTTCGAACTTTTGAAAGTTGTTTTGAAGAATTGGAAGCAATTGAATTTTTTGCGGAAAAATACAAGGGTGCTTCGTACAATTTTGACAGAGTTTATGCTTCAAAAGACGATCCATTGTTACCGATAGATAAACAAAAAGAATATTTCGGGGATAAAATCATCGAAATCGACGGTTCACATTTTCCGTTTTATAGGTATAATTCATTTAAAGATTTTTTTAATTGACAATTATTATAAAATTTAAGAAAATAGACATATGAAAAAGCATTCAGAGAAAGAAATAGCAGAATTATTAAACAGTGAACGATATCCTGAGGTGATTGAAAAATTGCGGAATGTCGTAGACACTGACCATGCAAGTTTTAATGATTACTCTGCATTTATAATTGCAGTTTCTGAATACGGAGACAGAAAGTCCTATCCGAAAGCGTTTGATTGCTTTGTTCGTGCAAATATGGTCAGAAATGCTAATCCCGTTCTTTTGAGAACATTATATTTGAAAATCGAAAATATAATTAAATTTCTCGGATTGGCTTATTTTGATAATGCAAATTCACACAATATTCAAAAAGATTATTATTTAAGAGCAAGGTTTTTATTGTTTATAACATCGAACAAGCTCGTCGATGCCTTAAACACTATTTCTGCGTTAATTCAGGAAAAGCCTTTGCCTGCATATTATTTTCAACGCAGCAAAATTTATGTACTTCAAAAGAAATTAAAACTTGCCGTAAAAGATTTAGATACGGCAATTGAGTTTGCACCTGCGGATGCTGTTTTATATTATCATCGAGGACTTTTAAAGCAAAGAATGAACGATATCCCGGGGGCATTGTTTGATTTTGACAGTGCGGTAAATTTTGATGCAAATAATTCGACTTATTATTTCAAACGAGGCATTTTGTATGAAGATTTAGGTCGTTTCAAAAATGCTTTGGATGATTTCAAAAAATCGGTTCAAATTAATCCGACAAACGTACCTGCATTTCAAGAACTTGCCTGGTGCAAGTATAATATGAAAAGCTTTAAGGAAGCGATGTATTTTGCCGATATTGCAACAAAACTTGAGCCCAATAATTCAAGTTCTCATTATGTTAAAGGTTGTATTTTTACGGCTGTCGGAATGTATAAACAGGCTCTTGATGAGCTTGAGTTTGCTGCTAAAAATGACAATCAGTCAAATAAATCCTGGTCTGCAAGATTATGGTTCCAAACCGCTCTTGCGTCATTTTTGGATGAACAATACGACAAGGCTCAACAAGATATTACCAAAGCTATGCTTTTGAGACCGAACATTGTGGGATTTTTGGTTTTGGCGATGGATATTGAATTTTTCGGAAAGAAAGATTTTTATGCGGCAAAAGGTTACTGCCAGTCTATCTTGAAAATTGATCCCGAAAATCAACGAGCTTTGGCTGCAGAGGTTCAAATAAACGAAAAACTTACAGATGATATGTAAGTTTTCGTAAAATTAATATATTTTTTAATTTATTTTTTGAACGGGAGCGTAATAATTAACTTATTATTTTTGTGTTCTTGTGTTGCCTTTTCATCGTTGATTTTATTCGGAAACATAACGCTTTGATAAAAGGAACTTTCACGTGTTTCGTTATCTTCATTTTTGATAACTTTTCCCGAAATTTTTACACCGTTTTCTTCAATATCGATATCGAGATTTTCGGGGTCATTATCAAAAGCTTTGAGATTAATAGTTATAATGTATTTGTCGGATTTTGACTCAATTTTTACTGGAGCGGGTGAATTTTTTTCAACATACTTTGAGTCTTCATCAAATATTTTTTCAAATTGTTGAAAACCGACAAC
This sequence comes from uncultured bacterium, assembly GCA_902783835.1. Taxonomy (GTDB): domain Bacteria; phylum Cyanobacteriota; class Vampirovibrionia; order Gastranaerophilales; family Gastranaerophilaceae; genus RUG841. Next base: position 19,439 of record CACZSN010000007.1, read on the forward strand.
GAAGGGTGTAAAACCGAGTCTGTTCATATTCATGTCGATAACAACGTATACTGCACAAAAAGTTGCTAAAAACACCGCTATCAAAATACCTGCGTACTTTAAAATTTGGTTATTATTTTTAACGGGTACGGAAACTTTTATTTCTTCTTCGTTTTGGTGATTTTCCTGTTGAATATTTTGCTCATTTTGATTTTCTTCAGTCATAATAAACTCCTTTCAAAGTATTATTCAATAACCTTTGACAAATGCAATTATACAACACGGCAGTGAGTTTAGCACGATTTTTAAATTTTTTATAAAAAAATCACATAAGAAATTAATCTTATGTGAAAAAATATTAGCCGAAACAAAACTAAACCATATTTGTATATCCCATTAAGTATTTGTCAATTTCTTTAGCACATTGTCTGCCTTCTGAAATTGCCCAAACAACTAATGATTGACCTCGTCTTGCATCGCCGGCAACAAACACTTTGTCTTTGCTTGTTGCGTGAGAGTTTGAATTGATATTTCCTCTTTCGTTTATTTTCAGGTTGAATTTTTCGCCGATATAATTTTCGCAGCCTACAAAACCGGCCGCAATAAGAAGTATGTCGCACGGCATTGTTTTTTCGCTTCCGGAAATTTCGACGGGTTTCATTCTTCCTGTTTTTTCATCTTTTACAAAATCTAAAGCAACCGTAACGATTTCTTTGATATTACCTTTTTTGTCGGAAACAACTTTTTTAACCGTTGTTTGATATATTCTCGGGTCATGACCGAAAACCGCAATAGATTCTTCGTGTCCGTAATCCACTTTGCAAACACGCGGATATTGCGGCCAAGGATTATTTTCGGCTCTTGTGTCGGGCAATTTAGGCATCATTTCCAACTGATAAACAGACTTACAACCTTGTCTGATAGCAGTTTCAACGCAATTAACACCCGTATCACCGCCGCCGACGACAACAACATTTTTGTCCTTGGCATTAACTAAAAGTTTGTCTTTTTCGCCCATTAAATTAGCCGTAACGTCTCCGAGATAATCGACGGCAAAATAAACACCTTTTGTATCTATTCCTTCAGCGTTGAGTTTTCTCGGTTTCTTTGCTCCGCAACAAACTGCAACGGCATCATATTCTTTTAAGATGTCATCAAATTTAACATCAATACCGACATTGACGTTAGTTTTGAAAACAACTCCTTCTTCTTTCATAAGCGAAACACGTCTGTCTACAACGGATTTATCCAATTTCATATTCGGAATTCCGTATGTGAGAAGTCCTCCGGCACGGTTTTCACGTTCGTATACCGTAACGGAATGTCCGTGTTTATTGAGTCTGTCAGCAACCGCTAATCCTGCGGGGCCACCTCCGATTACGGCAATCTTCTTGCCGCTTTTTACGGGACTTTTATGAGATTTCATCCAACCGTTTTCATATCCCGTTTCAATTATAGTTAATTCGTTTTCTTTTACGGTTACAGGGGCATCATTAAGTCCGCAAGTGCAGGCACATTCGCAAAGTGCGGGACAAATTCTTCCCGTAAATTCAGGAAAATTATTCGTTTTTAATAACCTTGCAAGAGCTTGTTCCCAGTTTCCGCGATAAATTTCGTCATTCCACTCGGGAATAAGATTGTGCAAAGGACAACCCGTTACCATGTGGTTTAATTCCATCCCTGATTGACAGAACGGAACTCCGCAGTTCATACATCTTGCTGCCTGCGTTTGCCTTTCGTCTTTGTCTAACGGCTCGTGAAATTCATCAAAGTTTTTAATTCTTTCCAAAGGTGACATAACAGAGTCGGTTTTTCTTTTATATTCCATAAATCCTGTAGGTTTTCCCATTATATTTTCCTTTCAAAGAATTATCTGTTTAAGTAGAACGCTTCAAGTTCAGCTTGTTCGTGTTTAATACCTTTTTCTTCAAGTCTGCTGATTGTTACCGTCATTTTTTGGTAATCATTCGGTGTAATTTTCTTGAAGTACGGCAATTTCGCATCGAAATTGTCAAGAATTTCTTTTGCAAACGGTGATTGTGTTTCCTTGTAATGAGCTTTTATAAGATTTTTGAGTTCGTTAATATCATATTTTTCCGTAACTTCACTCATTGTAACCATTTGCTTGTTAAGTTTGAGATACAAATCGTGTTTCATATCCAAAACATAAGCGATACCGCCGCTCATGCCCGCTGCAAAGTTCTTACCGGTATTACCCAAAACGACAACACGACCGCCTGTCATGTATTCGCAACCGTGGTCGCCGCAACCTTCAACTACCGCAACAGCACCTGAATTTCTTACGCAGAAACGTTCGCCGGCTATACCGTTAATGTATGCTTGACCTTGAGTTGCACCGTATAAAGCAACGTTACCGATGATAATGTTGTCTTTGGCTACAAATTTTGAGTTTGCATCGGGGCGAACAACCAATTTACCTCCTGATAAACCTTTTCCGAAATAATCGTTGCTGTCGCCGAAAATTTTCAGCGTCAATCCCTTCGGAATAAATGCCCCGAAAGATTGCCCTCCGCTTCCGTTGCAATTAATTATGAATCTGTCATCCGATAAGGAATTTCCGAATTTTTTGGTGATTTCCGCACCTAAAATCGTTCCGACAGTTCTGTTTACGCTTGAAACGTTAATAGAATGTTCAAAAGGTTTATTCTTTTTGAAATATGGTTCAAATGCAGGGATTAAATCCTTTTCATCTATTGTTTTTTCAAGTTCAAAGTTAAATATGTCTTGGGGTTTAAAGTGAGTTGAAATGCAAGCTTTTTCTCCAAATATTGATTCAAGACAAACTTTTTGTGCTCTTTCCGTAACCTGTTTTTCTCGAACCGTGATTTTATCTGTTCTTCCGACAAGTTCATCAACTGATCTAACACCCAATTTTGCCATAATTTCACGAAGTTCTTCCGCAACAAAAGTCATAAAATTCATTACGTATTCAGGTTTTCCGCAAAAACGTCCGCGAAGTTCGGGGTTTTGGGTTGCAATTCCGACAGGGCAAGTGTCGAGGTTACAAACTCTCATCATCAAACATCCCATTGAAATAAGCGGTGCTGTCGCAAAACCGAACTCTTCAGCACCTAAGATGCACGCGATTGCAACATCTCGGCCTGTCATAAGTTTTCCGTCCGTTTCAAGTCGAACTCTCGTTCTCAAATTGTTCTTTATTAATGTTTGATGAGCTTCGGCAAGTCCCAATTCCCAAGGCAATCCTGCATTGTGGATTGAACTTTGAGGAGCTGCACCTGTTCCACCGTCATATCCTGAAATCAATACGACCTGAGCACCGGCCTTTGCAACACCCGCCGCAATTGTTCCGACACCCGCTTCAGATACTAATTTTACTGAAATTCTCGCATCTTTATTTGCATTTTTTAAGTCGAAAATTAATTGTGCCAAATCTTCGATAGAATAAATATCGTGGTGCGGCGGCGGTGAAATTAACGATACACCGGGGGTTGAATATCTTGTTTTTGCAATCCAAGGATAAACTTTCTTTCCGGGAAGATGTCCTCCTTCTCCGGGTTTTGCACCTTGTGCCATCTTGATTTGAATTTCTTTCGCACTTACCAAATATTCACTCGTTACACCAAATCTGCCTGATGCAACCTGTTTGATTGCACTGTTCATTTCTGTTCCGAAACGTGAAGAATCTTCTCCGCCTTCACCTGAATTGGATTTTCCGCCTAATCTGTTCATCGCGATTGCCATACAGGTGTGTGCTTCTTCCGAAATTGAACCGTAAGACATAGCACCCGTTTTAAACCTTTTTACGATTTCGCTTGCAGGTTCTACTTCATCAAGCGGTATGCCTCCGTTTTCGTCAAATACAAAGTCCATTAACCCTCTTAACGTATGCGGTTTGCGTTCATCGTCCACCATTGAACTGTATTCTTTGAATTTTTCATATGAGCCTGTATGTGTTGCTTCTCTAAGTGTAATGATGGTTTTGGGGTCATACATATGAGATTCGGTATTATCACCGTTTCTGAGTTTATGTTCGCCCATACTATCGAGTGTTGTATCAACTCCGAGTCCTAACGGGTCAAAAGCGTGATTGTGCCGCCATTCAACACCTTCATTGATTTCTTTTAAACCGATACCGTCAACCGGGCTGACAGTGTTTGTGAAATATTTATCGATAACGTCCTTGCAAATACCCACAGCCTCAAAGATTTGAGCCGATTGATAAGATTGCAAAGTCGAAATACCCATTTTTGATGCAATTTTGACAATACCTTGCAAAATGGCGTTGTTATAGTCATTGATTGCCGTATAGCACTCTTTGTTAAGCATATTTTTATTCACGAGTTCTTCGATACATTCGTGAGCCAAATACGGATGAACGGCTCTTGCTCCGTAGCCGAGTAATGTTGCAAAGTGGTGAACATCTCTCGGTTCGGCACTTTCCAAGATAATTGAAAGAGCAGTTCTTTTCTTTGTTGCAACGAGGTATTGTTCAATTGCGGAAACAGCGAGTAAAGACGGAACTGCAACGTGGTTTTCATCAACCCCTCTGTCCGACAAAATAAGAATATTTGCACCGTTTCTGTATGCTCTGTCGCAATCCACAAACAATCTGTTTAAAGCTTTTTCAAGCGATGTATTTTTGTAATAAAGCAAAGAAATTGTTTCGACTTTGAAGCCTTTTGCCTTCATATTCTTGATTTTCATCAAATCAACACCTGTCAAAATCGGGTTATTGATTTGTAAAACGGTACAGTTTTCAGGCTTTTCCATAAGCAAATTACCGTCAGAACCGACGTAAACCGTTGTATCTGTGATAACTTTTTCTCTTAATGCATCAATCGGCGGATTTGTTACCTGTGCAAAAAGTTGTTTAAAATAACTAAACAACGGTTGATGTTTTTCTGACAAAACCGCAAGCGGAATATCCGTACCCATTGACGCAGTAGGTTCTGCACCGTTTGTTGCCATTGGTAAAATTGCATTAGAAACATCTTCGTAAGTGTATCCGAAAACTTTATAGAGTTTGTCTCTTTCCTCTTGAGAGTAGAAAGGAACTTTTTTATTCGGAATCGGTAAGTCAGCAAGTTTAATCAAATGAGAATCAAGCCATTCACCGTACGGTTGTCTGTTTGCATAGTATTCTTTGCATTCTTCATCAGAAATTATACGCTTGTTAACCGTATCTGCAAGGAGCATTTTTCCGGGTTGCAATCGTGATTTAGTAACAATTTTTTCGGGCGGAATATCTAAAACTCCGACTTCAGATGACAAAATCAATTTATTATCAGTTGTTACATAGTATCTTGCGGGTCTGAGACCGTTTCTGTCAAGAACCGCTCCCATAATATCTCCATCAGAGAACAAAATCGCTGCAGGTCCGTCCCACGGTTCCATCATTGTTGCATAATATCTGTAAAAATCGCGTTTTTTTCTGCTGATATTGGGGTCATTTTTCCACGGTTCAGGAATCGTTATCATTACGGCAAGCGGAAGCGGAATGCCATTCATAACAAGAAATTCGAGCATGTTGTCAAGCATAGCGGAGTCTGAGCCTGATTGTGAAATAACGGGAAGAACTTTATCCATATCAGCTTCCATATACGGTGAATGCATCGTTTCTTCTCTTGCAAGCATTCTGTCCACATTACCGCGTATAGTGTTGATTTCACCGTTATGCAATATAAATCTGTTAGGATGAGCTCGTTGCCAACTCGGTTCCGTATTGGTTGAAAATCTTGAGTGAACCATAGCTATTGCACTTTTGAAATCTTCACTCTGCAAATCAGTGTAAAAACTTCTCAATTGATTTACCAAAAACATACCTTTGTATACGATTGTTCTCGACGAAAACGATACTACATATGTGTTTTCGTTACTTTGTTCAAACAGTCTTCTTATTACATATAATTTTCGGTCAAAATCTAAACCTTGTTTTAATTTTTTGGGTCTTTTGACAAAACATTGGCAAATAAAAGGTGTCGAAGCTTGGGCTTTCATAGACATTACATTGGTGTTAACAGGGACATTTCGCCAGCCTAAAAATTCAACACCTTCTTTTGCACAGATGATTTCAAACATTTTTTGGGATTGTAATCTCGATAAGACATCTTGGGGAAAGAAGAACATTCCGACACCGTAATCTCTGCGGTTGCCAAGGTTTATGCCCATTTTCTTCCCTACTTTTGAGAAAAATTCGTGAGGTACTTGCAGCATTATTCCGACACCGTCACCAATTTCTCCGGTTGCATCTTTTCCTGCTCTGTGTTCAAGTTTTTCAACAATCGTCAATGCATCGTCAACTATTGAAAAACTCGGTGTTCCGTCGAGATTGATTATTGCTCCGATACCGCAAGCATCGTGTTCAAATTTTGAATTGTATAATGTCTTATCCATTGTTATTTTGCCTTTTATGTGTGTCTGTGTGTGTGTTCTACCTTACTCCGAAAAGAAGTTCGCCATATGAAGGATACGGCCATTTTTCTGATGATGCAATCGTTTCCATCATATCTGATGAAATTCTGATTGCCGTCATATCGGATAAAATTGTGTTTTTGTAGTAATCGCCCATTTCCGTTACGTCTTCCGTTGATTTGATTTTTATCAAATCTTCGTCAAGTTTGTTAACCTGTTTATACATCGCGGATACCAAACTGCTTAAGTTTGTAAGGGTTTCTTGTTCGTATGTGCAATCAATGTCTGCACATACCGATTTCTTTGAAGAAATAGTTTCTGCAAGTTCTTTGCAGTAATCACTCATAGCAGGCAAAATATCTTTTCTTGCCATATCAAGCATTGTTAATGCTTCGATGTTGATTACTTTACAGTAATTTTCCATCATAATGTCGTATCTTGCTGACAATTCTTCTTTGCTGAAAATTCTGTGACCCGTGAACAAAAGAACATTCTTTGTATCCATAAGGTGTTTCAACGCATCGGGAGTTGTCTTAAGGTTTGCAAGTCCTCTTTTTTCCGCTTCTTCAACCCAAGAATTATCATATCCGTTTCCGTTGAATATAATTCTCTTATGTTTTTGAATTGTTTCTTTAATGAGGTCGTGCAATTCTGATTCAAAATCTCTTGCTTTTTCAAGTTCTTCCGCAAAATATTTCAATTCTTCCGCAACTGCAGTATTCAAAATCGTGTTTACGTCAGAAACTGATGAAGCTGAACCCAACATACGGAATTCAAATTTGTTTCCCGTAAAAGCGAACGGTGATGTTCTGTTTCTGTCTGTTGAATCTTTAGGAATTGTCGGTAATGTGTGAACACCGATTTTCATGAATTCTTTTTCTTTTGAATCGTATTGTGTTTCTTCTTCGATTGATTTCAAAATTCCGTTCAATTCATCGCCGAGGAACATTGAAACAATTGCCGGAGGTGCTTCGTTTGCACCCAATCTGTGGTCGTTACCTGCACTTGCTACTGAAATTCTGAGCAATTCTTGATATTCATCAACCGCTTTAATTACGGCACAAAGGAATAATAAGAATTGTGCGTTTTCAGAAGGTGTTTCACCGGGTTCTAACAAGTTTACACCGGTATCCGTCGAGATAGACCAGTTGTTGTGCTTACCGCTTCCGTTAACACCTGCAAACGGTTTTTCGTGCAACAAGCAAACCATACCGTGTTTTTTTGCAACTTTTTGCATAATTTCCATTGTCAATTGGTTGTGGTCAGCTGCGATGTTTGTAGTTGTAAAAATCGGAGCTAATTCGTGTTGAGCGGGGGCAACTTCGTTGTGTTCCGTTTTGGCAAGAATTCCCAATTTCCAAAGTTCGTCATTTAATTCTTTCATAAACGCTGCAACTCTCGGTTTAATTGTACCGAAATAGTGGTCGTCAAGTTCTTGACCTTTCGGAGGTCTTGCACCAAACAAAGTTCTTCCCGTATAAATTAAATCTTTTCTCTTATCAAACAAATCCTTATCAACAAGGAAATATTCCTGTTCAGGGCCTACTGTTGTGTTGATGTGTGTAACATCTGTGTTCCCGAACAACTTCAAGATACGAAGTGCTTGTCTGTTGATAGTTTCCATTGAACGAAGCAACGGAGTTTTCTTATCCAATGATTCGCCCATGTATGAGCAAAATGCTGTCGGTATGCAAAGAACTCCGTCTTTAATGAAAGCATAAGATGTTGCATCCCAAGCTGTATATCCTCTTGCTTCAAATGTTGCTCTCAAACCACCTGACGGGAATGATGAAGCATCAGGTTCACCTTTAATCAATTCTTTACCGGAAAATTCCATGATGATTTTTCCGTCTGATGTCGGTGAAATAAAACTGTCGTGTTTTTCTGCCGTAATACCTGTCATTGGTTGAAACCAGTGCGTATAGTGTGTTGCACCTTTTTCGATTGCCCAATCTTTCATCGCATTGGCAACTACGTTTGCAACAGTAATATCAAGATGTTTGCCTTGCTTAATTGTTCTTTGCAAAGCTTTGTAAGTTTCCTTCGGAAGTCTTGCTCTCATTACGGTATCATCAAATACCATTGAGCCGAAAATTGAAGTAACTGTATCCATTTTAATTCTCCAAATATCTTTTCCACAAAAAAAAGCGACAAGACAGCAAAGGAACATGTCCTTTGCGACGCCATTGTCGCTTTTATGAAAAAATTTATACCATAGTGCAAATTTCTTGTCAAATTTGTTACAAGTTCATTGACGAGTAAAAATTCAGCCTTTATAATGGTTTCAAGGGATTATTAAGATTAAATAAAGGATAAAATATGAATTTCGATTATGATGATGTTCTTGAGTATATCGAGCAAGAGGATGTAAAGTTCATAAGACTTGCATTTTGTGACATTAAAGGTAATTTAAAAAATATCTCAATTATGCCGGATGAGCTAAAACGTGCTTTTACAAGCGGAATTTCGTTTGATGCTTCCGCAATAAAAGGATTTGAAACAGAAGAAAAATCAGATTTGTTCCTTTTCCCCGTACCGTCTACCTTGACCGTACTTCCTTGGAGACCCTCTCAAGGTAAAGTTGTTCGTATGTTTTGCAATATAAAATATCCCGACGGAACTCCTTTTAATCTTGATTGCAGATATATTCTTGAAAATGCCGTAAAATATGCTAATGAAAACGGTCTTTCCGTATATTTCGGTACCGAATTTGAATTTTATCTTTTTAAAACAGATGAAAACGGTAATCCCACCAACGTTCCTTTTGATAACGCAGGTTATTTTGATGTTGCTCCGGAAGATAAGGGCGAAAACGTCCGCCGTGAGATTTGTTTAACCCTTTTGGAAATGGGAATGAAACCTGAATGTTCCCATCACGAAGAAGGTCCGGGACAAAATGAAATTGACTTCAAATACAGTGATGCCATAGCTGCAGCAGACAATGCAATCAACTTTATTACTGTTGTTAAGGCGGCAGCATTGAGCAACGGTTTATATGCAGACTTCTCTCCAAAGCCGATAAAAGATTGCAGCGGCAACGGTTTGCACATAAATATGTCCGTAAAATCATCAGACGGTATGGATTATACAGATAATTTTATTGCGGGAATTATTGCTCATATCAAAGAAATGACTGCATTTTTGAACCCTTGTGAAAATTCCTATGAAAGATTGGGTGAAAAGAAAGCTCCAAAATATATTACTTGGTCAAAGGAAAATCGCTCTCAATTAATAAGAATTCCGGCTGCAACGGGAGAGTACAAACGTATTGAACTTCGTTCTCCAGATCCGATGGCAAATCCGTATATCACATTTGCTCTCTTGATTTACGCGGGCACAGACGGAATTTTGAATAATTTGAAACTTCAAAAATCAACAGATATAAACCTTTTCACTGCTGAAAAATCCGTTACGGATTCTCTTGAAAAGTTGCCCGAATGTTTAAACGATGCGGTAAATATTGCTCAAAACAGCGATTTTATCTCAAAACATCTTCCTGAAGAACTTAGAAAACAATTAAAAGCGTAGGTTAAAATGAAAACATCAAAAACTCCTCAAAGAGTTTTGGTCGTTTCAAGTGATGATAACACTTTCGCCTACCTGAAAAAAATTCTTCCCTATGAAAGTTTTAATCCGCTCTTAAAAGCCAAAAACTCAAATGAGGCAAAAAGATTTTTACTCACAAACACCGTCGATATTATGATTATCGATGCACCTTTGACTGATGAGTTCGGTCTTGATTTGGCAAATGAATATTCTCAAACATCTATCGGAATTATGATTATGGTCAATGCATCTTTGTATGAACAAATCGCTTACCGTGTTGAGGATTTGGGCATATTTACAATGATTAAACCCAACTCAACGGAAAATATCTATTCCGCACTCAAAATGCTTTCCGCGATGCACAAAAAACTTGCTAAAATGGAAACGAAAACAAAAAAATTACAAGAAAAAATGCAGGATATTAAAATCATTAATCAGGCTAAAATTATTCTCATCCAAAAACTCAATATGTCTGAAAATGATGCTCATTACTATATCGAAAAACAATCGATGGATACTCGCCTCTCAAAATCAAAAGTAGCTGAAAATATTATCAGAACTTATAATTATTAACCTTTTAGTATTTGACATTTTCTTATTTTTATAATACGCTGTTTAAACAATATGTTGCAAATACAACATAAACTTAGCAACATTGTGTCTAAATAGTGTGAACAGAAACGGATTTGAAATGAAAAATTTTACTTTAAAGCCAAGAGTGGCTGATTTTGCGGTAATTGTTATAACTGCCGTATTAGTTTGTGTATTAAAATTTATGGGAATAACGGAAATTCCCGAAAACAGTTTGGTAGAAAACATTCAATTGCTTGCATTGTTCGGAGGTATTTTGGTTTGTTTCTTTACTCGTAACAACCCTGAATACAAAACTTTGAACAGATTTTTAGCGATGATTTTAATTTTAATGTTTTTAAGAGAAATCAGTTACGGTCGCTGTATTTTCTGTCAAATAGACGGAAATCCTCATGAAAATTTTATCCCTGGAAACATTATAAATACGGCTATTTAGCACATGTATTCATTGGGGGTTATATTGCAGCAATCGCTTTATACGGAATTATCAATAAAGTTTGGTTATCAGCATTTAATGCTCTTAAGTCCGTAAAATTCCCCGTAATCAGTACTGTTCTTGCAATTTTTGCAATCGTTATTCAATTGTATGCGGAAAAAGTCACCAAAAGTACTTTCGTCGAAGAAATCTCTGAATTATCGATATACATTATAATTGCGACAGTTATTTATTATTACAATAACCATCTTATTAACAATAATAATTGACATTAGACAAAAACATGTTATGTTGTTTATGCAACATGTTATATATACAACGTATAATTAAGCATGTCATTATTGAAATCCCAATAAAGTTATATTCTTTTTCATTCAGAACATCAATTCACCCTGTATCTCAGATAATACAGGGATTTTTTTGAAATAAAATTATAATTTTTTGATAATCAACGATGTATTTATGCCGCCAAAAGCAAAATTATTTGTCATAATGATATCTGTGTTCAAGGTTCTTCCGCATTCTATTATATAGTCTAAGTTTCCGCAATTTTCGTCGATTTCGCGGAGATTTAAATTCGGACAGAACCAAGAATTTTCAAGCATTTTAACTGATAAAACGGCTTCTATTGCACCGCAGGCACCTAAAGTATGTCCTGTGTAACTTTTTATTGTGCTTATCGGAATTTGTCTTTTAAAGACCGACTCTGTGGCTTGAGTTTCCGCAATATCGCCTTGAACGGTTGCGGTACCGTGTGCATTTACATAGCCGATTTCGTTCGGAGAAATTTTTGCATCTTCAAGAGCCTGTTTCATAACGATAGCCATGGTTTCGGAGTTCGGATTTGTAATATGAGTTCCGTCGGTGTTTGTTGAATAGCCGATGATTTCGGCATAAATCTTTGCACCGCGTGCTTTTGCGTGTTCATATTCTTCCAAAATCAATGTACCTGCACCTTCTCCGATTACCAATCCGTCTCTGTTTTTATCAAACGGGGCGGGAGTAATTTTTGGAGAATTATTCTTCGCACTTGTCGCATAAAGCGTATCAAAAACTGCAACTTGAGTCGGATGATATTCTTCCGCACCGCCTGCAATCATGACTGTTTGCAGACCGTTTTTTATTGCTTCGTAAGCCGCACCGATTCCCATTGAACCCGAGGTACAGGCTGTTGATGTCGGAATTAATCTTCCCGTTGTTTTGAAGTACACTGAAATATTTACTGCGGTAGTCTGGGGCATCATTTTGAGGTATGAACCGGAATTAAGATTTTTAACCTCTTTGTTTACACTCATCGAGTAGAAATCCATAATCGCATCTAATGAACCGGATGAAGAACCGTAGCTGACACCTGTTCTACCGGATGTAATTATTTCATCTCCAAGAAGTCCCGCATCTTTCAAGGCTTCTTCGGTACAAGCGGTTGCATAAATTGCAACAGTTCCCATTGAGCGTGTAATTTTTCTTGAAAAGTGTTCGGGTTTTGTAAAATTTTTAATTCTTGCTGCCAGTCTTGTCGTCAACTTTTCGTATTGATTGAGTTCTTCCTGATACTCAACGCAGTTTTCATAGGTGTGGAGTCTTTCAAATGCTTCCGTCGGAGAGTTTCCGAGTGCGGAAATCAATGACATACCTGTGATGACGACTCTTTTCATTAACAAAGACCTCCGTTGACGGAAATTACCTGTCCCGTAATGTAAGAAGCATTTTCGCCGAGTAAATATGCGGCAAGGCTTGCCACCTCTTGAGGTTTTCCAAATCTTTTCATCGGAATTAATTTCAAGACTTCTTCTTTCGGCAAATCTTTTGTCATATCTGTTTCGATAACACCGGGTGCAATACAATTTACAGTAATTCCGCGTTTTGCAAGTTCAAGGGCAAGTGATTTTGAAGCACCGATAATACCGGCTTTTGATGCGGAATAATTTGTTTGTCCCCTATTTCCCGTAATTCCCGAAACGGAAGTCATCGCTATAATTCTGCCTTTGACTCGTGATTGAATCATTGGCATAACTATCGGTTTTAAAACATTATAAAACCCGTTTAAATTTGTATTTATTACGTTATCCCACTCATCATCTTCCATAGCGGGAAAAACGTTGTCTTTGTTAATTCCTGCGTTTAAAACTACACCGTAAAAACTTCCGTTTTGTCCAATGTAATCTTCTAAGACTTCACGGCATTGAACTCTGTTTGAAATATCAAATTTCAAAATATCACAATTTCCGCCGTTTTCGGTAATTACATTTTTTACTTCATTCAAAGAAGAAATGTTTTTGTTACAATGAAGTACAATGTCAAAGCCTTCTTTTGCCAATAATATTGCAATTTCACGACCTATTCCGCGGCTTGAACCTGTCACCAAAACTTTTTTATTCATTTTTATTTAAATATTCCTCAATGTTTTCGGGTTGATATGCATTTATTGTAGCACAAGCAATTTCTTCCTGATTTTCGTCAAATATTTGACATCCGAAGGCACATAATTTATTGTCGTTGTATACTTCTTCAGCTTTTATTGTGTATGTTTTTCCGTTCTCAAAAAACTCTATTGAATTATTATACATGCGAGTTCCGAGCAAAAATCCCATTCTCGGTTTGATTTCTTTTCGCTTCAAATAAGAATAACAACCGATAGTTTGTGCCATAAACTCAATACCGACAACTGATGACATACCGTTTATTGTTTTGTCAAAAAACGGCATAGACTCTTTTATCGTTGTTGAAGAAACAACGTAATGATTTTCCGAATCAAATTCGGTTACTTTGTCGATTAAAACCATAGGATAATCATGCGGAAGCATTTTGGATATATTATTCATTTTTTTTACCTAAAATCATAACTGCATTGGTTCCCCCAAAGCCAAATGCATTATTCATTACATACTTCATTGTTTTCTCTTGATTTTGTTTTGTCAAATTTATTGGAGGTAAATTTGTGTCAATTTCTCCGTCAAAATTGTGTTTTATTAGAAAATTATTTTCAAGACATTTGCAACAAATTGCCGTTTCAATTGCCGCTGCAGCCCCTAAGCAGTGCCCTGTAAGAGATTTTGTGGATGAGCAAGGCACTTTGTCCTTAAAAATTTCATATATCGCTTTTCCTTCGGATGCATCATTGGATTTTGTTCCCGTGCCGTGTAAATTTATGTAGTCAATGTCTTGCGGTGCCAAATCAGAAGATTTTAGTGCAATTTTTATCGCATTAATAATTTCTTTGGCTTCCGGATCGGGCGATGATGCATGATAAGCATCTGAGGTCTCGCCTATTCCTGCTATTTCAATACCTTTGCCGTTTTTTTCTATCGTAAATAATGCCGCTCCCTCTCCGATATTTATTCCGCAACGATTTGCCGAAAAAGGTTGTGTTCGTTTGCTTGAAAGTATCTCAAGTGAATTAAATCCATGAACGGATACGTGAGACAATGCATCTGAACCGCCTGCGATTACGGCTTTACAAACACCTGATTTTATAAGCTGTTTTGCGGTTGAAAAAATCTTAATTCCCGATGAACACGCGGTTGATATTGAGGATGCAAAATTTTTTGTTCCGAGCAATTTTTTTAGGAATAATGCGGGATTACCTATCTGTGAAAGTTTTTCATTTCCGCTTTCTGAAAATTCTTCCGAACCGGAATTGGTTGTTGCAATAACAATCGCAACGTTCTCTTTGCCGTATTTTTCGACAAATTTTCTTAAGTTCATATCATTAACCAATTTTAACAAAAATTGGTTTGTTCTCGTTGAAAAGTCTTTATCATCGATATTTTCAAACTCCGTATTAACTTTTCCAAAATAAAACGAACGTCCGTCGATAAAATTTTTATCTTCTTGAAGTTTGGAAATATCTGATTTTATTGCATTCCTGAAAATATGTTCAATATCAATTCCAAGATTGCAAATTGCGTTATATTTTGTAATACAAACAGTCATCGGATTTGAAATTCTAACACTATTTAATTAAACTTATTTTACCATGAATAAAATTGTTTTTTACATTAATAAGTTTTATTACGGAAATGACATAGATTTATCAGAACTTCCTTCAATTTTAGTCAGAAAATTTTCAAAACTTGATAAAGTTGCTATATCTTCCATGTTAAAGTGTTACGAGAAAAACTCCGCACCGAAACTTGTTTTTGGGTCTGTTCACGGTCAAATTGACAGACTAAAAAAATTAACGGAACAATATAAGTCTGAAAATGAGGTTTCACCAATCGCTTTTTCAGCATCTGTGCATAATAACACTATTGGTGTTTTTTCACTGATTAATAAAATAAATTCATCATATACGGCATTATCAGCAGGAAATGAGACAGTTTCAAGTTGCATATGCGATTCCGTTTTGCAATTGACGGAGGAAAACGACGTTTTAATGTGTTGTGCGGATGTTTTTGAAGAAAAATCAATTGCGGTTTCTGTTTTGTTTTCGCTTCACAAAACTGAAAATTCAATAGCCGTGCAATTATGCCGTGAAAATTCAACTCAATCCGAAAATGAATACAAAGATTTTTCGGATTTTTTAAACGGAAAAAATTCTTGTTTTAATTCACAATATTTCAGACTGGAAAAATTATGATAGTGCGAATAATTTTGTTCTCTTTTGCGTTAATTTTTTTCTCTATCGGCTCAATATTATTGGGTTGTGTGGTCTTTCCCGTAGTAAAAATTTTTTCGGGAAACGAAAAACTGTGTAAAAAACGCTGTACCGATATTATCAATCGACTTTGGTATATTTTGGTAAAATATCTTAATTTTACGAAAATCATTGAAATTGAGTATGACAAAGAAATTTCACAAATCAGAAACAAGATTATTGTAGCTTCGCACCCGAGTTTTATCGATATATTGGTTCTTATAGCACTAATTCCAAACTCATTGTGTCTTGTTAAAAATTCAATTTTGAAAAATTTTATTATGAGAAATATTGTAAAATCCTTGTATATTACGAACGATAACTCCGTTGAAGATTTTTTGCTGGAGTCTGAAAAAGCACTCAATGACGGTTTCAATATAATAATTTTCCCAACAGGAAAAAGAGTTACGGAAGGAGAAGACGTACAAATTCACAAAGGTGCGGCAAAACTTTCCATCCATTCAAAATTTCCAATAATTCCGATAAAAATTACGACATCAGAACCTTTTTTAACAAAAAATCAATCAATTTTTCAATTGGGAAAAAATACCGTGAAATTTTCGCTGAAAATCCAAAAAGAAATTGAGCCTATGAGTTTTTCAGACGAAAATCTTTCAGAAATTTCCATAAGAAATAAAATCTGTGCAATTATTAAGGAACATATTTAAATTTGCTTTTATGATTATCTTTAGGCTATAATTTTTTTATGAGTTTAGAAAATGAAATAAAAGATTTAATAATAAGTTCACTTGATTTGGAAGATATGTCGGCAGATGACATTAAGGATGATGAAGCACTTTTTACGACCGGTTTGGGGTTAGATTCCATCGATGCTCTTGAACTTGGCATGGCAATCAAAAAGAAGTATCATATAACACTTTCTGACGACAAGGAAAAAAATAAGCAATATTTTTATTCTGTCAGTACAATTGCTGATTTGATAAGGTCTAAAACTAATGACAAATAACTATTCTAAAGAACAAATTTCAGATAAATTAAAAGATATTCTTGTCAATGATTTCGAAATTGATGAAGATTTAATTAAACCTGAGGCAAATTTATTCAAAGATTTAGAGTTTGACAGTATAGATGCCGTTGATTTGGCCGTTAAATTACAGCAGTATACGGGAAAACGCATTCAGCCGCAGGATTTTAAAGAAATCAGAACGTTTGAAGATGTTGTTAACGCGGTTGCCGATTTATTAAAATAGTTATGAAAACAGCAAAGTCTTTAAAATTTTTTGTTCCGATTTTGTTTACATTTTTTGTAATCGGTTTCTTTTGGTTCACGAAAATTACCGCAGTGAAATTTTACCCCGTATTAATGAATTTTCTTTTTTTCTGTATTTTTTTCTGTTCGCTTTTTGCAAAGGAAACTGTTATTCAAAAAATCGCAAGACTTACTGACGGCAGTCTAAACGAACCTATTAAAACTTACACAAAAAATCTTACATACATTTGGATATTTTTTTTGTTTGTAAATTTTTCAATTTCGGTTTATAGTTTGTTCTTATCAGACAAATTTTGGATGTTATATAATGGTTTTGTTTCGTACCTTTTAATCGGAACAGTTTTTATCATTGAATTTACGGTAAGATATTTTTTCAAAAAAAGGCATAATCTCTAATGTTTGAAAATTTTAAAAATTCAAATTTTGATAATAAAGTTATTCTTCTTCACAAAGGAGAAGAGTTCGATTATGCAAGGGTTAGAGAATTAGTTGAAGAAAAATTTAAGACATTTGCTCCCAAAAAACAAATTTTGATTTCGGGAGAAGACAATTTTGATTTCATAATAACCTTTTTGGCAGCTGTTTTTTCAAAAAAAGAAATATATTTAACAGACAAAAATGTAGAAGTTGATGTGGAATTTACACCAGATAATTCAACATTGAATTTCGGAAATGTTGATTACGAAAATACTTTCATCAACTTTTTTACATCCGGTTCATGCGGTACATTTAAGGTAATCAAAAAAACTTTAAAAAACTTAGTCAGAGAGGCTCAAGATATCGGTAATCTCTTTATTTCAAAAGAAAACTCTTTGAGATTTTGTTCAACTACAACGTTAAATCACCTTTTCGGTTGCACTTTCCATTTTATGACCCCGTTTATAAACGGTTTTATAATTGACACAGATAATGTTCAATATCCCGAAAATGTGAGATTTTCCGATTGTTTCCTTGTTTCGAGTCCTTCGTATTTAGCAAAACTTCAAAAGTACAAATTAAAATTCAAAAAAAATCCGAAATACATTGTTGCAGCAGGTGCAAAGTTAGATGATAAAGTCTTTGCTTATTTTGAAAAAGAATCTCATGTTATTGAGATTTACGGTAGTACCGAAGCGGGAATCATCGCTCACAGAGAGTCTTCAAAACGTAAGTGTTTGACCCTGTTTGACAGTATAAAAGTTGAAAATTATGAAAACAAGCTTTTGACCATTAAATCAGACTACTTTTTTGAAGATTCAATGACTCTTTCCGATTATCTGAAATTCAGAAATCCCGACAAAATTTCCGTAATAGCAAGAGCTGACAGGGTTTTAAAAATTTCAGAAAAGAGAATTTCGGCAGAAAAAATTGAAAAATATATTGAAAGTTCAAATTATATTTCATCGGCATATTGTTTGAAAATAAACGAAAAACTTGCAGCCGCTGTTGTTTTAAACAATGAAGGGATAGATTTTTTCTTAAAATACGGTCAAACGGAGCTTATAAAAGTTTTGAAGAAACATTGTTCGGATAAATTTGAAGTTATTCCTCAAAAGTGGAGATTTTTACCAGAAATTTATCAAACTTACAAGGGAAAAGTTGCAAGGGCAAAAATTGAAAAAATATTTTTAACAAATATCTCCTTCCCGTTGGTTTTGGGGCAAAAATTAAACGGTAACAGTGCTGAAATAGAGTTAATTTTTCCGGAACGTTCAAATTTCTTTATTGGACATTTTCCTGACTTTCCGGTTGTTCCGGGTGTTGTTTCATTGTATTTTGTAACATTTTTTGCAAACAGCTTTTTTGACTCATCACTTTCGCCGCAAGTTTTCAGAAAAATTAAGTTTTCAAAATTGATTTTCCCGTCTCAACCTGTAAAATTGAAGCTTTCAAACGCTGATAAACACGTTGAGTTCAAGATTTTTGATGAGAAAAATATTTACGTATCAGGAATTTTATCGAAAAGTAATTTTTTTGAATAAGAGGATTTAAATGATTTACAAAGCCGAAACAGAGTTAACTATTCCTTTTTATGATAATGACCCGATGGGTGTTGTTTGGCACGGAAATTACGTCAAATACATCGAAATTGCCCGTTGTGATATGTTAAACAAAATCGGATACAATTATATTGATATGAAAAACGACGGAGTTGCTTATCCGATTGCAAAACTTGATATGAAATATATCAAACCGATTTCTTTTAACCAAAAAATCCGGATTGTTTCTGAAATTGAAGAAATTGAGCCGTCATTGATTATAAAATATGTATTTTTTGATGAAAATGAAGATAAAATTTTTAAAGCAAAAACAATGCAAATTTGCGTTGATATTGATACAAAAAACAGTGTTTACAACGCTCCTAAACGATTTAAGGAACTGTTAAATGCGTAATTTTTTGATTTTTACGACTATTTTATTAATAGGACTTCAGGGAGTTGGCTCGGAAATTAAGCAAACTGACTTAAAAACAGACTTATCGAAAAATTTACCCGACTTACAATCCGTCAATTGTAAATTTGTTCAGGAGAGAAAATTCAGTACAAGTAAGGTGAAGTCTTCGGGCAACTTTAAATTTGTTAAAGGAAAAGGTGTTTATTTCGTCACAACATATCCCGTTAAGTCTGTTTCGTCTTATACTTCTTCGAATAACAAGTACATAAATGACGTAATTCTTGCGGTTTCAAAGAAAAATTTTTCAAAAATAGAAAAAGATTTTGACTTAAATTTTTCAAAACCGAAACAAGGACAATGCTGGAATATTTATATGAGTGCAAAAAATGAAAATATCAAAAAATATCTTGATTCAATAAAAATTCAAGGGGACAACAAACATATAACGGAAATTCAGTTAAACCAGGCTAATCCCGCAGTTCAAACAAATATAAAATTTTTATTCGGTGATTAAATATGGGAAAAAAAATCTTTGTCATTTGTGCAATATTAATCGTCGTATTCGGATTATTTAACCTGCATTTGCCCGAAACAAATTTGTTAAAGGCAATATTGCCGCAAAATTCTTCCGTATTGATTAGAACTGCTGACAAATATTCATCTGCCGTAAACGTAATTTTCGAAGCGGATGATGAATTTGATGCCGAAATATTGAAAGACGGATTTTGTGAAGATTACGGAAAAGATTCCTCCGATTTGAGCGGAATTTTTGACGACTACAAATCTTCTCAAAATTTCCTTTTGTCTGAAAATATGCGTTCATTATTGAAAAATAAAGACTATAAAAAAGTTTATGAACTCTCCGAAAACTTTTTGTATAACCCGACAAGTATTATTGTTTCAGATCCTAAAGATGATCCGTTTATGCTGTTTTCGGACTTCATTACGAGTTTGTCCCAAAAAGAAACTCGCTGCAAAACCGAATTGAACGGCAAAGGATATGCAGTTTTAAACATTAAAACAAATGATAAAAACAATATTAAAAAGCTTTTTGAATTACAAAAAAAATATTCCGATATTAGTCAAAAAGTTTATTTGACAGGCTCACCAATACACTCATTTTACACAAGTGAGCATTCATCCCGTGAAATCAACATTATTGCTGTAATTTCAACATTTTTTGTATTGGGTTTGTCCTATTTTTACTTCAGAAATTTAAAAGTTTTAATCCCAATAATTGCAAGTATATTCACAGGAATTTGTTTGGGATTTTTCGCAACATCAATATTATTTAAATCTGTTCACGTTCTGACATTTGTTTTTTCGACCACTTTAATCGGAATTTGTGTAGACTACTCTTTGCATTGGTTTGCGGAAAACGACAAAACCAAATTATTTAAAAGCCTTACGGATAGTTTGGTTACAACTGTCGGAGCGTTTGTGATTTTATTGTTTGCAAATATTCCTCTTTTGAAGGAAATCTCCGTATTCACATCCATCGGCTTGATTACGGTATATTTTATCGTCAAATATTTCTATTCCGATTTGAAAATTGAATTTTCAAAACACCCTTTAATTCCAAAATTTCAATTAAAAAATCAAAAATTTGTATATGTTATTTTTTTAATAATTGCAATTGTCGGAATGCATAACGTAAAATTTTCGGATGATATAACCTCACTTTATAAGCCTTCCGCGGAACTTGCAGCTTCCGAAAAAATCTTTAATGAACTTTCAGACAACTCTCATAAAACTATTCTTGCGGTAAACGGAAAAAATATCCAAGAAATTTTAGACAAAGAAGAAAGTTTAAAACAAAAGTTAAATAGCGAGTCCACATCGCTTTCGGACTTCATTCCATCCGTTAATACTCAAAAAGAAAATGAGAAATTAATTAAAAAACTTTATAATTCAAACTTTTTAAATAAAAAACGACTTTCAAAGGTTCAAAAATCAGAACTTATTAATCATCACAGCTATTCATTAATTTATCCGAATTTTGAAAAATATCCGTATTTGCGTAATTTTATGATAGATGACAATACTTCGTTAATGGTTGTAAATGGCGAAATTCCCGCCAATTTTTCAGACTCAAATGTGCAAATTATAAATATTGCACAAGACATTTCTTCTCAACTGTTAAATCATAGGAACACTTGCTTGAAGCTTGTGGTTATTGCGTTTGTAATATTATTTGCATATTTGTTTAAACAATACGGAAAAGATGCAATCAGAATAATTTTACCTTCCGTTTTTGGAATAATAACAAGCATTTCCGCTCTCGGGTTAAGCTCGCAACCCGTTAATCTGTTCCACATTTTTGCAATGTTTTTAATTTTGGGATTTACGCTCGATTATTCAATTTTCAGAATCGGTAAAATTAAAAATTCAAAAGATGCAGTCCTGATTTCTTGTTTAACGACATCGTTTTCGTTTTTTCTTTTAACGTTTACATCTTTTAAACTCATATCGTCATTGGGTTTTGTACTTTCTGTCGGAATTTTTACTTCTTACCTGTTTAGTTTATTATTAATTAAAAACGGTGATGAAAATGAAATGGTATGAGGTTAAAGAGCGTTCGGCAGGCGAAAAAAGGTTGATTTTAACCTACTATATTTATAAATTTTTCGGAAGAATTCCCGTCGTTATTATTGCGTTTTTTGTAGCTCTTGCAACATTTTTGTCAGCAAAAGATTTAAGAAATTGTTCAAAAAAATATCTTGCTAAAGTTAATATTAAACCCGATAATTTCAATATTTTTAAGCACTTTTTCTCATATGCACTGTCATTAGTCGACAAAATCGAAATTTTTGCCGGAAATTTTGACAAAAAGAATATCATCATATCCGAAAATTCAAAAAGATTTTTTGATTTTTCTAAAGAAAACAAAGGTGCCGTTTGTATATTTTCGCACGTCGGCAATATTGATATTTCAAGAGTTTTAATGAATAATAACCAAAAAATAACAATAATTTTAAGTTTGGAACAAGCCAAAATTTTCAGAAATTTTTTGAAAAAATTCTCATCTTCAAAGAACATAAATTTTCTCCCTGTTGAAGAAATAGGAATAGAAACGGTTATTGAATTAAAAGACAATGCCGATGACGGACAAATGGTCTTTATTGCGGGAGACAGAGCTTCAAAAGGAAGTAAAAATTTTGACGTTGATGTTTTATCTGCCAAGGCCGAATTCCCCGTTGGCACTTATAAATTAGCGGAAATACTTGAATTACCCGTGTTTTTTGTTTCCTGTGTAAAGGTTAATAAAAAATATATTTTTGATGCAACCGAATATATTTCAAACAACAAATCTCCAAAAGATATGGCTGCAGAGTTTGCAGATTATATTTCGAAACTTTCAAATCAAACTCCGTTCCAATTTTTTCATTTTTATGACTTTTTTAAGTAAAGTTTGTAAAAACGGCGGAATATCTCTGTTAATCGAGCTTTTTGGATAATATTTTTGTAAACTTGACACGGTATTTAAAACGAGGTAACATGATAAAAAATACCAAGAGTTTTACAATTGGAATGTAGGTGTATTGTGGCATATATTGTAATAGACGATAATAAGTGCAAATCATGCTATTTTTGCGTAGAAGCGTGTCCTAAAGGATTAATCAAAAAGAGTACTAAGACAGGTGTAACGGGCAATTTAACCGTAGAATTTGACGATAAAAATAACGAGTGTATAGGTTGTAAATGTTGTGCAATTTCTTGTCCTGACTTAGCTATAACAGAGGTATATAAATAATGACAAAAACACTAATAACAGGAAACAAAGCGATAGCACAGGCAGCATTTGACGCGGGATGTGATTGCTACTTCAGTTATCCGATTACTCCTCAAACCGCAATTGGTGAATATTTAAGCGAAATTATGCCGAAAGCAAACAGAGGTTATGTTTGTGCGGAAAGCGAAATTGCGTCAATTAATATGGTAATCGGTGCAGCGGCTACGGGAGCAAAAGCTATGACGTCATCTTCCTCTTGTGCTATATCGCTTATGCAAGAAGGATTATCATATGCCGTTGGCGATGAATTGCCGTTGGTATTGATAAGCGTTATGAGAGCCGGTCCGGGACTCGGCTATATTTATCCTTCTCAATGTGATTATAACCAAGCCGTAACAGGCGGCGGTAACGGTGATTATCAAATTCCTGTTCTTGCTCCGTCTACCGTTCAGGAATGTATTGATTTGACTCACAGAGCTTTTTATCTTGCCCAAAAATACAGAAATCCGGTAATTGTTTTATCTGACGGACTTTTGGGACAAATGATGGAACCTGCGGAATTTGTAAAATATCCTTATCCTGAAATTGACAATTCTTCGTGGATATTAACAGGGGCAAAAGGTCGTGCGCCAAGGAAAATTCGTTCTTTGGAAGTCAACGAAGCAAAACATAACGCAAACCTTGAAAGAATGTTCAACAAATATGCGGAAATGGAAGAAAATGAAATTTTGTATGAAGAACATAATGTTGAAGATGCTGATGTTTTGTTAGTCGCATTCGGAACAATGGGCAGAAATATAAAAGCTGCCATGAATGAAGGTCGTAAGCAAGGTTTAAAAATCGGCACATTCAGACCTGTTACACTATTCCCGTTCCCTAATAAGCGTTTATCGAAAATTGCAGAAAAAACAAAAAAAATCATTGTTGCGGAAATGAATATGGGACAAATGATTAAAGATGTTAAAATTGCCGTAAACGGTAAGGCGGAAGTAGTTCACCTCGGTCGTCCGGCAGGAGAGTGGATAGATGTTGATGAAACTCTCGATGCAGTAAGAAAAATGATTGGAGTTCCTCATGCAACAAGTATTTAAACTTCCGGATTGTATAAAAAAGGATGCGAAATTCACATTTTGTCCCGGGTGTGACCACGGTGTCGCCTTAAGATTGTTAGGCGAAGCAATTGATGAATTCGGTGTCAGAGAAGACACTATTGCCGCACTTTGCGTAGGTTGTTCGGTATTTTTGTATGACTTTTTTGATATAGATTGCCTTGAATGTCCTCACGGAAGAGCAACCGCTGAAGCTACGGGTATAAAAAGAGCAAGACCCGATAAGTTTGTATTTACCTATCAAGGAGATGGTGATTTTGCAGCAATCGGATTTGCTGAATCATTATACACCGCAACAAGAGGCGAAAAGGTTACATCGATATGTATTAACAATACGACATACGGTATGACGGGCGGTCAAATGGGACCTACAACATTAATCGGTCAAGTTACAACGACAACTCCTTACGGACGTTCAGCCGAACTTAACGGGTATCCGATGAAAATTGCGGAACATATTGCACAATGTGGCGGAACTGCTTTTTCCGCAAGAGTTTCGTTAGATTCCGTACCAAATATAATAAAAGCTAAACAGGCAATTAAAAAAGCTTGCGAAGTTCAAATTAAAGGTTTAGGCTTCGGATTTGTAGAAATTTTGTCAGCTTGCCCGACAAACTGGAAAATGACACCTGAAGAGGCTCACAAGCACGTAAGAGAAAAGATGATTGAAGAATTTCCTTTGGGAGTCTTCAAGGATGTTACGAAAGGCTAAAAATGGAACAAAGTATAATAATTGCAGGTTTTGGCGGACAAGGTGTATTATCGGCGGGAGTTATTTTGGCGGACTCTTTTATGATTAATGACAAAAAAGTTACCTGGTATCCCTGCTATGGTGCAGAAATGCGTGGCGGTGCGGTTAACTGTGAAATTGTCGTGAGCGATATCGAAGTAACATCCGTTCACAAAAAAGAAGCGGATTTTTTAATTGCATTAAACGATTTGTCATTTGACAAATTTTTGCCAAAAGTTAAAAAAGGCGGCATTGTAATAGCAAATTCTTCGTTAATTGAAGAAAAATGTCCGCGTGATGATGTAAAATACATTTTTGCAAAATTGACGGATATAGCAAGAGAGAACGGAAGTGTTAAGGCAACAAACATGGCTGCTCTCGGTATTTTAAGCGAAGTTTGCAATCTTTGTGATATAAAATCAATTGAAAATGCAGTAGAAAAAGTTTTAACCCCCGAAAAAATTCATTTGAAAGATTTGAATTTCAAAGTTCTTTCGGAAGGTCAAAAAATCGGACAAGAAACTAACAACAGAAAGATATAAAATGAACATACCCGTAAGAATAAGAGGAATGGAATTTAGCGTTCCCGAGTTGACACTAACAAATGATGATATGGCAAAAATCGTTGAAACAAGCGATGAATGGATAAGACAAAGAACAGGAATCGGCGAAAGACATGTTGTTTCAGGAGAAGAAGATGCCGTAACTTTGGGAATTTCTGCAGCTAAAAAACTTATTGAAAATACGGGGGTGGATCCGCAAACCATAGATATGATTATTTCGGCAACATCCGCACCTCAAAGACCTTATCCTTCGGTAGCTTGCGAAGTTCAAAATGCAATAGGAGCTGATAATGCATCCGCATTTGACTTGGTTGCCGCTTGTTCGGGATTTTTATATGCGATGCAAATGGCTCGTGCAAATATTAATTCCGGTTTTGCAAAAAGGGTTTTAGTGATGGCATCTGATGCGACATCAAAATTTTTAGATTGGACTGACCGCTCAAGTTGCGTACTTTTTGGTGACGGTGCTGCTGCAACCATTATGGAAGTTTCTGAAGACGGTGAAGATGATATCGTAAATATTCACCTCGAAGCGGACGGAAAATGCAAAGAGTTTATTTCTCTCAATTTGCCCAATCAAAATTGTCCGCTTGCCGAACCACACCAAAATCCTGAAAATTTACACATTCAAATGGCAGGAAAAGATGTCTATAAATATGTTATGCAAAAAATTCCCGCCATTATAAAAAAGACTTTGGAAGAAGCAAATATGACCATTGAAGATATTGATTACTTCATTCCTCACCAAGCAAATTTAAGAATGATAGAAGCTTTGACAACGAGAATTAAAATTTCTCCCGAAAAAGTTTTGCACAATATTGAAAAATATGGTAATATGTCCGCAACATCAATTCCTTGTGTAATTTCCGATAAAATTGCAACAGGGGAGCTTAAAAAGCCTGCTACGGTATTATTAAGTGCTTTTGGTGCAGGTATGACATCTGCGGGTGCTATAATTAAAATAAGATAAGTATAAAAGACGAAACATAATAACAGAATATGGAAGGTAATATGAAAAGAGTAGTAATAACCGGAATGGGGTGTGTTTCACCTTTTGGAACAGGCACAGATACAGCTTGGGAAGCCGTAATCAACGGTCAAAGCGGAATCAGACAATTGACGGGTGTCGATATTGACAAACAACTTGTTAAAATCGGCGGTGAAGTCCCTGAATTCAACGTTGAAGATTACGTTGACGCTAAAGAAGCAAGAAGATTAGATAAATTTATCTTGTACGCAATTATGGCAGCAGATGAAGCGGCAAAGAGCGGCAATTTTGATATTGAAAAAGAAGATCCATACAGAGTCGGTGTCATAATAGGTTCTGCACAAGGCGGTTTGGCAACAATGGCACAAAGCCACGAAGTTATGCTTTCAAGAGGTTATTACAAATGCAGTCCGTTTACGGTTCCGATGATGATACCTAATATGGCTACGGGAAAAGTTTCCATAAGACTTGGTGCAAAAGGTGTAAATAAAGCAATTGCAACGGCTTGTGCAACAGGTGCTCACTCAATCGGTGATGCTTATCGTTCAATTCAATGCGGTGATGCTGACATTATTTTTGCAGGCGGTACAGATTCCAAAATCTGTAATTTCGGTGTCGGAGCGTTCACAAGTGCAAAAACTTTGTCAAAAAGAAATGACGAGCTTCAAAAAGCTTCAAGACCTTATGACAAAGACCGTGACGGATTTGTTATGAGCGAAGGTGCAGCAGTTGTTATGCTTGAAGAACTTGAACATGCCAAAGCACGCGGTGCGAAGATTTTAGCGGAAATTGTAGGATACGGACAAAGTGCTGATTCTTACGATATGGTTGCTCCCGATCCTGACGGAAAAGGTGCGGAATACGCAATCAGAGCTGCGATGAAAGGTGCAGGCATTACCGAAAAAGATGTAGATTATATCAACACTCACGGAACCAGCACTCACGTTGGTGATATTGCGGAATCAAAAACAATAGAACGAATTTTCGGCAATAAAGACGAAAACAAAAAGTTGCTTGTAAGTTCAACTAAATCAATGACAGGCCATATGCTCGGTGCAGCAGGTGCCATTGAAGCTATTTTTGCAATCGAAACAACAATGAATGATGTCGTTCCTCCGACAATCAACATTGAAAATCAAGATGAAGAAGTCGGCGACTTAGACTACGTTCCGAATAAAGCACGCGAACATAAAGTTGAATATGCTCTTTCAAATTCATTTGGATTTGGCGGTTGCAACGCAGTTTTGATTTTCAAAAAATATAACGGATAGTCCTAAATTTACGAATATAAAGCCGCTAACGTTTTGTTTAGCGGTTTTTTTGTATTTAAAATCCCTCTTGTCGGTAATTTTTTTGCTAAAAATCCGATATAAACTATTTTCATGACAAGAATTACTAAAAATACCATTTTGCAATACATTTCAGATAATCGCACCATTGAAAATTCAATAAATCGACATCGAATTTTTAATGTGAATGATAAACCTTTGCAAAACGGAATTATTGCCTATTTTTGTGATAGAGAAATCAGAATAAATGACAATTTTGCACTTCAATTTGGGAAACAAAAATCAGTTGAATACAATTTACAGTTTAAAATAATTTTCGAAAGAAAAAACTTTGAAATTTTTCAGAAGCAAAATTTTTTTGAGGAGCAAATGAAATTTGTACGGGAAAATTTAACAAAACTCGGATACGATTTTGAGGAGACGGAAAACATCTCGGAGTATTTGAATAATAATAATAAAATTGCACTTTTAATCGTCGATTTTAATCCGATTAGAGATAGGAAATTTTTTGAAAAGTATGATTTTAAGATTGTGGAAATTGACGGACATAACATTGTACCCGCAAGATATGTTTCGGAAAAACAAGAGTATAATGCATCAACTTTGCGTTCAAAAATTTACGGAAAAATTGATGAGTTTTTGACGGAATTTGTGAAAATTACGGATGAAAAATCAAAATCAGAATGCGTATTGGATGATTTTATTAAAAATAAATTGCAATTTTATGCCGAGAAAAAAAATAATCCGACAAATGATGTTCTATCGGGAATGTCGAAGTATTTAAATTGGGGCTTTATTTCTTCGCAAAGAATTGCATTAAATGTAATAAAAGCCGATGTTGAAACTATTAACAAGGAAGTTTTTATTGAAGAATTGATTGTCAGAAAAGAACTGGCTGATAATTTCTGTTTATTTGCAGAAAGTTATAAAGATTTTTCTTCAGTACCGAATTGGGCGAAAAATACCTTGAATAATCACCGTTTTGATTTAAGAGCATATGTCTGTGACACAAAAGATTTTGAATTTGCAAAAACTCACGATAGGCTTTGGAATGCCACTCAAAATCAACTGTTGAGAGAAGGAAAAATTCACGGATATTTGAGAATGTATTGGGCAAAAAAAATTCTTGAATGGACGAAAAATCCGGAAGATGCAATAAAAACTGCAATTTATTTGAACGATAAATATGCATTTGATGCACCGTCATCTAACGGCTATGTTGGCATTTTATGGGCAATTGCAGGTCTTCACGACCGAGCATTCCAAGATTGGTTCGTGACAGGAAAAATCAGACGAATGACAGACAAATCCATTTCAATAAAATTTCCGATTCAAAACTACATTGTAAAATATTCTTAAACATAAAAAAACTTGTATTTACAGGCTGTTCGATAGACGTTATAATACTAAAACATGGGATTTAAGGAGATTACTAATGGTTGTAAAAAGATTGGCAAATTTGTCTTCATGTGCAGTATTGTGTTTTTTACTCGGAATTATGCCGGCAACTGCTGCCGATATTACTTCTTGGGAAAATTTAAAGGATGAAGCTGAGAGAGCTCAGGATGGGGCAGTATTAAATATAACAGAAGATATTTCGGCGGACGGAAGCACTATCGGACTTTTACAAAAAGTTTTGACATTGGATTTTAACGGAAATACCGTCAACGGTGCCGCATATAGTGAAGAACCTCCTCTTTTGTTTGCGGCAAGCGGTTCTTCAGAAACAAATATAACTGTTAAAAATGCTGTTTTTAAAAACTTTACGGTCGGCGATGAAGGTGTTATTTATAGCAGTAACCCGCATCTTGAGGTTATAGATGTATCTTTATTAAATAACAAAGGTGAGGCAGATGGTGTCGCAATTCATAACAGTTCGTATAATAAATTAGTTGTTTCCGCAATTAATTCTAATGTTGAAATTTCAAATAATAATTCAACGGGACAAGCTGGCGGAAGCGGATACGGTATTTTTTCAAACAGCACAATATACCTTAATGCGGCTGACGGCAAAACTTTAACAATCAACGACAACATTAAAATCGACAACTCATTTGACGGTGATATTTACATTAACAACACCTACAAAAGCGGCGGAGATTTAAACGGAAAAGTCACTTTAGGCGGAAAAATCGACTTTGCTAACAGCAGTGCTTTTATTACAATTGGGGCAAAAACGGGATATAAAAACGGAACTTTGGCACTTACTCAAAATGCGGCAAGTTCAAACGTTTTACGCTTGGATATCGGAGGAGAAGCAACTCTCGATTTACAAAACGGCGGTATTGACACAATTTCTATGGGTGCATTAAGAGGCGAAGCGGATGCTCCTTTACACTTGAAATTGGAATATAATGCAGCAACAGGCGAAATGGACTGTATGGACTTTGCGAATATTTCAATTGCCGGCTCTCCGTATTTGATTGTTGACGAAATTAATATTCTTGAAGACGGAGACATCGCAAATTCCGCATACTTAAAAAATGCAAGCGGTTATCTAATCGATGTTGCACAAGATGTAATTTCCTCTTTACATGGCGGAAAAACATATGTATTTACTCCCGATGCCGCGTCAAAAGGTTCTTATATTATATCAAAGGCAACAAATGTATCAGATTTGCCGTTTTATATTCAAAGCACACTCTTAAACGACAAATCAATCGCAATAACGGAAGATATAACTTTAACGGAAGCCTTAGGCTCATTAGCCGGTACTGACAGAGATACAACTATTTTCGGAAACGGATATAAAATAATTTCAAACGGAAATGAAGGGGTAACGGTAGGCGATTCAAACGGTCAGACTTTTGGGTTTAATAAAGTTACTTTAAAAGATTTCGATTCCTCTCCCGTAATTGTAAACAAGGGCGACGGTAAAGTAACTCTTACTTCCGTAACACTTGATAATTCAAATATTGTAAATAACAGCAAGATGGAGTTATACGGAAACAACGAATTTACAAAAGGTTCAATCACCGGTGCAGACGGTTAGTTAAATATCGTATCGGGTACAACAAATGTTGACAAATATTATACCGTCGAAAGCAAAGACATAACTCTTTCCGATAGTGTTGTAATTAACAACGACGGAATAATTAATGCTGACCTTTTTCAAGTCGGAACGGCAGGTACAGGCGTTCCGTCGGCTGTATTAAACAACTCCGGTACAATTACGGTTACCAACAACTTCAATCTTCAAAAGGCAGACCTTTACAACAAAGTCGGCGGAAAAATTATCATCTCTCATATGCAGGATTTGATTAGTTGTTCATCAAACGTTGTAAATGACGGGACTATTGAAATGGTAAATCCGTCCCAAAATTATTATGTCGGTAATTCAACAACATTTTTGAACGGCGAAACAGGCTTACTTAAAGGTAATGTAATAAATTCAGGTGTTTTAAACAACAATGGAGAAATTGAGGGAAACATAACAAGCGGTATCTCTTACGGGCCGACAGAATATTACGGCGGAACGTTAACGTCAAATATTGATAATATTTCGGGTAAAATTGATACTTTTACACATTCATCAGTATTTAACATAACCGGCGGAACAATTAATGAAGCAGACAAAATTTCCAAAAACGGAGCTGTAAATATTGTCGGTGATGTTACTTCCAATGTGCTTCTTGACGGGGGATATACGGGCGAGGCAAGCGTAAATGAGGACGGAAAGCTTATCATCAATCTTCCCGATACGAACATTGATAAATTGTTTAGTGAAAGTGCAACAATTACATTTAAAGATAAATCTGCTATTGATATTAAGGACAAAAAAGTCGATTTAACAGCTAATGATAAAGTCAAAACGACAACAGGCACCGTTTATTTGTATGCAAAAGAAGGCGGTAAAATTAATTTTGCACAAACATCGAACATCCAAAACGATAAATTTGATATTTCGGAATTAACTTTGTCTAATCACAATCACGAATGGCAGATTAACGATAGCCATAAGGACAAATTCACTTTAGCCGACAATATACAAATTGTAAAAGAATCAAATGCAAATTCCGTTAAATATGTTTCTTATGACAAAACGACAGGAAAAGTGAAATATGATTCATCCTCAACAATTGAAAATGTTTTGAATAATATTCAAAACACACAAGGTAACAGCCATTACTATGAAGCAAAAAACGAAGAAAGATTATATCCTTCAACTACGGAAATCAATAACGGTACAAAGTTGATTATCAACGGTAATAACAATGTTATTATGGGGCTTAATGCAAATTTATCGGGTAATGAAGATACAAAACTTGTCTTAAATAATGCAAATATAAAGTCTTCAAAGATTAAATTAGACCAAGATGCAAGCCTTGTTATCGGCAATACATCGGGCGAGACAATAAGTTTTACAGATGCTTGCGAAATTAATGCAACAGGCGGACAATCCGTAACTTTCACGGGAAATTCCGATATTGATTTTAAAGGAATATTTGCAGGCTCGGGAAGCACAAAGGGCATCGTTGAAATGGACAATGCAACCGTTATAAGAACCGGGGCAGACAGAGGCATTGAGTGGAATTTAAACAAGGGAACATTAAAATACACTGATGACAGATATTTAATGGATAACGCACTTGTTTTTAACGGTGGTGCTTTAGATCTCAGAAACGGTGCAGCCTATGATATTCCGTTGTCAGCTTTGACAATTAATAATAACTCTAAAATTTATCTTGATGCAGACTTGGCAAACGGAAAGATGGACAGTTTCTTAAACATCGGTTCGTCAAGTGTTACAGGTGATTATAAAATTCAAGTTGACGGTGTAACTTTGCTCTCGGACTGCGAAGGTGATTCCGTAACAATTCCGTTTGTTCGTGATTCGGCAATAGCAAATGCAGTTGAATTTACGGGAGATCAAGGTATCTATTACTCTCCGATATACAGATACTTTGTTGATTACGATGAAGACAACGGAAATTTTGAGTTTGCAAAATTTAACACAAACGGTGCAGGAGGCGGAAAGGCAGTAGATGCATACAATCCGGCTGTCTTATCAGCTCCGATTTCTCAACAGGGAGCATATCTTGCACAGCTGCAAGCATATGACACCGCATTTGCAAACATGGATATGCTTATGATAATGCCGAAAGAAGAGCGTCAAGCTTTGAAATACGGCAATAAATACGTTTCATCCGATACGGAAAACCCGATTACATTCTCACCGATACAAACTCCGGAAGCTTCAAAAGGTATTTGGTTCAGACCGTACACAAGTTTTGAATCAGTTGATATGAGCGGAGCAAGTGTAAGCAACGTAAATTACGGTTCATTAGTCGGCGGAGATACGGGAATTATTGAACACGGCAAAGGCTGGAACGGAATGTATTCAGCTTATGTCGGATATAACGGCTCTCACCAAAATTACAAAGATGTCGGTATTTATCAAAACGGCGGACTTTTGGGTTTAAGCGGTATTTGGTATAAAAATAATTTCTTTACGGGATTAACGGCAAACGTTGGTGCAAGCGGTGCAACATCACATACAATGTACGGAAACGAAGATTTTGGTATGCTATCAACTGGTGTTGCAAGCAAAACCGGATACAATTGGGAACTTGCAGACGGAAAATTTATAATTCAACCGAGTTATTTAATGTCATATACATTTGTAAATACATTTGATTATACAAATGCCGCAGGTGTAAAAATAGATGCTTCGCCATTAAATACAATACAAATCGCCCCCGGAATTAAACTTATCGGAAACCTTAAAAATAGCTGGCAACCGTATATTGGAGTTCAAATGGTTTGGAACGTAATGGATAAAACAAAAATCAAGGCTAATGATGTAAAATTGCCTGAAATGAGTATTGACCCTTATGTTCAATACGGATTGGGTCTTCAAAAAAGAGTTGGCAATAGCTTTACGGGATTTGGAGAAGCGATGTTCAGAGGCGGAGGAAGAAACGGTGCTTCATTCAATTTCGGATTCCGTTGGGCACTCGGAAAGAAATAACAAATTTGAGTCCTCAATTTGAGGACTCTTTTTGTATCGAAATTTAATAATTTTCAGAAAAATGGCAATAATTTTTGACAATAGATTTTAAATAAACTATCATAAATTTGTAGGTATTCAAGAGGATAAAAAATGGATAACGTCGAAAACATCATTTCAATGGA
This sequence comes from uncultured bacterium, assembly GCA_902783835.1. Classification (GTDB taxonomy): domain Bacteria; phylum Cyanobacteriota; class Vampirovibrionia; order Gastranaerophilales; family Gastranaerophilaceae; genus RUG841. Next base: position 53,171 of record CACZSN010000007.1, read on the forward strand.
AGAATATTCAGTAACGTACAAACCGGGAATTTATTTCTTGGGCGACCCTTGCTATGTAATTCAAGGTACTGAATTATGGGATAAAGCTTGCGAAGATACGGGAGAATTTCGTGCTTTTAATGAATTTGCAATAGCTCCTACAATGTACGGTGACGGTGTTTATTATGACAAATATTCAGGCAAAGAATTCGGTGTCGATTCGGCAAGTTTAGGCATTGTAAACTTAAAATATTATCACGAAAACGAAAATGTTGCCTATCCGCTTGAGCAATTAGGTGCGGTCATCGAAGTTAACGAATATGTTAAGTTTACTTACGACCCTGATGAATACAGTTTTTCGTTTGAAATCGACGGTGCTGCGGTATTTATTCCGACAAAAGATGAGGACGACGAGGACGAAATCGACAACTCTGATAACGAAGAATAACTCGAAGGTGCGTTAAATCGCACCTTTTTTTCATGACCATAATTATTAGTCAACGTCAATCGGTTCTCTTAAAATCGCCTTGATAGCATCTTTCGCTGTTTCATTGAGTTGAGGGTTAATGTATTGAGCATTTGCAATTTGTCTCAAAATATCGATTGTACGCTTGAATACACGAACAACGTCCCCTTCTGATGATTGCGTCATGCCCGTCAATTCTTCCCACGACAAGCCTTCGACCCACATTTCGATGAGTGGTGAGTAGTAAGAATTTATATACATTTCCGTGTCGATGTCGTAATCACGCTGAACAACGGCGATTTTCTTTCTGACGTTTTTGAGTTGGTTCAATGCTTTTCTCGTCGGGTGCGAAAGCGGTTGCGACGGGAAAACATCTCCTCGCAAATCTTCCGTAATAACAGCACAAACGACAGCCGATAGTTGTGCAGGAGTAAGGTCATCAAGAATTCCGCTCAAAAGCATTTCCGCGATATAAAGTTCATTTTCCGCACGAATTGTTGAGCAGAGCATACCTTTTTCCGTCGGAAAATCATTTTCAAGATATCCCAATTTTGTCAAAACTGCACGGTGGTTTTTGAATTTATTCCAATAAATATCCTTCTCGTTTGCGATATTTTTCGTCAACTGTTCAGCTTTTTTCTCGTAACGTTCGAGAACATCGATGTCCTTCATGTGCTTTTTGTAGGTTCTGCAAATGTCACAATGATAAGATTTCATCTTTGAGAGCAAAGATTTTGTCTTGTCCAAAAATTCCGTAACCTCGGGAGCATCCTTTTCTCCGCGTTGTTTTGCTTGTTTTATCAAGGTCTTTGATAATTTTCTATGAACTACATACGTTTCTCTTGTTTTGTTATACTCGAGCAAATCTTTGTTCGTGAGTTTGTACGGGCAAACAAATTCGTTCAATTTTTCAATAGTTTTGTCTGTTTTTTCAAGTTGAGTATACAAAGGTTTCAATCGGTCTGATGAAGAATAGTAGCCGAAACTCTTTAAAATCAACTCTTTTGCTTCGTCCATAGAGAATTTTTGGAGCAAATTTAAAACCATTGAATATTTTGGAGAAAAACGACTTTCCAAAGGATTTGCATCAGAAAGTACGAGTTCTGCAACTTCTTCAGGAGATTGGAATTGCGTGCCGATTACAGTGACGTAACCGACCTTGTCCATTCCTCGACGACCTGCACGGCCTGACATTTGCAAAAATTCATTCGCCGTCAACATTCTATGTCCGTTGTCTGTCCGTTTGCTTATCGCTGAAATTACAGTCGAACGTGCGGTCATGTTGATTCCTGCTGCAAGCGTTTCAGTTGCAAAAACAACCTTAATCAATCCTTTTTGGAACAATTTTTCAACCAAAACTTTCCACCCCGGGAGAAGTCCTGCGTGGTGCGATGCAACCCCGTGATAAATATAATCAAGGTGCTTATTATGCTCAAGATAAGGGTTTTCCTTTAAATATTCATCAACGATTTTTTGAATTTCTTTCGCTTCTTCCTTTGTAATCAAGTCAAGATAGCAACATTTTTCCATCTGCTCGTCGCATTTTTTTCTCGAAAACGTAAAATAAATCGCCGGGAGCATATCTTTTTTGTGCAAAACAGAAATGACATCTTTCGCCGTGTTGCGTTGTTTTGCCTTTGCTCTTGAATTTTTATCCCGTCTTTCAGGACGAATTTTACTGTTCAATTTTCCGTCAGGAGTCAATAACGGCAACAAATCGAACGGTCTTGAAGAATCATAGTAGAAAAATCTCAACGGTACGGGTCGAAAATCAGTGTAAACACACTCTGTGTCAGAATGTACAGTATTAATCCAGTCGCAAAGCTGTTGAGCGTTCGCAACAGTTGCAGAAAGTGCAATAATTTGAATGTCCGTCGGACAGTAAATTATGCTTTCTTCCCAGACGGTGCCTCGTTCTTCGTCATTCATATAGTGAACTTCATCAAGCACGGCATACTTGACGTTTTGCAAGTTTTTCGCAAGTTCGCCAAGGTTTGTGCCGTAAAGCATATTTCTGAAAACTTCTGTTGTCATAACGACAATTTGTGCATCACGATTGATTGATGTATCGCCTGTCAACAAGCCGACTTTGTCCTCACCGTATTTTCTGCCGAAGTCCGAGAACTTTTGATTAGACAAGGCTTTCAAAGGGGTTGTGTAAATAACTTTTGTGCCGTCCTCTAACGCTCTATGAATTGCGTGTTCTGCAATACAGGTTTTTCCTGCACCTGTTGGTGCACAAACGACGACGCTTTTGCCCTCGTCGATGTATTTTACCGCCTCTTTTTGAAAGTCGTCTAATTCAAAGTCAAATTTATACACTATATTTCTTCTTCCGCCATTATGTCCATCAAGTGGTTCAAGTGCTTCATCGTTTGCTTAAATTGTTCGATAGTAAGGCTTTGTGCACCGTCAGATGATGCTCTGTCAGGGTCGTGGTGAACTTCCATCATAACACCGTTTGCACCGACTACCAAACCTGCTTTAGCAAGCGGTTCAACAAGATATCTTCTGCCTGTGCCGTGGCTCGGGTCAATAATAATCGGCAAGTGAGAATATTTCTTAATTACGGGGATTGCCGCAACATCAAGAGTATTTCTTGTGTATGTGTTGTCAAAGCCCTTAACACCACGTTCGCAAAGGATTACCTTCGGATTGCCTGTTGCCAAAATGTGTTCTGCTGCGAGCAAAAATTCTCTAATTGTAGCAGCAGGGCCGTTTTTAAGCATAATTGGTTTACCTGTTTGACCTGCCGCCTTCAAAAGTTTGAAGTTTTGCATATTTCTTGCACCGATTTGAAGAATATCTGCATATTCACAAATCAACGGCAAATCCAATGTATCCATAACTTCTGTTACAACAAGCATGCCCGTTTTTTCAGAAGCAATCTTTAAATATTTCAAACCTTGTTCTTCATAACCTTGAAAATCGTAAGGTGAAGTTCTCGGCTTAAAAGCACCGCCACGAAGGAAGTTGCAGCCACATTCTTTAGCGGCATCGGCAACTCTTAAAAGACCGTCGATGTCTTTTTCAACACAGCAGGGACCGACCATCATTTGCGGTCTGTTTTTGCCGCCCAATTTTACACCGTTATGAAATTCAATAACGGTATCTTCGCTTTGACCTTCTCTTGATGCCAATTTATAAGGCTCAGAGATTAATTTAACCTCACGAACTCCTTCGTAAGAAGCAACTGCTTGAGGTTGAAATAACTTTCTGTCACCGATTGCGGCGATTACAGTCATGATATCGCCACGGTTCAATACTGCTCTGAATTCGTGACTTTCAAGATAATGTACAACCGCCTGTATTTGTTCTTCAGTAGCCTTAGGCTCCATTACTATAATCATAATTCCATGTCCTTATTTTACTTTTGTCAAAATTTATTTAAACGGCATTTGCGGAAAATTTGGCATATTGGGCATTTTCGGCATTTTTAATTTGCCCTTTTTAGCCTTTTCTTGCAAGCCTGAAAGTCCCTTCATCATCTTTCTCATTTGTTCAAATTGTGAAATGATAAGGTTAACTTCGTGTATCGGCAAGCCTGAACCGGCAGCCAATCTACGTTTTCTTGAAGTGTTGATAATTTCAGGATTATCTCTTTCTTCTGGAGTCATCGAATTGATGAAAGTTTCGACTTTCTTAAGTTGCTTTTCGCCCTCTTGTGCAATAGTTTCACGGTTTTCCTTGTTCAATCCGGGGATTGGAAGCATACCAAGAAGGTTTTCAATCGAGCCGAACATTTTCATTTGTTTTTGAATTTTCAAAAAGTCGTTGAATGTAAATTCAGCCTTTTTCATTTTAGCTTCAAATTCTTTGGCTTGTTTTTCGTCAAAAACTTCTTGTGCTTTTTCAACGAGAGAAACAATATCGCCCATTCCCAAGATTCTGTCTGCAAGTCTTGAGGGGTGGAACTCTTCGAGGGGTTCAATCTTTTCGCCTTTACCTAAGAATTTAATCGGTTTGCCGGTTTGATGAACAACGCTCAATGCCGCACCACCACGAGCATCACCGTCAGTTTTTGTTAAAATCGTACCTGTGATTTCCAGTTGAGCATTGAAATCTCTTGCAACATTAACGGCTTCTTGACCGGTCATAGCATCGATTACGAGCAATTTTTCCTGCGGATTATAAACTTTATCCAAAATCAAAAGTTCAGCCATCATCTCCGTATCGATTTGCAAACGACCAGCCGTATCAATCAAAACAGGGTTATAACTTTCGTTTTTGGCTTTGTCGATACCTTCTCTGACGACACGTTGAACGTCTTTGCAATCATCGATTGTGAAAACGTCAACTCCTATTTGTTGACCTAAAGTTTTCAACTGAGTAATTGCTGCCGGACGATAGACGTCTGCCGCAATCATCAAAGGCTTTCTGCCGTCTTTTTTAAACTTCATGGCAAGTTTTGCACAAGATGTCGTTTTACCTGAACCTTGCAAACCAAGCATCATAATCAAGGACGGTTGACCGCTCAAATCAATCGGGTGATCTTCTTTGCCCAAAAGCTCCGTCAATTCGTCGTGAACAATTTTGACGAGTTGTTGGCTCGGGTTAACACCTTGAACAACTTTTTCGCCTTCCGCACGTTCTCTGACCTTAGAAATAAATGATTTCACGACGGTCAAATTGACATCTGCCTCAAGTAATGCACGACGGACTTCTCTGAGAGCATCTTGCATATTGTCTTCGGTTAATTTGTCATTTCCCGAAGTTTTTCTGATAATTTCCGTTAAACGTTCCGATAAATTGTCAAACATAATTAATTTTTCTTTCCGAAGTCAGCACTTGTAATAACTCTGTCGATTAAGCCGTATTCGCACGCTTGTTGAGCGGACATGTAGTTGTCACGTTCTGTGTCGGCCTTAATCTTTTCGATTGTTTGTCCTGTGTGTTTTGACAAAAGTTCGTTCAAAGTTGAACGCATGCGAAGAATTTCTTTCGCTTCAATTTCGATATCAGATGCTTGACCTTTTGCACCGCCTAAAGGTTGGTGAATCATAATTCTTGCACTCGGAAGGGCAAGTCTTTTACCGGGAGTGCCTGCTGAAAGCAAAAATGCACCCATACTTGCCGCTTCACCGATACAAATTGTGCTAACGTCTGCTCTGATGTGGTTCATTGTATCAAAGATTGCAAAGCCCGATGTAATAACGCCTCCGGGGGAGTTGATATAGAGCATAATATCCTTTTCAGGATTTTCGCTATCCAAGAGCAAAAGTTGTGCTACGATTGAGTTTGCCAAATCGTCGTCAATTTCTTCGCCCAAGAAAATAATTCTTTCTCTTAACAATCTTGAAAAAATATCAAACGAACGTTCGCCTCTTGATGAGGATTCAATAACGGTCGGCATGTATGAAAGTATTTTTGAATAATCCATTTTATTTCCCTTTGAAAATATTTACTTTATAATTATATTAAAATCGTACCACAAGCATAATTTTTATACCAATTTTTAACGATAATGAGGTTTCATGATAGATTTCGACAAACCGGTTTGGAACGACAGAGAATCATTATTTATCAACAGACCCGAAGTTTCGGGGATTTACGAAGGTCAAAGCACAACCTATCAGTACGCTTTACCAAGTTCTGATTATCCGATTTTGAAAATGCCTTATAACATTTATGACAAAGAAGGAGATGTCCTTGAGCATGGAATGTATATGCTCATGCTTGATGCAAACAGAAAATATTTGATGTTTGTTCAAAGCGGTATGGTTAAGGCTCGTGTGCCTGTTTTAAAATATTCTGAAAAAATGGTGGACGAAGAAGCCCGTCAAGAACGTGAAGATATTTATGAAAATTATAAAAAATATATGCAACGTGGCCGCCAACGCAAGGCAAAGACTTATTTAAAAGAACTTGAAATTTACGATAAACGCTTGCAGGCACAGATGAAAGCGTCAATTACGGAAGATGAAATTTCAGGATTTTACGTCGTTCAATACGAAACTTTTACCCAAAAAGCCACTGCAGTAATTCCGATTTATAAATAGTCTTTTGTTATTAAAATTTGCAATAATCTTCACAATTGAGAAAAAATGATATATTATTAATTCATAAGTTTTGCAAAATGTTTGCGAAAGGAAAAATATGAAATCTTCTAAAACTCAATATTCTATAAAATCATGTCCTACAGACGACTCGGAACAATTGGAATTACTTTTGAATTCCATGGCTGAAGACGGATGGGATTTATACACAATGCACGAAGTCGAAAGCGAAGATGAAGGCTATGAATACAGTTGCATTTTTGTAAAAGAAGTCTCTCCCGAGGATTTGTTTAAAGAAGATTTTTCAAACTATTTCGGGTTCAAGACAAAAATGGAAAGAATTATGTCTCCCAAGCAAGAACCCCTTGATTTATGCCTTGACATACAAAAGAAAATTAAGGAAAAAAGAGAAAAAATTTCCAAAATCAAATCACTCCTTGATTCAACATCCGAAGACAGCAGAAATCAGCTCAACGACGAAATTTCCGTCAATATTGACGAATTGGAAAAATTAAAAAAGAATTTATATAATTGTCTTATGCCCGATATTATGTATAACAAATTGGGTGAAAATAAGCTCACAATTGCACTTTCTGAAGAATTAACAGAACTTGTAAATCCCGATACGGAAGTTAACCTTTTGTCAAAAATTGTTCAAGTCAGACAAAATTTAACTGATGAATTAGGTTATGTTATCCCCGAAGTCAGACCTGTAAACGGCGATTGCCTTCAAGCAAACGAATTTGTCATCAATGTTCGCGGTACACAAGCCGTTAAGTCTTGCTGCTATATCGGTTATTCAATGTTTTTCAAAGATGAATTGAATCTAACAAAACTTCCGAAAAACACAATAAAAGATGTTGACCCTATCACGGGAAGAAAAATCGTTTGGATTGAACAAGATAAGACAGAAGATTTTTGGGAAAAAGGATTAGATGCAAACGATTACATCGCAAGGTTATTGGACTATGTTGCCGTAAAATATGTCGACGATATTTTAGATTATTCCGATATGAATAAATATATCGAAATTGTTGCACTTAAAAACCTCTTCTTGCTTGAAAATATCATTCCCGACTTCGTTTCTATCGGTGAATTGAAATATTTGTTCACAAGCTTAATTAAAGAACGTGTTTCGGTAAAAGATGTCGTTTATGTATTTGAAAAAATTAATGACCTCGCTGCTGATCCAGCTAAAGAAGACTTGCTTTGCAGTTTAAGAAGATATTTGGCAAGAAATATTTCGGCATCTCTCGTTTCAGACGACGGAGACATAAAACTTATTGAGTTGTCGGAAAAAGCTTTGAAATCACTTGCCGGTGAAAAAGACGAAAACAGCGTTTTGAAAATCGAAAGTTCAAAAATTGAAAAACTTTTGAAAAAAATTAATACAATTTTAGAAGAAAAAAATCTTAAAATGAAAGATGTAGCAATCGTATTGCCGTCAAACATAAGACAGATAGGATTTTTGGTTCTTTCTAAATTCAATCCTGAGATTAGAGTCGTTGCAAGAGAAGAAATTACAACTGACTTCCCCTCTGTGATTGTTGCAGAAATTTAATATGTGGAATTTTCACGATTTTTTGTAATACATTAAATTTTGTTATAACTATTTCACAAATTAAAAAGTTATGCTAAAATTAAAAACGTAATTGAATGAAACAAATGGGATAAAAATATATGACTGATGAAAATAAACCTCAACAAGGCTCGATTATGGTACCGCTCGACGATTTGGATACAGTGAGCGAAAAAGATTCTGATACGGTAGATGAACTCGCGATGGAGTTAGCGGCAATCCACCAATCAGCAAAAAAAGTAGCAATTATCGGTAGCCGTAACCTTCCGATTACGCACCAACAACTCATTGAGGTTTTGGCTTTTGCATTGGTTAAACAAGGAAATACAATTATTACATCCGGTGGTTCAAGCGGTACAAACGCTGCTGCTATCCGCGGTGCGATGTCTGCTGACCCTCAAAAATTGAGAGTTATTCTCCCTCAAACTATCGGTCAACAACCGTCTGATGTTCAAGATCAATTAATCGGTGTTCATAATATTATCGAACACCCTGACAGAGCTATGATGACTCTTGCTGATGCAAGCCGCATTTGTAACAGAGAAATCATTGATGAATGTCAACAATTGATTTGCTTCCTTTCTCACACTTCAACAACGTTGCACAATGCAACTCAATATGCTGAAGATATGCACAAAGTTGTTACATCATTCTATCTTGATTAATTTGGTTTAATTTATTGAAGCACCTGATTTTCGGGTGCTTTTTCAGTTGCAAAAATATACTTAGCAACAGCTTCTCCCATGGAAAAACAATTCATCTGGGTGCGAACTGCCGCTTGTGCCTTAAATTCCGCACTCAAGCATCGTCCGACTACAAACAAATTGTCGTAATCCGCAGAAATCAAACTTTCTACGGGTAAATACCAAACATGCTTTGTAAAGCTTAACTCACTGCAATCCTTCTTATCAGAATGAACATCAATCGGATAATCAGATGCAAGAGCAACGTTTTCGGGCTTTTCACCGCTTATAATATCATTAACGGAAAATATTCGTTTCCCCTTAACTCGTCTGCTTTCTCGAACTCCGAGCATGTCGGAAATGTTAGAAACATAAGCATTTTCAAAGCCTTTGAGATATTTTTTACAAAAATTCGCTATTCTGTTAATACGTTTCCTTCCTTCAATCAGCAATTCAGAAACGGCATAAATCGGCTCAACAAGAGAACTTTCACCCTCCGAAGGTAAAAGCCTCGGACAATTAAATGCCACACATCCATCCGCATAAGGCACGGTAAATACTTGAAAATAGGCAGTATCAGAGGGTTTTAGAACACCGTCGGAAACAGCTTGTGCAAATAAAGGCGAAAGTGCCCAATTTGCATTTTTGTCCCAAGTACACGCAGTTGAAAAATGCAATTGACCTTCAACTTCACACGCGGTCGTGACATTTCTGTTCTTGTCAAAATCTAAAATCCAATCAGCAAATTTTTTTCTGTCTACATTTGCCATTAAAAATCTCAATGAAATTGATTGCTTTTCTTCATTATCTTTTAAAAATTCTAAATTTAATTTTTCAAAAATTTTTCCGTCCCCGGTTCCGTCTACAAGATAACTCGTTTCGATATGTATCGATAACATATTCGAGTTTACATTCACGAAAAATTTATCATTTTTTCGTTGAACATGAGAAATTTCTGAATTAAAAAGAACTTTGCAACCGACCGATGAGAGCATTTCGTCAAAAACCGATTTCATAAGTTCAGGATTAAACCAGCCAGAATTGCCGTCTTCATAGGTTATACAGGCATTTTGAGATTTAGCTGCAGATATTAACTCGTTATAAAATTCAACGTTTATGCCGAGAGAATTCAATTTCATAACAGGAATTACGAGTCCGGAGGTTATCAAGCCGCCAAGATGAATATTTTTCTCAATCAGCAAAGTTTTCAAGCCGCATTTAGCAGCGTTCCAAGCACAGGAAATTCCGCCCGCACCACCTCCGACAACAACTACGTCAAATTTTTCCATCGCCAAATTTCCTTTTGTACTCACTTGCACTCATTATATCACATTTAGAAACTTCTTCTTCTCTGTTTTTTAGGATTGAGGAAGAGTCATCACTTAAACTTTTATCACGATACGGAATTCCCGCCTTTGTCTCCATTAAACCGTAATCATAATCCGAAAGGTTATGTAAGATTTTTGATTTGTCAAAACTTGCAACCGTGCCGAATTGAGAATTGTCCAAAATGATTTTGCCAAGATTAAACCCTAAATCGAATAAAGTCTTTCTGACAGGAGTCGAATTTGAATATGTTGATAAAATTCCATCGGATGATATTTTCGATTTTATAAGTGATAAAAAATCATATGTCCATAACAAAGGCTGCTTGTGCGGGGTAAATGCATCCAAAAATACAAAATTATACCCCGATTTGATATTTTGAGCAGAAACACGCCCGTCATCGAATAATATCTCAAAATCGACATTAGCCCATTCATTGGCTTTTAAATCGATTTTCATGCTATCTGATATATTTTGATAATATATATTATGTAAAATCTCAAGAATGGCCTCTGAAACCTTGCAACCATACCCTTTATTTACATAACTTTCAAAAACAAGGCACATGTCAGGGCAAAAGTAGTTTTTCTTGATATCAGGCTCTTTTCGGAAGTAGTCCTTGATGTAATCGGTAAAATCATCATAATTTTGCAAAAAATGAGCTAAGAGGAACAATTTTATTTCAGGTGTTTCATATCCGTCGATGATGAACGGGGAAAGGTAGGCGACATCTTTTGAAATTTCGAGTGCCGTGATTTTAAGTTTAATTTTGGGATTGTTATTTAATGCAAAATAAATCGCCGCTTTCGTGTTATATCCGATTCCGAAACAAATATCCAAAACATTGACGGAATTATTTTCTTTGCAATATTTTTCAAAACCGGTTGAAAATATAAATTTGTCAAAACTTTCTTTTTTTGCACCTGTTACAGAGTGAAAAATATCTTTTGTGATGCCGTCATACATACCGACGGAGCCATCTTGCGTAAAATTAAAATCAATCTTCTCCATACTAAAATTTTATCCATGTTCTTTGGCATTTTCACCTTTTTAATCTATCTTAATTCTTTATTCATGTACTGCGACTTGTTATTATACAATTTGACCTCGTGTACCTGAAAAGTTTACCCTTATCTTATTTAAAATTTATGTATTGCATCTTAATTTATGAAAAATAATAAAAAGTAACTTAAAATTGTACATCAGTGTTATCGATATATATCTAATAGCTACATCTTAAAACAACAAAATGAAGATATTATCAATATCTATCTAATAGATTTATGTTTGAAAACATTTAGGATTATCTAAATGTATCTCTTAGATATACACGCAAGTATTATCACATTGTTTCTATGCGATACAATTCAAGATATTATCTAATTATATCGATAAGAGCGATAATATTAATTCATTTTTATAGAAAAATTATTTACAAAAAATATTAGGTTTTAAAGGAAAATTTTGAAATAATTTTTTTTGTTGAAATATTTAAAATGATTGGGATAAAAATTCCTGCTATCGTATAAAAAATAAACCAAAAAGGTTTATTATATAAAATTGGGAATGATGCAAGATAAAACTTCGGCAAGCCATAAAGACATATTTGGATATAAGATACAACTTTAAAGGCAAGAAAGTGCATCAATATGATTGGCATAGTGTTTTGTCCGACAAGCACCAATAGTTTATTTATGTATTCGACATTATTCAAGAACGCTGAAATATGTATTATTACTATGTATCCGGCTACAGACAACAACAAAAGGACGGGGATATTAGGATATATGTTAGTACTTATTGCAACTTTAAGATGGTAATAATTTCCGACAAACAGCACGATTAGTGAACAAATAAATGAACAATTATTTATGACATTTATGTTTGAAAATTGGCGAAAAAGTGTGCCGACATAAAAAAGAGCAACACACGTAAACATTGTGCCTATTGAATAAGTATTAAAATTATAATGCTGCATAACTACGCCAATAACAAGGCAAACCGAACATATCAGCAGGTTTAAAACAGAAAACAAAGTATCATTGAAATTTAACTTCTTAAACAAATAATAGACAAAACAATATGCAACGGAAACCCAAAATAAAACTCTCAAAAACCAAGTAGCTCCGCCTAATTGTGTACCATATGAAAGGAACAAAGTCTTAAATAAATTAGGAATTATTTGAGATAATGACAAATATTGTTTTGGAGCATTATAAGCGGTAACGTCTGTGGCATTAGAGATTAAAGGATTATCAGTGTAAATGTTTATGTCTATAAAAAAATTATTCAGCAATAAATAAATTCCATTAAAAATGATAAAAGGTAAAGCTAACCTAACCCATTTATTTTTCACAAAACTTTTTACGGCATTAAAACTTTCAGAATGTTTTGGATTAAAAAAATATCCAGCAATTATGAAGAAAAAAGCCATGTGGAAAAGATAAATAAAAGTTTTTCCATATGCATACGTATGAGCATAGACCATTAAAATTATGCCAATTCCTTTTGCAATATCAAATTTTAAGTCTCTGCCATTATTCATACTTTAGTCGGCTCCGACAGTTATTAGACTAAAACTTCTTTGATTATATTTTTGTTCATATCTTTAAGGATTGATTTGATTTGCTTATAGAATTTTGAATCTGTCTGATTGATTTTTTCAAACAAAATAACATTTTGTACTTTAGCCAACGCTGTCACAAATTCTTCGGAAATTTCAGCCGTAATAACAGGATATTTGCCTAAATTTTGCTCTTTAATATCAGCATAGGTATCGTCAAAAGCAACAAATGCAACGTTTTTATCCTTATTTGTCAAAAGAATTGTTTTTAATTCGGTTAAATTTTTACGAAGACTGTAAATCGCATTATCACCAATCATTGAATATGTAAGCGTTTTGCTCGTTGTTTCCTTAATAATCAATGCCAAAAGACTCAATAATAAGCCGAAAACAATACCTAACAAAATATTTGATAATAAGTTAGGAGATGTTTGCTCATAAGCTTCAGGTTTTACCGGAGGATTTATAATCAAAACTTTAGAATTATTGGACATTTCTTCAACAATACGAGCCCATTCAAGTTTAGAAGATAATTCAGCCGTTTTTGCCGCTTGTTCCGAAACCGCAATTTGAGAACGTTTACCTGATAAAATTTGACCCTTTAAATTTGCAATAGCTTTACTTGCCGAAGTTGAAAAAGCACTCAATGCGGAGAAATTACTCATTCCGCTGACAGCACTTTCGGGAAGACCTGATGATTGGTTCAAATTACTGCTCAATTGAGCCTTAGCTTTATTGTATTCTTTTTCAATAATAGCTTTATCTGACTTTGATTTTTCCGTATTTAAAGATTGTTGTAATTCAATATAATTATTAATAATAGAATTTACAATATTATAAGCAACCTCAGGATTTTTTGATGTATATCTTATTTTCAAAATATTTGTATTTTTTATATTATCAAATTTAGGATTTTTTCCTTTTCCTATAAATGCCTTGGTAGATAGGTATTTTCCTGTTTTCGGAGTAGTAAATATACCGAACTTTTTCTTATAAATTAAATTATTTTCATGAATAACATTATCTATAACAAGAGAAGACTTAATTAACTCTATTTCATTCGTCAATTTATTTGCATTCGAAACGGAAAAACCGTCTTCTGTTTGTGATTCGATAACAAACGGGTTAAATTCCGCTAAGTTTGTATAATTTGATTTGTTTATATATAAGTCTGCTTCAACCGTATATTTTTTAGCCGTAAAGAAAGTCAACAATATAAAAAACAATAAAACTACGGAAAAAATCTTAATTAATAAATATTTTCCGTTCCAAACGGTAAAAAATATTTTTTTGATATCAATAGTTAATTCTTCATCAAATTCATTATCAAAATTGTCATAAACTTGTGATTCTTGCATAATATCTCCAATACAAAATTAAGTCTTCATTATTGTATCACGAAAAAACAACTAAAAATGTTTAATCAGCTAAATTTTTCAGTATTTGTTTTGCTTTATATGTATATGAAAAACCGATATAACCTGCTGACAGGAAGTAAGCCAAGATAGCGGAATTAATACCTGCTTTATAGGTAAGAAGAAGTGACAAAACAGTTATTACAATTGCTGCTGATTGCATTTTTACTTTTAATTTTTGATTGCCGGAAGCAGTTAAATATGCTCCATATATTCCTGCAAGGGCTATAAAGATGTTTGAAATTGTCAAAACCAATAAAATTGAATACGCATTTTGATAATACGGGTTTTTGTACAATAATTTCAACATGGGTTTTCCAAAGAAGAAGAAAAATACAAAAATCAAGGCATTTACGCTCATCAAAAATTTTACGTTAAATGAAATAATTTTCGTAATTTTTTCCTTTGTTGCATTAATCATTTCGGGTACCATTTTTTGAACTTGTGCTCCTATTAATAATGAAATTATAAGAGCAAACGTATATGCCGAAAAATACAAAGCCGCATCTTCTTTTGAAAGGTACGTTGAAACAAACAATGCCGGAATTTGATTATAAAGGTAACTGCATAGCGTTACTCCCGCATAATCAACAATAGTTTTATCAATCTTTTTAAATAATCTCTTAAAATGACAAATTGCCCTTAAATACTTGATTTTTGCATAATATGAAACTTGTATGAAATTTATAACTCCCAACATGATATTTAAAATCAAAAATGTATATAAAGAATATTTGTTAACGTAGCAAATAAACGTAATCAGCAACATCACAAAAGTGTAAAATATATTTACGTAACTTATAACATTAAATTTATTTGCCGCCTGAAAATATGGGAAAATTAATGCAAAAAAGGTTGAATCTAAAAACTGCCTTAACAATACCAATGCAAAAATAACTTTCATCTCTAATGATGAAAACAACGAACCAAAAAATATTAAAAGCATCAGCAAAATTGCATTTAGAATAAATAAACCGATTTTTAACTGAATTTCTTTTACATTTTTATCCGAAGAAACCAATATATAATCAGCAAATGACAAATTCGCAAACATTAAACAAAAAGTCGCAATTGATCTGTAACTTGAAAACAACCCGTAATCATATACTGACAAATATCGTGCCAAAAATAACACAACAACAGTCCCTGTTATGCTCCTTAAATACAGAGATACGGGATAAAGACATTTTGATATAATATTTAAAACCGAATTTCCCAACTTAAATAAACCTTTTTATTATATCTTTTACAAACTGTGGCTGCATTTTAAACAACATTTTTAAAACAGAAGGGTAATTGTTTCTCGAAAGTGCCATTGACTCCTTCAAAGACTTTCCGCTCAATATATTCTTGAAAAATTTATCTCTGAACAAATTTGGTTTAGAGGATGTTACGACATTTTGGTTAAACTTTATTGCACTGTCAAAAGGAATTTCACGAATTAAACAATCATTTTTTATATCTTCAAAAAGATTTTTGCCTTTTTCGGAATTGATAAGCAAAATTGAAGTTCCTTTTTTATCGTTTAATTCCTTGTCAAATTCATCAACACCACAAAAATCACCGACCGTTATATCGCCGTATCTTGGTAAAGAATTGAATTTACAGTTTATACAAGAATCTCCGATGTTGAAATTATGCAAAAAACTTTCAAGGAAACTGTTTTGTTCAAAAGGTATCACATACTCGTTATTTTCTGTCGAAACTACTGTCGTGAAAGGTTTTCCCCAATCCGTAATTTTTGAACGCATATTAATATTTATGATTTTTTCAGTAATATTTTTTTCTTTGCAAATTTCACCCTTGAACATCTCAAATGTTTTTCTCGACGGAACACCGTGACAAATCAGGTCAATTAAATATAAATTGTCATATTCTTTTCGCAAAAAAGATTTCAATCCCGCTATTTGACACGGAGTACCCGAATACAACACTTTTTTACCCGCCAACAAAAACTCTCTGACTTCTTTAAATGTGTTTTTTGTGTGACTTTGAACGTATTTTGAACAAAACATTTTCTCAAGTTCAGTCAAAGATTGAGTCGCAATGTGTTTAGTTTGCATATTTTCGTCCCAAACACAACCGAAAACGACCCCGTTTTCTGAAAGAATATTTTTTGAAAACAAATAAAATAATCCGCCAGATGATGATTTTAACCGTATCTGCTCATTATTATTAATGGCGGAAAGTATCAAAGGGGTGTTAAAATTTTTAACCTCGTTGTAATTTAACGGGCAAATATTTTTGCAAGCGTGACAATCAGTGCATTGTTCACCGTCAACATTTGGTTTAAGAAACCCTTTTTCATCTTCTTTCATTTCTATTGCACATTGTGGACATATATTTGAACACGCACCGCAACCGCTGCACAAGTCATTTTCCAAATCAACCATCTACTTTTCCTTTTTAATCCACAAATAAACTGTACCTATCATTTTTTTCATAAATTCAGGCAAGTAATAATGATAAATATGAAGCCATTTTTTCCAAATGAAACTTTTTAACAAATTTTTCAAAGTGAGTTGCTCTTCTTGTTCAAGGATTTTATTTTTTGCTTGCCACAAATAGTGTTCCA
This sequence comes from uncultured bacterium, assembly GCA_902783835.1. Lineage (GTDB taxonomy): Bacteria > Cyanobacteriota > Vampirovibrionia > Gastranaerophilales > Gastranaerophilaceae > RUG841. Next base: position 69,753 of record CACZSN010000007.1, read on the forward strand.
TTTTTTCAACAGTAAGAGAATGCTCGTATTCAAGAGCATCTTTTAAAAACTCGATTGCCTGCAATTTGCTCAATTGAATGTTTTTATTAACTGACTCAAAATCATATTTAAAAATGCAATCTCTTTGATAAATTTCATCAAAGGAAGTAATAGAATTATCCTCGATTTGCAACTTTTCAAGAACGGACGAGTTGCGGGCATTTCCCGAATATGAATTTATCATGCAGATAAACGGCTTATTAAAAATAATTGCAAAACACATTCCGTGAAAAGAATTTGTAATAAAAAGTTTACAAGTTTTAATTGCTTTTAACCACTCTTCTATCGGCAAATCTGATTGGTGGAGTTGTACAATTTCGGAATTGTATTTTTGAGAAACTTTATCAAATTTCCCCGAAAGATTTTGACCTTTATGAAAGAAATAAGAAACGATTTTGTCTGCATAATCATTCGTTGACTCGGCGGCAATTTTCTCATAATCACTTCTGTCAACCCAAAATACGGGGTCAATAACCCAAGTTGCATCTAAATCAAACAAATCCTTACAAATTTCAACTCCTGATTTTTCACGAACAGAAATTTTATCAAAAGTTGAAAGAGAATGCTTAATTTTTTCAATCGTATTTTCATCAACTTCTTCTAAAAAACGCTCCTTTGTTATACCGAAACTTGCAGCAACCGCAAGTTTTTTTGACTCAGTACACGCAAAATCAAGGAAAAATTGCGCATAACCGTTTTTTATTCCGTTAACAAATGGTATTCTGAAAACCTGATCTGAACCTGTTATGAAAATTTTTGCATCATCATTAAGAGAATATAACTGCCTCAGATTTTCGATTTTATCCGTAAATTTCATAAATTTTGACTTAAATTTATCAAATCCGAAACTTTTTATGCCTAATGCTTTATTGAGAGATGGGGTTATATCAACGTTATAACTTGAAAAATTGAATAAGTTTTTTAGTGAATATTGCAAAGCAAAAGCCGTCAAAACCGCACCATAATTTGTTCTGTCATATCCGCAATTAACAATATATATCTTATCTTTAGACATAATTATTTCCCCAAAACTTTTTTATAAACATCAAATGTCATATCTGCAAAATTATTATAACTAAAAAATTCATAATATGATTGAGGCAATTTAATATTTTTCGGTTTTTCAAAACTGTCCAAAATTGCTCTGCGGATTGATTTAATGTCGTACGGATTACAAACAAAACCATACTTGTCAAACTTATAATATTTAATAGGACAGAATTTTTCTTTTGAAACAACAATTTGACAATTATTCATAAGTGCTTCAATCGTAACAAGTCCCGGAGATTCTCTGAAAGAAGTCAAAACATGTACGTTTGCACGTTTATATAAATCAAACAACTGCTTTTCATCTATTTTTCCCGTAAAATATACATTTCCTCTTTTTTCTGCTAATTTTTTTATTTCGTTATAATATTTTTCATTTCTTACGGCACCTGCAAACACAATAGGTATGTCTTTTTTGTCCATTAATGCTTTTACAATGCTCAACTGATTTTTTAATGGCTCTATTCCTGCCGCCTCAATAACAAAGTTATTCAGTTTGGGTAATATTTTTTCGGTACATTCAAAATTTAACTTTGAAACATCAACGGCATTAGGTATCGGAATGAATTTATTTTCGACCTTTTTATAGTCCAAACCGATATCTTTACACAATAATTCACCCTCTTCGTCAGAATTTGGAATTATATAATCAGATGTAGATATTGAAAAACGTCTATACTCTTTAAATTTTCGAGAACCACAAATATAACAGGCTTTTTTTTTTGTATTTTGGAACAATATTTGCAATTGGAATCATAATTAAATATTCAAACAATTTATTACATCTTTCAAGGAATGGAAATAAATTGTTATTAAAAATAGGCCCTACAAAATATTTCAAAAATAACGAATGAGAAACGTCCCAATAAATAGAACTCAATATTATTTTTTTCCCATTTTTTTTAGCATTTCCGATAATTTTATCTAAATGAGGAGATGCGTTTATACCCCAAACATGCAAAATATCATAATCTTCCTCAATGTTGATAGATCCATTATCACAAATGATTTTTATATCCAAATTAAAATTCTTCAATAAAAACTGTCTTGTTTTTTCAACTTGAACCGTATCACCGCCAAATTGAGAATAAAAATCATTTCTTACAAAAAAAATTATCTTAATATTTGCCATATTAATGGCTCCTTGATTTATATTTTACAATAATAGAGACAGAAATTGCAACAATTGCCATAAAATATGTATCATGCAAAGTAGAATTGTAAAAGTTTACAATTACAAAATGAACTAACAAAAAAATTAATAAAGAATAACAAAAATCGTTAACAATTCCTTTTCTTTGAACTTTTACTATTTTCTTCATTTCGTTAAAAGAATTATAATAAAATTTACAAATTAAAAACAGTCCTAAAAGACCTGTTTCAGCAAAAACACGGAAATATGTTGCAGAGGCAGGATGTCCCATTCCACGATCTACATATCTTGATAACTCAGAGGTTAAAGGAATTGTTGTATTTGACAACAAAAATACAAAATGCTTCGCAAGAGATCCATAGCCAATGCCAAAAAAGAGATTATTTATTCCTGTTTGAACAAATATAGAATAATTTATTAATCTTGTTGCCAAAGACGGTTCAACGTCTATCAATTCATTGAAGTTAGAAAAGTTGAACAAAACCGCCAAAATACGTTTAATAACAATACTATCTGAATTCAACGCAGAAATGAACAAATAATTTAAAATAATGAAAATCAATCCAATTATCACAAGAAAAAATACAAATCGTTTTTTTATAAAGAACAAGATTTGCTTATAAAAATAAATCATTGTAACTATAACTGCAAAAATTAGAGATATTGGAGACAAAGTTAAATATAAAGAAATAAACGCTAAAGGAATTAATATACTTTTAATTACTTTTGATAAAAATACATTTTTAAAAATTTTGTATTTGGTTAAAGAAATCATATAAATAATGGGTAGATTTGCATATAAAAAAGAACCCAAATTACTTGGTTCATCAAAAATTGATTGAACCCGATTTAACAATAAATTATCAAGGGGATTATATCCGCCAAGAATACCTCTTTTATTATTAAAAAATACAATTATTGAATTGAAGAAACTTAAATTATAATTATTTGCAAAAAACTGTCCAATACTTAATAAAAATACAAATATATAAAAAATCGAAAGAAATTTTAGGATAGTTTTTATAGTTATAAATTTACACTTAAACAAATAAAAGATAGTCAAAAATGTTAATAATACAGAGAAAGTTAATCCTCCAATAAACCCATTCAAAAAACTTGAGAAATAAAAATTTCCAGAAATCAAAGAAATAAATACCGTAATCAATGCCCAAAAATAAAAAAGCACTAAATAACAAAATGAAGAATATTTATATAAGCGTGTTAAATCTCGTATGAAATTAGAATATTTTGTAATACAGAATAGTAAAAAAATAGATATCACTGGCATAAAAAAAGCAATAAAAACTTTATTTCCGGCAGAAAATCCAAAAGATTGCAAAAAAATTAGTGTAAGTATAAAATAACCGATATATTGTTTTTTAATTGCTATCATTTATGCTTACCAATACTTTCATTAATTTATTATATGAATCATTCCAATTATATTTCTTTACGAGTTTAAGTCCTTTTTCTTCCAATTTTAAACGCAAATTTTTATTTGATAATAACTCGTTTATTGCATTTGCGGTGCAAGCCGGATTTTTGATAGGAACAACAATAGAGTTTTCACCATTGACTGCATATTCTTTGGCCCCAACTGTATCCGTTAAAACAACAGCCGTTCCACAAGCCATTGCTTCTAATGGTGGCAATCCGAAGCTATCACCCAGACTTTGACTTACAAAAACCAATGCATTTGAATACAATTCACCCAATTTATTTCTGTCATTTCCTATATTTACATATTCAATATTTAAATTATTTTCGTGATTGACAGCCTGTGAAACAATTTTAGCCTTTATATCAGGATAATTATTTTTCAATAGTTCAAATGCCGTTAAAAAATATTTAAGCCCTTTCATTTTGGAAGAACTACCAACAAAAAGTATATAATTTCCCTTTTGTGTATCCCTTGGATAAAAATACTCGTGTTCAATACCGTTTGGAATAACAACTATATCTTTTGAAACATATCTCTGAATATCATTTGCAATTGGAGTCGAAACAGCAATAAATTTATCAATATTATTTGTAATAAATGGTATTTTCAACAAGAAATAAATATATTTTCCAAACCAAAACATCTCTTTAAAGTCTTGAAAAAACGAAACAACTTTTGAACATTTATTAAATTTCTTTGCTATAATAGAATGAATTATTAATGGAAAAAAGATAGGAATAATAATATCGCATTTTGGTGTATTAAAGTAAAATGCAAAAATATAAATTAACTGAAAAAAAATATGTTCAAAATACTTATTAGGTATTTTTTTAAAAGTCCGATATATGACTCCATTCTTTTCATATTCGCTTTTTTCTTTATCAGGTGCAACGATAAAAACTGAAATATTATTTTTTGCTAAATATTCCGCATATTTAACCATAACAATATTCCCGCCAGAAAGTTTTAATGTAGGAGTGTAAAAAGTAATAATCATTTTTTTAAACCAACTTTAAATAATTTTAAAAAGAAATTTCCCCAAATCAAAACGCACCAAAACGTTTTTTGGAAAATGTTATAATTTCCCCAAAAGTGTTTTTTAAAAAATTTCAGCATTGATTGGGTAAAAATCAACACGCTTTTTGTTTGAATTTTTTTGGTTGTAACGCCTTGATAATGTGTCACTACGGCATTAGGATTATAAACAACCTTCTTATCAACGTTTTTGGTTCTTATGCCCCAATCGGTTTCTTCCTGATACATAAAAAATTGTTCGTCCATTCCGCCGATTTGGTCAAATAATGACTTTTTAACCATCATACAACAACCTGACAATGCCCAGCATTCATTAATTTTGTCTCTGTCTGCATTCCACATCGCATAACCGTTAAAATAATCATTTTTCGGAAACGCCTTTGCAAGCCCGACTATATGGAATAAAGTATCTTTCGGGTAAGGTTTACCTCGCAAACAAGGTTGTTGAAAGCTTCCGTCATAATTTAAAACCTTTGGCCCAACCATTCCAACATCATCATTATTATCTAAATAATCTGACAAAATTTTTATTATGTTGTTATGAAAAACGACATCAGGATTTAAAATCAATACATTTCTGCCTTTTGAAATTGTCATTCCAATGTTATTAGCTTTGGCAAAACCTAAATTTTCATCTGCTTTAATGAAAGTGAAATTATTCCATTTTGACAAAACATTTTGAATGTACAAAAAACTTTCTTCATCTTTATTTGAATTATTATCGACAACAATTAACTCGTACGAAATATCTTTTGTTTTTTCAACAAGTTTTTCGATTGTTTCTTGAAAATATTTCCCTGCATTCCAATTAACAATAATGACTGGAACATCGAAATTGTCTTGTAAATAAGTATTTTTTAATATGCTGTAATTTTCTGATTTCATATAACCATCACTTACCCGTGTCGTCCGCCTAAAGCTAAGAACACAGCTTTTACCAATATACCGATTTCCCAGAACAAATTTCTGTGTTTTAAATAATACAAGTCATATTGCAATTTTTCAGAAATATCATCACTCATTACACAATGACCTTGATTAATTTGTGCCCAACCTGTCCAGCCTGTTTTAACCCACATTCTGCACGGATAATAAGAAATTTCTTCTGAGTAAATTTTTACCAAATCTTCCCATTCCGTTCTTGGTCCGACTATTGACATTTCTCCTTTCAAAATGTTTATCATTTGCGGAATTTCGTCAAATCGAGCCTTTCTTACAAACCTGCAAAACGGAATAACTCTGTCATCATTTACACCTGCTGTGTTTTCGTCAATTTTACCTGCTTTTGGTTTGTAATCATTGACATACATCGTTCTTAATTTATACATTTTAAATGTTTTACCGTTTTTTCCGACACGAGTTTGTGTGTAAATTGCAGGCCCACCGTCTGTCATTTTTACTCGCAATCCAATGTACAGCAAAATCGGAAAAGTTACCGTCAAAATAATTGTTGCAGCAATTACGTCATATATTCTTTTGCACGCATCATATAACATTGAACGGTTGTTCATATAATCGTAAAATAACCAATTTATAGACATTTTACTTATGAAATATTTACCTGTAATCATTTCGTAAAATTCAGCCATTTTGTAGACTTTTACACCTTCAGGAATACTTCTTACCATATGAGTAAGCCACTGTTCTTCCATTCTGCGTTTAACGGCAATAATAACGATTGAAATTCTTTGTTTTTTTATTACTTTTGCCAAATCATACGGATTAAGATAAATAGGAACACCGCAATCTTCGACAAATTGATAATCCTCATTATCAACATCTGTAAAGAACCCTGAAACATTCATTCTCAAAGCTTTTTTATTGATAATTTCTTCTGCAATAATTTTTGCATTGTTATCAGAACCTATGATTAAAACATTTTTTACTTTTTTGAAATTGAAAAGGTAATAGTGGAAAATAAATCTGTATAATTCAAGTGCCACATATGTAAAGAGCATTGATGATGCATAATATCCGAGAAGTTGAATTTTCGGAACGCAGAAAAACAACAACGCACAAGGAATAATCGTAAAGAAAATTACTCCCTCAAACAAAAGATAGTAATTTCTTTTTGTAACATTAAATTCACGTATTTTGTATTGGGCTTTTAAATAAAGGACAACCGCACCCAAAACAGTCGTTAACACAACCGTAGGGATATGAAATCTTTGCGGTAAACCGAAATGTCTGTACGAAAAATAAGTCGCTGCCGCTATCGCCAACATATCGAATATGAACATTAAAATTACGGAACGGGAAATTATTTTTTTCATACAATCCTTAAAAATGAAGAATTCCAATACTTTATTGTAAATTATTATATCATTAAAAAAACATTATTGAAAATTTTTTTTGGTCAATGTAAACTATTTTTAAAATTTCAAAGTTACAAAAACATATCGAATAAAGCAGTGGACAGTGCATTAAACAATATAAAATCGAATAATAAAGTTATCGGTATCCCGAGGGCTATTTCATATTATAATAATTTTCCATTCTATTACGGATTTTTCAAGGCTTTGGGCTACGAGGTCGTTTTGTCTGATAAAACCACAACGGAAATCATCAATAACGGTTCAAAATACCTTGTTTCAGACACGTGTTTTCCGATAAAGGTTTACGTCGGACACTTGGTTAATTTGCTTGAAAAGGGCATCAAAACTATATTTGTCCCCTCTATTCAATCAGTTGATTTCAAAATCAATAATTGCAGTAAGGTTAGAGGACTTCCTGAAATTATCAGAAACGTCATCAATGAAGAATTTACGATGATTGAACCGACTTTGGATAAGACTGAAAACCTCGGAATAAAAGATTTTTGTACACAAACAGCAAATCAACTCGAAATTTTTGACGAAAACCTTATTTCTCAAGCGATACAACACGCATGGTCATATTATGATAAGTTTTTGGATTTAACACACAAAGGTCATTCTTATGAACACGCTCTTGACTGCGTTATAAATGCCAAAGACCCCGAAATGCTTATAAAAACAAGGGATTACGAAGTCTCTGTTGTTGTAATGGCACACGGTTACAACCTTTTTGACGAAAGAATTTCATTGAATTTGCTCAAAAAATTGGAACAGATGAACGTCAAAGCCTACACGGGACTTAATGTTTCGGCAGAAGATGCAGAAAAAGCGATTACTGAACTCGGAGAAATCAGATATTGGGCAAATGAACTTGACTTGACAGGCACGGCAGGACATTATCTTTTAAACCGCAAAATTGACGGAATTATTGCATTATCAGCTTTCGGCTGCGGACCGGATTCACTTATGGTGGACGAAATCGCCTACCATTGTCGGGATTTGAATGTACCGTTAATTCATCTTACGATTGATGAACATACGGGCGAAGCAGGCTTTGTGACAAGACTTGAGGCATTTGTTGATATGATGATTAGAAGAAAACGTCTTGAGACAATCAGACCTCAAATCCATACAGATAAACAAAATTCCGGAAATACCGAAAAAATTATCAATTATACGAACATCAAAAAACTTCGTAAACAAACGACAGAAACGAAAGAAGTTGAAGCACAATGATAACAAAATATTCCTCTTTGGGGGTAATTCATATACACACAAAATTTTCAGACGGAAGCGGTGATATTAATGCGATTTCGCTTGCCGCAAAAAAGGCGGGGCTTGATTGGATAATAGTTTCCGACCACAATGATTTTTCGGTCGAAGAAGGCATATATAACGGTGTTTTCGTTATAAAAGGAGAAGAAATCTCCCCTGATATCGGATACCATACGCTTGCTTTTGATATTAATGAAAAAATTTCACACTCGGAAAATCCGACAGAAAACATCGAAAATGTTCATAAACAAGGCGGTTTCTGCTTTGCTGCACACCCTGACGAATCCGATAGCAGAAAAAATTCCAACAAGCCGATAAAATGGCTCGACAAAAAGGTCGTACCTGACGGAATCGAAGTTTGGAACTGGTTTTCAGACTGGGCAAACCGCTTCAATAGCCGTGATATTTTTCATATCGCTTATGCGTTTTTGTTTAGAAAAAAATTAATCCGTGGAATCGAGCCGCAAACAAGAATGTGGTGGGACAGAATTAACAACGAAATGACGGAAATATTTCCCGCAATAGCCGGGTCGGATGCCCATGCATTAAAAATTAGTAATTACCTTATACCCGTTACGGTTTTCCCCTATGAATACTGTTTCAAAACGGCAGCAAATTTGATTTTCACAGACGAACCTTTATCATCAGATTTTCAAACCGCTAAAAAGCAAGTATTGCAAGCTATTAAGCAAGGTAACAATATTTTGCTGAACAGAAAAAAATGTAAAAAACACAATGAAGTTTCTTTGAAGGTCAAAAACGATAGCACATCTGCTTTTTGCGGTGATAAAATCAATCTTGATGCCAACACTGAATTGCGTTTAAACTTGCCCCAAAAAGCCGATATTTCTCTGTATCTCGACGGAAATGAAATAAAATATGAAAAAACGGACAAATTTTTCCACAACATAACAGAAAAGGGCAAGTACAGAATTGAAGTTTATAACGGCAAAACTCCCGTACTGTATACAAATCCGATATTGGTAGTGTAAAATGACCGAAAAATCTCAACCTAAATTTATTAAAATGGAAGATAATATTCCCGCAAAAGACCGTGTAATTGCGTGGCCGAGAATGGGTAGAATTGATATTCCGTTAAAAGCACTATTAGTGTCATTGGGTGCAAGAGTAGTCATTCCGCCACAAAATAGCAACCAAGCACTCGAAATTGGGGTCAAAAACAGTATCGAAGGAATTTGTTTGCCTTACAAATTAAATCTTGCAAACTATATTATGGCTCTTGAGGGCGGTGCGAATACGCTGATGATGTTTCAAGCACCCGGC
>CACZSN010000008.1 GCA_902783835.1 uncultured bacterium
AAAACGGTAGAAAATACTTCTCAGTAGCATCAGGCGGCGGCACAGGCAGAACACTTCACCCTGATAACGTCGCAGCAGGTCCCGCTTCATACGGTATGACGGATACAATGGGCAGAATGCACGGTGACGCTCAATTTGCAGGTTCATCATCAGTTCCTGCTCACGTAGAAATGATGGGTGTAATCGGCATGGGCAACAACCCGATGGTTGGTGCAACAGTTGCAGTAGCAGTTGCAGTTGAAAACTCACAAAAATAGTTTTTTAACAAAACTTTTTGAATAAAGGCTCTCAGAAATGAGGGCTTTTATTTTTGAAAAGTAGAGCTAAAATAATGAAAGTATATTGTTGATTTGTTTTGTTTTGTGAACAGAAAACGGGCATGAGCGATAAAACCCTTGAAAAATAAACAGTTCTGTGTTAAATTAATTTTGCGAATAATACTAAAAGCAGAAGGTGGTGAAAATAAATGCCGGAAATCAGAGTAGGTGAAAACGAAAACATCGAAGTAGCTTTGAAAAGATTTAAGAAAAAAGTCCAAAAAGCTGGAATTTTGTCTGAAATCAAAAAACGTGAAAGATACGAAAAACCGAGTATCAAAAGAAAACGTAAATCAGAAGCAGCACGCAAAAGACGTGTTTAATAAATAGGTTTGAAAGTCGCTCGAAAGGGCGACTTTTTTAATTAAAAACAAATCAATTAATTCAAAAGAGAGTTAACCGTATCAAGAAGTTTTTCTTCACTGAAATCGGCTTTATTCAGCATAACGTCAACAAAAATATCGCCGAACATTTTTTGTGTTTTTTCGACAGGAAGCATTGAAATTGTAATAATCGGAAGATTTTGGAATTTTTCATCCTGTCTGAGTTGAGAAATCAATTCCACACCGTTCATTTCAGGCATTTCAATATCACTAATCAATAAATCACAGCCATTGTGCTGAATTTCAGCAAGCCCGTCTAACGGATTGTGATAAGAAAAGACGTTAAAACCGGCATTTTTCAAGAGATTTGAGAAATAAATTTTTGTAGTTTGAGAGTCATCAATCACGACAATTTTTTTCGATTTTTCAAAATGTTTCTCAATATTTTCGACGGACGGAGTATTTACGGGGATTTCGAGAATAATTTCCGTACCGATTCCCTGTTCTGTGTTAATTTTAATTTTGCCGCCCAATTCTTTAATTTTTGTATCAACGATATCAAGTCCCATGCCGCGGCCTGAAATTTCAGTGACATAATCTTGAGTTGTAAATCCCGCTTTCAAAATCAATTTTAAAAGTTCGGATTTTTTTGATTTTTCAATTTCATCTTTTGTCAAAATGCCATCGGCAAGTGCTTTTTGTTTAATTTTTTCAAAATCTATTCCGCGACCGTCATCTTTAACGGAAATAATTACATTTTTACCCGATTTTTTTGCGGAAACAGAGATTATACCGGCACGTTGTTTTCCGTTTTTTTCACGTTCTTCGGGCAATTCCGTACCGTGGTCAACAGCATTTCGCAACAAGTGAATAATTGGTGTTTTAATTTCATCAAGAATTTTTTTATCCACACTGACTTCACCGCCGGTAATCTCGATTTCGACTTCTTTGTTTTCTCCTTGTGCAATATCGCGAACCATTCTCGGAAACATGTGCAAAATAACCCCAATCGGAAGCATTCTGACCCCTTGAACGGTTTTCAAAATGTTGGACAAATACTTTTCTGCCTTCAAAAATATTTCCGATTCATCCGCATTGATTTTTTCATAATCCTGAAACATTACTTGAATTTCAGCAAGATTTTGCTTATTTTTTTGAACTTCATCAGTTAATTTTTGCACGATTTCCGCAGAATTGTGTTCATCTTTGACGAGTATATTCAACTCATTTAAACTTTTTTCAAGTTCAAACATTTTTGCAGAAAAATGAGCGGTAATATCTACCATATTTTGAAAGTAGTTATGAGCTTTATTCGTTACGGTACAAAGGTTTCCGACATTTACAAACAATTTATCCAATTTGTCGGATTCAATTCTTAAAGTCCTAATAGAACCTTGTCCCAAAGTTTTGAGAATGTCAGTAATATTGCTTTTTGTTTTTTGCGGACAGGGACGAGGAGCTTTGACCTGAACATCAATCATTTGTTCGGCAATAGACATGCGTTGTTTCAAGAAAAATAAATCATCAGACTTACTATGTTCGCAAACAACTCTCCTAAGAATTTTAAATGTTCCCGACAACGTATTAATCAAATTATTGTCAATTTTGTCGCAATTCATCAACTTTTCAAAGATTTTGGAACACAATTTCAAAATTTCTTCCACCTCGGAATTTTCGGGATTAAGAGAATTTGTAATCTTGTAAAGTCTTGTTGCAAAGGATTTATCAGTTTTCAACGTTGGTAAAAGTTTTAAAATTTCACTGATTTTTTCCTCAAAAGAACCGTTTTCATCAAAATTGCTTATTAAAGTTGAAATTTGAGCAATAATGTTTTTAATTTCAATAATATTTTCGGCAACTTTTTCATCGGATAACTGCTGATTTTTTATCTCGGCAAGTAAATCTTCCGCAGAATGAGCAAGCTTTTGAACATCCGCAAGTCCGACAATTCCGGCAGAACCCTTTACGGAATGGGCATCTCGCATCAATTTAGTAATAATTTCGACATCTTTGTTTTTTTCATAATTTGTAAGTTGATGTACAAAGTCAGTCAAAATCGACTTTGATTCTTCTTTAAAAATCAGAATTGTTTCTTCAACATCAAAAGAACTCATTTTGCCCCCGTTTTTTATAATTTTACCACAATCATTTTTGATTTTTATAATTTTCCCGGACAAAAATCAATTCTTGTTCTTTGCCGCAAAGCCCGTGGTTAAGCTTTTCTTTTAATACAGCTTTTTGTATTTCCGAATAAATTTTTCCTTGCTCAAACCCTTCTTTTTGCAAGTCAAAACCCGTTATTTCTATTTTTGTATCTTTAATTTTGAAAAACTTTTTTGCAATTTTCCCGTCAATAAAAATTCCGTAAAAAACAACAAACAAATAATCTTTATTTGAAAAATATTCAAAAATTGAATAATTATCTTCAAAAATCGGTCTGTTTTTATAAATTGAATGCAAATTTTTTACGATTTTTTTCTCACGAACCGTTAAATTTAATTTTTCGGGAACGTCTGATTTTGCAAACAAAGGAAGAAAATAAAGTTTCCAAATATCTTCATCGCAAATTTCATAATCAAATAATGCACTTTTTATGTCAAATCCTGTGATTTTTTCGGCAAAATCTACTCCAAAAATTTTGTATAATTTTTGAGAAACAAATTCATCAAAACAAGAAGCAAAATTGAGCGAAAATAAGTCAATAACTTCATTTTTAACCCTCTCAAGAGGAATATTTTTCAAAGGATTTTCTATATATTCATCCTGAAGTTTCTTTGTTCCTTTTTCAAGTTTGAAATCAAGTCTTTGAGCGAATTTTAATCCCCTAATCATTCTCGACGGATCATCCAAAAATGATTTTTTATGCAAAACCCGAAGTTGCTTATTTCGCAAATCTTCAAGTCCGCCCGTCAAATCAATTAACTCAAAAAGATTTTCCCGATTTAAAGAAATAACAAGAGAATTTACCGTAAAATCACGCCTTTTGATATCTTCATTCAAAGGACATCCCGTCTCCACAATCTTCGGTAAATCACCGAAATTGTCGTAAACTTCCTTTCTCGTAGAAGCAAAATCAATTTCTACTCCGTTTTGAAAAACTACCTTCGCCGTCGGAAGAGTCTCATTAAACTTAACAAATTTTGTCTTAACATAACAATCAAGAATTTCAACAAACTCTTTCGCATTTCCTTCGACGGTGATATCAACATCGTGCAAGCGTTTTGAAAGCAATATATCCCTGACAATCCCGCCAACAAGATAAATTTTTATTCCGCAAATTTCAGAAACTTTCATACACTCTGAAATAACTTCGTAAACTTCTCTATTTAATTTTGCCCGCAAATTGACCTTTTTCACTCAATAATTATAACAAAGATGTAAATAAAAATTCCTATTTTCAAAAAAATCATCTTTTTAACCCTTAACATTTCTTCATTATTTGTTAAAGTTTATAAAGATACTGCCGATATATAACATGTAGGTAAGGAAAAACAAAATGCTTGAAAACAACACATCAGGATTATTTAATAAACCGTTTGGATTGAATGTCAAAGTCCCGACAAGAACTTTGCAACAAGCAAAAGAAACTGCCGTAAAGACAGTTAATAATCTTTGGAAACCTATGGAAGATTATTTCGAAAAAGCTGACAACGTTTTTAACGGTGATGTTCAAGCTGAAATCGAAAAATATCACAGAATGGCTTATTCGTTAGGTGCAACAATGCGTCAAGGTCAAGAAAGACCTACATTTAACGTAAAAGTTTAAAAAAGAAGTAACAAACGAAAGACGATAGAGAAGAAAAAAGACTGCATTTGCAAGTCTTTTTTTTTATTTCAGAGTTTTACAAAATTGGCAATTTTTGCTGAATGATATATCATCAAAGTATGATAAAGACATTAATAAAATATTTCATAATAATATGCTGTCTGTTGTTCCAAACGGTCTGTGCCTCGGAAATCAAGGTTAATGACATAACTTTTGACAGCTCTGACAGTATTATTTTCATTTCAACAAGTAATACCGCGGGAAATAGTGTCAAAATCAAAAAAGGTTTTCTTCAAAATCCAAACAGAATTTATTTTGATATCGAAAATGCCATATTGACAAGGAAACAAGGTCTTTTTGATTTTACATACGGAAAATTAGAAAATTTAAGAATTTCGCAATATTCCTCAAATCCTTATACCGTAAGGGTTGTAATGACATATACTTCCAAATTAAAACCTGAAGACGTAAAAATTATGACCGTCGGCGGAAGTATAATCATTAAATTGCAAAATTTTAAACATTCACAAGATTTTATGGCACCCGTATACAGGGAAGTTTCTTCAGAATCTTATGACTATTACGAAAAACTTAAAATTAACGAAACAGTAACAGTAAAACCGCAAACGGTCAAAAACGCAGACGGAGAAATCGTTCCGCAATCAGAACCAGTACGTATTAATCAACCGCTTTATGAATCAAAATTTCGTTCGAGATATTTTATCTCAAACGCTTACTCAAAAAACGGTGCATTACTTCTTGCAGGAACGGGAATTTATAACTTTGAAAAACCGTTTTATCTTCCGCCGGCATCCGGTTCTGCCTATCAAAGAGTTGTTTTTGATATTCCAAATGCAGTTGTCGCAAGTAAATTGAGAAATCAAACTTTCCATTTAAGCCCGACTGAAACGGTTAAAATAGGACAATTTGAACCGACGAAAGTTCGTGTCGTAGTAACTTCTCCCAATCCCGAAAAATATCTTACAATTTGCGGTAACGATTTGCAAAATATTGTGATTGCAAGAGAAGACAGAATCGGCGGACTCAAATTATTTCCAAATACATCAAGCCTTGTTTCTGCAGGTCTTGCCGCTAAAAAAGAAAATCAGAAAGATGTTGACAATATTACGCTCTCATTTAGCGACCCTATTGTCTATTCAATAATGAGAAGAAAAAATTCGGTAGATTTAATTCTTTATAACGTAAATGTCGATAATATTCCCGCACTTGAGAAAAAACTTCGCACGGGACATATACAAAACATTGATGTAACAAAAGCAGGTGCAATCGGTGTAAAAATCACCGTTCCCTTAAAACAAAAATCAGTCTTGAGCTGTCTTGAAAACCTTAATGCCACAAAATTGGTATTTTCAATAAAAAGTCCTCAACAAGTTGTTGCCGTAACGCAAACAAAAAATGACTTTCACGGAAGAGTTATAGTTCTTGACCCGGGTCATGGAGGATATGATCCCGGAGCTACGAGAAATAATGTCTTAGAAAAAAATATGACAATCAGCATAGCTAAATTGATTGAACGCAATCTTAAAGCACAAGGTGCCACTGTCATAATGACAAGAACCGATGACAAATTTGTATCACTTGAGGACAGAGTTGTTATTTCAAATAACAAAAAACCAGACATTTTTGTCAGCGTTCACATTAATTCAAGTGAAAATGCAAACGCACACGGTATAGAAACCCACTATTACAAAGATGATAGTTTGGAACTTGCAAAAGCTATTCATCAATCAATGACGACTGAAATCAAAGAAACAAACAGAGGTATTTTAAAATCAAGATTTTATGTAATAAGAAATACCCATCAACCGTCTGTTTTACTTGAATTAGGTTTTATTTCAAACGATGATGAAAGAAATCTTTTGCTTCTTCCCGAACAACAGGAAAAATTTGCAAAAGCAATCGCTGATGGCATAAACAACTACTTTGAAAAGAAAAAGAAAACAGGAACAAAATAAATGGATAATCGTCCCATAGGTGTATATGACTCAGGAATAGGAGGTTTGACCGTATTTTCGAAATTGGTCAAATTGCTCCCCGATGAAAATTATCTTTATTTCGGAGACACGGAAAATATTCCGTACGGTACAAAATCTCGGGAAGAATTGCTGACAATTACGCACAAAATAATGAATTTTTTCAAGGAACAAAATGTTAAAGCGGTTGTAATGGCTTGCAACACAACTTCTGCCGTAGCTTATGACTCATTAAAAGAAGACTATGATTTTACGCTCTATCCCGTAATCCAAACGGCTTGCAAAGTTATTGCCAATATGGGCATTAAAAAAATAGGAACTCTTTCCACTGAAGCAACAGCAAATTCTCACGCATACAAAAATCAATTAAAAAAATATAACCCTAATATTGAAGTTATTGAACACGGTTGTTCCGGCAAATGGGTCGAAATGGTTGAAAATCATTCTCAAAATGACAAGGCTAACGAACCTGTTTTAAAACAACATTTAAACGTTGTTCTTGAAAACAATGTCGAAAAAATAATTTTAGGATGCACTCATTATCCTTATTTGAGAAATATTTTAACTAATTTTACAGGTAAAGATATTTTCATTGATCCTGCTGAATATTTTGTAAAATATATAGCGAATGACTTGAAAAACAATAACAAACTTGCCTCAAACAAATCTTACGAGCCAAAATTTTTCGTAAGCTCCAATCCCGAAAAATTTAAAAATTCTTCGGAAATTTTCTACAAACTTGAAGAATTGCCTACACTAATACGTCGTTAACAATTCAGAACAGGAGATTTTAATGAAAAAAATATTTTTAACAATGGTTTTATTTTTAATGACGGCAGCAACCGTCTGTGCAGAAACTATCACAGGAATTGCAATGTTCCCGTTTTCAACGGACAATCCGACAACGACATTCACCGTAAAAATGTCTCAGCCAATTGTAATTAATAATATGATTGCCGTAAAAGAAGGAGAATATCTTTACGGTAATGTTACGAAGGTTGTCGACGGTCAGAGGGGAAAACGTATGGGATACTTCGTTTTCAACCCGACTTATCTTGCTGACGGCAAAGAAAAAGTACAACCTTTGACTGATAAAACATTAAAGGTAAAAGTTTCTTTTTACAAACCTTTTGACCCGAAAAATGCCGCAAAAAGCTTGGCTGAAAACGGTGCCGAAACAGCAGCAGGTATTCTTTTAAATATCCCGATGGTTTCACAAGGTGTTTCGTTTATCAAAGGAGTCGCAAACCCTGATGAAGATTCATCAAACAGAATTACCAGCGGATTTAAAAGAGTTTATAAAGACTCACCGCTTTCTTATGTCGAAAAGGGTGAACCGCTCATTTTGCAAAAAGGACAAGAAGTTAAGTTAAACTTTACAAACGAGTATTAATTTTGCAAAAATAATCAATATCATTTTTAAAATAACTTTCGGCAGGCAATTTTAGTCTGTCGAATTTTTTTTGAGCAATTTCAGCATACTTATCCGCCTTCGAAGAAACAATTTTCGATGCGACATAATTTGCACAAATAACTTCAGGACTCAAATCGAACAACTCTTTTTGTTCTTTAAAAATTTCTTCTATTGCTTTTTCCGCCTGATAAGATTTTCCGCTTTCATTGAGCAAAATTGCATATCTCATTTGAATTTTATGTCTTGTATTTTGGGAAAAAGAAGCAGATGAAAGCAATTCTTCATACAATTCCCGAGATTTTTCATAATTTTTTTGAATATAATTCAAATCGGCAAGATTAAGTGCGGATATCATATCTGTTTCAAAGGAAGGAACTTCCGTTGTATAATTTTCCGTTGCAAGGTCATATCTGCCAATTGCCTTATAATAAGACAAAAGAGAATACCCCAAAGCAACGGCATCAGAATCTTCTCCGTCCTCGATTTTTTCACGGACTTCATCCGAAAGTAAAACAGATTTTGCTTTTTCATAATCCTTTGTATCAATATAAGCTTGAATTAAATTTTGGGGATACCAATTTTTCAAACTTTGATAAACAGGTAAAGATTTCCCATACAGACCCAATACAGAGTAGCAATTTGCGATTTGTAAATTTAACAAATTACTCATCTCTTCGTCTCGAGGACAATTTGCTTTAACTTCTTTCAAAAGTTTTTGGTATTCAAAAATCGCTTTCGAAATATTTCCCCGTTCAACGAGACATTTTATCATTTCCTCTCTGCTTTCAAAATAAGAATAAAAATCCTTATTTTGAGGAGATTTCAAGGTAATTAAAAATAATTTTTTTATTGAAGTATCAAATTTATAACACTGTTCCGCATACTTATATTGACCGTTTTGATAGAAATTCAAACCTTTTTGAGCCAAAATATCTTCATCAAATAAAAAATATGCCCCGCCGCAAATTATTAATGAAGCCAAAAACAGCAAAAATATACAAACCAAAACCGTCTTTGATTTCGAGGTATTATTTTTCTTTTGTTTAATATTTTTAGCTTTAATTTTTAATGTTTTTTTCATCAAAACCTCGCCGATATTTTAACATTATTTTTGAGGTTTTTCAAATTTGTATTAATCCGTCAAGCTTTTACGACTTTGCTCAAACCGGTTGGTTTGTCTATGTTTCTGCCCAAGGCTTTTGCACATTCAAAGGCGAGAAGTTGCAAAAGTACGAGCATTCCAAAGATTGTCAGAACTTCGATTTTCGTATCAATCGTAATATGTTTTCTGCAAAGTTCGTTGAAATATTCCGGAGCATTTTTGTCAGCAATTGTTACCATATAAGGATTGTACGACTTGTAGATTTTTTTGATATTGTTTATGCAAACACCGTGATGAATTTCGTCGACTAAAACGAGGACGGCAGATTTTCTGTTCAAAATCGCAACGTGACCGTGCATAAATTCACCTGACGGATAAGCAGTAGTATTGATATAAGAAGTTTCTTTGATTTTTAGTGCACCTTCTTTTGCAAGTCCGTAAAAAATTCTGCTGCCCAAAATTTCGATTGCATCATATTCTGATAAATCTTTGGCAATTTTTTTGATTTCATCGTGAGAGTTAAGTTGTCGTCTGATGAAATTAGGCAAACATTTCAATTCTTCAATTTCCTGAGAGACATTTTCTCCTTGTTTTTGTCTGATTGCCAAAATCAAAAGCATAGCACAGAAAATCTGAGCGGAAAGAGCTTTAGTTGAAGCGATGCTATCTTCTTTTCCTGCCATTGTATAGATTTTATATTTTGCAAGATTCCACATCGTAGAATTAATCGTATTTGAAATACATAACGTATTGTCAGTTTTTTCCAAAACTCTTTTCATTACGGCAAGAGTATCAGATGTTTCACCCGATTGAGAAACAAAAACGAAAAGACGTTTTTTCCAATTTGCTTTATCCGACATGAAAAATTCACCGGAATAAAAAGCTTCCGCATCAAGACCCAAAGAAGTTTTCATCATTTCCGCAATAATAACGCAACAATGATACGAAGAACCGCTTGCAATAAAGCATATTTTTTGAGCTTTTTCCGGTGTGTCGACCAGAATTTTATTATCAAACGAAACATAATTTTCGAGTAATTTTTCAATTACTTCAGGTTGTTGATAAATTTCTCTTTCCATAGCAAATTGGAAGTCACTCATTTTTTATCCTCTGTTATAAACTTTAATCAAATGCCAACCGAAATCGGTTTTCACAGGCTCTGAAACTTCGCCGACCTGCAAGTTAAATGCAGCATTTTCAAACGGTTTAACCATCACACCTCGTCCGAAAGAACCCAAAGCACCGCCTCTTTGTCCTGACGGACATTTTGAATATTTAGCGGCAAGTCTTTCAAAACTTTCACCGTCATCAATTCTTTTTTTAAGTGCCATAGCTTCGTCGTAAGTGTCAACCAATATATGACCTGCACTAACTTGTTTAACAGATTCCAATTTTACAAAACTTGGTTTTTCTTCGATTGAACGATAAATTTCTTTAGCGGTAACTGTCGTTTGAACCAATAAACATATTATAATTGCGGAAATAATTTTTTTCATGTTGCCCTCTTTTTGTAATATTATAACGCATTATAAATTTTTTGCACTACAAAAAAGGACTGATTCTCATCAGCCCTTTTTAAAATCATTTTGTTCTGTCGATTATAATTCGCCTCGAACGATTGCTTTCAATGTCTTAGCAACTGTTTCTTGTTCTTCTTTTGTGATTTCAGGGAACATCGGAAGAGACATAACGACTTTTGTATCTTCAACAGTGTTCGGAAGTGACATTTCAGGAATGTTCAAGTATTTGTGAACTTTTTGCATGTGGAGCGGTACAGGGTAATAAAGCATTACGCCTACGCCGTTTTCTCTCATTTTGTCAAATACTTGGTCACGGTTAGGAACTTTTACAGTGTATTGGTGATAGATACATTTTGTATCGTGCAATTCAACAGGTGTTTCAACTTCATCGCAATCTGCGAACAATTCGTTGTAATATTCTGCATTTGCTTTTCTTGCAGCGTTCCATTCATCAACGTAGGGAAGTTTTACTCTCAAAATTGCTGCTTGAATTTCGTCAAGTCTTGAGTTTACACCGATTTCATCGTGGTAATAACGAACTGCACCACCGTGGTTTCTGAGTGCTACAACTCTGTCACGCAATTTTTCATCGTTCATAACGAGCATACCGCCGTCGCCCATTGTACCCAAGTTCTTTGTCGGGTAGAAACTGAAGCAGCCGAATGTGCCAAATGAACCGACTTTTTGTCCTTTATATTCTGAACCGATACCTTGGCAAGCATCTTCAATAACGTGCAAGTTATGACGTTTTGCGATATCCATAATCTTGTCCATTTCGCAAGGTTGACCATAAAGGTGAACAGGAATGATTGCCTTTGTATTAGGAGTAATCAATGCTTCAATTTTTTCAGGGTCAATATTGAATGTATCTTTATCAATATATGCAAATACAGGTTTTGCACCAACAATACCGATAGCTTCCGTTGTTGCAACGAATGTAAATGCAGTTGTGATAACTTCATCACCTTTGCCTATATCCAATGCTCTCAATGCTACGTGAAGTGCATCCGTACCGGAGTTCAACGCTACTGCATATTTTGTTCCGCAATAAGCTGCCATTTCTTCTTCAAATGCTTTATTGTTCTTGCCCAAAATGTATGAACCTGAACGCATTACTTCAACTACGGCTTCTTCCAACTTGTCGCCGATTTTAGCATATTGTCTTTTTGAATCCATAATAGGTATCATATTCAAATCTCCTTTTAATTTCCCATATAACTATTTTATCATAGACAGCACATCTTTATATAATCTTAATATACAACAAAATGTTGCTCAATCGAAATCAAGCAACATTTTTTAATACAAAAAATATTTAAGGTTTCAATAAAACTTTTATCGCTTTACTTTCCGCAACCATCTTCAAGGCTTGTTCCGTCTGAGATAGAGGCATTACGTGTGTGATAAGTTTTTCAACATCAACTTTTCCTGACGAAATGAGTTCATAGGCTTCTCGGAAATATTGCGGAGTATGGTGGAAAACACCTATAACCTTAAGTTCGTCATAATGAAGTCGTCTCGTGTCGATATTGATTGTCGTTCCGCTTTTGCAACCGCCAAAAAGATTTATCATTCCGCCCTTTCGGACAAGTTTGAACATTCTTTCCCAAATTTCCGGCAAGCCGACACATTCAATCGCCGCATCGAAGCCTTTTCCTTCTTCCGTCAAAGAAAGCATAATTTTGTCCGGATTTTTGTATTTTGTAAGGTCAATTACCTCGTCCGCACCGCCAAATTCCTTCGCTAACTTAATTTTCAAAGGATTTCTGCCTGCTGCAATAACTTTTGCACCTTTTAATTTAGCAAGTCTTACAAACATCAAGCCGATTGTGCCAATACCTACAACCGCAACGGTTTGACCTTTTTGAATATCCATATTTGCAATCCCGTGGACAACATTTGCCAACGGTTCACAAAATGCCGCTTTTTCAAAACTCAGATCGTCATCAATGCGAATCATATTTTTTTTGACAATTCTCTCCGGAACGTTGATATATTCCGCATACGCACCGTTTAAAAATTCTAAATTTTCGCACAGATTATAAAGACCTCTTTTGCAGAAATAACACTCTCCGCAAGGTGCTGAATTGGCTGCAACTACACGGTCTCCGACGACAAAATTGGTTACGTTTTTGCCGACTGCTTCGACAACTCCAGCAAATTCATGTCCGAATCCCGACGGTGTTTTTTTAATTAAAACTGGGTGGCCACGGCGGTAAGTTTTCAAATCTGTTCCGCAAGTCAATGCCGCCTCGATTTTTACTCTGACCTCACCGTTTTTGGGGTCTTTGATGTCCGTTTCTTCGTATTTTATATTTTCAGGTGCATAAAACCTGACTGCATTCATTTTCATAATTTTATATAAGCTTTCATTATTTTGTTTGAAAGGGTATCCGCAATTGCCTCGTTCAACTTTTCCATAGGATAAACCGTTGTTAAGCCGTGGACTTTGACCCTGTTATTTTGAATTAAATTAAAAGCATCTTCCAAATCATCAGGAGATGAGGAATAGCTGCTTGTAACCGTCAATTCACGATAATAAATCTGATTGTTCGGATAAGCCGTTTCATCTGATTTTACGGAAGAAAATACGTTGATTGTTCCGCCGTCACGAACAGCTGCAAATGCAAGGTCTAATGCCTTATCAGCACCTGACGTCATAATTATCGCATCAAATCCTGACGGATTGACTTCCAATTTCATATCAGAAACTGTTTCTTCAAGATTTCCCAACCTGAATGCATTTTCGAAACCTAATTTTTTAGCAAGTTGAACTCTTTCCTGAATTAAATCGATTCCGTAAGCATTAAATCCGAACTCACGAACAGCTTGTCCCATCAAAAGACCAATTGTTCCAAGTCCTATAACGAGTACATTTGCATTGAAATCGAGTTTGCATCTTTTTACGCATCTGACACAGCAAGCCAAAGGCTCAGTGAAAGAAATTTCTTCTTCCGAAATATTGCTTGTAAGTCTGAAAACAGTATTCATAAGATGGTCTTCGGAAATATAAATATATTCCGAAAATCCGCCCGGGATGATATTTGTACGTTTAAATTTTCTGCACATTGAATAATTTTCGCCGAAGCAATATGTGCATTCGAAGCAAGGAACGTGGTGTCCCATAACGATTTCATCACCAACTTCAAAATCGGAATCTGAATCGATTTTGACAATTTCTCCGACAATTTCATGTCCCAAAACCGTTCCGTCAGGCACGCTGTTGTGCTTCAATTTCACAATATCGGAACCGCAAAGTCCGCAACCCGAAATTTTTACAATCGCACCTTTATCTTTAAGTTCGGGAACGGGCATTTCGACGACTTCGATTTTTCCCGATTTTAATACTGCTGCTTTCATTTTATCACCTTTTCCACCACAGATTGTATCACCACAAAAAACATCAATCAATTTCTTTAAGAAGTTTTTTGTCTGATTTTGACAAATCTGTCTTCAAAAATTTTTCAAACAAATCAGGACGTTTTTCTTTTGTCCTTTCAAATTGCTTAATTCTTCGCCATTCGGCAATTTTTTCATGATTTCCGCCGAGCAAAATCTCAGGGACTTCCAATCCTTCATAATCACGAGGTTTTGTATACTGAGGATACTCAAGCAAATATTCAGAATGCGAGTCATAATCTTTTGACTCCGAGTTGCCCAAAGTTCCGTCCAAAAGCCTTGTCACGGCATCGATTATGCAAATTGCGGAATATTCTCCGCCCGAAAGAACGAAATCACCAATTGAAACTTCTCTTGCTTTTGACAAAATTCTTATTCTTTCATCAAATCCCTCATAATGACCGCAGATAATCCGAAGTTGACTTTTCGTTGAAAATTCTTCCGCCATTTTTTGGTTAAAAAGTTCGCCTTGCGGGGTCATAATAATTGTTTCGGAATTTTCAAGCACCTCAACACTGTTTATAGCATCCATATAAGGCTGACAGGACAATACCATGCCCGCACCGCCGCCATAGGGAGTGTCATCTGTTTTTCGATGTTTATCGTGAGTGAACTCTCTCGGATTAATTGTATTTATTGAAATAACACCTTTTTCGCCCGCACGGGAAGGCATGCTCTCGGAGCAAGCACCTTTTATAATGTCGGGAAACAAAGTGATTACGTCAAATCTCACTCGATTAACCCCTCAATATCCTTCACAACTATTTGACGTTTTTGCAAATCGACAACAGGAACTAAAGCTTTCACAAAAGGAACAAGGTGATTTTGTTCATTACTGTCCGTAATTTCCAAAATTTCATTAGCTCCGTTTGTTCCGACATCTTTAACCGAACCGATTTTTTCTCCGTCAATATTGAAAACTTCCGCACCGATTAAGTCACTTACGAAAAATTCATCCTCGGTAAGTTCAGTCTCTGCCTGTTCTCGAGGGATTTTGATTTCAAGACCCTTAATTTCCTCTACATCATTAATTGAATTAATTTCTTCAAATTTTATCAAGGCAAATTGTTTGTGGAAACGAACAGATTCGACGGTATATTCTTTTTGAATTCCGTTTTTTGTAATGAAAACTTTCTCAAGACTTTCGATAAGTTGTTCTTTTCCCTTGGTATAACCGACTTTTACTTCGCCTTTAATTCCATGAAAATTTAAAATTTTACCGACTGAGATTAATTTTGACATAACTATTTCTTAAATTCTTCCGGAGCATCAGGTCTGTCAGGGTTCCAACGATCAAGTCCCATTTCTTTTCGAATGAGACCGATTCCCACGTGAACACGCCATTCGTCCATTTTTAATTGTGCTGCAATAAGCTTGTGACAACCGATTGGAGGAAGCGGCAACAAAGGTTCATACAACATTTTGATTGCCGTCAACTGGTCCGGAGTTACCGCAAGTTTTCTTTTCGGGAATGCCAATTTCGGCAACATCATCTTTTGACGTACCAAATTGATGCCGAAAAATACTTTTCTCGGTTCAATTCCGAGGGCCGCACCTATAACCTCGTGAATATCGTGGTTAGGCAACGGTAATGCTTTTTTATAAAGAAATTCAATTTGTTCTAATTGTTCTTTTGTAATCAAAAGTTGTTTCTTTTGTTGCGGTTTACGGTTAAAGCCGCCGCCACGTTTAAATCCGCCGCCTCTGTTATTAAAGTTTCTTTGCGGTCTGTCTCCATAATTACGTTGAGGTCTGTCACCGTAATTTCTTTGGGGACGGTCGCCGTAACTGCGTTGCGGTCTGTCTCCGTAGTTTCTGTCACCGTAATTTCTTTGGGGACGGTCACCATAATTACGTTGCGGTCTGTCTCCGTAGTTTCTGTCACCGTAATTTCTTTGGGGACGGTCGCCGTAACTGCGTTGCGGTCTGTCTCCGTAGTTTCTGTCACCGTAATTTCTT
>CACZSN010000009.1 GCA_902783835.1 uncultured bacterium
ACACAAACGGAGCGGGACGAAGTCCCCCTCATAATGACGGAACCAAAAAAATATAAGCAGACGCAAACAGAACGGGACGAAGTCCCCTTCATAATGACGGAACCAAAAAAATATAAGCAGACACAAACGGAGCAGGACGAAGTCCCCCTCATAATGACGGAATCATAAAAATATAAGCAGACGCAGACGGAGCGGGACGAAGTCCCTCCGTATGACATTGATTTTTTACAACGGTGAGTTTTATAAAATCTAAGAACAAAAAAAAACGAAGCCGAAACTCCGTTTTCTTTTCTTAAGTTGATATTTATTATACCAAAACGAATTGTACGTTCAATTTTTCACCTGTTCTGTAATTTTCTTGAACGTCTTTAACTTTAACATCCATTGATTTTTTGTCTAATTTCAATGAGAATGTAGCATCTTTATCTTTGCCGTATGCTGTTAAGAATTCTTTAGCTCCCATTTCAACAGAAACTGAGTCTTGACCTTTTCCGTATACGGTAGCCGTCAATTTGCCTTCAGCTCTTACTTGACGGGGGTTTTTGTTTTCGTCTCTTTTTTGTACGTCTATTACAACTGCCATGGTATTATCTCCTGTATATATATTTATATTACTAATAGTACATGCTTAAGATATAATGTAAAGTATGAACGAACAAATTTTTATAAAAAAATTAAGTGATAATATAACAAAAGAGCTTGAAAATATTGAGTTTTCTAAGAATTATTTGAATTTTGCAAAAGATAAGTATATTTCGTTATCTTTTAAAATTTTCAATTTAAAGGCGGTAGAAGCGAATATTTTGAAGCAGACATGCCTGTCATTAGGGTTTGATGCTGCAGTTAATCGAGATGCGGTAACTTGCAAATGTGATTTTTCGGATGCAATAATTTGCGGTTCAAAATACCAGCTGCTTAAATTATGTGAAAAGCTTTCTTTGCAACCATTTAGGCTAAAATCACTGGGAAAATTTTTGTTTGAAAAAATCAATCCTCTGTCAACATATAAGATAGGGAAGCATACTTTTAATTTTCAAAAAACTTACATTATGGGAATTTTAAATGTTACTCCTGATTCTTTTTCTGACGGAGGTAAAAACTTTAATCAAGATGTTGCTGTTGAAAATGCTTTAAAAATGGTTGAAGACGGTGCGAATATTATTGATATTGGTGGGGAAAGCACCCGTCCGAATTCAATTCCCGTTTCAAGCGAAGAAGAGTGTCGTAGAATTTTGCCTGTCATTTCGGAGTTAAAAAAATCCAATCCCGAAGTTATAATCAGTGTTGATACAATTCATCCCGAAACCATTGTTAAGGCTTTGGATTTAGGAGCGGACATATTGAATAATGTCGGAAATGTTGAAATTTTTGAGTCGGTTTTTGATGTTTTACGGGAATATAAGACTCCGATTGTGATTACACATTCCGACGGAATTCCGCCCAAACCCGTAACAGAAGATTATCAAGGTGATATTGTTGATAAAGTTTATGAATTTTTTGTCAATAAAATAAAATATCTTGAGGATAAAGGATTGGGTGAAAATTTACCGATATTGGATGTTGGTATCGGTTTTGGAAAATCCGTAAATAATCAGTTTGAGTTGATAAAAAGAGCTGATGAATTTTTGACGTTAAATTGTCCGATATTATACGGAATTAGTCGCAAATCGTTTATTTTTAAGACTTTTGGACTTGAAAACAGGGACGAAATTACCAAAGTATATTCTCAAAGTTTAGTTTCGAAAGGTGTGAATATTTTGCGTGTTCACGATGTAAAGAGCCATGCCGATTTATTAAAGTATCTTGATAAAATCAGTTAGTCTGATTCTTCGCATTGGGGATTTTCATCCGTAACGTCCGAAAAATCGATTTTTATATCGTCAGAGAAAATCATACAATTTTTTAAGGGTCGTTTTTCGACGGATTTTAGCACATCAGCAAACTTGTCAATCGGACGAAAAGAATATCCGCATCCTTCAGAAAGGCATGCTCCCATTGAAAAAATGATTTCATCAGGATATCTTCGGCAAATTCCTGGTCGACGTTTGTGAATTTTGCAAATGTGTTGTTCTTCATCAAAGTTTGAACAACTGAAAATTAACCCTAAATCGTCTTTGCCTTCTACCCTTAAATATGAATAAAACGGATGTAAGTGTCTCAAAACGGTAAATTCTTTTTCTGAATTAATTGTATGTTTTCCGTGTCGGACATAAATTCTTGAACAGCAAGCTCCGCAACGTTTGCAGGCACCTTTGCGAACGTATTTTTTTCTGAAAATATATTTATTTATAAACTTTTTTATTTCTAAAACAAAATCCATCACTATAAAAATAATAGTCTTAATATTTTAGAATTAAAGAATATTTAATAAATCTTAACTTCTTATAAATTTCAGTAAAGAAAAACGAAAAAATGTCGATAAAACATGTAAGTAAAAATTTGAAGGGTTTAATAATGAATAACGGTGTTGTTGGACAACTGAAATTTTTTGGCAAAACTTTCCTGAAAATGGAAGACGGTTCGATGGTTTCGTATAATACGAAAGAGAATCCGAATGCTTCTATTTTCGTCGATAAAGAAACGGGACAAACATATTTTGACGGTTTTGAAGGCGGATTATCGATAAAAGGTTCAAAAGAAGACAATAATTACGTTATATCAAATTCAAGTAATGTCAAAGTCAATGCCGGTGACGGTGATGATTCTATTACAATGGTAAATTGTGACAGCTCGCTAATTAAAGGCGGTAAAGGAGATGACCAAATAAATTCATATGGCGGGTTTAATAATGCTTTATTGGGCGGAAAAGGGAATGATACGATTTCGACCGTAGAAGGTGATTGTAACTTTATTGACGGCGGAAAAGGAAACGATACCATTAATTCTCACGATGGAGTCGGAAACTTTATCCGAGGCGGTTCCGGGCATGACAGCATTAATTCTTTAGGCTTTGGTAATTTCCTTGATGGTAATTCAGGAGATGACAGTGTCAATTCTTATGGCGATTACAATGCGATAAAAGGCGGAAACGGCAGTTTATTCAGATTTGGAGGAAATGACAACATAAACTCGTTCGGTTCTTTTAACGCAATAAACGGCGGCACGGGAAATGACAGAATAGGTTCTTCCGGATTCGGTAATTTAATCGGAGGCGGCTTCGGAAATGATAAAATATATTCCGAAGGTATAGGCAACAGCGTTTTTGGCGGTCCAGGAAATGATTATATTGAATCACAAGGTTTTGATAATTACATAGACGGCGGTTTTGGATCGGATTATATTCAATCCTACGGTGAGGGCAATTTAGCGTTCGGCGGATTTGGATTTGATACGGTTGAAAATCAGTTTAATAACAGGATGTACAGAAGATTTTCATAGTAGAAAAAAGGTCGGCTTCAAAACCGACCTTTTTATTTGCGATTATTGTGAAAAATTAGTCACAAATCTTTTTGAGCATCCAAGCGATATTGTCCGCAAGATTTTCCATATTAGCCATACCTTCTTCGTCAAGGTTAACTTCCCCTTTTTCTCTGCCAAAGCAGATATTCCAATATGTTGAACCGACAATAATCATTTCGTTCATCAAAAACATATGGTGAAGTGTTGATTGAATTGCTACACCTCCACCGCGACGTTGTGCCACAACACCGGCACCGACCTTGTGTTTTAATGCACCTACAGCACTTCCGACAAGACCTAATCTGTCAATAAATGCTTTAAGTTCGGGAGTCATATCCGAGTAGTATGAAGGTGTCCCCAAAATGATTGCATCGGCATCTAAAACATCTCCGACAAGTCCGTTGAAAACATCATCAACAAAACAGCATTTTCCGCTTTTCATTTTTTTGCATGCCCAACAAGCTCTGCAACCGTGAATATTGGTTCCGCCAACTTGTAACAATTTTGTTTCAACGCCGTGTTGTTCCAATCTGTCAAGCACTTTTTCGAGCATTCTGAAAGTGTTTCCGTCTTTTCTCGGACTTCCGTTAATCGCTACTGCTTTCATTTTTTCTCCTTATTTTAATAATGAGTGACCTGTCATCTCTGCAGGTTGTTTAATTCCCAAAAGTTCAAGAATTGTCGGTGCAACATCGCAAAGTGCAGCATCTTTTTCATTCTTGAGTTCGTGAGAATCATTGATTAAGAACAAAGGAACAACATTTGTTGTGTGAGCCGTAAACGGTTTGTGAGTTTGCGGATCTTCCATACATTCTGCGTTACCGTGGTCAGCTGTCAAAAGCATTTTGACACCTTTTTCTTTTGCTTTTGCAACAATTTTTCCAACGCAAGTGTCAACTGTTTCACAAGCCTTAACCGCTGCTTCAAATACACCTGTATGTCCTACCATATCAGGGTTTGCAAAGTTAACCAAAATGTATTGATATTGTTCATCGTCCAATGCACCCAAAACTTTGTCGCAAACTTCAAATGCACTCATTTCAGGTTGCAAATCATATGTTGCAACTTTCGGTGAATTTACCAAAACTCTTGTTTCTAATTTGTTTGCTTTTTCAACACCGCCGTTAAAGAAGAATGTTACGTGAGCGTATTTTTCTGTTTCAGCAGTTCTGAATTGTTTGATGCCGTTTTCGTCGAGAACATCTCCCAAGATGTTTGTGAGTTTGTGCGGCGGGAAAGCAATCGGTAAGTCGAATGTTTCGTCATATTTTGTGAACATAACGTAGTTCAAGTTTTTGCGAACCGCTTTTCTGTCGAAACCGTTGAAATCAGTGAATGTAACGGCTCTTGTGATTTCTCTTGCTCTGTCGGGGCGGAAATTGAAGAATACGATTGAATCATTGTCGTTAATTCTTGATTGCGGGTCTGAGTTAGTTACCGTCGGCAATACGAATTCATCCGTAACATCTTTTGCGTATGAATTTTCGATTGCAACGAGTGAATTTTCAGCCTTTTCACCTTCGCCCAAAAGTAAGCAATTGTATGCTTTTTCGACTCTGTCCCAACGGTTGTCTCTGTCCATAGCATAGTAACGACCGCTGATTGTAGCGATTTGCGGCAAGTTGTGTTCTTTTAATTTATTTTCAATTCTTTCGAGGAATGTTTTCGCACTCTTCGGAGGAGTATCTCTGCCGTCTAAGAATGCGTGAACGTAAACTTTTTTCAAACCTTCTTTTGCAGCAAGGTCAATAAGTGCTTCAAGATGTTCCATCGCACTGTGAACACCGCCTGATGAAACAAGTCCGTAGAAATGGATTGAAGAATTGTTGTCTTTTGCGTGTTTAACGGCATTTAAAAGTGCTTCATTTTTGAAGAAAGAACCGTCTTTTACAGCGTTGTTAATTCTTGAAAGTTCTTGGTAAACAACTCTGCCTGCACCCAAATTTAAGTGACCTACTTCTGAGTTGCCCATTTGTCCGTCAGGAAGACCGACGAATTCACCGCTTGCGTTGATGGTGATGTTTGGAACTGATTTATAAAGTTCGTCGATGTTCGGTGTTTTTGCTGTTTTTGTAGCATCTTTCGGGCAGTTGTTACTGATTCCGAAGCCGTCCATAATACATAAAAGAACTCTGTTTGCCATATTATTTACCTCTTTGTTATCAATGTTTTTACAAGAAAATTGTAACACATCAAAAGTTTTAAACAATTTTATATAAATATTTATAATAATTGTTAACGAGAACTTGAGGTTGTAAATTGTAAATTAGAGATATTTTCGGGCAATATTAATTCTCGACGATTTGTTTTTGTTCGATTTCTCTGTGTTTTTTGTTATATTTAAGAGAATCAAAAAATGCCCAGCCGACGATGATTAAACCTGTTGAACCAGTAACAACTTCCGGAACTTCGTGCATTGTTGAATAAAACATAATAAGAGACAAAAATCCGATTGCCCAATGTGCACCATGTTCAAGAAAGACGTATTGTTTCAAGGTTTTGAGTTCAACCATATACAAAGTCAAAGAACGTACAAACATTGCACCGATTGCAAGTCCGATTGTGATTAAAATAATATCTTTGCTTATTGCAAATGCCCCCAAAACTCCGTCAAGAGAGAATGAGGCATCAATTAGTTCAAGATAGATAAATCCGACAAAACCTAATTTTGCAACACCGCCCGTTAGTGAAGCTTTTTGCTCCGCAATCCTTTCAAGAGCGTTGCTTACTCCGTCAATCAAAAGATACAAAATTACCCCTGAAACACCTGCAAAAAATACAGGATTTTGAATGCTTTCGGGAACAAAAAATCTGACGGCTGTGACTAATAAAAGCGTTACAAGAACTTCAGTCGACTTGACCATGTGCAACTTTTGCAAAGGTTCTTCAATTTTTGTAATCCAGTGTAATTCTTTTTCTTCGTGACAAAAATATGAAAGGAAAAGCATAAACAAAAAAGCACCGCCAAAAGTAACCAGCGGGGCATGACATTGAGAAAGATAATGTGCATATTGTTCAACATTATTAAGTGCAAGGTCGACAACGCTTGAAACATGAAGTCCTGCAAAGATAGCCACAACAATTACGGGGAACAAAAATCTCATTCCGAATACCGCAATTAAAATCCCCCAGGTGACAAAACGATGTTGCCATTTTTCGGTCATTTTTTCAAGTTTCATCGCGTTTACAACAGCGTTGTCAAACGATAATGTAACTTCCAAAATTGACAAAAATAAAACGATAAAAACACACAAAAAAGCATGCCCCGAATGTTTTTGTAATCCCCATAAAAATGCAAAAATTATGCCCGCAATAGTTACTAAAACAGAGCCTTTAAAATGTTTCATCGTTTTTTCCTCTCATTTAATATGAATTATATCAAAAACAACGATAATTTTCTAAAATTTATGTTCGTATAATCACTTGAAAACGTCTTTTGTTTGTTGTATATTGAGCCTGTAAAAGCATACAAGTTATATGGAGAAATAACATGGCTGAAAGAAAATTAGTAGGAACAGAAGAAATGTTCAAAAAAGCACTCGCAGGCGGATATGCTATCGGTGCTTACAACGTTAACAATATGGAAATCTTGCAAGGTATTGCAGAAGCAGCTGAAGAAACCCGTTCACCGATTATTCTTCAAGTTTCAGCAGGTGCAAGAAAATACGCTAATCAAACTTATTTGATTAAATTGGTTGAAGCAGCACTCGCAACAACAACGGTTCCGATTGCACTTCACTTAGACCACGGTGCAGACTTCGAAATTTGTAAAGCATGTATCGATGGCGGTTTCTCATCAGTTATGATTGACGGTTCAAGATTCCCGTTTGAAGAAAACGTTGCAGTAACTAAGAAAGTTGTTGAATACGCTCACGAAAGAGGAGTTTCAGTAGAAGCTGAACTCGGTAAATTGGCAGGTGTTGAAGACGATGTTAACGTATCAGACAAAGATGCTAAATACACTAACGTTCACGAAGCTGTTGAATTTGTAAAACAAACAGGTTGTGATTCACTCGCAATCGCTATCGGTACTTCACACGGTGCTTACAAATTCAAAGGTGAAGCTAAATTAGACTTCGACAGATTGAAAGAAATCAAAGATGCTCTTAAAGAAGCAGGCTTCGGTGATTACCCGATTGTACTCCACGGTTCATCATCAGTTCCGAAAGAATTTGTTGAAAAATGCAACAAGTTCGGCGGCAACTTGCCTGATGCTCAAGGTGTTCCTGAAGATATGCTTAACTATGCTTCAAAACACGGTGTTGCAAAAATCAACATTGATACAGACTTGAGATTGGCAATGACTTCAACAATCAGAGAATTCTTCATTGAACATCCTGAAAAATTCGACCCGAGAGAATATATGGGACCCGGCAGAACTGCAGTTAAAGAAATGGTTATGCACAAAATGCGTGACGTTCTTGGTACAGCAGGTCACGCTGACGACTAATTTTCAAATAAGTCAGATTTTGAAAGAACCGCTCTTTTGGGGCGGTTCTTTTTTGTGGTTTTAAATTTACGGAACTAAATAACGCTGCTCGTTAATTTTTTAACTTTCCCTCATCAGAAGTTGAATAACAATCCTCGCCCGTTTTCTTACCGCAATTTTTTTCAATTTTTAATTGTTTTGCAAATATTTCTTCTATGATTGTTGAAAATTCTTTTGCTTTCGATGAATGATGTACTTCCGGCGGGTATTCTTCTTTTGATTTATCTGCTTTTTGATATGCTTTACCGAGAGAAGTATAGGCATTTTTTACTGCCGATATTGTGTCTTGCTCATTTGTTTTGCTCAGTAAAGGAGGAACGGTTAATAATGCAATTATTCCGATAATTATAAATGTAATAATTATATCTCCTAAATTAAATACACTTTTCATATTTCCTCTTTTGTCTTCTATTTTATTGTATCATATAATAGTGCAAATTGCACTAACAAAACAAGTGCAAAAATGAGGTATATTCTTATACCAAAATTACACGTAACATGATAATGGAGCGTGTATATGTTTAAAATTCAAAAGACAGAAATGATAAATAAAACCTTTAGATTGCCTTTGAAATTAGTTAAAGAAATGCAAGTTATTGCTCAAAATAAGGGAATTTCACTAAATAATCTTGTGCAACAGTGTTGTGAATATGCATTAGAGAATTTGGATAAAGAGTAGTTTTTATTTTTTCTAAAAAGACCGACTTAAAAAGTCGGTCTTTTGCAGTTCTGTTTGCTCTATGCTTTAACTGTTTCTGTATCGAAGATATCGATGAAATCAAATTTATTGACATCAAAGACACCTTTATCCGTAATTTTCAAATCGGGAATTACGGAGAGTGACAAGAATGCCATTGTCATAAACGGATCGTCTAACACACAACCGATTTTCTTAACACCGTCTTTGAGTTCGTGGCATTGTTGAAGAACTGTTTCGAACGGTTGGTCAGACATCAAACCTGCAATCGGCAGCGGTAATTTTGAAACAACTTCGCCGTTGTTAACGATAACCTTACCGCCTTGTGATTTAACAAGTTCAATTGCTGCCATTTCCATATCTGCATCGTTTGTACCGATAACAATCATGTTGTGAGCATCGTGTGCAACTGTTGAAGCGATGGCACCTGATTTCAAACCGAAGCCTTTGATAAAGCCTTTACCGATGTTGCCTGTCGCTTTATGACGTTCAAATACCATAATTTTCAAAACATCATTTTCAACGTCTGATTCAGCATATCCGTCAACTACTTTGATTTTAGCGTTTACGCTCTTTGTAAGCAAAGTTCCCGGAACAACTTGCATAGCACGAACGGTGTCTGATTTTGCAGGAATTTTGAAGTCATCGTGCTCAATCCACTTAACGTTTACAGAACCACGGAGTTTCGGAACTTCATTTTGTTCAATGTCACAAACCAATTTGCCGTTTTCTGCAACGACTTCGCCACTTTTGATAACCAATGTAGGTTTGAATTCTTTGAGATTATCAAATACCAACATGTGTGCTCTGTATCCGGGAGCGATAGCACCGATATCGTTCAAACCGAAGTATTCTGCCGTGTTGATTGAAGCAACTTTGATAGCTGTAATCGGGTCAACACCTGCTTCAACAGATTGACGAACCATATCGTTAATGTGACCTTTCAAATCGGTCGGGTGTCTGTCATCGGTTACGAAAATGCAACGTCTTGTATTTTTTGTTTTCAAAATCGGAATCAACGGTTGCAAATCTTTTGCCGCAGAACCTTCTCTAATCATGATGTACATACCGAGTCCCAATTTTTCGGTTGCTTCTTCCGGAGTTGTGCATTCGTGATCAGACATAACACCTGCCGCAACATAACCGCAAAGGTTTTTGCCTGACAATCCCGGAGCGTGACCGTCGATTTTTTTGTGTTTTGAAAGGCCAAGTTTCAATTTTGCCATAACTTCTTTATCGCAGTTTAAAACTCCGGGGAAGTTCATCATTTCCGCAACACCCAAAATTCCGGGAGCGTCCATCAAAAGTGACAAATCGTAACTTGTGAGTTCAAAGCCCGAGGTTTCAGAATTTGTAGCAGGAACACAAGAGGGAAGCATCATATCAACCTGCAAAGGAAGATTTTTGCAAGCCTCTCTCATAAAACTTATACCGTGTAAGCCGAAAACATTTGAAATTTCGTGCGGGTCGGCAATAACCGTAACCGTACCTTCCGGAACGACAGCTTTTGCAAATTCTTTCGGCAAACACATTGAACTTTCAATGTGTACGTGTCCGTCAATGAATGCCGGAGTAACGTATGCACCGTTTACGTCAATTTCTTTTAAACCTTTGTAATCATCGCCCATACCTGCGATACGACCATCATAAACAGCGATGTCCATTTTTTTAATTTCGTCGTTGAAAACATTTACGACGTTTGCGTTTCTGATTACTAAATCAGCAGGTTCTTCACCCTTCGCAACTCTTATAAGTTTTTCTGCGTCCATTTATTTCTCCTGATTTACACAACATCTATTGAAAATATAATAACATAGAAAATTTAAAAAATTACAAGTTTATGTTAAAATTCTCTTGAAAAAACGGTGAAATTATGAAAAAGATTGAAATATATGATACGACTTTACGTGACGGTGCCCAATCAGAAGGAATAAATTTTTCAACTTCTGATAAATTAAAAATCGTAAAATTGCTTGATGAGATTGGGATTGACTACATCGAAGCAGGCTGGCCGGGAGCAAATCCAAAAGATGTTGAGGTTTTTGCAGACTTGAAGAAATTAGACCTTAAGCACTCTAAAATTGCCGCATTCGGTTGCACAAGAAAGCCAAACGTCACTCCTGAAGAGGACAAAATTTTAGAAATGTTGCTCTCTGCTGATACAGAAATTATCACAATTTTTGGCAAGACTTGGGATTTTCACGTTGAACACGCACTTTGCACAACTTTAGAAGAAAATCTTTCAATGATTTCAGATAGCATAAAATACTTGTTATCAAAGGGAAAACGAGTATTTTTTGATGCAGAACATTTTTTTGACGGCTACAAGCACAATCCCGACTATGCTATGAAATGTGTTAAAATAGCTCACGATGCGGGAGCCGAAAGAATTATCCTTTGCGATACTAATGGCGGTTGTCTCGATAAAGAGATTTATGACATTACTAAAAAAGTTTTTGATGAAATCGAAGGAATTAATTTGGGTGCACACGTCCACAATGACGGCGATATGGCGGTTGCAAACTCACTTGCCGCCGTTGATGCTGGTGCAATACAAATTCAAGGCACAATTAACGGCTACGGCGAAAGATGCGGAAATGCCAATCTTTGTTCGATTATCCCAAATTTGCAACTCAAAAAAGGTTACGATGTAATCGGAAACAAAATCGATATGCTTACATTTTTATCGACAAATGTTGCGGAGATTTCGAATGTCGTTGTACCATCAAATGCCGCATACGTTGGAGTTAGTGCATTTGCACACAAGGCAGGTATTCACGCAAGTGGTGTTCGAAAAAATTCTCAAACTTATGAACATATCTCACCTGATATCGTCGGAAACAGACGTAAAATCTTGATTTCAGACCAAGCAGGTACGGCATCTTTGAAGGAAAAACTTCAAAACCTTAGAATTGTAAAAGATTTACAAGAGTCCGATTTGCCGAAAATTATTGAAAGAATTAAAAAACTTGAATGGAAAGGTTTTGCGTTCGAAGGGGCGGAAGCATCTTTTGAACTTTTAATTATCAAAACTTTGGGTCAACTCCCCGATTTCTTCTCAATTTCGGGATTTCGGGTTATCGGCGATACTTTTTTAGGCGAAAAAAATCACAACATTATAACAGAAGCCTCGGTTAAGGTTAAAATTGATGACCACAATATCCACACCGTTGCGGAAGGCGAAGGTCCTGTCAATGCACTCGATACAGCGTTGAAAAAAGCAATCGTGGAATTTTATCCTGAAATTTTGAAATACAAATTATGCGATTACAAAGTTCGTATTTTGGATAGCAAAGAAGGTACGGCAGCGACGGTTCGGGTAAACGTCGAAACTACCGACGGCACGAACAAATGGGATACCGTCGGGGTGAGTGAAGATATCATCGAAGCTTCTTATATGGCAATTACGGACAGTATAATGTACGGCTTGATTTTGCACAATCCCGATTGTATGGAATATTAATACTGAACTGAATTTGTTTTCAAAACTTTTGCGGCACAATCATATCCGGCATAGGTATCTGTTGAACCTTTAAAACAATTTGCTGATGAGTTATCAATTCCTGCAGGAACGAGTCCGTTTGTTGTCAAAATAAACATAAACACGTCTTGACCCAACTGATTAGGACCTTTGTCACCGTTTATGTCAACAGCAAACGTCAGTGTGGGGTAAACGAGATTTTCTGTTACTCCAAAAACACTTTCGGCATCATTTCCGTAAATATCCATTGAAACAATAGAACCGTCCGCAAGTACAAACGTGACATTATTTTGTCCCATTCCCGAGTCGAAAGCACCCGTTGCGGTTGTTCTTCCGTCAAACGCTTTTGTTCTTTCGCTTGTCCAACAGCCCGCTTCGTTAATGCAGCGTTTCATACTTTTTATGTATGGTGAAATGTAGTTGTCGTAAGTGTGTTTTGATGAGTTATTACTGTTATCTTGCAGTCCCCATCCTGTATAAGAACCATTGAATGCTTGAGAGGTCATCAAAGTTTGTGACAAAATTGAGTATGATTTTTTCAATCTTGCAAGGATTTCTTTATCGTGTTGTGCATTAATGACACTCGGAATTGTCATTGAGGCAATAATTCCAATGATAACAAGAGTTATTAATACTTCTGCTAAAGTAAATCCTTTTTTTATCAAAATTCTGTATCCCTCACGTTCATATATTACCCTTTTGTTAACGATATTTATAAATAAATAAAATAAAGTTTACAAAAGTTAGCCTTTAACAGCTCCGTCGTTATGTCCGGCTATGAAATATCTTTGCATAGCTAAGAAAAATATCAAGATAGGAATTACGGAAATAATTGAACCTGCCGCAATATATCTCCAATTTGCACTGAACATCCCCTGTAAATCGTTAATTCCAACTGGCAAAGTGTATAAAGACTTGTCGGTCAAAACGATACTCGGCCACAAAAATTCTCCCCAAGAACCGATAAATGTAAATACTGCAAGTACCGCACAGGTCGGGGCAACACAGGGTAATAAAATTTTCCACCAGATTTGAAAAATATTGCATCCGTCCGCAAATGCAGCTTCCTCAAGTTCTTTTGGAATAGCCATAAATGCTTGCCGCATAAGGAAAATTCCAAATGCATTAACCGCAAATGGCAAAATTAATCCGACATATCCTGCAAAATGTGATACGGAATCAATCATATTCAGTTTTAAAACAATCAAATATATAGGCAACATAATCGCTTGAAACGGTACCATAATGGTCGCCAAAATAAGATAAAAAATTAAATTCTTTCCCTTGAAATTCATTCTTGCCAAAGGATATGCCGCAAGTGCCGAAAAAATTACATTCAAAACAACCGTAAATCCCGCAACAATCAAACTGTTTATAAAATATCCGACAAAATCGATTTGATGCCAAACTCCGACAAAGTTTTCAAAAGTTGGAAATTTCGGCATAAATTCAGGCGGATATTGAAAAATATTTTCAGCCTGCCCCTTTAAAGCAGTCGAAACAAGCCACAGAAACGGAAATATCGATAAAATCGATACCGTTATCAAAATCAAATGTGACAAAAATCCTTTCGTATGCCTGTTCATTAGGGTTCGTACTTTCCTTTTTCAAAAACTAAAATATTCAACGCAGAAAAGACCATAACGATTATCAACAAAACGACCGAAGCAGCCGATGCCATTGACAAATCAAGGTTTTCAAACGCCCGTTCGTAAATATAATAAACAATCGTTTTCGTAGAATCCAACGGACCGCCACGAGTCATGACGTAAATTTCTGCAAAAACTTTCAACGCTGAAATCGTTGAAACTGTTACGACAAGAGCGATTGTCGGCATAAGATATGGAATTGTGACATTCAAATGCTTTTGGATTAATCCAGCACCGTCAACCTCAGCCGCCTCAAGCAAATCCTTTGGTGCACCGATTAAAGCGGACAAATAAATCATCATATAATAACCGATACCCTTGTAAATAGTGACTATTATGACTGACCAAATTGCAACATCGGGAGATGTAAGCCAGTCAATCGGCGAAATTTTAAAAAGTTCAGCAAAGTAATTCAAAATTCCCTGAGTTGCATATAACCATTTGAAAGCAATTGCAACTACTACAATTGAGATAATTACGGGAAGATAAATCAAAATTTTATATAAATTTAAACACCTGATTTTTTGGTTAATTAAAATCGCCAAAAATAATGGTACGGTCGCCAAAATCGGTACCGCTCCTATTACATATAAAAATGTATTCCACATAACTTTGTAGAATTCTTTTGATTTT
This sequence comes from uncultured bacterium, assembly GCA_902783835.1. Taxonomy (GTDB): domain Bacteria; phylum Cyanobacteriota; class Vampirovibrionia; order Gastranaerophilales; family Gastranaerophilaceae; genus RUG841. The sequence goes on from CACZSN010000009.1 coordinate 14,349, forward strand.
AAAAGAGATACATAATTATCAAGTCCTACAAAATTAGGGTCATATAAGTTTGTTGAATAATCTCTGAAACTTAAAACAACAGTTTCAATAAACGGTATGAAAAAAAACAATACCAATATTACCGCCGCCGGCAGTATAAATAAATACGGAACATATTTTTTATAATATCGATACATATTTTAAGTATAAAATAACATCTAAAAATCGGCAAATTTGTTATGTTTTAAAAATATTTACTCATAATAATCTGTTTTTGATATAATTATTTCAAGGCAGGAGTAATTTATGCAAATTAAGGCTGAAAACCTCGTAAAAATATACGGTGACAGAACGGTCGTTGACCATAACAGTTTTACTGTCAATAAGTCGGAAGTAGTCGGATTATTAGGTCCTAACGGAGCGGGAAAAACCACAACATTCTATATGGTTGTCGGACTTGTAAAACCCAATGGCGGCAAAGTTTTCCTCGATGATAATGACCTTACAAACCTGACAATGGACAAACGTGCAAAGTTGGGAATCGGATATCTTCCTCAAGAAGCTTCTATTTTTAGAAAATTAACCGTAGAAGAAAATATCAGACTCGTTCTCGAAATCAATGATAAACTTACTCCCGATGAAAAAGAAGATAAATTGGAAGTTTTGCTCGATGAATTTGGTATCAAAAAACTCAGAAATACCGATGCAGTAGCACTTTCGGGCGGAGAAAGACGTCGTGCGGAACTTGCAAGAGCTTTGGCTGCAAGTCCGGAATTTATCCTTCTTGATGAACCGTTTACAGGGATTGACCCTATTGCAATCGGCGAAATTAAAGACAACATCAGAAGATTGTCCGAAGAAAAAGGCTTGGGTGTTTTGATTACTGATCACAACCCGAAAGCAACACTTTCAATCACGGACCGTGCTTATATTATTTTTGACGGAAAAATTAAAATTCAAGGTTCAAGTGCGGAAGTCGCTGAAAATCCTGTTGCTAAACAATTCTACCTCGGAAAGGATTTCAGTCTTTAATGTTTAAAATTAAGATTATTGACAGATATCTTTTTTCTCAAGTATTTAAGGCCACTTTGGTCTGTATTTTGCTGTTCGGTATTATTTGGATTGCTCCGGAAACTCTTAAAAATACCGTCGAAAGAGTTATGAACGGTGAATATACTTTAGCTTTTGGTATAAACGTAATTTTATGCGAAATTCCTAAAATTTTGGCAAACGCTTTATCTGTCGGTGTTTTCCTCGGAACACTTTTTACTTTTGACAAATTGAGTAAGGATTCCGAAGTGACAATTTTGCGGGCATGCGGTGCGTCATTTTACCGTATTATTGCTTCGTTACTTGTTTTGGGTGTCTTAACATCAGGACTTGTTTTCGTTGTGAGAGACAGGTTAATTCCGTTTACCGAATGTACTTACAGTATGAAACATAAACCGTCTTCAAAAGTTACGCACTTTGTTTTTCCGACTAAAAACAATGAAGACAAAATGGAAAAAATTATTATTGTTCCGGAATTTGTAAATTATTCTATTAATGATGTTGTTATTTTTGATTTTAATACAGAAATTGAAAAACGAGGCGGAAGTTTGCTCAAAACAATCCGTACAACAGATTTTGTGAGATTTAACGAAAATGATAATACTTGGCGGATAAATGAGGCTACCGTTTATAATATTACGGAAGACGGAATTTATCATGAAGTCGGAAAAGAACACAATACGGTTATTTTGGACGGTGAACGCGGAAGAAACGCTTATGAATTAATGAAATCTTCCGTTAAGCGTGACAGAGAAATGACGAATGCCGAACTCAAGCGTTATATCAGCCTTTTGAAAAAAGAATCAATGGATGATGAATATCGTTCAATGTTGCACAAATATTTATGTCGTCATTCACAAGTTTTAATGACGATTTTGTTTGTTATTTTTGGGGCTCTTTTAGGATTTTCAAAACCTCGTGACCAAAGACTTATCGGTTTTACTCTTGCGGTTTTGACAATATTTTTGTATTACATTACGATGCCGTTTTTCGATTTAATGGCAGAAAAAGGTGTAATTCCTCCGGTTATTTCGGCATTCCTTGCCCCTGCCGTTTTGCTTGTTGCGATTAAAATTCTCAAAAAGCATAAAGATTTATAAAAATAAGGATTTTTTAATGAAAAAACTTTTTATTGTATTGATTATATTTTTGTCTGCGGTAATTTCCGTAAATGCTTCGGAAAATAATCCAACTCACGACAAGAAGTTTTTGAGGAAGCAACAACCGCAAAAACAACAATTTTCTTCTCCCAAAACGGAACGGGGAAATGCTAATGAAATACAAAAACAGCATGTTCCCGTTGAACCTGATGTTTCTTCCGCTTATGTTGACGGAATTTATACAATAAAAATTAATACTTCAAAATTAAACGGAGAATTGAAACCTCATTATGTTGTAAATTTGACGACAAATAAAGATGTTATGGACGAGACGGGGGCGAGATTTGTCATAAATGCAGGTTTCTTTGACCCCAAAAACCACCAAACCACATCATATTTGACTAAAGACGGAACTTTGATTTTAAATCCCAATAACAATAAAAATTTGATAAATAATAAGCATTTGCAACCATATTTGGAAAAAATATTTAACAGGAGTGAATTAAGGGTTTTGAAGCATAATGAGAGAGGTAATTTAAAATATGATATTGCCTTGCACAATGACCCTATTCCCCACGGTTATTCACTTTTACACGCTATTCAAGGCGGTCCGGGACTTGTTCCGGATTTAAGAATGGAAGAAGAATTTTTTGTATTAACAAGACCTGACGGTACTATTGAACAACGTTCATCATCTCTTTCAAAGTATGCAAGAACTCTTGTCGGTATTAAAGATAACAATGTTTATTTTGTTGTTGCAACAAATGAACATCCGATTTCTTTGCCCGAAGCTTCGGATTTAATGAAGGCGGCAGGGTTTGAAAAAGCTATGGCTTATGATGGCGGCGGTTCTGTTTCTCTTGATTTTAAAGATGATAATTTACACGTTGTTTCCGAAAAAAGTCCGACAGGCAGACCATTGAAGTCTTTTTGGATTATAACTGCCGGCGAAAAACCCAAAGTTGAACATGATTATTTCTTGCAAGCTCCCGCTACAATGCTGAATTCTAATTGTATAAAGATTGATTAGCACAAAGATACAACTTTTCTGTCCGTATCACCTTGTAATTCAGCTCTTACCATCATTAAAGCTTTTGCGTTAATTTCAATGTTTTTTGTCGTTTTCGGTTTATTATTTCCCGTAATTATGTCGATTTCACGGTCAATATTTGCTTTGCCTTGAGCACTGAATATATCATAAGAACCGTTATCATTTACAGAAAGATTAGTGAATGCATTTGAAGAAGAAGCAATCATATTGCAGGCATTTTTGCCGAAAATGGAGTTATCGGCTTTCGAGTGTCCTGATTTTGTCAGAGAACCGAATTTTCCTAACTGCGTTTGATTGACTTTTAATGCCATGCGACATCTTCTCCAAAATCTTCTCTACTCTTATATAAAGTATTTTTATTCAAAAAAATTGCCATGTTTTTTCTATTTTTATATTTGTTTTAACCTTGATTAAGGAACATTTTTATAATACCCTTGTTTGTATATAGGAGATTAAAAAATATGTTAAGAGCAGGAATTGTAGGATTACCGAATGTCGGAAAATCAACTTTATTTAACGCACTTACGAGTGCAAAAAACGCACAAAGTGCAAACTATCCGTTTTGCACAATTGAGCCAAACGTAGGTGTTGTCGGTGTTCCTGATGAAAGACTTTATAAACTTGAACCTCTCGTTCATGCCGCAAAAGTTGTCCCTACAGCAATCGAATTTGTTGACATCGCAGGTCTTGTTAAAGGGGCAAGCAAAGGTGAAGGTTTAGGTAATCAATTCCTTGCTAACATCCGTGAAACAGATACTATCGTTCAAGTTGTAAGATGTTTTGACGACCCAAATACAATTCACGTTTCAGGACGTGTTAACCCGATTGATGATATTGAAACAATTAACACTGAACTTGCTCTTGCCGATATGGCTTCTCTTGAAAAAAGAATGGCTAAGACCGGAAAGGTTGCAAACTCAGGCGACAAGGCTGCTAAAGTCGAAATGAAGGTTATGCAAACTTTGTATGATAAACTTCAAGAAGCTTCTTTTATCAATGTTGAAGAACTTTTTGACGACGAAGATGAACTTAAAATTGCAAAACAATCGCAACTTATGAGCATCAAACCCGTTATTTATGCGGCTAACGTCTCTGAAACAGATGTTGTAAACGGTAATGAGTATACAAAACTCGTCGATGAATATGCTAAAGCTCACGGTGCGGAAATGGTTATTATTTCTGCAAAAATCGAAGAAGAACTTGCCGATTTGTCAAAAGAAGAAGCGAAAGAATATCTCGAAGAACTCGGAATTACAAGTTCAGGTATCGAAAAAATGATTCAGTCAGTTTATCATTTGCTCAACTTGAGAACTTACATCACTGCTGGTGAAATCGAAGTTAAAGCGTGGACAATCACCGCCGGTACAAAAGCTCCTCAAGCTGCAGGGGTTATTCATACGGACTTTGAAAAAGGATTTATCCGTGCCGAAGTTATTTCCTATGATGATTTCTTGGCTTGCAACGGTTCATATGCCTTGGCAAAAGAAAAAGGGGTAATGCGTCTTGAAGGTAAAGATTATGTTGTTCAAGACGGTGATATTATGCACTTTAGATTTGCAAATTAATAAAATTATAAAAGTTGATAAGAAAAAAGAGTTGTCATTATCGGCAACTCTTTTTGTTTATTTTAATTGTTGAAATTATTCTTCTTTTAAAACAGTATTGGTTACTGCATCTGATACCCCGTAACAAGTATCCAAAGCACTTTCAATATCTTTGTGAATATCACGATATTTTATTACGGTAAGGGCATCGTATTCTCCTGAAAACAATGCATCTAATGCCATGTAGTGTATTTCATCACCGCGAGTTTCAATTTCCTTCATTTTCAAATTTCTGTCGGTAATTTCGGAAATCGATGTATTACGTTTGAAATTCTGCATTATATAGCCGAGTTCTTCCGTTGACGAAATTAATGTGTGTGCCTGCATTTTCATGTGGTCTGTTGCGTTTTCAATTCTGTAAACTCTGTAATTCATGCAAGCTTTGACAATTTTTTTCGTGATTTTATTAAGCATTGTAGAAATATTTTGGATATCATCTCTGTCAATGGGGGTCGATTTTGTTTGATTTAATACTTTTAATGTTTTTCTGAAAATTTTGTTACTTTTGTGTTTGTATTGACGGGCAGAAATCATTTCGTCATCATTAACACCATTTTCAAGTATTTTTAAAAACAAAGCGGCTGCTTGCTTGCAAGTGTCCGCACTTTCTTTGAAATAGTCATAAAATATATAATTTTTTTGGGGAAATAATTTTGAAAATATATTAAACATTTATGTTACCTCGTTAATTATGCAAGTTTTCTTCTTATTAACTCTTTTTTAATTTTATTTAATCCCGATTGAATGATACGCGAAATACGAGAGGGGGAAAGATTATATTCTTCCGCCATCTCCCTGAGTTTTTTTTCATCGAAAAATTTAGCTTCAATAAATTCTCTTTCTCTTGGAGGTAAGAGTTTCATAGCTTCTTTTATGGCTTTGCTCATTTCACCAAAAACAACCTGTTCTTCGGGAGTTTCGTGAGTGTCTCTGATTTGTGTGGGATTTTCATTTTCCGCAAGCTCATCGACTGATAAAATTGTTGTATAAACCGCAGCTCGAACGTTTGTCGGGTCTTGGTTGGCAAACATATTATTTTGTTGCTTGTTTTTTAAAACGTACCATTTGTAACGACGACGAACTTCATTTCTTACCGCCCATTTTACAGCCGTTGACAGATAAGATTTGTTGTATTTTTCAGGAGGTGCTGATGAACATAACTTATGAATGACTTGAGTTGCAATATTTACAATCTCGTCATATTCCGCTAAATGTTGTGCAGACATTCTCTTATATTCCACCTTTGCTAAAGTTTCAATAAGATCCTGATAATCGGCTATATTGAATTTTCTCACAACATTTTCTGTCTGTGACACAACAACCTCATTCACCACATGCCAATTTTATCTTAAAAGAAATTTATTTTCCATAATTTTTTTTCTTTAGATAAACAATTATAAAAATATTTCTTAATAAATAAGAAATTTCGGGAAAATCATAGTAAAATAAATAATAGGTATTAGGAACAGAGGATAAAAATATGATTCAAATGCAAGATGTAACAGTTTTTGACATGCCTGTTGAGGTTCAAGCACACGAACAAAGAATTGCTGAAATTGACAGAAAAGTTAATCCGTCCTCTTATACTTATACTTACAAGTACGAGCCGAAAAAACCGACTATTGTTCAACCGAGAACTACTTCTATTTCTCCTGCCGTAACTTATTTGGCGGAAAAATTAAAACGTGGTACTCCGAAAGAACAAAAAACAGCATTGGTTTATATTTTGCAAGGTCTTAATAAGAAAAAAGGTGCTTCTCAATTTTTGGATGCAAGTTTGACGGATGCACTTTTCTTTGTGATTGATCAGGATACTTCAAATATGAGCGGTCCGACAAGACAACAACTTCGTTATCGTAAGCAATTAAATGAAAACAAGAGAATTTCAAAAGAAAAAGTAGATATTGCTGCTACTCTTTCTGACAGAGAAATTGCCGAAAGAAATAAGGCTTATTCGTTATATCTTGTTGCAAGAATTCAAGATTTGCTTTGCGATGAAATGCAAAAAAGAACGGGACTTCAACCCAAAGTTACGGATTTGCCTATTGTTCAAAGATTAATCAAAGAATCTCAAACAAACAAAAATGAAAATATCAGAGGTGCTGCATTTGGTGCTTTAGCTCTTTTGAACAGACCGGAATTTGAACAGGATTTGGCTGTTATTTTTTGTAAGGCTTCCAATACCGATAATAAAGTTATTAAAGATTATGCTGAAAGAGCATTGAAATCACTTTCTGAAGGTGATCCTTTTGAAGAATAGGTTTTAAAAGGAGACTGTCATTACTTTTCAGACTAAAATAACAGGAAAAAAAGGTGAAGATATTGCAGCCGATTATCTTCAAAAAATCGGATACAAAATCGTTGACAGGAATGTCCGTTTTTCGCGAAAGTGTGAAATTGATATTATCGCAAAAGACAAGGATACTACTGTTTTCGTAGAAGTTAAAACAAGAAAAACTTTGAATTTCGGGCATCCGTTTGAAGCTATAAACAGGCAAAAAATCAGCAAAATTATAACCGGTGTTCTTTCTTATCTTCAACAAAATAACATAAGAAAGTACAGAATAGATGCAATTGCCGTAATCGGGATTGAAAATCCCAAAATTGAACATCTGAAAAACATTAGCATTGATTGATAATTTATGATTGACCGCATATTAAAAAATATTGATAAATACAGACTTATATATTCTTTGTCTTTAATTATTTTGGCAATCATTTCTTTTGCTTTTATTTCCGTAAAAAATGACAAACTTTATGTTCCGTATTTTTACACAAAATATAAAAAAGTTTGTTTCAATATTGAATTACCTTACGAGTATAAAAATAAGGTTTCTTTATTGGTAAATGATAAGGTCAAAAAAATTGATTGTAACGGAAATGAAGCTATTTTCCCCACGTTTTATACCAGTGAAAGAAAAAGTAATTCGTTAAATGAAGAAGAAGCATTTCCTGTTTCAAGTTTGAAAATAAAAATCAAAGGAAGCTGTTCGGAAGTTGAGAATATTATTGAGAATATTAAATCTGTTATTTTATTTATCGGTGATGAAATGACAGTTTATGAAAACAATGAAGTAAAAACTTTTGTCAGAACTGATTGTGATGACGGCGGAACTGTTTTGGTATTACCGAAGCCGGACAAGGCTTTATATTGGAATTCTTATGAACATTCATATTTGAACAGTTTTGTAATTTCTTTTCTTTCCGCATTTATAAATTGGACAAATTATATTTTCCCTTGGATATTGTTGATATTTGGTTTTTCATTATTTCCCCGTTCAAAAATAAATGTGAATATTATTTTTGGATTAATTTTTTTACTTTCGTATTTATTAAGACAAAATATGTTGACGATGCACCCTGCATCCGTGGATGAACTTGATGTAATTGTTTATTGCGGTGCAAATTTTTTGGACGGATTTAAGGGGTTATTTGCCGATGTCGGAAATCCTCCTTTTGTAAATTTAGTCTATCAAATTTTAACAAGGTACAGTTATGATATTGGTTTCATACGAACATTTTTCGTTTTGACTGGAACTTTAGGTACTTTAGTTATCTATATGCTTGCAAAAGACAGACTAACGAACAAAGTTGCAATCGTTTCTTCTTTCCTTTATGCGGTTTCATTATTTTCAATTTGTTTGTCCCAATGTGCAAGAAGCTATATCATTTCTTTTACGGTTGCTCCGTTATTTGTTTATATGATGTTTAAAGTTTTTGAAGAAAAGAAGCTTAAATATTACATTTGGTTCACTGTTTTCGGAATAATATTAATCAATAATCATTTGTACGGAATAATCTTTTTAGGCTTGAATTTCTTGTACGGAATCGGATATTTCATTTTGAAAAAAGAATATGGTGGTATCAAAAAATTCGTTATATCTTTTGTCATAATGGGGTGTTCATTTCTGCCGTATTTTTGCGTTACCATGGCAAAAAAGGGATTGTTTTCAGAAAATTTCCAAAGTTGGATACAGGGTGAATTCCTGCTTGCCTTTGAAACAACTTACGGCTCTTGTGCCTTATTTTTTGTGGTCGCTTTTATTGCCGTTGTTGCCGCTTTTTACAGAAAATATTTATTCCCGTCATTTTCAAAGAAGCAAAATGAGTTTTATACATATTTAGTGCTAATTGTAATATTATTTTATGCTTCGTTGGTATTGATTTCTTGTTGGAGACAAATTATTGCTTCTAAATATTTATCAATGATATACGGTTTATCAATCATTTTGATAGCATCATTTGTCGAAATACGATATAAAATAGTAAATCTTGTGATTTTATACTTTCTGTTTTTGCAAACTCAAACATATCCTTGGTGGATATGCTTCAATTCTTATCGGGACAGGAATAATTTAGTTTCTTATTATGCAAAAAATCACAAAGTTGTTATTGATTTTTACCTTTCAAATATTTGTGAATTATTGGAGTATAGAGATAATTTTATTATTTTAGATAATAAAGTTTATAATCTTTGGGACAAAGAGTCTGATAAATCATTGAAATCTGTATTGGACAGATTTGTTGAGATAAATCCCGATACAGTATTTCTTATTCAACCGAATTATATGCATGATATTGATATAACTTATTTCTTGGAAAGCGATGAAAATAAAAAATATGATGTTTCTCTTATTAAAACACCTTACTATTATATGGTGAAAATAGTCTTAAAACGGGGTAATAAATAGTTACAAAATATTTTTTTCAGTAAACCTTATGATAAAATTGAATTTGTATTACTTTCAAAATCAGAGTTTCATAAGTATTATGGGAAGTCGTAAGTTCAAATTTATACTATCTTTGTTTTTAATAATTTTGTCTGTTTTTATATTTGCTTTATCTGCTATCAGAAATTACAAATTGACAATTCCTTATTTTAACTCAAAATTTGATAGGGTATGTTTTAATGCGGAATTGCCGAAGGAGTATAAAAAGAATGTCTCCTTGCTTATTAACGATGAAATACCGTTAACGGATAAAGAATTTCCGGGAGAATTTTATACGGATAATTTTAATGAAAAAAATTGTAATTCATTACATGTTGAATATCAATTCCTTGTAAAAAATTTGTGTATAGAAATTAAAGGTTCTGAAAGTGAAGTTAAAAATATAATAAATAATATTGAGTCCGTAATCATTTTTATAGGAGACAAGATGTATGCTTATAATAATGATGAAGTTCAAAATTTTAAAACAAAAAGCAGTGACAATGGAAAGTTTTTATATCCCCCTCATCCGGAAAGTACGTATTGGAATGTCTACGAAAAATCAACTTTAAACTATTTCGTAATTGAATTTTTGTCTGTATTTTATGAATGGCAAAATTATATAATTCCGTGGATTTTGCTTATTGTCGGAATTTGTCTGTATCCTCGCGGGCATGTAGCGATAAAAAGCGGTGTTGTTTTAGGAGTAATATTTTTTCTCGGATATTTATTTAGATTTAATATGTGTACTCACAACCCGTTTTGGTTTGACGAGTTGAATATTATAAGTATTTACGGTGCTAATTTTATTGACGGTTTGGGAAGGGTTTTTAACGATATAGGAAATCCTCCTTTAGTCAATTTAATTTATCAAATTTTTACGAGATATGATAACTATTTTGAATTGCTTCGTATGTTTTTTGTTTTAATCGGAACGTTTGGTATTCTGACGGTTTATTTACTTGCAAAAGACAGAATTTCCAAGAATGTCGGTCTCCTTTCCGCTTTTATTTGTGCTGTTTCGCTTTATACAATTTCTTACTCCCAAATGTGTAGAAGTTATATTATTTCTTTTACGTTTGTTCCCTTATTCACGTATTTCCTTTTTAAAGTTTTTGAAAAAGAAAAACTCAAATACTATGCGGGATTGATTTTGTCAGGAATAATTTTGATTAATACCCATTTATTCGGACTTGTATTTTTAGGTTTGAATTTTTTATACGGATTTGATTACTTATGTCGAACAAAAATGTTTAATAAAATAAGACAATTTATTGTTTCATTTTTTGTTATTGGCATATCTGTTGTGCCGTATTTTATGATTACTCTTCGCAAAGTTGGTGTTTTCGATGAAAATTTTAAATCGTGGATTGTCAGAAATACCTTTTTTGATGTAATTTCTTATAATTTCGGCACATTTTGGATAGCTGTTGTTTTGGCGATGCTGTGTATATGCTCTGTTTTATTCAGAAAAAAATTATTTCCTGATTTTACCGAAAAACAAAATGCATTTTTTAATTATTTGATATTTTTTATCCCGATATATTATGTATCTATATTTGTTATTTCGACATGGCAAAATTCTTTTTCAAGTCAATATTTCTTGATTATATATGGATTTACTGTTATTTTGATTTCAATATTTGTTGAAATGAAATATAAATTTTTATCTTGGATGTTTGTACTTGTTTTCATTTGTTCTCAAATACAAGATACTTCAGGATGGTTTGTTCATTCTTATCGCGATAATGACAAAGTTATTGAGTTTGAGACAGAAAAGAAAAATCATTTTGTATATAATATGGCTCAAGAAAATTTGGCAGAACTTTTTGACTGGAAAAATAATGTTTTGTGGCTGACAAGAGAACTTTACGTGCCTGATAATAAATATGACGAAACGGAACTTGAGCCGATAATGGACAGGCTGGGTAATAAAAATTCGGTTTTCTTAATAAATGCCTATTTTATGCATTATGTGGATATTAAAAAATATTTTGGGGATAAGGCTGATTCAAAATATGAGGTTAGCGTAATAATGACACCTTTATATCCTCTTGTAAAAATATCTTCAAAGTAATTTACAGTTTATTTTGCATATGTTATTATTGATGACATGGTGAAATCTTTTGTTCTAATATTTTGGGGAAAATTCAGGTTCTTTTTTGCATTCATTTTGATATTGTTATCAATATGTCTTTTCGTTTTTTATTCCGTAAAAAATGACGAACTGTATATTCCTTATTTTCACTCGAAATTTCAAAAAACGTGTTTTAATATAGAATTACCGAAAGAATATAAAGACAAGGTTTCATTTGTTGTGAACGGATATGAGACGTTTGATTATCCTGAAAATAAGTATTTGCTGAATGATTCCTGGCTTCCGATTTCAGAAGAAAAAAACGTTAATTCTTTATTTGCAGCGTATCCGTTTGCCGTTAAGGATTTTAAAATCAAAATTTCCAATGAACAAAACGAAGCACAAAACATCTTTGACAGTATAAAATGCGTAGTTATATTTATCGGAGATAAAAGCTATATTTTTAACGGCAACGATGTTAGAAAATTCAGTAAAGAAAATAAAAATGACAGTGTCTTTGTATCGGTGCCCGTTAATGATAATCCGATTTTAAATAAATATGACAAATTTTTATTAAACGATTTTGTTGTGAATTTTTTGTCTGTATTTTATTTGTGGCAAAATTATCTCATTCCGTGGCTTTTATTGATTATCGGATTTTCTTTGTTACCTCGGGGTAAATTAAGAGTTAATTATGGTGTGCTTTTCGGGGCAATCTTTTTGTTATCGTTTTTGTTGAGATATAATAAATTGACAAATTATCCGTTTTATTATGATGAATTAATCATAATATATTGTGTCGGAGGGCATTTTGCAAACGGATTAATCGGACTTTTCGGTGATTGGGGAAATCCTCCTTTAATAAATTTGATATAT
>CACZSN010000010.1 GCA_902783835.1 uncultured bacterium
ACACAAACGGAGCGGGACGAAGTCCCCCTCATAATGACGGAACCAAAAAAATATAAGCAGACGCAAACAGAACGGGACGAAGTCCCCCTCATAATGACGAAGTCTTAGTCCTATTCTTTGAGTCTGTTTTGTCACCCTGAACTCGTTTCAGGGTCTTTGATAAAAGTTCAATTTCGTTTCGTTCAATATGATGAAAAACGACTACCCGAAGAATCAAGTTAAAAATTATTTTACTTCGAGCTTCAAGTCTTTTAGGTTTGTTGCGGTTATAGTTTTTAAATCTTTTAACTTAGAAATTATTTCGTCTGCCGGTGTAATTTTTTTGTTTACGTATGCGAAAATAGGTTCAAGATAGCATTCTTCGCCTGTTTTCATTTGTTCAAGACTTTGTTTTGAGATATTTAAGACTTCTTTTGCGAGGTCAAAGAGGTTATAGCGTTTGAATTTCATATCCAAACCATAATCCGGAGTCAGATATCGAAGTTCTTCAAAATCCTTGAATTCAGCACCTTTAAACATATCGTCAATTGCATCTTGTGCATCTTTGTTATACAAAATACCTTTCCAAATGGCTGGAACTGCAGTAATAAGTTCTGATTTTTGGGAGTCGTGGTTTCGGATTTCGAGGTAAGTTTTGAGTCTTACATCAGGAAAAAACAGGCTCATGTGAGTTTGCCAATCTTCAAGAGTCGGAAAATACCCTTCAAACCCGTGTTTGTAATATTCACCAAACGTCAAATCGCCCGTATCGATGTACTTTCCGTCCTTTTCAATAAAAATCATAGGAATATCAAAAAGCACATTTTTGTAATCTTCAAATGAAAAATCGTCGTGAAAAATTTTCTCAGAAATCAAGCCGCAGCGTTGTTCATCGGTATTTAGCCAAGAATATGCACGGAACGATTTTGCACCTGAGAGACGAGAGTTTCTTACGGGAGAATTTGCGAACATAGCACTTACGAGAGGGGAGAGTTTGAGTGCGGTTTTTAGTTTTTGCATCGCATCTTCTTCGCTCGAATAGTCAAGCCCCACTTGTATTCCTGCCGTTTCTCTCATCATTACGAACGGCAATTTCGCCCGTTTGGGCAAATAATTTGTCATTCTTGTGTAACGTTTTTTGGGGATAACGTTGATTTTTTCGAAAGTCGAAACGGGCTGAATACCGAGTCCGACCCAGCAAATCCCGTATTTTGCTGCGATTTCGGCAGTTTCTGCGTTATAATCGTCAATCATTTTTCGAAGTTCAGAAATATTTTTGACAGGATTAAGACTAATTTCGGTCTGTGTCCCCGGTTCGAGCGAGATATGCCCGTATGGCATCATCATTCCAATAGGATTTTTGCCCTCGAAAAGCACCTCTTTGTCTTCATTTTCCATGTCAAAAATAATTTGAACTACGTCAAAATAATCCGCCGCCTTGTAATTTTCCTTGTAAACAGGTAGTTTTTCGTATTCTAAGCCAATTAACTCTTCCGTTTTGCAACCTGAATAGAAAATTTCGGTCAACTCATCTTTTGTTGCGATTATACTCATAACGCCGCCGTCATTTCGTTTTCGGTCAAGTTAATCAAATCCTCCATCACGGTTTTATTAAATTCAATTCCATGAAGTCTGTTCATTTCTCTAAAGAAATAGCACGGGCTTGTCACGTTAATTTCGGTTACTTTTTCGTCAATTAAATCAAGTGCAACCATATAAATACCACGTTTTGAGAGGTGTTTTGCAATATCTTTTGCCGCTTCGTACTCAAAATCGGTCAGGTATTCTTTTCGGAAAAATTCGTCCGAGTGAGTATTAAATCTGAAATCATCTTTGCCAGGGAGTTTTCTCAAAGATTCACGATAAACTTTATTTCCAATGATAAACGCCCGTTTGTCCCCACCTTCGCCGTGACCGAGGTATTCTTGCACGCAAACGAGGGTTTTGCCGTTGTTTGTTGAGTTATTAATCAACGAGTTGATGTTTTTGTCCTCGTGAGAAAGGTAAAAAATTCCGCTTCCGAAACATCTGTTAAGAGGCTTGATAATCGCTTCCCCATTGACATTAACAAAATCCTTAATCAACTGCATATTTGCCGTAATAATGTTTTTCGGGGTATATTTTGGAAAATAATTTCCGTGCAATTTTTCATTAAAATCGAGAATTGCCTGAGTATTATTGACGATTTTGGTCTTTTTCTTATCGACAAAATCGAAAACGAAACAAGCGTTGATATAATCTGTGTCAACAGGTGGATCGGGTCTAAAATATACAATATCAAACGTTTCAATAAGTTTTTCGGTTGATTTTTCTTCGTGAAAAATGTCACCGTTTTTTTCAAAAGTGTTATAACAAAGAGCAAAGCCTTTATTGTCCTTAATAAAAAGCCCACCCTTTGTGCAAATTTCGACCTCATATCCACGCTCTAAGTATTCCTTATTGAACCAAAAATCCGTGACAAGGTCATTGAATTCAAAATATTTCAGTTCTAAATCGTCGATTACTATTAAAATTTTCATTAGTTTGTCCTCAATTTTTTCTAATGATACAACAATTTTGAAAACAAAAAATAGCCGAGATAACTATTATCGAATGTGAACTTGCTCAATACCATGGTCGAGCAGGATTTTTGCAACACGGTCTAATTCGGCATGAGTAAAGGGTTTTGCATCTTTGAAACTTTCGTTCAAAATTTTATTGTAAACAAAATTTTGCAGAAAATATTTTTTTGCTCCTTCAACAACTGCACCAATTTCTTCAAAATCTTCAACTGTCAAAAGTGACTCGGTGACTGTCGTTCTGAACTCATAATCAATTCCGCAAGACATAATCAAGTCAATGCTATTTTCAATTTCGGCAATGTCAATATCAGTGTCGATAATTTTTTTGTATTTCGTCAAAGGGGCTTTAATATCCATCGCAATATAGTCGACTAAGCCTTTCAACACAACGTTTTCGAGCATATCAAACCTCGAACCGTTTGTATCAAGTTTTACATCAAATCCTTTGTCCTTCAATTTTGCCAAAAATTCAGGCAAATCCTTTTGTAGACAAGGTTCTCCACCAGTTACAACTATGCCGTCCAATTTTCCTTTTCTTGTATCAAGAAAACCCAAAATTGCATTTTCGTCCGCAATTTTTTCAGCCCCCGTAACGAGTTCGGGGTTGTGACAGTAATGACAACGAAAATTGCAGCCATGTGTAAACACAATAGCCGCAATCTTCTTGGGGTAGTCAATAAGTGACGTTTTTTGAAATCCTCCGATTAACATGAGTGACAGCAGTCTGCCTTTTCCATGTCAAACGTTACACGCTTTTTGAATTCTTCCGCTTTTGAAGCATTCCATTGTTTTACCGGACGAATGTAACCTACAATTCTTGAGTAAACTTCGCATTCTGAACCGCATTCAGGGCATTCAAAATGTTCGCCTGCAATATATCCGTGGCTCGGGCAAGTGCTGAACGTCGGTGAGAATGTGAAATACGGAATTCTGTAATTTTCACAAATCTTTTTGACAAGATTTTTCATAACGTCGCAGTCATAAAGTCTTTCGCCTGCAAAGATGTGAACAACCGTTCCGCCCGTATATTTTGTTTGCAAGTCATCTTGGTGATCAAGAACTTCGAACAAGTCGTCCGTGTAGTTTACAGGGAGTTGTGAAGAGTTTGTATAGAACGGTTGTGCACCATTTTTGACATCTTCTTCATTTGCACAAATCAAATCGGGGTAAGTCTTCTTGTCCAAACTTGCCAATCTCAATGATGTACCTTCGCCAGGGGTTGCTTCGAGGTTGTAGTTATTGCCCGTTTCAACTTGGTATTCACGAACAACGTTTCTCATAAAGTCCATTACCTCGACGGCAAATTCTTTTCCTTCTTTTGAACCGATATTTTGTCCGAAAAGATTCAAACATGCTTCGTTCAAACCAATTAAACCAATCGTTGAGAAGTGGTTTTTCCAATAAACTCCAAATCTTCCTTTGATAGCTCTTAAATAGTATTTTGTATATGGATAAAATCCTCTTTCTGTAAGGCTTTCAACAACTTTACGTTTAATTTCCAAACTTTCTTTCGCCAAGTCCATTTTTTCCTTCAACATTCTGAAGAAATCGTCCTTATCTTTTGCAAGATAGCCCAAACGAGGCATATTTATTGTTACAACACCGATTGAACCGGTCAACGGGTTTGAGCCGAACAATCCGCCGCCACGGTATGCAAGTTCTCTGTTATCAATTCTCAAACGGCAGCACATTGAACGAGCATCTTCAGGGTTCATATCTGAGTTGATGAAGTTCGAGAAGTAGGGGATGCCGTATTTTGCGGTCATTTGCCACAAGCCGTCCAATTTCGGGTTATCCCAGTCAAAGTCTTTTGTGATGTTATAAGTCGGTATCGGGAAAGTGAATACACGACCACTGTTGTCGCCTTCTGACATAATTTCGAAGAATGCACGGTTAATCATATTCATTTCTTCCGAAAATTCGCCGTAAGTTTTTTCCATAATTTCGCCACCGACAATCGCTGCTTGGTCTTTGTAATATGACGGGCAGTTCAAGTCCATTGTCACATTCGTAAAAGGTGTTTGGAAACCTACTCTTGTCGGCACATTCATATTGAAAATGAATTCTTGCATTGCCTGTTTAACTTGGTCATAAGACAATTTGTCGTAATAAATATACGGTGCAAGCAATGTGTCGAAGTTTGAAAACGCTTGTGCTCCGGCACTTTCGCCTTGTGTCGTATACAAGAAGTTTACGATTTGACCAAGTGCAGTTCTAAAGTGTTTTGCAGGTGCAGATGAAACTTTGCCTTCAACACCTTGAAAACCTTCTGTCAACAAGTCTTTCAAGTCCCAACCTACGCAGTAACTTGCGATAATATTCAAGTCGTGAATGTGGATATCGCCTTTTGTATGTGCTTCGCCAATTTCGTCTGGATAAATCTTGTTAAGCCAGTAACTTTTACTGATATTTGAAGCGATGTAGTTGTTCAAACCTTGAACAGAATATGACATGTTTGCGTTTTCTTTTACGTTTAAGTCAATTTCGTGCAAGTATTCATCAACCATATCAACTTTCGCATCGTTAATGAATTTTCTAACCTTCGCACGTTGTTCTCTATAAATTACGTATGACTTTGCGGCTTTTTTGTATGCAGAATCGAGCAAAACTTCTTCGACAATATCTTGAATTTCTTCAACCGTCATAGTTTTCAAAAGCTGTTGTTTCGATTTCAAAATTTCAAAAGCTTTTTCCGCTGCCTGTGCCGCTAAATTTTTTGCTGTATTATGGTCAAATTCTTTTGACGCCCTTCCCGCTTTTTCAATAGCTTCTGTGATTTTGTCCTCGCTAAAATCTACAAGTTCACCATCACGTTTAATAATCTTTTCCATGTATATATATCTCCTTTGATGTTTTTAACAAATCCCGTACAGCCCCATATTTATTGACTGTTCCTCCTTTTGCTCAGTTCCGCTTTTAAGTTATTTTTCCTTCAGGGCGTTGTTCAATCATACCCCTTTTTGACATGGTAATGCAATACTTTTGTCCATGTTTATTGTCACAATTTTAACAAATCTCTAAAATAAAACCCCCGAGCATAACTCAGAGGTTTCATTTTTTCGTTACAAAATTAATGTATTTTAATTTTCGTTTACATTACTAAAATATATTTCCGTTTTGTCATTTACGTGTTTGAACGTTACAAAAATGATTTCTTGTTTGTATTCTTTCGGTGGTGCAGGCAATTGATTCATCTTCATCATCGCATATTCAACAGAGCTGTTTACCCAATAATCACCTTTTATTACGTAATTCTTGTTGTATACTTTTCCGTTTTTATCAATTCTGAAGCAAAATTCGGATTTCCAATCTTTATTTGTTTGTACATCTCTGAAACCGACTTTTATTTGTTTCAATACAACGTCATTTAAATACGTTTTTAATTCAGGAGAAATTGTTTCGATTTTTGCGTTTAAGCCTTGATTTATGTCTTCATTAACCCATGCTTGTCCTTCGCAAAAAATTCCCGTTGCTAAGAAAATTATTCCAATAACTAAAATTGACAAGATTTTTTTCATATAACCTCACCTTCTGTGAAAATTTTAGTCTATACAAAAATATTTTGCAATAATATCAAACATTTGCTGTCATTCTGAGCCACAAAGTGGCGAAGAATCTTGGAGAAAGCGTTGAGAATAGATTTTTCGGGATAAATCCCTCAGAATGACGATTATTGCTTATTTTTTGTGACCAAAACATGTAGGGTCGACTTTAGTCGACGGAAAATCGGATGCCGTGTCCTCACTTAGTTCGTCATCACGATGAAAATGAACCCATTACGTCATTCTGAGCGAAGCGAAGAATCTTGGAGAAATGATTGTTGTTGAAAATAGATTCTCTTTGGACTCCGTCCTCAGAATGACAAAAAATAATATTATTCAAAAAATTTGCTCATCGGCACATTTAATGTCTCGGCAATTTTAATTAATCGTTTTAAACTCGGGACTTTCTTTCCCCGTTCAATTTCAGAAAGATAATCAGTTGAAATACCGCATAGTTCACTTAACTTTTCTTGGGTTAGATTTTGTTGCTTTCTGAATTTTTTAATATTTTCTTGAATTATTTTTATCGTGCTATTTGTCATAGAAAAAATTATGTGTTATATTATTGATATTTATAACAGGCAAATAGCACGGATTAATATAAAAAGAACTATACTTATAGATTTAGACGGAGTTTTGAACGATTATGTCGGAATTTATGATAAAGACTCTATTCCGCCGATAAAACAAGGAGCGAAAGAGTTTTTGAGTGATTTGTCCAAGAATTATGTCATCAAAATTTTTACAACAAGAAACTATCTGCTTGCATCAAAATGGATTGATGAAAATGAGTTAAAAGAGTTTGTCGTAGGAGTAACGAATGTCAAAGAACCTTGTTGGGTATATATTGACGACAGATGTGTAACTTTTGACGGAATTTTCGACGGACTGATTGAAAAAATCGATAACTTCAAACCGTATTATAAAAAATAGATACTTTTTGTATGACAATGTCTTGAGTAATACCATTACGTCATTCTGAGCGTAGCGAAGAATCTTGGAGAAAACCTTGCAATAAAAATAGATTCCTTCGGACTTCGTCCTCAGAATGACGATTAATGCGTTGGAAATAGAGAACCATAAAAATATAAGCAGACGCAAACAGAGCGGGACGAAGTCCTTTATCAACGAAAGTACCCAAAATATCAAAGCAGACACAAACTGACAGGGACGAAGTCCCTTAGGCACAAGCGAAGTACTAAATCCACAAAAAAAGCCCGAGAATTTCGAGCTTCTTTTTTATTTAGATTTTAAATCTTCAAATTAGTGAACTTTTACGTTTGGATAATATGCTTTCATTGAGCCGTTCTTAGCACTGAAAGAAATAATAATGATTTCTTGTTTGTATGATGAAGGCGGGATTTGGTATTGTCCGAAATTACTGATTAATTTATTTACGGAATCATCCAAAGATTTGTTTCCTGAATATTTATAAATCTTTTTGCCTACAACGCTACCGTTCTTTTCGACAACAAATTCCATTTGGGTTACACCGTTGCCGGAAATAGCTGTTCTGTCCCAATTGTCAATCATAGCTTGTGCCATACCGATTAAGAATGCATTCATTTCTTGGTCGATAGAACCCAATTTTGTATTTAAAATTTTATTTGGATCAACTTTGTCCGCTGAAGGAGCGGCGGGTGCTTCCGTTGAATCCCAAATTTCATCTATATTGGTCGGGATAGAATAATTCTTAACCAATGAACTTCCGCCGTTTGCATCCGTTCCTATCATCGCATTGGAATCTTTTCCGCTGTCTCTGCCGATAAAAATAAATGCAAGAATTGACAATACGATACAAAGTGCAAATACTCCGATACCTACCTTATCCATCATCGTCAAAGGTTTCTTTTGTTTTACTTTCTTATGACTTTGCGGGTAAGGCTGTTGATATTGCTGTTGATACTGTTGATTGGGGTAAGGTTGTTGGTATTGTTGATTATAACCGTAACCGTCATCTTGGTATCCGTCGTTGTAATTATCATATCCGTTTGCATCATAGCCGTTGCCGTACGCATCACCGTATCCGTCATCGTAGCCGTCATCGTAGCCGTTTTCTGCATATTGCCGGTCGTTTTGATAATTTATTTCTTCAAATTGATCGTTTCCGCAATCACAATATCCCGGATTTACTTCATATTCTTTATTACAATCTGTGCATCTAAACATAGTTTTTCTTTCGCTATTCGTCAATATCTTTATCTAATCTGTCAATTATTTCATCACAAATATGCATTTCATATTGAGTATGTGACAACATAAATGTTTCCGCTACCAACAATGCCGTAGGTACGAACGCTGCGATAACACTCATTAATATACCGCCCCATTCTCCGCCGCCGATTTCTTGCATAAAGTATGATACGTTCATTGTGAATTCAATGAAAATTACCGTACCTGCAATAAGGAATGAACGGAATCCGTCGGATTTCAATTTCTTAACGGCTTCTGTACCAAATAAATCAACACCGTGGTTCATATAGTTTGCAAAACCGTCTTTTTTGATGACTTCTGAGCCGTTTACTCTCTTTGAAATTGTAAATGCTTGTGCCAAAGTGAAAAAGGCAAATATAATCATTAATGTTGCAAGTGCCAAGAATACAGGAGAAATTCTTAATCCTGAAATTCTAATCCAACCTGCCGCATCAGGAATACATGTTCCTAATGTGTTTGAAACCGCATATGCCAAAAACGGTGAAGTGATTATACCTAATGCAATTTCTCCGACTGATTTCAATTTTAAATTGAATTGCTTATTTTTGATGTTTCTTAATTTTACCGTACTTAAGTTGTTTATGAACAATCCTATCCATTGTTGATAATCTTGAAGTACACTCTTGAAATCTTCTCTGCTTTCATATTTATCATAATCAACGCTCGCTTCGTGAAGCATGCTCTTGAAATAACCGCTCGCTACCGCACACAAAACAAGAGCAAACAAACTTATCATTGAAATAATCGTTGCTCCTTGATCTAACGGAGTGTCTGTATTCAAGTAGAATGAAAGAATAATTCCGCTGACTGCAAGAAATATTGCCGTAGAAAGCATCAACATGAAGTTCTTCGCTGCTGCTGCCTTTTTATTAACTGCACTTTTATCCTTGTTTTTGTCTTGGAATAAAAGGAAAATACCTTGTTTCAAAATTAATGCGTTTACAAACAAAAGTACCGCATATCCCGCTAATAATCTCATATGTAACGGGAAAAATCCTCTTACGGAATCAACTAAAAGATTTCTTAATGTGTCAGAAACTGCTGATGCCATAATAATCGGACAGAAAATTAATGCCAATCCGATAAATCTTTCCGCATTTCCGTTTGCAGACATTTTCTTTTTAGCTTCTTCAAGTGAGAACGAAATTTCTTTTAAAATGCTTACACGACGAGCTTCAATATCGGTTTTACGTTTTTCCAATTTGATTTTCGTTGCCGCATTTACTTCGCCGTAAAGCTCTCTGATATCCTCTTCGTTGAAATCTTGTTGTGCAATAGATGTCAAAGTAACTTGCGGTTGTTGCGGCATTCTTCCGCCATGTCCGCCGGGTTGCATTTGTTGCATTTGTTGCATTTGTTGAGGTCTTCTCATCGGCATAGGTCTTTGTTGTTGAGGAACTTGACCTTGCATTTGTTGAGGTCTTTGTTGCGGATGCGGTTGTTGAGGGTGCATCGGTTGTTGCGGTTGCTGAGGTTGCGGCATGGGACGTTGAGGGTGTGCATGCTGTTGCATTTGTCCTTGCTGTTGTCCCTGCATTTGTGCTTGAGGCTGTCCTTGCGGCATTCCCAATTTAATTCCGACAAACTCGTCTGTTCCGTTTATCATCAACTTGCAACCTCTCTCTACGATAAGAGAGTTGCCCATCGGTTGTCCTTTGAACATTACATCAGGAGACGATGTTCTGTTCGTTACCCTAAATCCGCCGTTTCTTCCTAATTCTACTATTAATATAAAATCAACGGGGCTTTGTACTTTTACTTCGCAATTTGGGTGCGTTCCTATCGTCACAACCGGTTTTTCAAATGTTTGTTCGCCATTTTTTGTTGCTATCGTTACGGGCATTATTTTTTCCTTATCTTCCCATCGCAGTCATTATTTTACGACTTGCTTTGTCCATCATTTCATTCGTTGCTATTACTAATTTTTCTTCCCCTAATACAGGTACTAATTTGCTCTTTACAAAATCC
The DNA here is from genome assembly GCA_902783835.1 of uncultured bacterium. Classification (GTDB taxonomy): domain Bacteria; phylum Cyanobacteriota; class Vampirovibrionia; order Gastranaerophilales; family Gastranaerophilaceae; genus RUG841. Next base: position 10,265 of record CACZSN010000010.1, read on the forward strand.
AATTTCGACGGATGTGCGTATAAAAATGACATCGACAATTTAGGACAATATTGTTTTACTTTTTTTACGTTTGCCGGTAATGTATCCCAGTTGATTTGTCCTTTTACATCACCTTCGTTTTCCAAGTCGCCGATAACAATAATTGCCGGTGTATAACCTTCTCTTTGCATTGTTAAGGCATGTTGCATTCCCTTTTTAATTGCCGTTCCGTATGCTGTTCCCCACGCAGAAGCGTCCAGTTGTGTATATTCGTTTAATGATTTTCTGATTCCGCTTCCGTTTTGCGGTGAACCTTCATAAATAAGGTTTGAATCTTGTGAAATAATCAGAATTTTTACCTGATCATCAGGGTCTAATGTTTTACATATTGAGCTGATATAATTCTTTTGTTTATATAATTGCTCTTGGTTTGATGCCGATATATCTACAAGAAATATCGCACATGTCGGGGTAAAATCATCAACTTTGATTGATTTAAATCCGACTATTGCTGTCTTTACAATGACAGAAAATACTAATATTATAATTCCTAATGTTATTAATCTTTTGCCCATAGTTTCATCCGTTTTTTCTATGATTGTAACATGACAACCTACTAAATGACAAGTTTTCGTTATTATTTTTCTGCAAGAGCTTTTGCTTCTTTTCTCTTTATCTTGCTTGTTGCGGTTCTTTCAAGCGGTTTTCTGCTTAAAACAACGTTTGTGGGGCGTTTAAATACTGACAAGTTTGAGGAAAGTTCTTTTACATCCGCTCTCAAAATTTTTGTAAGTTCTTCATCATTCGGATATTTATTTGAAATTTCTTCCGTCGGCACAACTACCGCCGTAACTTCTTCCGTTCCGTCTTTTAAACCGCCGTCGCGTTTTACTCCGACTACGCAAGATTCTTGAATAATTGAACTTTGTGCCAAGATTGCTTCAACTTCTTCCGGAAATACCTTTTTACCGCCGTTAAGAACAATCATATTCTTAATTCTGCCTGTAATATATACAAAACCGTCTTTGTCAATTTCCGCAATATCACCTGAATGAAGCCATCCGTCTTCGTCAATTGTTTGAGCTGTCAATTCCGGATTTCCGTAGTATCCTTTCATTACGTTATCGCCCTTAACAAGCAATTCTCCCGTTGCTTCGTCAATTTTTACTCTTACATCGGGTATCGGTCTTCCGACAGAACCCAATCTTGAGGCTTCATCCGTATTAAACGTTACAACCGGTGAAGCTTCCGATAATCCGTAGCCTTCGTAAATCTTAATACCCAATGTTTCCAAGTATTTTGCAATATCTATATCTAACGGTGCACCGCCTGAAATACATCCCTTGAATTTTCCGCCAAATTGCTTATGTATTGACGGGAACAAGTGTTTTCTCATTTTTACTGACGGTATAAATTTTGCAATATTGAAAAGGATTTTAAACATTAATTTGTTGAAAAATCCGCTTTGTGAAACGGTTGTTTCTATATTTGCTTTTAAAAGTTTCAAAAATGCCGGTACTACAACCATAAACGTGATTTCTTTTTCCGATAAAATCGGGAATAAATCTTTCGGTTTTAAACTTTTTGAATAGTAAATTGCCGTTCCCATGCTCAAGAATGACAAAAATCCGACAGAAAGTTCAAAAAGGTGATTCATCGGCAAAATTGACAACAATCTGTCATTTACCGTCAAATTGAAACATTGGCTGATGGATTTTACTTGAGCCATTGAGTTTTTGTATGAAATTTCGATACCTTTCGGTTTACCTGTTGTTCCTGATGTATAGATGATAAATGCTGACTGTTGTGGATTTCTGTGACGCCATTTGAAGTCTTTTGCATCAGGCAAGTTGTAAATACATTGACAAGTTTTGTCCGTGCAACCTTCGTCAATTACCACAACTTCTTCAATCGATTCGATTTCTTGCATAAGTGCTTTTGCTTTTTCCAAATATGCATTTGAACACATTAGCATTCTCGGTTGACTGTTGCTCAATATTGAGTTCAATTCGTATGCCGTAAGTTTGATATCCAACGGAACAAGTGTTGCTCCTGCTAATACCGATGCGAACAAGGCTGCTCCCCATTCGGGCATGGATTCTGACAAAATTGCAACTTTGTCACCTTTATCTATTCCTTGACGAACCATATATGCCGCAAGTCTTTGTGACAATATGCTTAACCCTTTGAATGTTAATTCTCTCCATCCTATATATGATTTAATTCCTAATGCGTTTTTATTTCCGTATTCTTTTGTGATTTTATCCATAAACAAAAGAAGATTTTCAGTTCTTTCCATTTTTGTTAAATCCTTTATTACGTGTTTCGTGTTTAAGACATTTTATATTTTAGCATATAAAAAATAAAAAGATATATTTTTTGTTTATTCATATCTTAATGCATCAATCGGATTAAGCAAGGAAGCCTTATAAGCCGGATAATAGCCAAATCCTATTCCGACAAGTGCCGAAAAACAAAGAGACATTACAATCGAACCGAGTGTTATTACGGCGGACATTTCCGTGAATAATTGTATTGATTCAGCCCCGATTATGCCGATTATGATACCTATAATTCCCCCAATCATTGAAAGTAAAAATGATTCAAGCAAAAATTGTAATCTTATGTCTTGAACATTTGCTCCGATTGCCATTCTGATACCGATTTCCTTCGTTCTTTCCGTTACGGAAACAAGCATGATATTCATAATTCCTATGCCGCCGACAAGTAATGATACCAATGCGATTGAGGCAAGTAATACCGAGAAAATTCTTGCCGTCGATTACATACTTTCTTGAAATTCCGCAAAA
>CACZSN010000011.1 GCA_902783835.1 uncultured bacterium
AGCGGCTAAACTCGCTACGCTCAAACAGGTAGCCGCATTGTTGTTGTTTCATTAACCAAAACTACGTTACTACGTTGATGTGGGGTTTTTAATTTTGAAAAAATTATGTCGTCATTCTGAGCGAAGCGAAGAATCTTGGAGAAATGATTGTTGTTGAAAATAGAGAACCATAAAAATATAAGCAGACGCAAATGGAGCGAGACGAAGTCCCTCAGAATGACGGTACGATAAAAATTAGGCAGACGCAAACAGAGCGGGACGAAGACCCTTAGTATGACAAAGTCTTAGTCTTGTTCAGTTTGAGTCTATTTTGTCACACTGAACTCGTTTCAGGGTCTTTGATATGCAGATTCCAAGTTCAGAATGACAATTATCGCTAAAATTTTAGACGTAGGGTCGACTTCAGTCGACCGAAATCATGCTTGGTTGACTAAAGTCAACCCTACACTAAGCGGTTTTCGTCATTCTGAGGGTGAAACCCGAAGAATCTGTTAAACAAAATTCAGAAAACAGATACTTCGCCTAAAGGCTCAGTATGACAATGAACTATTGAAGTCATTATGAACCTCTAAGAAGTAAGATAACAGGAATCACACAAATGAAACGAATAATTTTGCATTGGACAGCGGGGGCGAATTTCCCTAACACAACGGATTTACAACATTATCATTACGTCATCGACAAAGGCGGAAAAATTACCGAGGGAGTTTTCCCCGTTGCTGCAAATTTGGTTTGCAAAAGTTGCGGTAACAAAGCACTTTATGCAGCACACACAGGCGGCGGAAACACAGGCTCTATCGGGGTTGCGGTTTGCGGTATGGCAGACTATAAAGGCAAACTTTCAGACACCAAATTTCCGCTTACAAAAATTCAAGTCGAGAGAATGTTCTCATTTACGGCGGAATTGTGCAAAAAATACAACCTCGCAGTCACACCCGACACGGTTTTAACACATTATGAGTTTGGAAAATCGCACCCGAACACAAGCAGTTTCGGCAAGATTGACATAACCGTTCTTCCTCCTTATTTGTCCGTAAAGCCGACCGAAGTCGGCGATTTCATCCGCAAAAAAGTTAAGTGGTATCTTGAGAAAAGACCTCATTAATTTTTGATTTTTGCGTTTGACTGCAAATCGGAAAATATATTAAAAAATTTTTGCATAAAAAAGGCTATATTGGTAATGTTAGGAATTGAGAATGTTGCCGTTATTCTTTTTTAGCAACAAGAATACGGAGGAAAGATGAAGACTAATTTAAAAGAAAAACAAGAGTATGAAAAAATCATCGATGCTAAAGTTGCGTCGCAAATTTTGGGTATTTCACGCTCAACGGTTTACAAATTGGTGGACAAAAAACTCATTGATTACATTGAATACCCTGATGCGATAAGGTTTTACGAGACCGATGTTTTGAATTACCTTAAAAAACACAGAATTAAAGCTTTATAGGCAAAAACTCCGTTGTCTTTTTGACATCGGAGCTTTTTTTATTATTCTTCCGTTCCCGAAAAACTTAGCAATTCCTGATTTTCTTCAGAAACATATTTTGTGTCAATTTTTTTCTTTGGTTGAATTCCCAAATTTTCAAGGGTCGAAATCTGCTTTATCAAGCCACCTCTGCCTTGTAAGGTTTTAAACGCGTTTTCAAAAGCAGTTGTTGTTGTATTAAAACTCGTTCTTATTTTTTCAAGTTTATCAAGGAAAACCACAAGTTTATCATATGTGCTTGTTGCTGTTTTCAGAATGCTTTCGAGGTGTTCTGACTGATTTTGTTGTGCCCAAATTCTGCCTATTAATTTTAATGTTGCAAAAAGTGTCGAAGGGCATACTATAATTATGTTTTGAGCCAATGCGTGTGACATAATGTCGTTGTTTGAATAAACATAACTTGCACATGATTCCAACGGTAAAAACATCAACTTAAACTCCGGAGTGTGCAATCCGTCAAGGGTATTATACTTTCCGCTCAATTCATCAATCATATTGGATACGGCACCGTAAAAACGTTTGAGTTGTGCGTTTTTCTCTTCTTCATTTTCGCTGTTCGTGAAATCAATAAAATTATTCAACGGGCATTTTGAGTCAATTACAATGTTTTTATTTTCCGGCAAATAAACCACTACATCCGGTCTCGGACGTTCGCTCGGAGATGATGAATCTTTGAAAGTTTGTTGAGTAATGTAATTCCCTTTTTCCTCATCTTCTTTTTTGTTAATAAGTCCCGCCTGTTTTAAAAGGTTTTCCAAAATAATTTCGCCAAACTCTCCTCGTGCTTGAGAATTTGCCTTGATTGCATTTGTCAAATCAGTTGCGGTTGTTTTGATGGAAAGACTTTCTTGAACAAGATTTTCGATTTTTTCTTTAATCGTTGCGGTGTTACTTTCCCCTTGTTTATTGAATTCTTCAACTTTTTCTCTGAATTTTTCAAAATTTTCTTTAATCGGTTTAAGTTTTTCTTCGAGAGCTTCGCGATTTTGTTCCCGCAAATCGCTTTGTTCCTCTTTAATGACCTTATTTGCTATTTCCGTAAAATCTTTTTTGATAATATCTTGCAATTTTTCTAATATATCCAATTTCGTTTTATCGGCTGAAAGTTCACCTGAAAGTTCGTTAATTTTTGCGGAAAGTTCTTCATTTTTCTTTTGAACTTCTTCTAAAATTTCGACTTTTGCTTTGTCTGAATGACTTTGTGCGATAAGATTTTCAACCTTTTCAACAAGCGATTTGTTCTCTTGTTTTAAATCGGAATTTTCTTCCGAAAGTTTTTTTGTTTCGGAATTTTTAAGATTTAATCCGATAAAAAGTCCTATAATTAGTGTGATTACGGCAATAGCAATACTTAAGATGTCCATATTTCCCCTTTAATTTTAATTGTAATATCGATTATAGACACTGTTTATGTCAATTTCGGACGCATTATTTTAATTCGCCGTGAGTGTCCGTTCCGCCTGTTTTTATAAGATTTAATTTATCGGCAATTTGTTTTACGGTTTCTGCCGTATGAAATTTCACGATAGCTCTGTGTCTGTGGTACGGATAATAACATTCAAGCCCGTCAAGTCCGATTTTTACCATAGATTTTACAAAATGTTCGTGATTTATTGTCCAACAACAAGCAGAATGTGCCAACACCGCAATTCCGCCCGCTTCGTGGATTGCTTTGATTAATTCAGGTACATTTCTTCTGTCAAAAATTCTTACGATATCTTTTTCGGTATCGGCTTTATTCTTTGCAACGAAAGGTTTTAAGGCATCTGAGCGTAAGTCCGTTCCATAAGCAAGCAAATGAAGAAAAATTCCCCGATACCAACAGTCAAACTCAATGCCCGTAATAATTTCGGGATATTCATCAAGATTGATTAATTTGTAACCGTCTAAAGTATTGTGGTCACAAATTGAAAACTTTTTTAACCCTTTTTCTCTTGCTTGTTTTGCAAGTTCATCAGCGGGCAATTTCCCGTCGGAAGCACTTGAATGCAAGTGAAAATCAACGTTTTCCCAATAATCTTTTTCACTGTACTCGTTAAATAATCTTTTAATGCTATCTTTTGTCGTGTTCATAGTGTATAATCTTCTCAAGATGAAATTATTATAACAAGAACAACAAAATTATGGCTAAAAAATCTGAAAACAGAATTTTAATGATATTAAATATTTTCAAAGACGGAATAGTCTGGTATTGCAAGTATATGGACGTTTTGCTCAAATACATGCTTTTTCCCGTGTTCGGACAAATTATCGGACTGATTTTGATTTTTACGGCAAATTATTTTTTTGTGGTAAATATTCCTCATTTGATTAAGCAATATCCGATTTTGGATAATATTCCGTTGGTATTTACGCTTTTGTTAATTTGTGTATTTCCGGGGTTTATGGTTTTTTGTAAGGCATTTTATGACTATATCATTGCAATGGCTGCGTTGAATTTAATGGTGTATGTTTCTCGTGGTGAAAAAATGAAAAAAGAACCGCTTGACCCAAAAATACATTCAGACGTTCTTAAAAACAGATTAGCCAAATATATCATCTTTATTTTGATACTTTCGGTTTTGTTGTGTATCGGATCATTTCCGTTGTTAATAATTCCGTTTGTTATTGTTTTAGTGTATTTAAGTTTAATTTTTCAAGTTTTTATGCTTGAAGAATCATCTACGCCTTTAGGTGTTTTTAAAAGGAGTTTTGAATTAGTTAAGACAAATTTTGGGATAACTTGTTTATTGTTAGGTCTTTCGGGGTTATTGACTTATTGGCTTTTGCCGAATTTGATTATTTGGGCTTTTTATAAAGCAAATGCAATTGATTTTCTTGCATATCCCATTCATAAATATTTGGAAATTTTACCTGTTCAAGAACTGCTAAATAATTTTATTTCAACAGTAACCGGCGGTTTACCTTTAGAAATGCCGATTTCAATTAATATAAATTCTTTGTTTAATATTCATGATATTGCTTGTAACATAGTTTGTTTTGTAATCGGTGTTTCTGTTGTTGGTTTGCTTTTGCCTATGAGAAGTTGCTGGTTTACTTTGTTGTACAAAACTTTCGATTTTGAAAAAGGCGAAGAGCTCAGAAAAACCGATTACAAAAAAGAATACAAGAACAGAAACAAAAAGGGATAATATGTTCGTTTGCAGAAAATGTAAAAAAGTTGATAATTTTGATTTAATGCTCAGCCACGGTTATCAGGGTGAGGGCAAAGTTGAAAAAATCGTTGATGCAAACGGAAAAATGATGATAACGGTTGACGGTTATACATTTGTTCCCGATTTGGATTTTATGAATAATTATGCGGTTTGCGGCTATTGCGGCGGAATTTATTGCTGGGATTATTCAAAACAGGTGAAATAATGGGCAAATCGGTCGGAAAAACAGAATTAAAATTTTTAAAATATGATAATAAAATCAAACTCAATTCGGGTGTGGAATTTGGTCCGATTGAAATTGCTTATGAAACTTATGGCGAGTTGAACGAGCAGGGCGACAATGCGATTTTGGTGTTGCATGCTTTGACCGGAGATGCTCACGCTGCGGGTTATTACAGCGAAAATGACAAAAAATACGGCTGGTGGGACGAAATGATTGGTCCTGATAAGGCTTTTGACACGAATAAATATTTTGTCGTTTCATCAAACATGCTCGGCGGCTGCTCGGGGACGACGGGACCATCTTCGATTAATCCCGAAACCGGAAAACCTTATGGTTTAACGTTTCCGGTGATTACGATGGAAGATGCCGTTCAGGTTCAAAAAATTCTTGTTGACGCTTTGGGCATAAAAAAAATGATTGTCGCAGGCGGGTCAATGGGCGGTATGCAGGCTCTTGAGTGGGCAACTTCTTATCCTCAATATGTTTCTAAAACCGTCATTATTGCTTCTACCTCAAGGCTTACGGCTCAAGGAATTGCGTTTAATGCGGTAGGACGTAACGCGATTTTGTCCGATGAAAATTTTAACGGCGGTGATTATTATGATAAAAAACACCCCGAAAAAGGCTTGTCCGTTGCAAGAATGATTGGTCACATAACATATTTGTGTGAAGAATCCATGCATAAAAAGTTCGGGCGACGTTTGCAGGATAAATCGAAACCTGATTTTGATTTCGGAATTGATTTTCAGGTCGAAAGTTATTTGCAACATCAAGGTTTGACGTTTGTGGAACGTTTTGACGCAAACAGTTATTTGTATATTACAAAAGCTGTCGATTATTTCGATTTGGCGGAAAAATACGGCTCTTTGGAAGATGCGTTCAAACATTCGGATTGTGCATTTTTGATAATTTCTTTCTCTTCGGATTGGCTCTTCCCGACTGAACAATCGAAAGAAATGACAAAAGCTCTCGTTCGTGCAGGAAAAGATGTTTCTTTCTGCGAAATTCAATCACCGTGCGGGCATGATGCGTTTTTGCTTGAATTTCAAACACAAACGGATATTATAAAATCTTTTTTGAAAAAGGATACAGAAAATGAATAATGACGAGGCGTTACACGCAAATTACAATCATATTGTTCCGCTGATTGAAAACGGAGCAAAAGTTCTCGATTTAGGTTGCGGGGACGGCACTTTGCTCAGAAAACTTATCGACGAGAAAAATGTTCACGGTAAAGGAATCGAAATCAATCAGGAAAATGTCATTCAATCGCTTCACAAGGGACTTTCTGTAATTCAGGGCGATATTGACGAAGGGCTTGAAGATTTTGCTGATAACGAGATGGATTATGTTATTTTAAATCAGACTTTGCAATCCACACAAAATCCGGATTTTGTAATAAAAGAAATGCTTCGTGTCGGCAAAAATGCGGTTGTGAGTTTCCCGAATTTTGCGTATTGGAGAATTAGATTTTATTTGCTTTTTAAAGGGAAAATGCCGAAGTCGAAAATGTTGCCTTTCGAGTGGTATGATACTCCAAACATCCACCTTTTGACGGTTCGGGACTTTTTTGATTATTGCGAAAAAAGAAATATAAAAATTTCAAATTCTATTTTGACAAGACGCGGAAAGATAGTTAATTCAAGGTTTAGAAAAACTTTCGCGGATATTTTTGCGGAAGAAGTTATTTTTGTAATTCATAAATAAAAATATACTTTAAATGTATGAGTAAATTTTGCCGAAAATCCGATATTCTGTAAATGTGGGAGAAAGGTAAGTATGGCTGAAAACGGTAAGAGTGAAAATAAATCGCCCGTTTCAAAGAATAATATCTTTGAAAAAGAAAAAACGTCCTATATCCCTATGGGACAGTACGTTCCCGTGCATAAAGTTGCCGATAAACTTACCAAGGATGAATTGGCAAAAATTGATGCAAAAGATTTTTTGAAAAAAACATCAAATCCTTTTGAAAAAAAAGATTTGCCCGAACATAAATTATGTTTTTACGACGGAGATTATTTGAAAAAACAAACTCTCGAAAAGACTGATTTATATGCTTTTTCGGGAAATATGCTCGTAAGATTTTTTAAGATGGTTTTCTTTAATCTTCCGATTATTAATTTTTTATATTTAAAATTAAAAGAATCCAAAATCAAAGATTCTATTTCGACATTGAATTCATTGAATTGCAACGTTGATAAGTATGCCGAACATTTTGAGGGAAAAAGCATTATTAATGAACAAAAATATCAACAAATTTGTGCGGAATTGATTAAGGCAAATAATATCCAATCACAGATAAAACGTGATATTTTGAGCGACTTTTAGAAATTTTTTATTACAAATCTATAACATGTCTTAAAAAAGTAAAAAAATTTCTTTACTATTTTTTGTATTTTCTATACTATGTTTTTATAGAGCGGTAAACAAAGAATGGTTAGAATATCCTCGAAATACCGTGATTTCAAGTCAGGAAACGCTTTTTGAGCAGATTGAATTGATAAAACGAGGATTAGACATATAAGATTTATTTCTGGAGGTCTTACAAAATGTACGATAATTTCACACAAGGCATCACACCTGCAAGAATCAAGGTTATCGGTGTCGGCGGTGGCGGCGGAAATGCAGTTAACCGAATGATTGAAAACGACATGGAAGGTGTTGAATTCTGGGTTATGAACACAGATAAGCAGGTTTTGGACAGAGCCAAAGTTGAAGAAGATCACCGTATCCAACTCGGTCAATCTTTAACTCAAGGTTTGGGTGCAGGCGGAAATCCGTCAATCGGTGAACAAGCAGCAAAAGAAAGCCAAGAACAAATTGCTCAAGCTGTTGAAGGTGCTGATATGGTATTCATCACGGCAGGTATGGGCGGCGGTACAGGCACAGGTGCTTCTCCCGTTATTGCTCAAATCGCAAAAGATTCAGGTGCTTTGACAATTGCAGTTGTTACTAAACCTTTCTCTTTCGAAGGAAAGAGAAAAATGAACTTCGCTGTTGAAGGTTACAATAAACTTAAAGACGAAGTTGATTCAATTATCGTTGTTCCGAACGAAAGATTGCTTGAAGTTGCAGGAAACAAGGCAACATTGATTGATGCATTCTCAATTGCGGATGCGGTTTTGACAAGAGGTGTTCAAGGTATTTCAGATATCGTTGCACTCCCCGGTGTTGTAAACGTTGACTTTGCCGATGTTAAGGCAATTATGAAAAACTCAGGTACCGCATTGATGGGTATCGGTGTAATGTCAGGTGAAGGCAGAGCAGTTCAAGCTGCAAATGCTGCAATCAACTCACCGCTTATCGAATCTTCATTGAAGGGTGCAACCGGTGTTATTGTTAACGTAACAGGCGGTTCAGATATGACATTGTTCGAAATCAACGCAGCTTCACAAGTTATCCAAAAAGAAATTGCAGACGATGCAAACTTCACATTTGGTGCTGTTATTAACGAAAACGTTATGAATGCAAGCGAAATCCAAGTTACGGTTATCGCAACGGGTTTTGATATGAAACCTGCTCCGGAAGCTCCGAAACAAACTGAAAAATTGAACGTAAGTGATTTTTTCAGCGGCAAAATGAACAACAATAATAACCAAAATGTTGCTCCGAAAGCTCCGGCTGCTCCGCAACAACAAGCTCCGAAAGTTGAAGCAAAAACAGATTTCCCGATTAACTACGGAAATCAACCCAATAACGGTTCAAAGTCGGTAGACATCGACCTTCCCCCGTTCTTGAAATAGTTTAAGACTAACAGAAAAAATTAAGGGTGACAGAAATGTCGCCCTTTTTTTTAAATTTATTATTTTAACAACGGTTTAACAGCTCTGTTTAGAATTCCGAGGCAATACGAAATAGTGATGCCGTAATTTGTTATGGGAACACCTTCCGCTTTGGATTTTGCAATTCTTGAGAGAATTTCGCGTCTGTTTGTCATACAGCCGCCACAATGAATTATAAGTGCATAATTGCTGATATTTTTAATCATATCGTGAGATGCAACGTGTTCAAACGTTAAATTTTTACCTGTTTTTTTCCTTATCAGATTAGGTATTTTTACCCGTCCTATATCGTCCTCAATTGCGTGATGAGAGCAACTTTCGCAAATAAGAACCTTGTCTCCGTCTTTAAGGTTTTCAATTGCTTTTACACCTTCCGTGAAAGTCTTTAAATCGCCCTTTAATCTTGCAAACAAAATCGAAAATGATGTTAGCGGAATATTTTCCGGAGTAATCTCAGAAACGGTTTTAAAAGCCTGAGAGTCTGTAATAACAAGCTTTGGAGGATTTTTTAAACCTTCAATAGCCTGCTTTAAATTATGTTCCGTAACAACAACCGCAACGCAGCGACTGTCCAAAAGTTCCCGCAAAACGTTAACTTGCGGCAAAATCAATCTGCCTTTTGGAGCTTCTTTGTCGATTGGTGTGACCAAAATTACGGTATCATTTGGTTCGACAAGATTTTCCAAAATTGCAGGCGGATTAATAAAATCTTCCGGAGCAATTCTTATTAAACCTTCTTTGATTTTCGCCGTAACATCTTTATCATTTTTTGCCGAAAGCTTTATTTGATAAGTTGTTTCAGCTTTTATTTCTTCAAATTTTTCATCGGAAATTTCCTTAATATCGTTTTTATTAATCACGGCGACAATCGGGATTTTCTTTTCGTTAAATGTTTTTGCAAGATTTTTTTCAAATTCTGTCCATCCGTCAAAATCGCATACTATGAGTGCAACATCGGTTCTTTCGATAATTTGTTCGGACTTTTGAACCCTTTGTTCGCCCAAATCTCCGACATCATCAATTCCCGCCGTATCAATCAACGTGACAGGCCCTAATGGCAACATTTCCATAGATTTTTCCACCGCATCGGTCGTCGTTCCTGCAACTTCAGAAACAATAGAAATGCTTTGATTTGTAATGGCATTGATAAGCGACGATTTTCCGACATTTCTTTTGCCGAAAATTCCAATATGCAGTCTCATCGATTTAGGTGCTTTGTCCATTGTCTATTTTCCCTTTTAAATCAGATATTTTAATATGTTTTTTCCAAATAAAAATTAGTGCAACAATTGTATAAACAACAATCATTAACATTTGCTGAGTCAAAGCAACACTCAATGCAGCAGTTTTGCTTATGCCGAATAATTTTGCCGCAAGAATAAATGCTCCCTGATAAAGTCCGATATACATTGATGATTGCGGAATTATTGTCGACAAAGCGATGAATGAAACGACGAAAAACGATACTGCATAATGCGTTTCAATTCCGAAAGCCAACATCAAATAATATACAAGAAAACAATCTCCAGCCCAAGATAATGCACTGTATACTGCCATTTCCGCCATAACTTTTATGTTTGTGAATTTTTCAAATCCGTCCATAAATGCGTTTAAAAACGGATTGCATTTATCAACCGCAGAACATATTTTCCCCGAAATATTTTGCGGTAATTTTTCTGAAAAGTTTTTGATTTTTTTACAAACGAAATCAATTTTTTTGTATTTGTAAACCCAAAACATGAATAAAAAACTTCCGACAAACATAACAATTGCAAGCAAAAGCAGGTTTAAAACAAGTTTAGAACGATAATATAAAATAATCCCCAAAGATAAAAGACAAATTACCGTTAAACCGTCTAAAATTCTTTCGGCAAGCACTGTTCCAAGCATGCTCAACTTCGACAATTTGTATTTTTGCCCGAAATAAACTCCCCTGAATATATCTCCTGCTCGTGCCGGAAGAAATATGTTCAAAAGATTGGAGGTCATGTAAATTTCGTATAAATCAATAAATTTGCAACCTGATTTGGGCAAAAGAATTTTCCATCTGTATGCCCGACCTATCATTACAAATACAAAAATTAACATGTACGGTATGATAAATTTTTTGTCAAATAAGCCGCAAAGCCTTACAAGCTCCCCAAAATCAACATTCCAAAGAACAATAATCGTGAAAATTATTGTAATTCCGAGTGCGATTATGTTGCTTTTACTTTTGTTCATAGAATTTTCATACCAAAACGTACTTCTTTATTATAGAAGTTTCTTCTGAAAATACAACCGTTTAGGATTAAACAACTTTGATATTTAAGTTATCCATTCTTTCTTTTAATGAAAGTTTTTTCTTCAAAATTTCTCTGTTTACGCTTGCAACAAGTCCCTTTTCTTCGACTGGTAAACGTTTGTTGACGGTATCCAAGAATTTTTTCGCTTCTGCGTATTTTTGCATTTTTACGAGCAAAGCGAACTTCAAATCGCAAAATTGTGCGTATAATCTCATATCTTCAATCGTCAAATATTCAAATGCCAAATCAAGGAATGCAAGTGCGTTTTTGAAATCGCTCAATGCGTCACAAACAGTCGCCATAGATGACATAACAGTTGCATCACAAGGTTTCAATGCTGCTGCTTGTGCATAATAATCGAAAGCCTTTTTCATCTTTCCGATTGCAAAATAAATATCTCCCAAAAATTTCAAACTTTTAACGTGATACGGTGTTAGTTTTATTGCCTTTTTGAGCAATTTGATTGCCTTGTCCGCTCTGTCAAAGTAGAAGAAATAATCCTCTGCTTCTCTGTAATATCTTTCCGTATCAATGTTTAAAACATTGTCATCAAATAATATTTTTGAATTTTTAAAATATTCTATAGTCATCTTATTTACTTACTTTTGTTAAAGCGTGTCCCCAATGAAACTATCATAGTTCAATCAGAAAATCATTACCATAGGGAAAAAACCACAAATAGTGTTAAAATTTCCCAAAACGCATGTATAGCATGGATTTTCATGTTTTTTTAACTTTTATTAAGAAAACTCAATAAAATCGCACATTACGGCTGAAAATATCCCGAAAACGCATGTGTATCATGCTTTTTCACCTGCTGAAAAAATGTTACTGTTTCTTAATAAAAACTTAATGTCGTGACTGTTTTTGAGGGGTTTTGGGGGCAAAAATGATGTGTTTTGCGGCATGGAAGCATGCCTCGGATATGAATTTGGTTTGGCAAAATGGGTGGTAATCCTTATGGGAACTGTGATTTTGGACATGCTTTTCTATCTTCGTTTGAAATAAAGATAAAATATTGTAAAAAATAGTTTTTTTACGGGCAAAAACAATGTTTTTGTGTAATAATACGAAGTATGGAGAGACACGTTGCGAAAATTTTAGGATATGATGTTGACTTGTTCAGTTTTGACCAAGCCGTCGAGTACATTGTGCAAAAAAGTCAAATGCAAAGCACACAGACGATTACGCTCAATCCCGAGATGATTGAATTGGGCGATAAAAATCAAGAATTTTCAGAAATTTTAAAAAATGCTGATTTGCTTATCCCCGATGGTTTTGGGATAAAGTTGGCACTTAAAATTTACGGAATTTCTCAAGAAAGAATTCCCGGGATTGAATTTGCGGGAAGATTGATTGATTATTGCGCCAAAAACTCGCTCCCTGTCGCTTTAATCGGTGCAAAGGAAGAAACTTTGCAAACCGCTTGTCAAAAATTGAAAGAAAAAAATGACGGATTGAATATCGTATATGCCCGAAATGGTTATTTCAAGGAAGATGACGAGAGAGCGATTGTTGACGAAATTAAGTCAAAAAATCCGAAATTGGTTTTGGTTGCACTTGGTGTACCGAAACAAGAAGTTTTCATTAAAAAATACAAAAATGAATTTCCGAACACAATTTTCGTCGGAGTCGGCGGAAGTTTTGATGTTTGGTCGGGAAATGTAAAAAGAGCACCAAAAATATTCAGACAGTTAGGTTGCGAATGGCTTTGGAGATTAATAAAAGAGCCGTCAAGATTTAATAGAATGTTTCCTACTTTACCGCTCTTTTTGTTTAAGGTTATAATAAATAAGAAATAATTTATTATGTTGTATGTAGTATAGAAGAAAAGGTGATTTATGTTAAAAGTATTATCCGATGAAGAAATCAAAGAAATTCAATCAATTACCAAAAAACTTCGTGCAAACATTGTCAGAATGATTCACAATGCTCAATCCGGTCACCCGGGTGGAAGCCTTTCTGCGATTGATATTTTGGCTGTTTTGTATACGAAAGTTATGAAACAATTCCCTGATTGGGACAAGAACCCTGATTTTGAAAATCGTGACAGATTTGTATTGTCAAAAGGTCACGCATCAGCGGCTATTTACTCAATTTTGGCACATTGCGGATACTTCCCTGAAGAAGATTTGCTCGAATACAGAAAATTTGGCACAAAACTTCAAGGACACCCTTGCTGCACAAAACTCAAAGGCATTGAAGTTTCAACAGGTTCTTTGGGACAAGGTCTCTCAATCGCTTGCGGTATGGCTTTGGGCTTGAGATTGAGCAAAAAAGATAATTACGTTTATACTCTTATGGGTGATGGCGAACTTCAAGAAGGTTCAGTATGGGAAGCAGCAATGAATGCGGCTCATTACAAGTTAAACCACCTTATTGCAGTTGTTGACAGAAACAGACTTCAAATCGACGGTAACACTGAAGATGTTATGGCAGTAGGCGATGTTGCGGCTAAGTTTGCAGCATTTGGCTGGAACACTTTGGAAATCGACGGACACAATATCGAAGCGATTTACGAAGCATTCGAAAAAGCAAAAGAATCGCAAGACAAACCGACCGTAATCGTTGCAAATACGATTAAAGGCAAAGGTGTTTCATTTATGGAAAACCAAGCAGGTTGGCACGGTAAAGCGCCTAACGATGAACAGTTGGCACAAGCATTAGAAGAATTGAAGTAGAAAGGTGTAACAATGACTGAAGTAGTAAAAAAATCAGCAAGAGGCGAATACGGCTTAACGCTCGCAGACCTTGGCAAAACAAATGAAAACATTGTAGTTATTGATTGCGACCTTTCAGGTTCAACAATGACAAAATATTTCAGAGAAAAATTTCCAGAAAGACACTTCAACGTTGGTATTGCAGAACAAGACGCAGTTACAACGGCAGTAGGTCTTTCAACAACAGGTAAAATTCCCTTCGTTTCTACATTTGCAGTATTCGCATCAGGCAGAGCATGGGAACAAATCAGAAACGGTGTTTGCTACCCGAATTTCAACGTAAAAATCGTTGCAACTCACTGTGGTATCACGGTTGGGGAAGACGGAGCAAGTCACCAAGCACTTGAAGATGTTGCAATTATGAGAGCAATCCCGAACATTACGGTTATTGCTCCTGCTGATGCAACGGAAGTTCGTGAAGTAATCACTTGGGCAGCAGAATACAAAGGCCCTGTTTACGTTCGTGTATCAAGAGCGAACTTGCCTGTAATCTTCAAGGAAGGCGAATATAAATTCAACCCGAAAAAAGCGGTTGTTATGAAAGAAGGTAAGGACGTAACCGTTGTAACAAACGGCGAAACGACTTGTGAAGTGGTTGAAGCGGCTAAAATGCTTGAAGCAGAAGGCATAAGCGTTGAAGTTGTACACGCACCTGTTGTTAAACCTTTAGACACAGAAACAATCGTAAATTCTGCAAAGAAAACAAATAGAGTTATCACGGTTGAAAATCACTCAATCATCGGCGGTTTGGGTGGTGCAGTATGCGAAGCACTTTCCGAAAATTATCCCGTAAAAGTTTCAAGAATCGGTATCAACGACCAATTCGGTCAAACAGGTACTGCTTCTGAACTTATGGAATACTACGGATTGTCAGCAAAGAAACTTGCCGAAAAAATCAAAGGACTCGTAAAATAATATGATTCAAATGAGAGCCGTAACTAAACGGTATAAACACAATTACGCATTGAAAAACATCAACCTCGACATTATGTCGGGAGAGTTTGTATTCCTCACCGGTTCAAGCGGTGCGGGAAAATCGACGTTGATGAAATTGTTGTACCGTGAAGAGGTTCCCACTTCGGGTACGGTAATGATTGGCTCGACCAATGTTGCCGAACTTCCTGATGACAAAGTGCCTAAACTCAGAAGATGTATGGGCATTGTGTTCCAAGATTATAAACTGTTACAGAACCAAAGTGTGTTTGATAATGTTTCGTACGTTATCCGCACTTTGGGAATGAGCAGCAGAGAAATCGAAGCCAGAACGATGGGAGCGTTGAAGGTTGTAGGCTTAGCAGGCAAGATGAGAGCGAAACCGACTGAATTGTCAGGCGGTGAGCAGCAACGTGTAAGTATCGCAAGAGCCATTGTAAACGGCCCTCCGTTGTTGATTGCGGACGAACCGACGGGTAATCTTGACCCGAAAAACTCAATGGAAGTTATGCAAATTTTGGAACAAATTAACCAAAAAGGCATTACAATTTTGATTGCAACACACGATCACGCAATGGTAAATTACTTCAGAAAGCGTGTAATTACAATGGATCAAGGACAAATTGTCCGAGACATTCAGGCAGGTACTTATGACTGATTCAACAAACTCAAAATCTATAAAATTCAAAAAGAAAGTCAAATCGGGAATTCCGAAAGATTGGCTCGGTGAACTTAGAATTACCTCAAGAATTATCGCCGAAACGATGAAAGGTATTTTAAGAACAGGTTGGATAAATATCGCCATTATTACAACAATGGCGGCTATTTTGACGATTTTTGGAGCCTTGTTCAGAACAACAATTTCTTTAACGGAATTTGTCAAACAATTCGGCAGTATGCTTGAGATTTCGGTTTATTTAAAGAACGATGTTTCTCCTGACCATTTGTCGAGTCGGATAAAGGAATTTGACCACGTAGAAAAAGTTACGATTATCACAAAGGCGGAAGCTTGGAAAAAAATGCGGTCTGAGTATGACGTAGCGGACATTTCAAATCCGCTGCCTGATACATTGCACGTTAAAGTTGATGAACCTGAGAATATTAATGATGTTTATGAAAAGATTAAACCGATTCCGGGGGTTGAGGAAGTTGCTTATGCGACTGATATTGCGAAGAAAATGGAAATGTTCAATAAGGTTGTTCACACGATGACTCTTATTGTCGTTGTTTTCGTTGCGGTGCTGACGATTGCGATTATTAATAACACCATTCAGCTGGTTATCCAAAATCAGAAGGAAGAGATTGAAATCATGCGGCTTATGGGGGTCAGCAACTGGTATATTAAAATACCGCTGATTTTGCAAGGGGCGATTTATGGCTTTGTCTCGGCACTTTTGGCACTGATACCGCTCAATGCCGTGCAGGGTTGGTTGCTCAAGGCACATGAATATTTTATGATACCCTCACCAGTTTTGGCGGCAAATATCGTTACGTTTACATTGTTTGTGATTGCGATAGGCTTTGGTGCAGGCGGAAGTATGCTCTCGATTAAGAAACATTTAAGAGTTTAATATTTGCATAGAAAAACTTTTGTGATAGAATAAATACATACAATTGAAGAAATACGGAAAAGTGGCCGAGTCGGCTGAAGGCGGCACCCTGCTAAGGTGTTATGTGGAGTAATCTGCATCATGGGTTCGAATCCCATCTTTTCCGTATTTTTTTTTGATTTTCGGTAGAGTAAGTAACGAAGTTGCGAAACTCGTAAGCAGGAGTTTTTCGGCGGAACAGTAAGGACGAAGTCTGAAAGTGAAGTGGCGTTTAATGTCCATTTTGAAAGGCGTATTTAAAAAGTCTTATTGGTGTAATTTAACGACCGGTTTTATTTGTACGGATACTTTGATTATTTTGGACAGCCCGCTCTGCGAGGGCTGTATTGGAAAGCATGATTTGGTTTGTACGGGTAATGTGATTTATTTGGGAAAACTTGCTCTGTGAGGGCATTTGAGAGGTCGGAAA
>CACZSN010000012.1 GCA_902783835.1 uncultured bacterium
AATCTCTCTACATTGATATAAAGTATGAGAGATATAAAAAATTGCCTTTTTGTATATATTTATGTTTACAAAAGTTAACAATAGCAAAGAACAGTTTTTTTAATACTGACGAAACGGGCGATTTGCAAGGATTTATATTTTGATTTAAAATTATCGGTATGTCGATTAATGCAGAAAAAATCACCAATAATTTTGAAATTTTCGGAAAAATCCAAGCTTTGACGAAGAGTGGCAAGTCTTATGCGATTTCTTGCGTAAGTCCGATTGGAAAACTTTTTTTTGTAAATTCAATTTCAAAATTCAAAAAGATTTTTTTCATTGTTGATACCGAACAGACGGCACTTCGATACAAGAATGATTTAAAGCTTCTTTTGGGGCAAGATTCCGTTGTTTTTCCTTATCAGGAAAGCGGTTTGTATGATGCGAACGTACCAAACATTTACAAATATGCAGAACAAATTTCGGTTCTTCAAAATTTATCCGAAGAAAAAATTGTTATTTTGCCGTTGCGGGCAATTTTTGAAAAATTCCCGACAAATAAATTTTTTGAAGAAAATTCAATAAAATTAAGTGTAGATGAAGATATTGATATAGAAAATTTGTCGGCTAAACTAATTTCATTCGGATACAAAAAGGTTGTAACCGTTACCGATGCCGGAGAATTCAGTGTTCGTGGTGACACAACGGATATTTATTCTTTGGACAAAAACCCCTTGAGAATTGAGCTATGGGGTGATACTATCACGGATTTGCGATATTTTGACCCCGAAACACAACGAAGTGTCGAAAAGACCGACGAGGCAACGATTATACCTGTTTGCAAATTTTTAAGGACAGAAAAAACAGTTGAAAATTTTGAAAAATATTATTCAAAAGTTTTAAAAAATTTTCTTAAATCCGCTGATGATAAGGAAAAAGAGTTTTTCAAAAACAAATACAACGAAATAACGGAATTATTAAAAGAAAATTTGGATTTTGACGGAATTGATTATTATGAAAGCGTTTTAAATCCCGAACTCAAAACGATATTAGAACTTTTGCCATCGGATTATACGGTGGTTTTCGATGAATATAACGAAATAAAATCCAAATATCGTCAAATCGACGAAAACTTAAAAAAGCATTATTCCGAAAATTTAAAATTGCCGCAAACATTACCATTCAGCGATTTTTCACATCCTCAATTTGAAGATTTTATCAAGACAATTGCCAATAAAAATAAAATTTATTTTGAAAATTTGCTTTCTGAAGAAACGGAAAACGTAAAATTTATTGAGACCGAAACAGAGCTTGCACCGTTATTTTCGGGCGATTTGGTATCAATGGCTGACTATATTTTGAAAAAACGTAATGAAAACTTCAAAATTATAATTGCAACAGATTTTCAAGCTCGGGTTAAAGAAATTTTGAATGATTTTGAAATACCCGTTTCGACTGATTTTGAGCAACTTTCAGATGTATTTTTAACGGACAATACCGCTTTTGGCGGAATTGTTATAAACTCTTTCAAATTGATAATTTTAACGGATAAAGAACTATTCAACAAACATTCGGCAGACGTTACTATTGCAAAGCGGAAATACAGACGGGAAAAGCGTGTTGAAGATTTCAGCGACATAAAAGTTGATGATTATGTCGTTCACGAAATCCACGGAATCGGGATTTTCAAAGGTCTTTCAAAACTTGAGTTTGACGGAGAATTGAAGGATTATTTGACGATTGAATATGCGGGCAAGGACAAACTTTACATGCCCGCTGAGCAAATCGGACTTTTATGTGCATATAAAGGTTCAGGAGCAATAAAACCGCCGCTTTCCAAGATGGGTGGTGTTGATTGGTCAAACATTAAAGCGAAGGTCAAAAAGGATATTCAAGATGTTGCGAAACAACTTTTGAAGCTTTATGCAGGTCGAAAAACCGCCGACGGGTACGCTTTTGAGCCTGATACAATTTGGCAGTACGAGATGGAATCGGCATTTCCGTACACCGAAACTCCTGACCAGATGAAAGCAATCAACGACACAAAATCTGACATGGAACTCGATAAACCAATGGACAGACTGATTTGCGGTGATGTCGGGTTTGGCAAAACCGAGGTTGCCCTTCGTGCGATTTTCAAGGCTGTAATGTCAGGGAAACAAGCCGCATTGGTCGTTCCGACGACTGTTTTGGCGATGCAGCATTTTGCCACCGCTTGCGAAAGATTTAAGCCTTTTCCGATTAAAATTGCCGTTTTATCAAGATTTCGCTCAAATAAAGAAATCAGAGAAAGTCTTGAAAAACTTGCTGCGGGCGAAATCGACGTTGTCATCGGCACTCACAGGTTATTGCAGGACGATGTTGTGTTCAAAGATTTGGGCTTGCTCGTAATCGATGAGGAACACAAATTCGGTGTTAATCACAAAGAAAAATTCAAAATGATGAAGAAAAACATCGACGTTTTAAACATGTCCGCAACGCCTATTCCGAGAACGCTCTATATGTCCTTGTCGGGAATCCGTGATATCAGCGTGATTGCGACTGCTCCGACAGAGAGATTGCCCGTCAAAACTTTTGTCAGTGAATTTAAAGAGGACGTTGTCAAAAATGCCATAAACTACGAAATTGAGCGGGACGGACAGGTTTTCTATCTTTACAATCGTGTGGAAACAATTTTTGATTTTGCGACATATTTGCAAAAACTTGTTCCAAACGCACGGATTGCAGTTGCTCACGGCAAAACAGACGGTTCAAAATTAGAAAAAATCATGTGCGATTTTCGTGACGGTCAATACGATATCCTGCTTTGCAGTGCAATCATTGAGTCGGGGATTGATATCAAAAATGCAAACACAATCATAATCCACGATGCGGACAGGTTCGGACTTGCACAACTTTATCAACTCCGAGGTCGTGTCGGACGAACGGACAGACAGGCTTACTGTTATTGCCTTTACAAGCAAAATAAGCTTTTAACTGAAGATGCACAAAAACGTTTGCGAGCAATCAAAGAGTTTACAACGTTCGGTAGCGGTTATCAAATAGCACTTCGGGATATTGAAATCCGTGGTATTGGGAACCTTTTGGGCACCAAACAACACGGAAAAATGGTTGCCGTCGGATTTGACACATATTGCTCGTTGCTCGACGAAACAGTAAAAGAATTACAGGAAATTAAAGAACATAAATTTAAGTCCTCAATTGTCGATATTAACGTCACTGCGTTTATTCCGGATGAATGGGTCGGCTCAAAAGAACAAAAAATGCTTGAATATAAACGGATTTCGGAAGCTAAAACCCCGACGGAACTTGACGAAATCGTCAACGAGTGGAAAGACAGATTTTCTAAACTTGAAGAACCTGTCGAAAACCTTATAAAACTTATCAAACTTAAAATGTCCGCAACCGGAGCCGGCATAACTTCCGTCCGTGAAACAGCAGGCGGTATAAGGATTTACTCGGAATATTCCGCAGCGGAAATAAGAATTATCCTAAGCAAATTACCTTTCGATATAAAAAGAAATATTAAGATGGTAAAACTCCCAAAGGCTTGCAAAGACGGGGAATTTGTCTTAATTTTCAATAGTTCGCATTTTAATTTTGATGAATTATTTAACAAATTGTCGGATTTATTTTATCATATATCTAAGACAATATCGGAATATACCCGAGACTCAAAATAGGAGAAAATTAATGAAAATAAATTCAAAAATAGCAGTAATGTCATTATTGTCAATGATTTTGCTCACCGGTTGCGGTTTCAATGCAACTAAAGATGCCGTAATTATGGTTAATGATACAGCAATTACAAAAAAACAATATCAAACGGAATACGATAAACTTGCGGAAAATCCGATGTTTAAACAAATGGGAGTTAACCTCAAAGATAACGAAAACGGATATGTCGGTTTAATGCTTAAAGATCGTCTCGTTGACGAGCTCGTAGTTCGTGCATTACTTGAACAAGCTTTCAAGAAAAATAATGTAAAAGTTTCTGACGCAGATATCGAAAAAGAATTGAAAAATATTATCGATAAAGTCGGCTCAAAAGATAAATTCAATGAAGTTTTGAAACAAAACGGTGTTACTCCCGCTCAATTCAAAAAAGATTTGAAAGAAGAACTTAAGGTTAAGAAATTGGTTGACCAAATTTCAATGGTAAATGTTACCGAAGAAGCTACAAAGAAATTCTATAACTCAAACCTCGAACAGTTCAGATATCCTGATAAGGTAAGAGCTTCGCACATTTTAATCAGTGCCGACCCCGAAAGAATTAAAGAACAAATTCTTGCAAAAGAAGAAAATAAAAATATGACTGATGCGGAAGTTCAAAAAGCCGTTCAAAATGAAATAGCAGCAAAAGCAGCAACTGCACAAAAAATTTATAATGAACTCAAATTTGATGCTTCAAAATTTGAAAAAGTTGCAAAAGAAGTTTCCGATGATCCGGGAAGTGCTTCACAAGGCGGCGATTTGGGCTACTTCACAAAAGACCAAATGGTTCCCGAATTTTCGAAAGCTGCATTTGCGGCAAAACCGTCCGTCGTAAATCCGCCTGTTAAATCAGCTTACGGCTACCATATTATTTTGGTAAAAGACAGAGTCGCAGCAGGTACGGAACCTTATGAAAAGGTTAAGACCGAAATTAAAGCATACCTTGAAAACCAAGAAAAAATCAAAGTTTTGCAAACTTACCTCGAAAATGCTAAAAAAGAGGCTAAAATCCAATACGTTGACCCCTCTTTCAACCCCGAGGAAATCCAAAAACAAATTAAAGCGGAAGTTAAAAATAACCCTGCATTGAAAAATATGCCCGGTGCACCTGTTCAAAAATAGTTGATATTACTTGCGAAAATCCGATTAATACAGTCGGATTTTCGCATTTTTAAAGGAAAAAATATGAAAGAACCCGTAAAACAAGAAGATTTGCAAGCATTATTGAAAAAATTAAGAGCGGAAGGCAAAACAATCGTAACGACAAACGGCTGTTTTGATATTCTTCACGTCGGTCACGTCAGATATCTTGAGGAAACAAAAAAATTCGGCGATGTTTTAATCGTGGCATTGAATTCCGACGCATCGGTGAGAAGATTGAAAGGAGAAGGCCGTCCGATTAATAACGAAATGGACAGGGCAGAAGTCTTGAACGGGTTGAAAAGCGTGGATTACGTCGTACTTTTTGACGAAGATTCTCCAGCCGATTTGCTCGCAAAAATTAAACCCGATGTTCACACAAAAGGGGCGGACTATACGGCGGAAACTTTGCCTGAAGCAAAAATTATCCTCGAAAACGGCGGCAGACTTGAATTTATAAAATTTGTCGAAGGAAAATCCACAACAAACACAATAAAAAAAATTAACGCTCAAAAATAACCGATACTTAGTATTTTCAAGTAATGTAAAGTTTTTGCTTTTTTGAAATCGAAATATTACAATTAAAAGAAAGTATAAAATGGAGAAATTGCATGAGATACTATACGGCAGAAGAATTGGCTCACGTTACGGGCGGTATTTTAAACAAAGTTGAAGATGTCAAAGTTTGCAAGTTGTTTCCGCCACTTTTGGCAGATGAAGAAACACTCGCACTTGCATTGAACGAAGAAGAAATTGCGAATTTGGAAAGAACAAAAGCAAAAATCGCAATCGTACCTTTGGGTGCAGCACCCGAAAACATTACGTCTATTGAAGTTGAAAGACCTCGTCTTGCGATGATGAAACTTTTGACGATGTTTTACGTTCCGCCGACAACAGGTGACGGAATTCACCCGACAGCAGTTGTTTATCCGACAGCTAAACTTGGTCAAAATGTATCTTTAGGACCTAACGTAGTAGTTGCGGAAGGTGCTGAAATTGGCGATAACACAAGAATTTTGGCAAATGCTTACATCGGCGAAAATACAAAAATCGGTAAAAACGGATTAATTCATGCCGGTGTAAATATCGGTAAAAACACTATTATCGGTGACCGTGTGGTAATTAACCACGGTGCAAGTATCGGTGCAGACGGTTTCAGTTTCGTAACGGAAACTCCCGACAACATTGAAAATGCAAAGAAAAACAGCGGCGAAATTACCGAAACAAATAAAAATCAAGTTGTATTCAAAATCCCTTCACTCGGCGGTGTCAAAATCGGTGACGATGTAGAAATCGGTGCAAATTCTTGTATCGATAAAGGGACAATTGAATACACAACCATCGGAAATCAAACAAAAATTGATAACCTCGTTCAAGTAGGTCATAACTGCAAAATCGGTAATGCTTGTATGATAGTTTCACAAGCAGGGGTTGCAGGAAGTTGCGTAATCGGTGACAGAGTTGTAATTGCCGGTCAAGCAGGTATGGCAGACCACATTTCAATCGGCTCCGATTCAATTATTATGGCTCAAGCCGGTGTTTCAAAGAGTTTCCCCGAAAAATCAATCATCGTCGGTGCTCCTGCCGTTCCGAGAAAAGAATTTATCAGACAACTTCAAACTATGAAAAAAGCGGAACAACTTATCAAAAAGTTTCAGGCTTATGAAAAAGTTTTGAACGCTGATGTAGAAAACAACGAAGGTTAATCGATGGGAACGCTTAAAAAAACAGCAACATTTTCATCAATCGGCTTAATGACAGGAAAAGATTGCACAGCAACGATTGAACCGTCCGAGCAAAAAGGTATCAGATACCATTTTCAAGACGGAGTTGTCGAAGGCAACATCGATAATGTCATTTCAACAGACCACTGCGTTGTTTTCGGAAACAAACAAGTCAAGAAAATTATGCTCACGGAGCATTTTTCGGCAGCTTGTGCAATTTGCGGAATTGATGCACTTGATGTGTATTTGACACATTATGAAATGCCGATTGGGGACGGAAGTTCAAAACCTTGGGTTGATTTGTTTAAAAAGACAGGCATAACCGGACAAAAGAAAACCGTTTATCGTATAAAAGAACCTGTTTCGTATTTGAACGGAAAAACACACTGTGTTGTTTTGCCGTCAGATAATTTCAGAATTACTTACGGGGTAAATTATAACCACCCTGAACTCAATAATCGTTGGGTTTCCATGGAGCTCAAAGAACTTGATAAAGTAATTGAAGCAAGAACATTCGGATATTTGAAAGAATTGAAGATGTTGCAATTAATGGGTTTTGCAAGAGGTGCAAAAGAAGATAATGCAGTCGGAATGACCGAAGACGGAGGTTATACGACTGAACTTCGCAGTCAATATGAACCCGTAAGACACAAAATTTTAGACTTAATCGGAGATTTCTCATTGACGGGAACGAACCCGCTCAATTGGAAAGCGGAAATCATTGTAAAAGAAGCGGGACACACCGTTCATTACAAAACCGCATTAATGCTTAAAGATAAATTAATTAAGGAGTAATCATGTCAGAAGAAGTTATTTCACTTGATATAGAACAAATTATGCAAATGCTTCCGCACAGATATCCGTTTTTACTTATCGACAGAGTAACGGAATGTGTAACGGGCAAATATGCAAAAGGTTACAAAAACCTTACAATGAACGAAGAATTCTTCCAAGGTCATTTTCCGAACAGACCAATTATGCCGGGAGTATTGCAACTTGAAGCTATGGCTCAAATGGGTGCTTCAATTTTGCTCACAAACCCTGATTACAAAGATAAATTCTTTGTTTATGCGGGAGTTGATAAAGCAAGATTTAAATGTATGGTTCGTCCCGGAGACAGACTTGATATGGAAGTCGAACTCGTGAAGGTAAAAGGACCGATTGTTAAAGCACACGGAAAAGCTTTCGTAGGCGATAAACTTGCCGTAGAAGCTGATATGATATTTTCAATGGTATAAAGAAAGCGGGAACAAATGACAATAGATAAAAGTGCAGTAATAGCGAAATCAGCGATAATTCCTGACAGCGTAACTATCGGACCGAATGTCGTAATCGGCGAAAATGTTGTTTTGGGCGAAAATGTTAACGTCGTTGCGAACGCTTATTTGGAACATTGTGAAATCGGTGAAGGAACAACAATTTCTCCGTTTGCAAGTATCGGTACTCCTCCGCAAGATTTGAGCTATAAAAATGAACCGACTAAAACCGTTATCGGTAAAAATTGCTTAATTAAAGAATACGTTACCGTCAACAGAGCCTCGGGCGAAGGTAATGCAACCGTTATCGGCAACAAATGTTTGCTTATGGCATCATCTCACGTTGCTCACAACTGCAAGTTGGAAGATGAAGTAATTATGGCAAACTTGGCAACATTGGGCGGACATTGTCAAGTCGGATTTGGTGCATTTATCGGCGGTATGAGCGTATTCCACCAATTTGTCAGAATTGGCGAAATGTGTATCGTCAGCGGATTTTCCGCATCAAGAATGGATATTCTTCCTTACTGCAAAGGGGACGGCAGACCGCCTGTTCCGCACGGAATTAACGTTATCGGCTTGAAACGTCGCGGTTTGACTCTTGAAGAAAGAACAAATCTTAAACACGCTTTCAAAATTATTTGCTCAGGCGAACACACAATCTTGAAGGCAGCTGACATTGTCGAAGACACCATTCCTCAAGACAGATATACAAAGAAATTGGTTGAGTTTATCAGAACAACAAAACGTGGTATCGTTACTCACCCGACTTCTTTCCAATAAGAATAATTTATACAAAATAATAAAAAAACCGCTCGACATCGAAATCGAGCGGTTTTTCGTTTCAAGAATTTCTGTTATTCAATAACTTTTTCCTTAATTGTAAATGCTGAAAGTGCAGCACACATAAGCACTATCGCCCCTACAATCAATGCATATTCAAAGTGATAATTTTTACCGAATTCACAAGCGATTTGGCTATGATTAATAAACCAAGCAACCAAAGTACAAACGATAATTTGCGGAGCGGCGATGAATATATTGAAAATACCCATTACCGAACCTTCCGAACCAGAACCGATAAATCTTGTAAGCATAGCAAAAGGAAGTGCCAATGTTGATGCCCAACCGATACCTGCAAGTGCCATAAAGATGATAATATGTGTTTGGTCTGTCGAAAAAGCAATTCCCGCATAAGCAAGTGACATAATCATCAAAGAAACAATGTGGACGGGTTTGTTACCGAATTTTGACGACAAATAGCCGATAGGTAATGAAACTACAAAACAAACGAGGTTATATGCCGCAAAACAAAGTGCCGCAAAGTTCGTTGCCGTAAGCATTCTTGATTCAAATTCCGTTTTAGCCATAGCCGCCGTAACATCAGGATTTCCTAAAAGTTGCGAAATATAAGCAATTTTCGTTTGTATATCTCCCGCGTCAATTTCAGGAATTGCCATAACTCTGTGAACAATAAATTGTGTAAAATAAATATTTACCGCCATAATTGCAATCCATGTAAAGAATTGAACCGTGCAGATTTTGGGAACTTCGGGAGAACAGCAGAAAAATTCTTTGAAATTTTGAATGAATGTTTTTTCTTTTTCAACAACAACTTCTTCAACAGATTCCGTCGTTTCGGTTTTTGCAGAAATCTTTTTGACTTCCGTAATAGTTAAGCAAGTCCATAAAGTTGCACCAAAGAACGCAATAGCCGCCATTACAAACTGTGCCGTATGGCTCATTTGATATCCGCAAAAATGTTCCAAAAACGGTGCCGTTCCTGCAGCGATAACCGAACCGATACCGATTGCAAAACTTAAATAAGAGTTTGCAAGAGAATGTTGATCAACGGGCATGTTATCAGGAATTAAGGCTCTGTATTGACCTTGTGCAGCATTCACGCAAGCATCAATAACCCAAACCATAATTGCTGCGAAAAACAATCCGGAAAGTTCGGGTAATTGAATACCGAATGTACTGTTGATATGATTTACAATATTTCCTGAAAGCGGGAATAAAACAAGTGCGATTGATGCAAATAATGCACCGAAAAACAAAAACGGTTTTCTTTTTCCGAAACGTGTATTTGAGCGGTCACTCCATGCCCCGATAAAAGGTTGCACAACCATCCCCGTGACAGGGCCAGCAAGCCAAATCAAGCCGAGCAAAAACGGTGATGCTCCCAACTTTTCAACGACAGGGCCGCAAAGAATAATTTCCATTTGCCAAGCAAATTGCAAACCGAAAAATCCAAAGCAAAAGTTCAGCAACTGTGCCGTTGTAAACCGTTTAAGTTTACCATTTTCTTCAGTCATAATTTTCTTCTCCCTACTATTTATTTTTTAAACTGCGAACCATTTGTTTTATAATTTCTTCAGCATCGCCCACAATACCGATGTCTGAAAGCTTCATTATGGGTGCATTAGAATCCTTATTAACCGAAATTATTTTATCACAAGAATTAATTCCCGCCATATGTTGAGCCAAACCCGAAATTCCGAAGGCAACATAGACTTTTGCGTGAATTGTTTTACCCGTTTGTCCGATTTGTATTGAAGAATCCGCAAACCCCGCATCAACAGCCCCTCTCGAAGCACCGACGACACCGCCTGTCAATCTTGCCAGTTCAAAAAGTCTGTTAAAATTCTCTTTACTTTTCATTCCTCTTCCGCCGGCATAAATAATTTCAGCCTTGCTCAAATCATTATCATCATCAGCATATTCAGGAATTAATTCCAAAATTTTCGTGAATTTTTCCTCATCGTGAACATTCACCCAATCAAAATTTACTTTTGTATCTTTTTTTACCGGATTTTCGGGAACTCTGAAAACTCCCGCCCTGACCGTTGCCATTTGGGGCAAAGTTTTGCATAAAATTGTCGCATTCAATTTTCCGCCAAAAGTCGGTCTTGTCGCCTCAAGTTTTCCGTCGACAATATCCAATTCCGTACAATCCGCCGTCAAGCCAGTATTCAGAGTCGTTGCGACTAATGGTGCAAGTTCTCTTCCTTTAACGGTAGCTCCGAAAAATACAACATTAGGTTTTTCTTTTTTCAAAATTTCCGAAATTGCTTTTCTGTATAAATTGGCGGAATAATTTTCAAAAATATCGTCATTAACAATGATTACTTTATCTGCACCGTAATTTGAAAAAGACTCAATAATATCATCGTAATTCATTCTTTTTCCGACAATAAGTACCTGAACTTCGCTGTTTTCGATGTTTTTTACAAGGTCAGAAGCTTTTGCCGTCAATTCATATGACACCGGAGCAACGCTGTCATCCCAAGCAGTTTCACAAAATACGGTAACTTTGAATTTATCCATTTTTATCCTTTAAATTCTTTGATTTTGTCCAAAAGCAATTCTGCCGATTGGACTGCCGAATTGTCATACAAAATTTCACCATCGCTGCGACCTTTCGGACGAAAAGCTTTCTTGACGTACGTAGGAGAGCCTTTTAACCCTGAATATGCAGCATCAAAATTTATATCTTCCGCCGTATAAATCGGAATTTTTGCATCTTGAGCTTTCATTCTGCCCGAAATTTTAGGCATTCTGACAAGATATTTCCCCGTCAAAATACAAATCACCGCCGGTAATTTTGCCTCAATTCTTGAAACAAAATCTTCTTCTTGTTTGAAAACAATGATTTTGTCATTTTCAATTTTTTCAATGGATTTTACGTTTGTAACCAAAGAAATACCTAAATTTTGAGCAAGACTCGGACCTGTTTGTGCCGTATCGCCGTCACTTGCATATTGTCCGCAAATAATTAAATCAAAATCAGAACGTTTTTCCTGAATTGCCTTAGCCAAAACTCTTGCCGTAGCTGCCGTATCAGATGCCGCAAAATATCTGTCTGAAAGCAAACAAGCTTCATCAACTCCCATCGAAATAACTTCTCTCAAGGCACTTTCAGCTTGTTTCGGGCCCATTGAAATTGCGGTGATATCCGCACCTTGTCTGTCTTTTATCCGTAATGCCGTTTCCGTCGCAAAAAGGTCGCAAGGATTTATAACACTCTCAACTCCGTCTCGGTTGAGAGTATTATTTTCCGTCCACTTGATATCTGCTGTATCAGGAACTTGTTTTACACAAACAATTATTTTCATTTGTTCTCCGATTTACCTTATTGTGACAGATTTTTCGGATTTTTGCAAACCTTACATATCTAATCCGATATCCAAAGGTTTTACACCCGAGTGTATTGCACTTGTAGAGATTACGTCAGGATTTATTGCCGCAATATCTGCAATATTGTCAATTGTAACATTTCCGCTGACTTCCACAATTGCTCGTCCGTCAATCAACTCGATAGCCTCTTTCATTATCGGAACGGGCATGTTGTCGAGCATAATGATATCAACTCCGCAAGCCAATGCTTCTTTGATTTGCTCATTATTTTCGCATTCAATTTCAATTTTGTGAGCGTGTGAATTATATGCTTTTGCAAGCTCAACCGCCTTTGTTACAGAACCGGCACATTCGATGTGATTATCCTTAATCATAATGCAATCGCTGAGGTTGTATCTGTGGGGATTTCCGCCGCCCGTTCTTACTGAATATTTTTCGAACATTCTGAATCCGGGGATTGTTTTTCTTGTGTCGGCAAGTTTCACTTTCGGATTATTCATCGCTTTAATATATTTTGCCGTTTGAGTTGCGATACCTGACATTGTTCTGATGTAGTTCAAAGCGGTTCTTTCGCCCGTGAGCATACATTTTACGGGAGCTGTAATCATCGCAATCATATCGCCCGCTTTCATCTCGTCACCGTCATTTTTGTAAAAAACAAATTTTACGTTGTGTGACAACAATTCAAATACTTTTTTTGCAACTTGTCCGCCGCAAAAAATCCCGTCCACTCTTGTTTTGAGATAGGCAGTGACCATTTTGTCTTGCATAAGTGCTTCAGTCGATATATCTTGAAATCCGATATCTTCCATAAGTGCGTTTTTAACGTGTTGTTCAACTAAAAAATCATTTAACATATATTTCCTCGTATTTATCAGTGTTTTTCGTTCTTGTGTAATGTCTTGCGGGTTCGTGTTTTCCCGTGTAATCTTCTCTGAAATGTCCGCCTCTTGATTCTTTTCTTTTGAGGGCAAAATCGACTATCAATTTGGCGATAGTAATCATGTTGCGAAGTTCGAAAGCCTCTCTGTTCGGGCATTTGTCTTTGTAGCCGAAGGCTTCTTCGATTTTTTCAATTTCTTCTTTTGCTTTCTTCAAGTTTTGTTCATTACGAATAATTCCGACATATTGCCACATTGTATCGCGAAGTTTTTCTTTCAAAACTTTTACGTCAACCGATTTTTCCTCGAGCGGTTTTTCGTAAATCGCAAGTGTTTTGGCAATTTTTTCATCTTTTTCTTCAATATCTGAATCAAATTCATCAAGATTTTCATCTTGTAAAAGTTCTGCAATTTCGTATCCCGTAACGGCACATTCCAAGAGAGAATTGCTTGCGAGTCTGTTTGCTCCGTGCAAACCGGTGCATGCGGTTTCGCCTATGACATAAAGGTTTTTAATCGATGTAATGCCCGTCACGCTTGCTTTTACTCCACCCATCATGTAGTGTGCGGCAGGTGAAACAGGAATGAATTCTGTTTCCGGTTCAATGCCATTTTTTCTGCAAGTTCCCAAAATTGTCGGAAAACGTTGATTTAACTTATCTTTCGGGATAACTGTTGCGTTGAGGTAAACGTTCGGCACATTGTTAATTCTCATTTCGTTGAAAATTGCTCTTGAAACGATGTCACGAGAAGCAAGTTCTAATCTTTCGTCGTATTTTTCCATAAATGTATTGCCGTCTTTGTCCGTCAATTTTGCACCTTCGCCACGAACGGCTTCCGAAATCAAGAACATATTTTCTTCAGTCTTTGCCTTGAAAGCAGTCGGGTGAAATTGAACAAACTCCATATCCTGCATAACCGCACCGGCACGGTATGCGACAGCCATTCCATCACCTGTTGTGACAGATGGGTTTGTTGTGTATTTATAAAGTTGTCCGCAGCCGCCTGTTGCAAGGATTACGGCATTTGAATAGAAAGTTTGATATTCGTTCGTTTCGTCGTTATAGGCAATCACACCACGACATTCACCGTTTTTGTCGAGCAAAAGTTCTGTTATGATTGTGCCTTCAAGTACGTCAATGTTATCTTTCGCAAGAACATCGTCCGCAAGTGCCTGTTCGATAAAAAGACCGGTTGCGTCTCCGCCTGCATGCAAAATTCTTCTTACGCAGTGTGCACCTTCTCTTGTAAAGCAAAGTTCGCCGTTTTCGTTGCGGTCAAATTTTACGCCGTGTTTGAGCAAATCTTTGACAACCTTTTCGCTATTTTTTGAGATAAATTCGACAACGTCAGTATCTGAAAGTCCGGCACCTGATTTTAATGTGTCTTGAACGTGCAATTTGACTGAGTCTGCCGGATTTTCCTTCATAACGCTCACGATGCCGCCTTGAGCGTATCTTGAGTTAGATTCTTTTATTTCCGATTTTGTGATGACCAAAATCTTTTGTTTTGCGTTTTTTAATTCTGAAAGTTTCAATGCTGCAAAAAGACCTGCAACTCCGCTTCCTGCAACGATTGCCGTATATTCTGCCGATTTCATTTTAAAAACCCTCATTTTATTGCTCTAAACATTGAGATTGCTGATTTTATAATACAATAAAAATTATTACAATAAAAACAATTTTTTTGATTGTGATATAATTTTTTCAGGTGAGAAATTATGATGGAAAATTTATTATCCTTTTTGCCCGATTTCGTGCAAGATGCGGTCATTGACAGTATAAGTTTAATACCATTTTTGTTTGTGGTATTTGTTTTTATTGAACTTTTCGAAAATTATTTTGCGAAAAAAATCATTTGGCTTTTGAAATATTCGGAAAAAATTGGGCCTGTAATTGGGGCATTGTTTGCAATCATTCCGCAGTGCGGATTTTCGATTGTTGCATCTTTGCTTTACGTCAAAAAATTTATCTCAATCGGAACGCTTTTGGCGGTTTACATCGCAACTTCCGACGAGGCAATCCCGATTTTGCTTGCTAAGCCGAACGAGTTTATGACTGTTGCACACATTATTATTTTGAAGCTTATTCTTGCAATAGCAGTGGGTTATTTGACCGATTTGTTTATAAAAAATCAAGAACTTCAAACTGCACATGAAGACTTAAAAGAAACCGAACAAGAAGTCGAACATGAGCATGGTTGCTGCAATCACAGTATTCACGAAAGTAAATTAAAGTCGGTAATTCTTCACCCGATTAAGCATACTTTGATTATTTTTGGATTTATTTTGGCGGTTTGCCTTTGTCTTAATTACGCTTTCGAGATTTTTACGCAAGAAAAAATCGAAGCGGTTATGCTCCAAAATTCACTTTTGCAACCGGTTATTGCGGGCGTTTTCGGGTTAATCCCGAATTGTGCAGTGTCTGTTCTTTTGACTATGATGTATTTGCAAGGCGTTTTGAGTTTTGGTTCAGTTATTGCGGGGCTTTCATCCGGGGCTGGTTTGGGACTTTTGGTGTTGCTTAAAAAGAATGAGGACAAAAAAAATACGGCACTTGTAGTCGGAATTCTTTTAGCCGTAAGTGTTTTGGTTGGAGTTGTTTTACAAATTTTTGTTCTTTAGAAAAAATTTAAATAAAGAGAAACTCCTCTTTCGAAGAGGAGTTTTTAGTTAATTAAATACGTTTAATTCGTCGCAAATGCACGATTGATAGTCCATTCCGAGCGGGTCGCCTAAAGTTCCGACGCAGCCGCAGAAATTTTCGCCTTCCTCATCATCTGTGCAGTCGCAATTCAAGCAATCGCAAGTGTTGTAGAAATATTCGTCTGGTATTCCCAAAATTTCAACACGGTTTTCGTTTTTGCAAGTGCAGGCACTTTGGAGTTCGACCTCTAAAGGATTATTCGTACATTCGTTGTTTTTCTCTTCCATTCCTTCCACCTTTCTGATTTAAGAATATTAATCTTTCCGAGGTTTTACATCAGACAAAAGCGGTGTATTTTATCGTGAAAAAAAATATAAATTATTCCTCAATTTGACAACTTCTCTCATCCAAAAACAAAAGCCGACATATGTCGGCTTAAATCTCTTATTTTTATTACTCATGTTTATGTTAATGTTTGGAGCTGAAATGCTCTTACTCTCAATTACGCTTTTTCGGCTTTTTCTGCCTCTTGTTGTTCAATTACGGCTTGGGTTTCTGCGTGAATATCAACTTCCTTGCCTGCCTTTTTAGCGTCACGAAGTTCTCTTAACTTATCGGCAGAAAGAACCGTCAATTCCATTACGCCGTTTGATTCTTTTGATAAAGTCTTTTTAATGTCTGAAGGATATATGTCATAATTCTTCGGAAGTTTTCCGTCGACAATCAATCCTTCAACGTGTTCGATGTGTTTTTGTACCATTCTCGGGTACTCAGGGTGAACTTTGAGCCATTCTGCATAAGACATATTGCCTCTCGGGTTGTTGCAACCTGCACATTCTGCAAGGTAGTTTGCAGTGTTATTAGGTCCGCCCAATGAGTGCGGGTGAACGTGTTCTGCCGTTGTCATTGCCGTTGAGTACAATCTGTGTGCAAATTTTTCAGGTGCGTTTGCGTATTTTTTGTAAATCGCCATAACCGCACTTCTGTTTTCCGGCAAATTCATCGCCGTATCTTCGATTTCTCCGTATTCTTCTGCGGAAAGATTTCCCTTCATTCCTTGTAACATAGTGGTGAACGCAATTCTGTCAAAATCATCACCGTCTTCAATGCCCTTAATTGTTGTTTGAATGAATTTGCTGATAGGTGCGTCGTAGCCTGCTTTTTCAACACTCTTCATATATGTTTCACCCAAAACACCACGACAATATTTGTCAAAACGTTGTGGCAAATCTTTTTGTGATGCTGCTACACCGTCTGCAAAAGTCATATCTGTTCCTTTTACGGCATCAGCAATCATAAATGCAGCCGTTCTTTCGGCTGTTCTGAAATACTTCTCTTCTTCCTTAATAGTCTTTGCCAACTCGTCGCCTTTGTGTGCGAGCAAGTGCTGTTCGTGTTTATAGATGTCCTCTTTGCGGAGCATCAAATCTCCGCAACAACAACACGGTACATCTTCGATTTTCTTAATGGCAAAGTTAGATGTGCTGCAGTTTTGACCCTTGAAGGAAATTCCACCCAAAAAATAACTTTTTAACGCACCGTTATCGTTGTTTAAAGCAGGAGCCTTAGTTTCGATAGGGTTTGTTGTACGTTTTTCTGATGCTTTCGGACTTACGGGTTGCGTTGTAATTGTACTTGCTGCCGAAACGGAATTTATCATCATAACTGAAACACACTTTCTTTACACACTTGTGCCTTCTTAAGGGTTCTCAATCATGAAAATTGCCTTTTTATTAAAGAATATTAAGATATGTAAAGTACGATTTCAGTTACCGGGTCAATAAGATTTGGGATTGCTGATTTGGGGTTTTGTTTTTTCGGGATTGCAATTCGGGGTTGCAATTGTGATTTGGGGATTTTATCGGGATAAAATTATGCCGCTAATTTTGCTATTTTAGAAGAAATTGTTGTAATTGCATTTTTGTTATCCGTTTTTACTGCGGTAATGTATGCTTTGTCGAGCAAGTTTCTTGCTTTTTTAGCGTTGCCGACGCTTGCCATAATATCTGCCGCAGAAATATAGTTTTCGATAACATTCTTTTTATCTTTTCCTGCTTCATAGGCTTGAGTTGATTTTTTCAAATATTGAAGTGCTTTTGCATCGTCATTCAAGTATTCGCTGACTTGTGAAGAACGTCTGTATGAATAACCTTTTACTTTGTTATCGTGAGTTTCTTCTGCAAGAGAGTTTGCCATATTTGCATATGTATATGCATTTTTTTTGTCATAAAGTTCGCCTTGAATATCCGCAAGGTTATTAAGGGCTTTGACTTGGAGCGGCAAGTTTTCTGATTCACCGGCATAGCCGATAGCTGAAAGCCAATGTTTTTGTGCGGGTTCAATTAAACCTGCTTCATCATATATTTTGCCTGATTTCATGTAAGATTTTGCGATTAAATTTTCATCCGTTGCCATATCGGCAGCAATTTTATATCCTTTTAAAGCCTGTGAATATTGACCGTTTTTATTATACAAATCCGCAGTTTCATAATAAATCATTGATTGCATTTTTGTATCTTCGGTTTGTTGAGCGTAATTCAATGCCGATTTCAATGCTATCAATGCCGTTTTTGTATCATCTTCGCTTGCGGAACGTTTTGCCTTAATGAAAAGTGATTTCATTTTTTCATCCGCAGGAACATAATTTCTGTTTGTCGATTGAACGGCTTGTTCTTTTACTTCCGCCTTAACACTTTCGCCTCTTGATTCTCTAAGCTTTTCGGCTTCCTTTTCTTCTGATTCAAGATGAAGTTTCATCTCTTCATTTACGGCATTCGGGTCGGCTTTGTAGTCAATATTTTGCAAGAACAAAGCATCCACCCAATTTTCGACAACGTTTGATTGGGTGTTCAAAGTCTTTGAAATATAGCCGTCAAGAACTTGCGAAGCGTTTTTCAAATTAGACTGAATAATTTTTTTATTCGGTGCTTCTTTTTCAGCTTGTGTCTTAATTAAATCAAGATATGCAAAAACTTCTTCCGTAACTTCTTTCGGTGCACCGACTGCGTTTGCGGTACTTCTGAAATCAGTTAAGATTTGAGAAACGTTAATATTTTGTGCATTTGGATTTACACCTGTTGCACCTAATCTTTGGGCATTTGCAGCAGAATTTTGGACGTTTTGTTCACGTCTTTGAATTTGAGCCTGATACTTTCTGTATCCGGGCAAACTGTAACTCGTCGGTCGAACATTCTGTCCGCCGCCTCTTTGAAAATTATCGCCACGGTTCGATTGCTCTTGCTGCGGGGTTTGTTCTTCCTCGCTCTTGCGTTGAACCTGCTTCGGTTTCACCTGCGTGTATGGCTTAATATATGCGGGGTATACTCCGTTATACATTCCCTGTCCTTTTTATATCCCAAATCTTACTATTTGATTATCCGATTTACTCTCTTCGCTTTCAAGCAACTTTTCGCGATTTCAACTATTTAATGTATTAATAATTTATTTTTAAAAGTCATATTTTTTCCCCTAAAACCCATGCCGCAAGCATATTTAACCATGTTTACAAAAGTTAATAATCACTCAAGAAAAAGTCAATTTTTCCTCTCTAAAATACTTTATTAAATCACAGAGAGTTATATTATAGGAGAGATTAAATGTCGTTCGTTAGTAACGGTGTAGCATCTGATAAAATGCTATCATCTGCGGCAAAACTGAATACTTCCGATTTCGATTTCAACGATACGTCTTTCGATCCTATTTTTGACTTCAATTATGAAAATAAAGCCGTTAATGATTTCTTAAAAAAATCAGCCAATAAAACAACCAATCCGTTTGATACAAGTTTTTGGAATGAAGATAATCTTAAAAAGATTACTCCAAAAAATCAAAAAATAATCAGTCTGTTCGGCACTGAAGAAATAGCTGAGGTTAAAGAATCAACATCTTCCGCAAATCAAACGGGAGGCGGAAGTTCCGATTTTGAGTCCATCTTTAAAGGTATCCAAATAAATAAGGGTACTGGCATGGCAAAAGGCGGAAGAAGTACACATAAACTTGATTTCCAATACTAAAAAACAGGATTTGATGATTTCAAACCCTGTTTTTTATTTTTTATTTGCAAACTTTTTTAAAAAAGCACTTTGATTTTTTAAATGTTTGAGTTAAACTGTTCTTGGACAAGTAAATTTTGTCTTTAAATGAACAAAAATCTAAATATTTCATAAAGGTGAGTGAAACGGAACCGTTTAGATAAAAGCCTTTTTGATATAGAAAGAAGAAAGTTCAAGAACTTATCGTAATGTAATCGCAATAGGCAAGGAAAACGGAACCGTTTTTGATAAAGCCAAACTGCGATACAGAACGAGAGGTTTCTAAGATAAGTTCATAAGTAAAAATCGGAATGTAGTGCACGAGGCGAGTGAAACAAAGCCGTTTCCAATTAAAACCAAACTGCGGTACGGGAAGA
Source organism: uncultured bacterium (assembly GCA_902783835.1). Taxonomy (GTDB): domain Bacteria; phylum Cyanobacteriota; class Vampirovibrionia; order Gastranaerophilales; family Gastranaerophilaceae; genus RUG841. The sequence goes on from CACZSN010000012.1 coordinate 19,888, forward strand.
TAAACAAGTTCATAAATAAAAAATCGGAATGTAGCGCA
>CACZSN010000013.1 GCA_902783835.1 uncultured bacterium
CAAAACGAGCGTGGTACGCACATTTTAAGCCCGAAAGATTTGGCATTGATTAATTATATTCCGCAACTTATCGATGCGGGTGTCGATTCGCTCAAAATTGAGGGTCGAACCAAAAGTCTTTACTACGTTTCAGCAGCTGCAAGAACTTACCGTCACGCAATCGATGAATACTTCGAAACGGGAAAACAAAGTGAACAGGCGAACCTTGAACAACTTGCTAAAATTGGCAACCGTGGCTATACGACAGGATTTTATGTCTCTAAACCGGATAGTGACGGATATAGTTACGATATCTCAAAAGGCTTGGCCGGAGCGGATTTCCTCTGCATGTTTTTGAACGAAAACAGAGACGGAATGCAAAAAGTTTTGACAAAAAATAAATTTTATGTCGGCGATGAAATCGAAATTATTTCTCCTGACGAACTTTTTACAACAAAAGTTTTGAAAGTGGTCGATTTTAATACCGAAGAAGAAAAAGATTTTTCAAATACAAATGATACATCTTGGATTGAGTTTGAAAGAGTGCCGAAAGACACTAAATATGCACTCGCAAGAACAGTGGGGATAAAAAACTAAAGATGTTAGTAAAACCTGATTACAACGTTGAAAGCCTTGAAAATATTGACTTTGATGCTCTTAAATCAGAGGGAAAATCTGTCTTGATGTTTGACCTCGATTCGACTTTGATGCCGTCAAAATCAGGCGATTATTTGCCCAAAACTAAAGAGTTGCTCAAAAAATTACAACAGGATTTCACCGTGGTCGTTTTGAGTAATAATACAAATCAAAATTATATCGACAAAGTCCGCTCGGTTACTGATTTTGAGGTTATTTCTCATGCCCGTAAACCCGATACGAAAATTATGCTCGACTATTTGAACAGAATCGGAAAATCGGTCGATGAAGCCGTGATGATTGGCGATAGACCGCTTACGGATATTTTGTGCGGTCAAAATGCAAACGTTACAACGATTTTGGTCGATTCAATCACTAAAGATACCGAACATAAAATCGTTCGATTTGTTCGCTTTTTGGAACGATTATTCGTAAAATAAATTTTTTCCGTAACATTTAAAATGTTTTTTAAATGCCGAAAACCCTTGCTATTACAGGGATTATGGCAGAGCATTTTGAATGACGGTTGATATTATTCTCAAAAATGTAAAATTGTTAAAATAAAGATTGTAATTTTTGAGTGTTCGACGTACAATTATAAACGACAATCAAAAAAGGAATTAAGTTTTGGGACTCACTTTTCAAGAATTAGTTTTAAATTTATCAAAATATTGGTCGGATTACGGTTGTATTATTCAACAACCTTATGATATCGAAAAGGGTGCAAGTACAATGAACCCTGCAACGTTTTTGCGTTCATTGGGCCCTGAACCTTGGCACACGGCGATGATTGAACCTTGCCGTCGTCCTACGGATTCTCGATATGGCGAAAATCCGAACCGACTCGGACATTATTATCAATATCAGGTTATTTTGAAACCGTCACCTGAAGATGCTCAAGAAGTTTATCTCAGAAGCCTTGAGGCGATGGGAATTGATTTGACAAAACATGATGTCAGATTTGTAGAAGATAACTGGGAATCACCTACATTAGGTGCGGCAGGTGTCGGCTGGGAAGTTTGGCTTGACGGTATGGAAATTACTCAATTTACATATTTCCAACAAGTTGGCGGTGTCGAAGTCAAACCGGTTGCTTTGGAACTTACATACGGTCTTGAAAGAATTGCGATGTATCTCCAAAATGTTGATTCCGTTTATGATGTCATGTGGAATGATAAATTAAAATACGGGGAAATTTTCCTGCAAAATGAAATAGAAATGTCAAAATATAACTTTGAATATTCAAACGCTGAAAGACTTTTCAAGTTGTTCGATATTTTCAAAGAAGAAGCTGAAGATTGTATGGCTGCAAAGTTGGTGCTTCCTGCTTATGATTATGTTTTGAAATGTTCACATACATTCAATTTGCTTGATGCAAGAGGTGTAATCGGTAAAGACGAACGTATGAATTTCATTAACAGAATAAGAAAATTAGCGTCGGCGGTTGCTCGGTTATATGTTGAGCAAAGAGAAGTTCTCGGTTTCCCGTTATTAAAAAATAAAGGCTAAAGATGGAAAAGGTACCCCTCGGGTTTGTTGCAAATATTTTCAAAAGGCGGTCGCCCGATGAAATTATTGCACGCTCAAAATCCGACTCACTTGCAAAAACTTTGAACTGGACAGACATTCTTATTTTGGGAATTAGTGCTGTCATTGGTTCGGGCATATTTGTTATGGTCGGAGAGGCTGCTTGCGGAAATGCAGAGCATGTCGGAGCAGGGCCTGCACTCGTATTTTCGGTGTTTTTGGGTGCTTTAGCGTGCGTATTTCCTGCATTTTGTTTTGCGGAATTCGCATCGACGATTCCTGATTCGGGCTGTTCTTATACCTATACATATTCAACGTTGGGAGAATTTCCTGCTTGGATAATGGGAACGGTATTGGTTTTGGAATATGCAATCAGCAACGTTACGGTGTCGGCAGCGTGGTCGGGATATTTCTTCCAGTTTTTGGAAGGATTTTCACATGTTTTGCCGGATTGGCTTGTCCACCCACCGTTGTGGTTAATTCACGATTATGGGACTGCTGTTTTGAAATATCAAGCGGCCGGACTTGACCCAATCGTGCAAATACCGCATGTTTTCGGTATTCCGATAGCGTTTAACCTTCCTGCAATTTTCATTATGATTGTTATGGCAATTATTTTGACAAGAGGAACGCTTGAATCAAAAAGGACGGCAACTTTGATGGTTATAATCAAAATGCTCGTCATCTTTTTGTTTATCGGGGTTGGAATGTTTTATGTTCAACCTGATAATTGGGGTCATAACTTTGCGGAATTTGCTCCGAACGGGTTTGAGGGCATTACAATCGGTGCGTTTATTATTGTTTACGCATATTTAGGTTTTGATGCACTTGGGACTACGGCCGGTGAGTCGAAAAATCCGCAAAAAGACTTGCCGATAGGGATTATCGGTACACTTTTGATTGCGGCATTGGTTTATGCGGGCGTTGCGGCGGTATTTACTGGAATTGTTCCTGTCTCTGACTATGCAACGGTCAATATTCATGCACCTTTAGCCTATGTTTCAAGATTAATTCATCAAGATTGGATTGCAGGTTGGATTTCGCTTGGTGCTTTGGCTGGATTAACTTCGGTGCTTTTGGTCTTGCAGTACGCAAATTCGAGAATTTTGTATGCAATGGCAAAAGATAATTTCTTGCCGAAAATTTTGAAAAAACGTCACCCGAAATACAAAACGCCTGCTGTCATTATTTGGCTTTCGGCGATTGTCATAATCGTTTCGGGCATGTTTATTGATATGAGCGTCGCAACTCAACTTGCGATTTGTGGAACATTGACTTGTTTTGTGTTGGTTTGTTTGGAAATCATTATTTTGAGAAAGACACACCCGCACATTAACAGACCGTTCAGAGTTCCTTTTTATCCGTTATTTCCGATTTTGGGAATTATTGTCAGTGCGTTGTTGATGATTCAGTCTTTGCCACAACTTGAGAAGGCTTCGTTTCTTTTCCCGTTGTGGTTGCTTGGCGGAGCGTTGATTTATACTGTTTACGGATACAGACAACACAGAAATGCAGAAGAAAAAGATAAGATGTTAAAGCAAAGATTTATGGAAAAAACACAAGGGGAAGAAAATGGCGGACAGTAAGATTAAGACATTTTTTTCCAATATATGCAAAACCGTAAAGACCGAGGAATTGGTTGCGAAGGCTCAGAGCAATACGTTCAACAAGACGCTTAGTGCGTTTGACCTTATTGTTCTTGGGATTGGGGCAATTATTGGTTGCGGAATTTTCGTAATGATAGGACCTGCAGTTTGCGGAAGTCATGGAAACATTGGAGCAGGGCCTTCGGTTGTGTTATCGATTTTGCTTGCAGCATCGGTTTGTATCTGTCCTGCACTTTGTTATGCGGAATTTGCCTCAATGATACCTGTTTCGGGAAGTGCCTACACATACACTTATGCAACAATGGGTGAGTTTGCGGCATGGATAATGGGTTGGATTTTGATGCTTGAGTATGCAATCGGGGATATCACGATTGCGGTTAGTTGGACAGAGTATTTGCTCCAATTCTTGCAAGGATTTGACAAATATCTTCCGACTTGGCTTACAAACCCGCCAATGTGGCTTATCAACGATATTCCGAGTGCATTGGCAAAATGTAAGGAATTAAATCTTGACCCTCATACACAACTTCCTTATATTTTCGGTATGCCTTTCAGTATGAACCTTCCGGCGGTATTTATCGTATTTGTTTTGGGTTTAATTTTGTTGAAAGGTATGAAAGAATCGACCAAAGCGACTGCACTTATGGTTGTTATTAAACTTGCCGTAATTTTCATATTTGTTGCGGTTGGTATGTGCTTTGTAAATCCTGCAAATTGGGGTATTTCTTTGAGCGGAATCGATATGAAAACGGTTGCCCCCGGGGGATTTGACAGCATTGTTTTGAGTGCATTTATTATTTTCTATGCTTATATAGGTTTTGATACGATTTCGACAGCGGCAGAGGAAACAAAAAATCCTCAAAAGAACTTGCCTATCGGACTTTTAGGTTCTTTGATTGTTTGTTCGATTTTGTATGGATTGGTTGCAATCGTATTTACGGGCATTATTCCCGTTTCGCAATATGGGGAGGTGGATATTCTTGCACCGATTGCACATGCGGTAAGATTAATTAATCAACCGTGGATTGCAACTTGGATTTCGTTAGGTGCTTTGGCAGGCTTGACGTCTGCTTTATTGGTTTTCCAATATGGAAATACGAGAATTTTGTATGCGATGACGAGAGATAATTTCTTGCCGAAATCGTTGCAAAAAATTCACCCTGTTCACAAGACACCTCACGTCACGACTTGGATAACGACGATTGTTGTTATGTTAGGTTGTATTTTTATGGACGCACACGTTGCAGCAGAACTTTGTATTTTCGGAACGTTGGCTTGCTTCATTATGGTAAGCGTCGGAGTTTTGATTATGAGAAGGACAAATCCGAATTTGCAAAGACCTTTTAGAGTGCCTTTCTGCCCGTGGTTGCCGTTAATCGGAATAGGATTTTGCACATACTTAATTGTAAGAGCGATTCCGCAACTTGCGACATCTGCGATGCTTTTCCCTGCTTGGTTGTTACTCGGTGTGGGAATTTATTTGGCATACGGTTACAGAATGAACCGAAAGGCAGAGGCTGAAGGAACTGCACAAACAATTTTGAGAAATGAAGATGATGATTAAATCAATACATGAAATACTGAAAAATATGGGTAAAACCGCAAATATGGACGAGTTAATCGCTCGTTCGCAAAGTCACGGCTTGAAAAAGACGTTGAGTGCGTTTGACCTTATTGTTTTAGGCATAAGTGCAATTATCGGTGCGGGAATTTTCGTAATGATTGGACCTGCAATTTGCGGAAGTCACGGACAAATAGGGGCAGGCCCGTCGGTTGTAATTTCAATCATATTGGCGGCTTTGGTTTGCGTTTGTCCTGCACTTTGTTATGCCGAATTTGCATCAATGATTCCTGTTGCGGGAAGTGCCTATACGTATACATACGCAACAATGGGTGAGTTTGCGGCTTGGATAATGGGTTGGATTTTAGTCTTTGCCTATGCAATCGGAAACATCACAACAGCAGTCAGCTGGACGGAATATTTGCTTCAATTCTTACAAGGGTTTGACAAATATCTTCCGACTTGGGTTACAAATCCTCCCGTTTGGCTTGTAAATGATGCAGTCAGTGCAATCGACAAGTGCAATAAAACCGGAATTGACCCTAATCAAGCGATACCGCACGTTTTTGGAATTCCGATAAGCGTGAACGTTCCGGCATTGTTAATTGTTTTGGTTTTGGGCTTTATTCTTTACAGAGGAATGAAGGAATCGGCTAAAACAGCAGCGTTGATGGTAGTTATCAAACTTTTGGTAATTTTAATGTTCGTAGCTGTCGGTATGTGCTATGTAAAACCTGAACATTGGGGATTGGCACAAGCTGCGACCGGCGATTGGTCAACTTTTGCCCCTGCGGGATTTGGCGGAATTATTTTGAGTACGTTCATTATTTTTTATGCCTATATCGGTTTTGATGCAATTTCGACTGCGGCAGAAGAAACCAAAAATCCGCAAAAAAACTTGCCGATAGGGATTGTCGGTTCGCTTGTAATTTGTTCGATTTTGTACGGTTTGATTGCGATTGTGTTTACGGGTATTATTCCTGTTGAACATTACGGTCAAATCGAATCGTTAGCACCGATTGCACATGCGGTAAGATTAATCCACCAAGATTGGATTGCCGGTTGGATTTCAATCGGTTCATTGGCTGGTTTAACTTCGGTACTTTTGGTGTTCCAATACGGCACGACGAGAGTTTTGTATGCGATGACGAGAGATAATTTCTTCCCGAAATCGTTGCAAAAAATTCACCCCGTTTATAAAACTCCGTACAAGATTATTTGGTGGACGACGATTTTGGTAATGTTAGGCTGTATCTTTATTGATGCACACGTTGCCGCAGAACTCTGTATTTTCGGTACATTTGGTTCGTTCATCATTGTTTGCCTCGGAATTATAATTTTGAGAAAAACAGAACCCGACAGAGAAAGAGCATTCAAAGTTCCATTCTGTCCGTGGTTACCGATTTTCGGAATTTTGTTCTGCATTTATCTGATTATCGAAGCGGCAAAAACTCTTACAACTTCGGCAACTTTATTCCCGTTGTGGATTGTTGCGGGTATTTTGATTTATGCATTCTTCGGATACAGACAAAACAGACGCGTTGAACGAGGCGAACTCGTCGTCGAAGAAGACGAGGCAGGCAAAGAAATAACGGATACGTTCTAATATCCGTTTTGATAAAATTTAATCAGTCCGTAGTGAACCAAAAAGGTTATGCGACGGGCTGTTTTATTAATTCTTCAATTATTTCCGCACAAGTTTCAACCATTTTTACACAATGTTGTTTGCGTTCGGACGAAGCCATATCATAGCCTGCTGTGAGTGCTTTGCAGCAGGTGTATTTGTTTTTTTCTTTGAACATTTCAATTGATTTTTTGGCAAGTTTACGTGCAATCATACCGTTTCTGTCTTTGTCATCACGTCCGAACATTGAACCGAAAACAAGTTGCATACCAGCAACTGCACCGCAAAGACAGCCTGATGAAAGTCCGCCTGAAAACGGTGATGCTAAAGGAAGAATGTTTTCGTTGACCAAACCTTTTTCGATTGCCGCTTTGACGATTGATTCTGAGCAGGAGTAACCTTGCATAAAATATTCTGTTGCTTTTTTCATAAAAAATCCTCATTTTTTGATAATTGTTTGAATATTTTAGCATATTTTTCTCTAAAAAATCATCAAATCGATAACTTTTAAATATAAATTGTATTTTTTTTTGAAATATTATAAAATGAAAATAATTCAATTGTGCTTGGGAGAATTTCATGGCTGATAAAAAAATAAATGGCAATAATGACGATATTTATGAGTATATTAGGGTTGTAGATGATAAGGTTACACAAAACGAAAAGACCTTGAAATTCATTACTGCACAGCAATCCGAACAAATGAAAGAACTTATAGGTTCAAAAACCGAAAATCTCAGAAGATTTTTTGAAGAAGCTATCAGAATGCAAACCGAAATAGTCAGAAATGCTTATGAAGAGATAATTACGGAACTTAAAAATACTTATGAAAATGATTTGAAAAACAGGGAAGTTGAAAATATTAAACTTCTCAATCAAAAAGAAGAAATGCTCAAATCAGTTTATGATGCACAAGTGAAAGCATTGAAAGAATCTTTTGAAAGCGATTGCCAAAAAAGAATCAATGAATGCTATATCAAAACAAAAAGCGAGAGCGAAGAAGAAAAAATAGAACTTATAACAAAATATAAACAAGAAATTCAAGCTACTGCCGATAAGGTTTATCAGGATGCAAAAAAAGAATTTTCTTCGGAATTGCAAGCTACGGCGGATAAAGTTTATTTTGATTCCAAAGCAGAGTTCGAAAAAACTCTTGAGTCTGAAAAACAGGCTGTTTACGATGCGGCAAAAGCTGAATTTGAAGCTAAATTACAAGCCACAGCAGAAGAATATGAAGACAGAATTGAAGAAATTAAGGCTTGGAATGCAAAAAATCTTCAGACAAAAATAGCAGAAACGGAAGATTTCTTTAAAAAAGCTGAACAACAAATTGCCGATGAAGCTTATGCGAATGGAAAAGCAGATACGGAAGCTTGGCACGATGATGTTGTGAGACAAAAACTTGAAATACAGGCTCAGTATTTCCAAGAAGAACTTCAAAATCAGGAACAACGCTTGAAATCAGAAATTTCACAAACGGTTTCCGATGAAGTTTATCAAAATACAAAAAAAGAATATGAAGACAGAATTGCGGAAATAAATGCTTGGCACGCAAAAAATCTTGCTGAAAAACTCGAAGAAATGAAAAATTATTATGAGGGCAAAATTCAGCAAAATTGGTCTGAACACGAAGATATCGTAAGACAAAAACTTGAAGTTCAGGCTCAATATTTCCAAGAAGAAATTGAACACGCAAAAGAAGAAACAAAAGCGGAAATGATGTCTCAAATGGATGAGGCTGCAAGAAGAAATGAAGAAGAATTAAAATTGTTCCTCGATTTTTATGAAGCAAAAATTAAGCCGTTCAAAAAACTTATAAACATCCACGAAACAACGGATAAACGCATAAAAGATATTCAACAAAGATTGCAAAACAGATTTAATAAAACTTTCGGTAATAAATAGCTTAAAAGCTTTACGGGAAAAGAAAAATGACAAATTCTGATATCAAAGTTTCGGTAATCGTACCAATTTATAACGTAAAAAAATATCTTGCAAAATGTTTGGACAGCATAATTGCCCAAACGTTGAAAGATATAGAAATTATTTGTGTTAACGACGGTTCAACGGACGGTTCCGATAAAGTACTTGCCGAATATGCAAAAAAAGATTCAAGAATAAAAATTGTTAACCGGAAAAACGGCGGTTTGTCCGCGGCAAGAAATACGGGCATGCCTTATGCAAAGGGTAAATATATCGGATTTGTGGATTCAGATGATTATATTGAACCTACAATGTATGAGTTAATGTATTATAATGCCGAGCATTTCAACTCACAAATGGTGATATGTGCGGTGCATAAGCTTGACGATTCAACAAATACCGTATTTGATGATGATCCGTATTATACATTGGGTTACTTTCCGAAAGAACTTGATAACAGAGCGTTTTCGCATTATGACACAAAAGATTTCTTTCAGGATTTTTGTGTAATGGCTTGGAATAAACTTTATCTCAGAAGTTTTTTGGAAGAAAAACAGGCAAGATTTCCTGACGGATATGTTTTTGAAGACGGACCGTTCTTTACGGATATTTACTTCGATATGGACAGAGTAACCATAGTTCGAGATTTCTTGTATTATTATCGTGTGAACAGAGCCAACTCAATCGTTGCAAAAGGAGATAAAAACTTTACCGATATTTTCTTCGTTGTGAATAAAATGCTTAATAATTTGCGAAAAACAAGCTATTTTGACGAAGTTAAAGCATATTTTTTGAGAAAAAAATTTAAGGATATGCGTTATCGTTATCAGGTTATCCAAAACAGATACAAAAAATATTATTATGACAGATGGCGGAAGTTTTGGCTTGATATTGACCACGACACACTTGAGGATGAAAAATTTAAAGAAAAATACCCTTATACGTACAGAAATATAAGATTGGTAAGGGAAAACGATTATTGGCATTACCAAAAAGAATTTTTCATAGAAAAATGTAAACATAAAATTATGGAAATTTTGTACATGAATCCGAAAGTTTATACTTTTAAAATCGGAAAATTTCATGTTTGCATAAAAAAACGCCCGAAAATCTTTGATTGGTGGTACGAAACAAACAAAATGGTAATAGCTGTATATTGGCTAAAGTTAAAATTTGAGTTTCCGTTTATGTATACGGAACTTGAAGATTGGGAAGATTCGGTTAAATGAAGCAACCTGCCGTAAAATCTAAAAAGTCAAAGACAAAAACGGAAAAAACTGTTGCTAAAAATACAGAGATTTCAAACAAACCCGAAAAAGAAATAAAAGTTTCCGTAATAATGTCGCTTTATAATGTCGAACTTTATATGCGAGTTGCGATAGAAAGTGTGCTGAAACAAACACTTTCGGATATAGAATTGATTTGTATAAATGACGGTTCATCCGATTATTCTCTCCAAACGGCACAAGAATATGCCGAAAAAGATGACAGAGTGAAGATTATAACTTATGAAGAAAGTAAAGGTCAGGCTTTTGCTCGAAATCGGGGAATAGACATCGCAAGGGGTAAATATATCGGATTTGTGGACGGTGACGATTGGGTTGAACCTACAATGTTTGAAAAATTGTACGAAAATGCCGAAAAAAATAATACCGATGTCACTTGCTGTGCCGCAATTCTTTATAATGAATTGATGCAAGAATGCGATTTCAAAAATGCGTACTATAACATGAGTTTAATGCCGCCTGATTTAGACAACCGTGTATTTAGTCATGAAGATACAAAAAGTCTCTTGACGGGCTGTATAAACGTCGCTCTGTGGAATAAAATCTATCGTCTTGATTTTATGAATGAAAATAAAATCAGATTTCCTGAATATTTTATCTATGAAGATATGCCGTTCTTTTATGAAGTATGGTTCAAAGCCAAGAGAATTACGTTAATTCGCGATTTTTGTTATTATTACAGAATAAACAGAAACGGTTCAACAATGTCAAAAGTCGGAAATAAAGTCCTCGACAGACCGGAGATGATGGCATTAGCGTATGAAATGTTTAAAAAACTTCCGTATTTTGCAGAGATTAAAACGCAGACGGCTGCTTGGGTTATCGACGATTTGTTCCACAGATTTACGCTTGTTGAGGCAAGATATCGGAAGGAATTTTTCTTCTTGATGAAAAAACTTTTCAAAAATCTTGATTTAGATGGTGTTGATATGGAAAAACTCTCGAAATGCTACTGTTACAAGGAATATTGTAATTGTATCGAGATGAAGTACGATGATTTCACGAGAACTTTGTGTGATACTTATGTTCGGGCAAAAAAGGCCGAAAATGAGCTTCGCAGTGAAAAAATGAATATTAAATATCAAACGCAAACTTTCTATGAAGGATTAATTGAAAAAATTAAGAATGAATATGAGAGCAGAATTGCGGAATTATATGAAAAAATTGGCGGATTAGGAGGAAATAATGACGAATAAAAAAACTCCTAAAGTTTCAATAATTGTACCTGTTTACAATGCCGATTTGTATTTGGAAAAATGTTTGAATTCTCTTGTTAATCAGACTTTGCAAGATATTGAAATTATTTGCGTTAATGATAATTCCAAAGATAAATCACTCAAAATTTTACAAAAATTTGCGAAAAATGATAACCGTATAAAAATTATTAATTTTAAGGAAACAAACGGTCAATCTAAGGCGAGAAATATTGCGATTGAGAGTGTTTCAGGTGAATATATCGGGTTTGTTGATGCCGACGATTTTGTCGACATTGATATGTTTGAAAAAATGTATAAAAAGGCTCAAAAGTCCGATATGGTAATGTGTCAGACAAAAGTTTTTGATGAAAAAGTTCAATCTTATAAAGATGATGCTTATTTTGCTCTTGATTGTTTTGATGATAAATTTACCGAAAAGCCTTTTAATCACGAGGATACAAAAGATTTTATAACTGAAATTAACGTTTCTGTTTGGAATAAAATTTATCGTACGGAATTTTTGAAAAAATGCGGTGTTAAATTCCAAGAAGGCTTTATTTATGAAGATTTGCCGTATTTTTATGAAGTTTATACCTTGGCAAAAAAAGTTGTTTTGCTGAAAGAATTTTTATACACATATCGGATAAATAATAAAAATTCAACGATGACGAGAACGGATAAGAATGTGAAAGACAGAGTTGATATGGCTTCGCAAACTTATGATGTGTTGAAAAAACAGAAATATTTTTCCGAAATTAAGTCAAATGTTGTCAATGCAATAATTCACGATTTGTTTTATCGATACTTGATAATAGATTCCCGTTATCAAAAAGAATATTTTTTCAGAATGCAAAAATTCTTCAAAATGATTGATACGACTGATATTGATGACACTTTGATTAAGAGCGTGTATTATCCTTATTTTTGCGAAATTAAAAAACGTTCTTATGATGAAACAATAAAATATTTTTCTAATCAGGAAACGCTTGGTTCCGCGTATGTTGAGCATGCAAAATTGATATTTAAAAGAGATTTTGAAAAATTAAATGCTCAAAAACAAGAATTTTTGGAAACAAAAGATTTTCAATTGGCTGAAATTGAACGTCAACGTTTGATTTGCGAAAAAGAAAAATCAGAAAATGAAAAAAATAAAAATGATTTAACAATATCAAAACAAAACCTTGATAACAGTTGGGCGGATTTTGAAAAAATAAAAGCGGAAAAACTTGCGGAATTGGATAAATTACAAGAAAGAATTTTGCAGGATGAAAAGATTCGTTGGAAAAAATACGAACTTAAAGTTGCTGATTTAGAACATCAGAAAGAAGAATTTAAAAAAGAAAAAGATTTTAAAGATTCCGAAATCGCTCATCAATGGGAAGATTTCGAAAAGGAAAGAGAGTTGCAGCTTTGTGAACTTGACAGAAAGCATAAGCTTGAAAAATTGACGGTTGAAAAAACGAAAAACTATCTTACAAACAGATATCTTGAAGATGTTGAAAGTGAGAAATCCAAACTTGCGAGTGATTTTGCGGAAGAATTGGAAAAGCAGCAAGCGTATTATTCTGATTTGCTGGAAAAGCAGTTAAAAATGCAAGAAGAAAATTATAAAAAAACGGATATTTTCAAAAAAAAAATGAAGGAAGAAACAATGCAAAGACCTAAAGTTTCAATAATTTTACCGGTATATAATGTTGCACCGTATTTGAGACAGTCATTGGACAGTATAATCGGACAAACGCTTAAAGATATTGAAATTATTTGTGTTGATGACGGTTCGACGGATGAAAGCGGCAAAATTCTTGATGAATACAAGGAGAAAGATTCAAGAATTAAGGTAATTCACAAGAAAAATGCCGGTACGGGGGCCGCAAGAAATGACGGTTTGAAAATTGCAACTGGTGAATGTATAGGCTTTGTTGATCCCGATGATTGGATTTTGCCCAATATGTATGAACGACTTTATAATATCTTGCAGGAAAAAGAGCTTGATATTGTTATGTTTACACCGGATGTATTTAATGACCAAACCCAAAAACACGAAGGATTTTTGTATTTTCAAGATTCAAATTTTCCGAAATTTTTGGATGATAAAATTTTCAATAAAGACGATATTTCTCCATTTTCATATCCTATGTGCGTATGGAATAAACTTTATCGTAAAAAACTTTTTGATGATAATAATATTGATTTTGCCGAAGGATTGGATTTTGAAGATCACAAAGTTATTTTTAAATCTTTATTTACGGCAAAAAGAATTTATTTTATCCGTGAAAAATTATATGTTTACAGACATTCAAGACAAGGTTCGATATTGTCCGACAATGATACAAGAATGTTTGACCACATAAAAATTTACGATATTGTTGAAAACATCCTTAAAGAAACGGGCAATTGGGAAAAATTCCACCTCGATTTTTTGAGATATAAAGTACATAATATTCTTTATTATTACACTATGATTAAACCGCAATATAAGGATGAATACTATAAAAAAATGGTAAAATCTTTGCAATCTACCAAAATGAGCCAAGATGAACTTTCCGTTTTGGAAAAAGATTATCCTGATTTGAAGCCAATAATGGAAGATACGTTGTCTCACAAAATTAAACGTGCGGTGAATAAAATAATTAAACGTAAGTAATTAATTTACGGATAAAATTTTTTCAAGCTCATCTTGATTTGTTTTATGAATAGGAACAACATCTTGCGGATTGATTTCGCAAGGTGAAAGGTTCTTCTCAAACCAAACAATATCAAGCCATTTGCCGTTTTTGTAACCTGCTTTTGTAAATCTTCCGACATTTTTAAATCCTAATTTTTCGTGTAAATTTTCGGATTTTTCATTGGGCATTGTTACGCAACCGTAAACAGTTTTAATTTCTTGTAATTTAAGGCATTGAAGCAATTTTTCATAGAGAATTTTGCCATAACCTTTTGACGTTGAATTTTTGTCAAAATAAATCGATAATTCGGCAATCCATTGATATGCGGCACGTTCCCGGAGTCTGTGAGCATATGCATAACCGATAATTTTTTCCTTTTCTTCCAAAATCAGGTACGGATAAAATTCATTGATTTCTTCAATTCTTTTCAAAAAATCATTTTCACTCGGCAGTTCATCTTCAAATGTAATTTCAGTATTAATATATTGATGATAAATTTCCAATATTTGCTTACAATCAGATGGTTTTACCAATCTTATTTTCATTTTATAAATTTACTCCGTTTACACCTATTCCGAAAAGTGCGAAATCGTATTTTGTCGGGTCTTTAGGGTCTAATTTGCGAAGATTTTCCGTAATTTCCAATGCACTTTTCATGTCGTTGTTTTTTCTTGATAATAAACCTATTTGCCGGGAAATATTCCCCACGTGAACATCAAGCGGAATAATTAATTCCGATTTGTCGATAAAGTCCCAAATCCCTACATCAACGGGAGATTTGCGGACAAACCACCTGAGCATCATGTTTAATCTTTTTACTGCTCCTCCCTTTTTCGGATTGGGCAAAAGATGGTAAAATCCTTGTGTAACGTCCATTGTCACGTTTGAATAAAAATAATCCGTTACTCTGCAAAGCATTTTTATTATGTCATGATTTTGTTCGTAATGATATTTGAAAAGACTTTGCAGGCTTTCGTTTTCCGCTTGTAATTTCTGTAAAATTTTTAAAATTTGTATAAAATCAACACCTTTTGAAAAACGATAGTTAAATTTTTTCAAAATTTCATCATTTTCGTCAAAATTCTTGATGTATTCAGATAAATTTTTATCAGGTGTCAAAAAAGTTTTAAGTTGTCTGATAAAAAGTTCACGTTTACCGTAAGCGAACATTGAGGCGATAAATCCTGCAATTTCAATGTTTGCGGGGTTTTGATAAAGATGAATAAATTGCACGGGATCGTCTTTAATAAAATCAGGTGTGTCGTATTTTTCGGCATAATTGTCCAAAAGATTTTTTATCTTATCGTTTTGAAATAATTTTTCAGCAGTGTTGAACATTCTTCTTCCTTTATACCGCCGATGATTTCGGTTTTTGAGTTCAAGTATTTTCTTAAGTCAGTTGCAGAGCCTAACGCACCATATATTGTATCATAAGCACCAAAAAAAACTTTTGAAATTCTTGAATTTAAAATTGCCCAAGCACACATCGGGCATGGTTCCAAAGTTACATAAAGTTGGCAATCAGTTAAAACAGTTGTGTTTAAAACCTTTTGACCTTCTTGAATTACAAGCATTTCCGCATGAGATGTGACATCTTTTTTCAGTTCTTTTTCGTTATGTGCTTTTGCGATAATTTTGCCGTTTTTAACGAGAACAGCACCGATTGGCAGGTCTTTGCCCGAACTTTGGGCAATATTTATCGCTTCTTGCATAAAATCCATTATTCTTCCTCGGAAGGTAAAGTTATGTATGTGAAAAATTCATTTTGCGGGGTGGATTTAATGAAAATTGTTCCTCCCATCGCCGACAGTAAACCTTTAACGATGAACAGACCCAAACCTGTTCCCCGTGTCGTTCTTGTCGTTTTGTCATCCAGTCTTACAAATTTTTCAAATAATTTGTTAACAGTTTGCTTATCAATATACGGTGCATAATTTTTCAAAATAACCGTAACTTTCCCCTTTGTTTTAATTGCATCAATGATAAGAGGAGTGTTTTCCGTACCGTATTTATTTGCATTTTCGATTACGTTAATCAAAACTTGTTCAAATCTGTCTTTGTCGGCACAAATGTGAAAATTTTTGTCCGCAACATTGTTTATGACTTCTCTGTTTTCAATGTTCTTAACCGAAATTAAAGAGAGTTCAAGGCTTTCGGCAACATTTACGGATTCAAAAGTCATATTAAGATGAGCACCTTCGATATCAGGAATAACGAGCAAATCTTCGACCATTCTGCTCAAACGTTCTGTCTGTTGTTTTATGACTTTTAATGATTTATTCCAAGTTGCTTTATCGATTGTAATATCGGTTCGCATAAGTCTTGAAGAATAACCTTTTATGCTTGTCAGAGGGGTTCTGAATTCATGGCTGACGGTGTCGATAAGATTTGAGCGGAAATTGTCCAAAATTTCCAATTCTTCTTTTTGTTTTGCAAGTTTTGAGTATGCATCGTTAATTTCATCCGCCGCTTTATTAAATTCATTGGCAAGATAAACCAATTCATACGGTGTCAAAATATTCTTCAAAAGTCTGATTTTACGGGAATAATTCCCTTTCGTAAGTGCGTTAATTCCTTTGAACAACTGCCTGATGTTGAGGTACAAATATGAGAGATACATTGTTATGAAAAGCAAACTGGCGATTGCCGAAACAATCATGGCTGTAAGTATTTGCCAAGCGGAAAAATAAATCGTTCTTTCCATAATTTCAGTTGTGGTGTTTACGATAATTGTCACATCCATCGATTTCATTTTTGTGCAAATTACAGGCTGGTTGTGGTTTTTGCCGATAGATGCAATTGTTCCGTTTTCCATATTTGCGGGAATTAAAGGATATAAAGTTTGGAAATCTTTTTCGTTGTAATTTATTGAGGAAACAAGTTTTCCTTTTTCCGAAATGACAAAAATTTCTCTGATTGGTTCATTTATCCCTTTAAATATCTGATTATGCAAATATTCCTTGTTCATTGTTCCGACAAGATAGTGATTTTTGTCCAATTTTTCTGAAACGGTTATCGTTCCTGATGTCGGATTAAGGTGTCCTGATTCCGAAATGTAATCCGGAAGATGGTGAGGATTAACCTTTTCAATGTGCAAATTTGAGAAAATTTCCGTTGCTTTTA
The DNA here is from genome assembly GCA_902783835.1 of uncultured bacterium. Taxonomy (GTDB): domain Bacteria; phylum Cyanobacteriota; class Vampirovibrionia; order Gastranaerophilales; family Gastranaerophilaceae; genus RUG841. The sequence continues at coordinate 17,129 of CACZSN010000013.1, forward strand.
CATAATCTTTCAAGTATTTGTCAATCATTTCTTTGCTTGGCAAATATTTGATAGACAAAGCGATTTCTTTAATTTTGGCATCGTCGGATTTGAACATATCATAAATGTTTCGGTCAACATTTTTAGCAATAATCAAGGCCGTATTTCTTAATTCACGTGCCAAAGCCTGACGGTTGATATTGTTTACGATAATTCCTGTTACGATAAGAGGAATGATAAGTGAAAAAATTGCAACAACGACAACCTGTTCGACAATTTTTAATCTGTGAATACGAAAAATTCTTAAAAATTTTCTCACGATTCTTCAGCCTCAAAAGGTGTCAATTTATAACCGACATTTGTCACTGTTTGCAAGTATATCGGATGTTTCGGGTCATCTTCGATTTTTTGTCTCAAACCGCCTACATGAACTCTCAACATTCTGACATCTTCATCGCTGTCGTAGCCCCAAACTTCGTTCAGTAAAACAGCCAATGTGACTGAATTGTCGAAATATTGCATTAAGCAGTATAAAATTTCGAATTCCGTCGGGGTTAATTTAATTTTTTTATCTTTAATTGCAACTTCCAAATAATCCGGAAAAAGCTCGAATACACCGACTTTCAGGATTTCTTTGCTGTTTTTTGCCTGCGGTTCATTTTTAGAATTTCTGCGTAACAAAACACGAACTCTGAGAAGAACTTCCTGTACGTCAAAAGGTTTTACGATGTAATCGTCAGCTCCTGAGTTGAAACCTGTCGTTTTGTCTGTAATTGTACCTTTTGCGGTTAATAATAAAATCGGAATATCAGGTTTTTTATCACGGATGCTTTTGCAAACGTCGAAACCGTTAATTTTCGGCATCATAACGTCTAATAGAATAAGGTCATAATCGTTTGACAGTGCTTTTTGGAGTCCTTCGCTACCGTCTTTTGCCGTATCAACATCATAACCGCTTTGAGCAAGGTCAAACTCTAAAAGTTCTCTGATATCTGTATCATCATCAACAACTAAAAGTCTTTTGTTCATGGTCTTTTCGCTTTCGCAAGTATTATCGCATATTTTTATCTTATTCACAAGATTATTTTTGTTTTATCACAAAATTATGTATAATCCGAGAAAATATGTTATTATGTATATATATTTCGGGAGAATATATGCAAAAAGGTTTTACATTAGCTGAAGTTTTGATAACGCTTGTAATAATCGGAATTATTGCAGCGATAACAATCCCTTCATTGATGAATAAAACAAATGAGCAAGAGACGGTTGTTGCGGTTAAAAAAGCATATTCCGTCTTCGGACAAGCTTTTCAAAGAATGGTTGCCGAAAATGGAGAGATTTATCCTTCGACCCTTGGGGCAGACAGCATAGAAGCAACTACTAATTTTGCTGAAAAATTTATTCCGTATTTAAATACACAAACATTTGCGGAATTAAAACAGGTGAAGATTGCTGGGCAACAAGTAATAACGGTGTTTATAAGTTTTTAGACGGAAGCGAATGGGCTGATTGGAACAATGTTGCTACGGAGTATAAATTTGTTTTAGGGGACGGTACTTTTGTCGGTATTCATAGTGATAATGTTTATGACAGCAGAGGCACAAGTGAGGCTTTGCAATATTCTTTCGCAACCATAAATGTTGATATTAACGGTGATAAAGGTCCAAATGTTTGCGGTATCGACGTTTTCGGTTTTATTGTGACAAAATATGGTATTGTTCTGACCGGTCTGCCTGATTCAACTTACGGTACAATTTCCGATTGCCGTCAATTTGGCAAATATTGCTCCGCTTGGATTGTTACAAAAGGCAATATGGATTATTTGAAAAAGGATATTTCCTGGTAAGGTTTATAACGGTTGTTTGCGAGCGGTATTGTTTGGTCTCGGGTATTTTTTCGGAGTCGGTTTGATTTTTTTGAAAATCAACAGACAACGATATTCATCTTCCGTTTTTGAAACATCTTTTTTTTCAATGAATTTTAATCCCAAAATTTTTATGGCATTTTCTGCTGAAATCAGCTCCTCATCAGCGGTTTTGGATTTATATGCTATAAAATATCCGTTTTGTTTTATGTACGGTGCGGAATATTCCAAAATTACCGATAAATCAGCCACTGCACGACTTGTTGCCGCATCAAAAAATTCTTTTTTATCGAAATCTTCAATCCTTGTGCAAATCGGAAAAAGATTTTTGAGATGAAGATTTTCTTTAACAATTTCTATAAATTTAATTTTTTTGGAAATTGAATCGAGAGCGTAAACATTGATTTCCGGATGTTTTATGGCAATCGGAACAGAGGGAAATCCGCCGCCTGTGCCTATATCAAGTATATTTTTCGGAGTTTCGTATTTTTCGAAAAATTTTTCAATTGCGAGGCTATCCGGAATATGTTTTTCCTCAAGTTTTTGCACATCATTTTTGCTCATCAAGTTTGTATGAGAATTATATTCTTCAAAAAGTTTTATAAATTCATTAAAATCACTCATTGTGCGATTGAATCTCCGATGCGATTTTTTCGAATGTTGACGTGCCTAATTTCGTTCGCATATCGTTAATTCTTACATCGATTTTGCGGACATTTTCGGGGTTAGGTTGTTTGATAAGAAGAGCTTTTGCAAGCAAATATGATTTTAAAGCATCTTTTGTTTGGTTTGATTGATAATAATAATCGCCTATTTGAATGTAAGTTGAGGCTGTGTAAACATTGTCGTTAAGTTTTTTCGCCGCATCTAATGCTTTAAACGAATAATCAAGAGCAAATGTTAATGATTTTGTTTGATAAATTGTTGCCAATTTTGAGTAAGCAAAATATAATCCGTCCCAATTTTCGTGAGCTTTATCGACTTTTACGGAAAGTTCATAATATTTTGCGGCTTTGTCGGTTAAATTTTGATCTTCGTATATTCCCGCGATGTTTGAATATGCTGAAGAAATATATGAATTTATCTCGTAGACATTTGATGTTTGAATACATTGAGCATACATTTTGAAAGCTTTTTCAACATTTCCCGCATCATCGTATGCAAGTCCGAATTTGAAACAAGTTTCGCAAATGAGTTTTTTATCATCAAGATTTAAAGCATAACTCAATGCTTCGTTGTAATAAACTGTTGCTCTTTCGATATTTGAATTATTTGATTCAATTTCCGCAAGATTTAAGAGTACACGGATATTGAAAGCTATGTCGGATTTTTGTTTTGAGTGCAAAATCCTTTCATACATTGTTTTTGCCTGATTAATATTGTACGTTTCCGTATAAATTTCCGCCATATTGAATAATGCTTTATTTGCATTTTCGGGGTTTATATCGCAATAAAGTTTGTATGCAATTTCAAAACATTTTAATGCTTCATCGTTGTTTTGCATTTTTCTGTGGCAATATGCCGTTTGCATCATAATAATCGGCTTAGCTTCGTTGTAGCCTGCAGATTCAGTCATATTATAGGCTTTGCTGTATATTTTTAATGCACGCTCAAAATCAAATTCCTGTTCTGCTACACTTGCTTCATTCATTACAGTGGCAAGTGTTTCAATCTGCTGAACAGGTTCAGGTTGCGGTTTTTGACCGTTATTGTAATTCTTGTCCATTTGATTTAATGCAGGATTCATATACGGCTGAATGCTTCTGCCCAATTGATTTCTCGGGTCATAATCATATGGTGAATCATTTCTGTCATCCCGTATTAATTCTGCATTTGGCACTTTAAGATTGAGTTTGTTTAAAAGATTTAATTCTTCATTTGAAAGTTCAAATTTTTTGGCTCTCAAATTGTTGTTAATTCTTGTTGCCATTCCTCTCGGTGCAGGTTTGACAAATCGTTTCGGTTGTTTATTTCCGACGGATGATTCCGCAAAATTCCAATCACTTTTGTTGCTGTTTGAATAACTGAGATAGTTGTAATCGAGACCGTTTTGTTTTGATTGCGGTTGGGAATTGCTGACAACGGTCTTTTCTGCTTGTTCCTTATGATATGTGGCTTCTCGACGCATTGTGCTTCTTGAAATCATCAAGTCACGTTCCGAAGGTTTTTTCGGAAGTTGTGATTCATATAATTCCGATAAATAAACATTGATGTTTTTGAATGTTTGAGGATTTATTGTTTCGATAACGGTACTCTTAACATAATCTTTTAAGTATATGTTTATTCCTTCCCGACAGAGCAACATTCTTTCTTCAAGATATGCAAGTTCATCGGGGGTTGAGAGCTTTTGTTTTATCAAAAAGTTTTCGCTTACACCTGTTCTTATAAGTGCAAGAAACCATAATGTTTTGAAAAATCTTTCGGGAATTAAAGTTAAAACCTTTGAAATCAAAAAGTCAAAAATCGTTTTTTTCTTTTTTGAATAATCGTTATAAACGCTTTTTAAATTTAGGTTTAATAACTTAATAACATTTATTAACAACGAAATATACAGATAGTGTCCTTTCGTTGCCACAAAAGCGTTTTCGTATGTTTCTTCATCCGATGTAATATCGTTTTTATTTAAAATTTCAATAAACTCTTCTTTTCCGCAAAGTTTTATTATTGCGTAATTTGAGTTTGATTCATTTGATAAATCGTCGCTTGCAAGGTTTCTTGACGTTACGACAACTTTAATTCTTCCGATTTGAGAAAGGTGTTTTATGAAGTTTGAAATTTCGCTGTGGAACGGATATTTTTCTGCATTTACGGAATCAAAAACAAACAACATCGGCATATTTATGTTTTTCAAATAAGCATTAATTCTGTCCGTAAATCCTGCCGAATCAACTTTTGGAAGCGTGATTTTTCTTTGGTTGTGGAAGTTTACGAAATCCGTGTGAATTGAAAGCAAAACATCGTCTAAATTTGTGGATTCAAAACAATTTATTCTGAAATAAAGAACGTCAGGATTGATTATTTTGGGCAAACAATCCACCATTGTTGACTTTCCGCTGCCCATAAAGCCGTGTAAAACAAAAAAAGATTCCTCGGAATTTACAAAATTTACAAGCCTTGAGAAAGTTTCAAAATCATGGCTTATTATTTGTTCGGCTTGAGCAGATAAATTTCCGTTCAAGGCATTTTTTAAACCGTCAAAAGTTAACCCTCTCGAAAAGACGAAACTGCCCATTCCCGTCATCCCCGAGGGATTACTCAATAAATTTTCGATTTTTTCCGATAAAAATCTGTATGCCATACTTATATATTACAATAATTTCTTAACTATTTGAACACATAAATAAAAAAGACCGACTAATCGGTCTAAAATTCACACACTTTACAATACACATTTTTGTTAGGCACAATCCCTGTGCCAAGGTTTTTTGTTTTTCACTTTTACACATGAGGTCGCCTCACATCTTGCGAGGTAACTGTTTCGGACTTCTCGTCCGCACTTATATAAAGTCGTTTTTTGCATGAAAATTGCCATTTTTGAAAAAATAATGTGAATTTTTGTAAAGACTTGTTTTAAAAAAAACAAAATGATAAACTTGTATTGACGAAAGGACGGCTTAATATGACGAAAAAATTAAAAATCGGATTTGGTTGTGACCATGGCGGAATTAACCTCAAAAATAAACTTATTGAAATTTTTAAAGATGAATATGAATATGTTGACTATGGAACATATACAGCAGATTCTGTTGATTACCCTGTTTATGCAAAAAAAGTTGCGGATGCGGTAGTTGCGGGCGAAGTTGACAGAGGAATTATCTGTTGCGGTTCCGGAATCGGTGTTTCTATCGCAGCTAACAAGGTTAAAGGTATCAGAGCGGTAGTTTGTTCGGATACAACATCCGCAAGATATTCAAGACTTCACAACGATGCAAACGTTCTCTGTATGGGTGAAAGAATCATCGGTGCTTTGACGGCGGAAGATATTTGCAGAATTTGGCTTGATACGGAATTTGAAGGCGGTCGTCACCAACGTCGTGTCGATATGCTCAATAATATGTAATCGACTAAAATATGGTTTTTAAAAAGCAGGTCTCATAGCCTGCTTTTTTGTTTATTAAAGTTTTAAGTTTACTGTCACCCTGAACCCGTTTCAGGGTCTTTGATATGCAGATTCTTAAACAAGTTCAGAATGACAATTAAATACCTACCGCCAGGTGGTTTTTTCGGGCAATAAAAGTTGCCCTTATTGTTATTTATAATAAGGTTTGAAATTTTCAATTTTTTCAATCAAACCGTCAAATTTGCCGTTGAAATTTATGCACCTGTCATCAATATAGACCCAACAAGGTTCTTTGACATTTGTAATATCTTCAATAAAATTTTCTAATCCGTTATCAATAACCCATTTTGATACAAGCAATCTGTTTCTTGTGCTAAAGATTTTTATCACATACTTTTTTGCTAAAACATTAAAAACTCTTTTGCTCCTTGCTTTATCGGTGGAATAAATTCTTTATCAAAATTCCCGACATACTCATTTAAAACACCATCTAAATCAATAAGTATTGTTTTTTTGCTCATTTTTGTACAACCTCACTTGTCTTTTAATTTTAAACTATATAACTTAATTATGTCAAGGTTTTACAGATATTATACACAATCTCACTTGGTAGAATTTTGGCAAAAATAAATTCAAAATATTATTATGAAATTTGCAAAATTAAAAAAACTTGGCAAATCAATAAAATATGCAAGAAAAGCCAAAGGTTTATCACAAGAAGATTTGGCTGAGTTAATCGATAGAAGCAGGAATTATATAGGAATGCTTGAACGAGCAGAAATCAACATTCCTATATTGACGTTGTTTGAAATTGCAAACAAATTAGAAATTGATATAAAAGATTTGTTTTAAAATTATTTGTTCAATATGATGGCAAATTTCGGTCGACTAAAGTCGACCCTACATTCTACGGCGGATACGATGGGTTTAATATAGCATTAGAATTGGAAATATGCAAGATGAAGAAAAAATACTCGCAGACACAGTTGCAAAAATTTTGAAAGAAATTCGGCTTGATAAGGGTCAGAGTTTAAATTTGTTTTGTAATGAATATTCAATACCCACAACGACATTGAATGATATTGAAAATGGAAAAGTTAATGTTAAATTATTTTCTTTATTGAAAATATTAGGTGCATATAAAATAGATTTTGTTGAGTTTTTTGAGAAATTAAAAACAAATCTTCCTGCTGATTTTTTAGAACCGGAAGAATAATAAAAAGAAGTAGGGTCGACTTTAGTCGACCTGTAGATTGATGAAAACGTAAAAGGATTGCTAACAAAAAAGAGGGCTTTAAAAAAGTCCTCTTTCTCGTTTTGAGTTAGTTTAATGAATTTCAGTTGACTGAAATTACATCATACCGCCCATGCCGCCCATTCCATTCATATCAGGCATTGCAGGTGCTCCGCAGCCTTTCTTTTCGGGAACATCTACGACGGCTGCTTCTGTTGTCAACAACATTGCTGCTACTGAAACAGCGTTTTCGAGTGCAGAACGTGTAACTTTTGCAGGGTCAACGATACCTGCTTTGAACATATCAACGTATTGGTTGTTCATAGCATCGTAACCTTCTGTTGTCGGACGTTTTTTAACTTCTTCAACAACAACTTCGCCCTTCAATCCTGCGTTATCAGCGATTTGTTTAAGCGGAATGTGGAGTGAATCTAACATAATTTTGAAGCCGATTTTTTCATCATCTGATTCAAATTTAGTTGATTCAAGTTTTTCGCTCAAAGTTTGCATTACTCTAACAAGTGCAACACCGCCACCGGGAACGATACCTTCTTCTTTTGCTGCTCTTGTTGCGTTCAAAGCATCTTCAATTCTGAGTTTCTTTTCTTTAAGTTCGACTTCTGATGCTGCACCAACTTCGATTACTGCAACGCCGCCTGCCAACTTAGCAAGTCTTTCTTGAAGTTTTTCTTTATCGTATTCGCTGTCTGAAGTTTCGATTTGACGTTTAATCAACTTAACTCTTTCAGCAACAGCATCTTTGTGTTCGTCGCCGACAACGATTGTTGTGTTGTCTTTTGTAACTGTAACACGTTTTGCTTGACCGAGCATTTGAACAGTGATGTTTTCAAGTTTGATGCCCAATTCTTCAGTGAACATTTCGCCGCCTGTCAAGATTGCGATATCTTCAAGCATTGCCTTTCTTCTGTCACCAAATCCGGGAGCCTTAACTGCAACCGCTCTTAAAACTTTTCTCATTGTGTTTACAACCAATGTTGCAAGTGCTTCACCTTCAACATCTTCTGCAATCAACAACAATGAACGACCGTCACGAGCAACTTGTTCCAAAATCGGAACGAGGTCTGAAATAAGGTTGATTTTCTTGTTTACACAAAGAACGTAAGCATCTTCGAGAACTGCTTCCATTCTTTCAGGGTCAGTTACGAAATAAGGTGAAATGTAGCCTTTATCAAATTGCATACCTTCAACCAATTTGAGGTTAGTACCTGTTGATTTTGATTCTTCAACAGTGATAACGCCGTCATGACCGACTTTTTCGATAGCATCTGCAATCAATTCGCCGACTGATGAATCGTTACCTGCTGAAATTGATGCAACTTGTGCTGCTTTTTCTTTTGAATCAACAGGTTGAGCCATCTTCTTAATTGATTCGATAGCCATTTCAACACCTTTGCTCATACCTCTTTTGATACCAATCGGATTAGCACCTGCCGTGAGGTTTCTCAAGCCTTCTCTTACGATTGCTTGTGCAAGAACTGATGCTGTTGTCGTACCGTCACCTGCTACATCATTTGTTTTTGAAGAAACTTCTTTCAAAAGTTGTGCACCTGAATTTTCAAGACCGTCTTCAAGTTCGATTTCTTTTGCGATAGTAACACCGTCGTTAACGATTTGCGGTGCACCGAATTTCTTTTCCAAAATTACGTTTCTTCCTTTAGGTCCAAGCGTGATTTTTACTGTATCTGCTACTGCGTCGATGCCTCTTAAAAGAGCCTTACGAGCATCTTCATTAAAAACTATTTTTTTAGCCATTGTATTTTCTCCTGTTTAAATCTTTTTTAATTCTTATTCAAGAATACCCAAAACATCTTTTACTGAAAGGATTTTGTACATTACGTTGTCAACTTTTACGTCTGTACCTGCATATTTTGCGTACAAAACAATTTCGCCGACTTTAACTTCCATCGGTGCTTTTTCGCCGCTGTCTAAAGTTTTGCCTGTTCCGATTGCAACAACTTTACCTTTTTGCGGTTTTTCTTTTGCACTGTCAGGAATAAAAATACCGCCTGATGTTTGTTCTGCATCATCTATGATTTCAATAACCAAATTATCACCTAAAGGTCTGATACTCATTTTGTTTTCTCCTTTTTATCTGTAACTTTAATACTCATTAATAATATATTTTTTTTTGCAAATTTAGGTTTATTTTAACAAAAAATTAATTATTGAGATTTTTAAGTTCCTGTTTTGGGTCTTTAAATCAACAAAATTTAATTTTTCTTGAAAAAATAACATTTTTTGTTTATAATTTGTGCAAATTTAAAAATTCATGAATGAAATAAATTAAAGAAAGGTATTGGTTATGTCCGCAAACCAACTCCCCGAAAATATGGGAAAAAAGATAGTAGAAGCCTTGAAAAGACAGGCTATGTACGGAGAAGATTTTTCAACAACAAATGAACAACCCGAACAAGAAAAGTTCGTTTTGCCCCAAGAAGATACTATTGTTGAAAATGATACGGATGATTTGAGTACGGTCAATGAAGTTGAAGATGTTCAACCTCAATTGCAACCGCAATCGATTGTTAATGAAGAACCGACTCAATTTTCTATCCCTTCTTCATCTCCGGTTACTTTGCAAAATGTTGCATTTAATTCATATGCTCCTGAAATGCCCACAAACGTTGCAGTTTTGAAAAAGTTGATTTCTCAACTTCCTGCCGGTGTTTCTAAGCAAATCGGTGCTCAAATTATCAGACAAACTATTGAAGCATTGGGAATTTCTATGAACAGCGTTCTTCAAGAAGCTCAACAAGTTCAGGATAATTTGAATAATTCCGTTGCGGAATGCACCATGAAAATTCAAGAATACAAAAATCAAATTATGCAACTTGAATCAAATGCAAGAGATTATCAACGTCAAATGACTCAAATCAATGATTTAATCAGTCTTTTTATTTTGACGGATAAAAAACATTAATTCCGCAATCCCGAAAATTTACGGAATAAAAAAAGAGGAACTTTTGATGAGTTCCTCTTTTACTTTGTTAGAAAGTTTTGTTACGGAGTTACTGTCATAAGGTCGTAAACAGCGTCCCAGCCGCTCTTTCCGCCGCGAACCTTGAATTTTTGGATACGATTAACAGTTGATTTTCTTAATTTTGCAATAGTTTTAGTATTTCTTGTTTCCAATTTTTTGTTTTCTTTTCTGAGTTGAAGAACTGAATTTGCGTAAGTTAAGAAGTTTTTGTATTCGTTGCAGTTGTAGCCTGCTTTAACTTTTGCGGGATATGAATAAGTTGTGTAATCATAAACGTTCATGGCTCTTTCGCTGTTTGCGGGTCTGCCGATGATTGCGTCCCAAGTTGTACCTGTTTGTTTTGTCAAAACGACAATCAAGGCAAGCGGGTTGTAGCCGGCATTTGCCATAAGGTTAGTTGCGATAGCATCAGCTTCTTTTTCTTCTTTTGTTGAACGGTAATTGATAGCTGCCCTTGAGAGCAAACCTGTTGAATCAGAATCTGTTGCAGTTGTTGTGTCTGTTGATTGCAAAGAGTACAAAACTTTTGCTTTTGATGCGTGACCTGCGATAAGATGACCGAGTTCGTTTCCTACCACTGCTGCAACTTCATTGTCGTTTCCTGCAAATGAAAGTTTTGCTTTTGAAACATTTACGGTTTTATTTGTTCCAAAATCAGAGTTATCGACATCATCTGAAACGACTTTGAATTGAACGTTAGTAATGGCGATGCCATTTTTTGTCAATAAAAGTTTGCCGATTTCGGGAACTCTTGATTCTGCGTTATATGTTGCTGCAAATGAAGGAATTGCGGTAAAAAGTGCAACAAGCATTGTTAAAATAATCTTTTTCATTTTTTCTCCTTTTCCTTTCAATAACGAAAATATTGTACCATGGAAAAGTTTAAAAAAGTCATTTTCTGTTAAATTTACAGTATTTAAAATGATTTAGTTTTTCTCCCAAAACAGAAACGTCAATATCTTTGCAATCTGTGATTTTTCTGCTTCTGTCTTTGTTATAAAAATCCAAAACATCGTTGACCATTTCGGAATAATCTTCTTTTGCCAAAATAAGATATATGTTTGAATTGTTAGAAATTAAGTCCTGACAATATTTTTCGCCATATTTTGAGAAAAAAGTGTAACTATCGACGGTTTTATCTTGTTGTTTTATTTTTTCGTAATATTTATCAAAGATTTCTTTAGGATAGAAAAGGGAAACGTATTTAACATTGGGGTTTTGCTGAATTACCGTTGCGGAAACTCCTGAGTTTGCGAAAATTACAACTGAGTTGTCTTGGAAATTCATATTGTTAGTCTGAAATGTTGTAAAACTTTCTGTTTTTATTTTTTCAAATAAGTTTTTATCAAACTTGTTTATTATGCCGTAATTAGTGTTGATATGTATCGATAACAGTAGAATTAGTCCGAATAAATAAATAAAAATTCTTGAATGTTTCATTTTCCCAAATAAAAAACACAACAAAGTTGCAAAAAGAATTCCGCCTAAAGCGGTGCTTGATATTACATATCGTTCATTTGCAAAAATTATAAGGTTAAAAATGCAGGGCAAACTCATAAGTAATATTATGAGGTATAAATTGCCATAAGATATGGTATTTGCAAATGTTTCCGATGTGTTTTTATGTCGAAATAATGCAGTGGGTAATAAAATCAAAACAGAAATGTAATTTATGATATTTCGGCAATCTTTTGAATAATTATCGGAAGAAATTGCGTGAATGAAAGGATAAAAAACAAAGTCGTAAAAATTTTGTGGAAGTTCGTTATATGCCCAATCTTTGTCTGCGAGCCTGATTCTGTCTGCATATTCCGATTTGAAAATATCGTTAAAATACGGGAAAAACGGATTGTTGTATTTCGCAAAAACTTTGTATAACCAATAACCGTCAAGTATTGAAAAACTTATAATTGCTCCGCATATGTAGTATGATAATATTTTCCAAGGATTTTCAATTTTCTTTAATAAAAGCAAAATTATAATCGGTAAAGATATTAACGAGGAGAATGCCGTAAGCTTTAATCCTGTTGCAATTCCAAGAAATATACCGCAAATAAAAAACATTAAATTTCGAGTTTTTGAGTTTTTTTCAAATATATTTTTTATGAAAATATAAAAACCGATAATTGTTATTGCCGCAATTTTTATGTCATTTTGATCAAAGTAAGTCTGTAATAATAATGTCGGCAAAAATACAATATATAAAACAGATAGAGTAATTGTTGCGGTTTTTTCTTTTGTCTCTTTGAAAATAAAAGTTATAATTTTTATTAAACAATACAAAAAAACGGTGCTGTCTAATAATGAGATTAAAACAAACATAATCGGGTGATTTTGCAACTTAAACATCAATAAATAGGACGGAATGTCAACAATCGGATTTATGCAGGTCCTCATATTTGTCGGAATAAAATCCGTATTAAATCTGTCCGTTAAAAACGAAAAACAGTTGAAAGCTCGGTAATTAAACCAATCCCAGTCTGGCATCGACGGAAATAAAAAATATATTGACGCAACAAAAAGATAAATTGCCAATATTAAAAATAGTTCTTGCTTCCATTTAGATTTCATATGTTGATTTTAACATAACTTTTACTTAAAATCGCCTGTTCAATATTTTGTAACTAAAAATTTTTTGGTAATATAATAAAAAAGAGGAGTGCTTATGGATAAAATTAAAGCTATGTTCAGGGCGTTCAAGTATAGAAACTTCAGGCTGTTTTTTCCGGGTTTAGCGGTTTGCCAAATAGGTATTTGGATTCAAAATATCGCGATAAGTTGGCTCGTCTATGACCTTACAAAGTCTCCTTTTATGATGGGAACGGTAATGTTTTTCAATGCTATTCCTTTGTTTATTGTAACCCCTTTTGCCGGTGTTTTGGTCGATAAGTTTAATCGTCATAAGCTGCTTTTTGCGGTACAATTGCTTTTTGCTTTACAAGCTTTACTAATAACTTTATTTACGGTTTTCGATTGCGTGAATATTCCCGTGATTATTGTTCTCGGAGTATTCTTGAACTGTATTGCGGCAATTGATGCCCCTTTGAGACAATCAACATTTGTGCTTCTTGTGGACGATAAAAAAGATTTGCCGAACGCAATTTCTTTGAACGCTTCTTGTTTTAATGTCGCAAGATTTGTCGGTCCTGCAATCGGCGGACTTTTGATAGCTTATACAAATATCGGAATTTGTTTCTTGATTAACTTTTTGTGTATTTTACCGAATATTTTTCTCGTTAAAATGATGAAAATTGAGGATGTAAAATCTGACTCGGTAGAAAATACATCAATATTGAAAGGATTAAAAGAAGAAATTTCTTATACTTTGCAACATCCTGAAATTTCTCTGTCTCAACTGTATTTGGCAATTTTTTGTTTTATGTTGCTCGCATATCCTATGTTAATGCCTGTTTATACTTCTGAAGTTTTGCACGCAAATGCGGACGTTTTGGGATTTATTTTGGGGGCAACCGGTGTTGGTTCTTTGCTTGCCTCACTGCTTCTTGCTATGAAAATGACAACCCGTAAAATGAGAACAATAATGTTTTGCGGATGTTTGCTGATTTGCAGTGCATATATCGTTTTAGGCTTTACAAATAACAAGATTACGGCAGTTATTTTAATGTTCTTTGCTGGAGTTGGTATGACAAGCTTTTTAACTCCTCAAAATATGCTTTTGCAAAATATTGTTGCCGATGATAAACGCGGCCGCGTAATGAGCCTCAATGCCTTGTGTTATGGCGGTACAATATCTTTAAGCAGTTTCGTTGCAGGTTCGATTGCTTAAACACTCGGTATTTCTCATACGTTCATTCTTTTAGGCGGAGTAATGCTTATCTTGGGTTGCTATTTTAGTTACAGACTGTCAAAGTTCGATTATGCCCATAAAATATAGATTTCAGACGGTGCAGCCTTTGGTTTACAGATGGTGACGTTAATGGTTGACGGATGTGCGAAATAAATTGTTGTCGGGCATTTTTACTTTATTTAAGCATGTTTTTGTTTTTTTTGTTATGATGTAACGTAATATATTAAATAAACTTGAAAAATAAATTGAAAGAGTATATTATTTTCCTTGGTATGACTAAAATATGGAATAAAATTATCTCTTATTTTAATAAAACGAACATAAGTATTTTTTTAGCTTCAGTACTTATTATTTTGGTATTCCATTTTTTGTATCAAGATACATCGCTTACTAATGAAGATTATTTTCTTCCTTTTTTGGATAATAAAAATGAGGGATCCGCTTTCAAGGAAATTTTCTTTAGCAGTGATCATATGTGGTACTTGTTGTCGATGTTTAATGCGTTGACATTACGGTTTATGCCTGTATATTTTGATATTCATCCGCAAGTTTTTATGTCCCAATATGTTGTATATTTTTTAATTGGGATATTTTTGATATTTATTTTTGCTGTTTGTAATGCTTATTCTAAATATAACAGCGAAAAAACTCCGTTTTATGCGGTTTTAATGCTTATAACGACGTATTTGACCGTATATTTTTTGTATAAAGCAAAATTATTGTGGATTTTTTATAATGCAACCTGGGCATATTCATATGTTTTAATTCCTTCAATTGCTTTTGTGTTGTGGAGCAGATTGGAATATTTTTATGTTCAAAAAGTTCCTTTTACAAAAAAAGATTGGGTGATAATTCTCAGTTTGATATTTTTGGTCGGTATTTCGCATGAAATGTATAAGACGGTATTGTGCCTTTCGTTGCCGATAGGCTTTTTATTGGATAAATTGATTTTTAATAAAAAGTATGAAGTTAACGAAATAAAAAAATATCTTAAAATGTACATTTTGGTCTTTATTTTTTGTTCTTTTAACTGTTTTTCTTCGGAAATGTTATACAAGATAAATTATTTTTACAGACCGTATGCTGAAACTCAGTTCTTTGTTGAGTTTTCTAAGTATTTTTGTGAAGTAATCAGATTTTTTACGATAAAAAATGTTCCGATGCTGATATCTTTATTGGTGTTGATAGAATGTATCGTTAATTTTGTCAAAGATAAAGAAAAAAACAAACGTTATTTCTTGTTCAATGCTGTTTTTTGTTTTTCATTATTTATATTTTTGATGGGATTATTTTTGGCACAAAAATCGTATTTGCAAGACGGAATCAGTTTTATTTTGTACCATCCCGGAATTTGTTTTAACTTGAGAATAATTTATCTTATGTTAATTTTCTCAGCTTGCGGTTATTTGTATACATTTGCAAAAGATGAATATAAAGTATATGTCAAGAGTTTGTTTACAGTCGGCATAATTATGGTTATTTCAATATGTTTGGTGCATAAACAAGCTTTTTGGGATACGTTAATTCATGAACAAAGTTATAAAGTTGAAATCAAGAAAAGTACTTATGTTCTTGAAAAATGCTTCTTGACGACTAAATTCGACAGAGAAGAAAATAAATTTTACAATTATTACACAAGTTCTTTGTATACGGATAATGCACTAAAATATTATTTGAATTTGTACGGAGCGGCAAAAACCGGAGATTATGTAACAATTGACGTTTGTTCAACGAAGGATTCTCTTTATTTTTGCAGAAAAAAATTGATAGAAACCGTTGGTTGTCACTTTAATGCCGGAGAGCTTGAAGACGTTGATTTTAATGATTTATACAAGTATAGCATCATTAAAGACAGACGGTGACTGGATTGGTTGACAGATTGAATTTATTTTGCTGAAAATTAAAAGCAAATTTTTGTTTCAAAAAACTGTCAAAAATGGTTGTTTTTTTGATATGTTCACGGTATCTTTATTGTCATAAGACTACATTTATTAGGAAGTATTAAAGGAGGATCTAATAATATGGCAGGAAAGACAATAACAGTTGACGGTAACTACGCTGCAGCACATATTGCATATGCACTCAGCGAAGTATCGGCAATTTACCCGATTACACCTTCATCAACAATGGGTGAATGGGTTGATGAATGGGCTTCTCAACACAAGAAAAACATTTGGGGCAGAGAAGTTAAAGTTGCTGAAATGCAATCAGAAGCCGGTGCGGCAGGTGCAGTACACGGTTCATTGGCTGCAGGTTCGTTGACTTCAACTTATACGGCTTCACAAGGTTTGTTGTTGATGATTCCGGTTATGCACAAGGTAGCAGGGGAAATGATTCCTCACGTAATTCACGTTTCAGCTCGTGCATTGGCTGCTCAATCATTGGCAATTTTCGGTGACCACACAGACGTTATGGGTTGCAGAAACACAGGTTATGCGATGCTCGCTGCAAACTCAGTTCAAGAAGAAATGGATATGGCTTTGGTTGCTCACTTGTCAACATACAAAGCAAAAGTTCCGTTCTTGCAATTCTTTGATGGCTTCAGAACTTCTCACGAAATTCACAAAATCGAAGAAATTTCATACGAAGACATCGCAAAATTGGTTGAACCCAAATACATCGAAGAATTCAGAGCAAGAGCTTTGAGACCTGAAGCTCCGGTATGTAAAGTCGGTGCTCAAAACACAGATGTATATTTCCAAGGTCGTGAAACAGTTAACAAATACTACGAAGCTGTTCCTGACATTGTTCAAGAATATATGGATAAAGTTGCAAAAGTAACAGGCAGACAATATCACCCGTTCGATTACGTTGGTGCTCCTGATGCAACGGATGTAATCGTAGCAATCGGTTCAGGTTGCGAAACAATCGAAGAAACAATCGATTACTTGAACGCAACAAGAGGAACTAAGTACGGTTTGGTTAAAGTCAGATTGTACAGACCGTTCGACGTAAAACGTTTCAACGAAGCACTTCCTGCATCAGTTAAACGTATTGCGGTTCTTGACAGAACAAAAGAACCCGGTTCAATCGGTGAACCTTTATACTTAGATGTAGTTGCAGCACTTGCCGGCAAAGACATCAGAATCATCGGCGGCCGTTACGGTTTGTCTTCAAAAGAATTCACGCCGTCAATGGTTTACGCTATTTACAAACACAGCGAAAACAATGGCTTCCACGGATTTACAGTTGGTATCGAAGATGATGTTACAAACAAATCATTGAAAATTGAAGAACACATCGTTACAGAACCTGAAGGTACTACAAACTGTATGTTCTGGGGCTTGGGTTCAGACGGTACTGTTGGTGCTAACAAAAACTCAATTAAAATCATCGGTCAATATACAAACAAAGATGCTCAAGCATACTTTGCTTATGACTCAAAGAAATCTTTCGGTGTAACTGTTTCTCACTTGAGATTTGGTGACAAACAAATCAAATCAACATATTTGATTACTGCACCTGACTTTGTATCATGCTCAGCACACGCTTATATCGGCAGATATGACTTGTTGAAAGGTATCAAAGAAAACGGTACATTCTTGTTGAACTCACCTTATTCAAAAGAAGAAGCATTTGCTCACTTAACAAGAGATATGCAAGAAACAATCATCAACAAGAAGATTAAATTCTACAACATTGATGCGGAAAAATTGATTAAGTCACAACCCGGCTTGCGTGGTAAAGGTGCAAACACAGTTATGATGGTTGCATACTTCAAAGTTTCAGGAATCATTCCGTTCGAACAAGCACTCGAAGGTATGAAAGAAATGACGAAGAAAACATTCAAGAAGAAGGGCGACGATGTTGTTAACATGAACATCGCATTGATTGATGCAGCAGTTGATGCTTGCGAAGAAGTTGAAGTTCCTTCATCATTGGACGGTGTTGCACACGCAGAAGTTGTTAAATTGATTTCTGACGATGCATCAGACTTCGCTAAGAAGATTATTGAACCTTCAATGAGACAAAAAGGTGATGATATCCCTGTTTCAGCGATGTCAGTTGACGGTGTAATTCCGACAGGTACTGCTTGCCTTGAAAAACGTGGTATTGCTCCGAGAGTTCCTCATTGGAACGCTGAATTCTGTTTACAATGCGGTATTTGTGCATCAGCATGTCCGCACGCTGCAATCAGAACGAAGTTGGTTGAAGCAGAAAACTTGAAAGATGCTCCTGCATCATTCAACACAGTTGATGCTAAACCGAATGCAAACGGTGAAAAATTCAAAGTTCAAGTATACTGCAAAGATTGTACGGGTTGCGGTGTATGTTTAGATCAATGTCCCGCTATGAAAATCCCCGGCAAAGAAGCATTGGGTTGGTCATCACTTGAAGCTGAAGAAGCAGCAGGTGAATGCGAAAACGAAAAATTCTTCGACGAATTGCCTGATAACGTAATGGGTAAAAACACAACTAAGACAATTAAGGGTGCAATGCTCAGAAAACCGTTGTTTGAATTCTCAGGTGCTTGTGCAGGTTGCGGTGAAACACCTTACGTTAAATTGGTATCACAATTATTTGGCGACAAAGCAATCGTTGCAAACGCAACAGGTTGTTCATCAATTTACTCAGGTACATTCCCGACAATTCCTTACACAAAAACTAAGGAAGGCAGAGGTACTGCTTGGGCAAACTCATTGTTCGAAGACAACGCTGAATTCGGTTTCGGTATGAGATTAGCAGTTGATGCAAACAGAGCAACTTTGAAAACATACGTTGAAAAAGTTGTTGCTAATGCAGAAGCCCCTCAAGACTTGAAAGATGCTTTGAATGCAGCTATGGCTCACTTCGATAATTCTAAGACAGACGAAGCAATTAAGGCTCAAGAAGATGCAAAAGCGGTTATCGCAAAATATGCAGATTGCGGATGCCCTGATTTAGCTAAGGTTCGTGAACTTCAAGATTATTTCACGGATAAATCCGTATGGATTATCGGTGGTGACGGTTGGGCAAACGATATCGGATACGGCGGTATTGACCACGTTCTTGCTCAAAACAAAAACGTAAATATCCTCGTACTTGATACAGAAGTTTACTCAAATACAGGCGGACAAGCTTCTAAGTCAACTCCGACAGCAGCAGTTGCTAAGTTCGCAACAGGTGGTAAACCGACATACAAGAAGAACATGGGCTTGATGAGCATGTCTTATGGTTACGTTTACGTTGCATCAGTTGCATTGGGTGCTGACAGAAACCAAACATTGAAAGCATTCCAAGAAGCAGAAGCATACAACGGACCTTCAATCATCTTCGCTTATGCACCTTGTATCGCACACGGTATCGATATGAGCAAAACTCAAACCGAACAAAAACGTGCGGTTGAAGCAGGATACTTCCCGCTTTACAGATACAACCCCGCAAACGAACAACCTTTCACTTGGGATGCAAAAGATCCGAAAGGAAGCTACCAAGACTTCATCAGAAGCGAAGGTCGTTACAAATCACTCGTTAAGACTAACCCTGAAGCTGCTGAAGCACTTTACAACCAATCTGAAGCAGATGCTGCTAAGAGAATGGCTGTTTACAAGTCAGTCGGCGAATTGTTGAAATAGTCAACGAATTGATTAAAATTTAAGCAGAAAGCGGATTTCGAAAGAGTCCGCTTTTTGTTTGACAAAAATTTTTACGTTCTATAAAATTGCTTTATGCCAAACGATGACTATATTTTATTTGAACATAAATTTACTGTTAAAGATTCCAAAAATCTTTTGAATGCTGTCATTTTCCTGTTTTTAATCTTGTGTATTTGTTGTTCGTTTTTGTTTTTCAATATCGGTTCAATTTTGCAAACGCAAACATTTTTGAGAACGAATTTGTATTT
Organism: uncultured bacterium; assembly: GCA_902783835.1. Lineage (GTDB taxonomy): Bacteria > Cyanobacteriota > Vampirovibrionia > Gastranaerophilales > Gastranaerophilaceae > RUG841. The sequence continues at coordinate 36,902 of CACZSN010000013.1, forward strand.
TTTCAGTGTGATTATCGAAATAATTTTTGTCGTCGCTTGTTTAATGCTTAGGTTTTCAACCTTCGCAAAAATCGTTTTGACTGAGGATAAAATTATCTATAAACCACCGATTGGTTCTCGGTTTTATGAAATGGAGTATTTTTCCATAAAACATTTTTGCTATGAAAAATCAACGTTGTTTGTTTGGGGCGAAAATCAACAACGGTTTACCGTTTGTCTTTCTGATGAAATTGCTCACAAAATAATTGCAATAATTGACAAAAAAATTTCGGGACTGAAAAAATAATTATTTGTTAAATAATAGATTTTTAAGCATTTTAATTCCGTATTTGATGTAATTTAAGAACAATGAAGGGGTCATGTCGGCATCTAAAAGCTTTTTGGCTATATATTTAGGTCTGAGATAATATCTCAGCGTTACGGAGCGTTTAAAGGCTTCTAATTCTTTGCTTGTAAGGTAATCTGTTCCGTTGGAATGATATTTGCAAGCATCTTCTCCGAGAATATGAACATTTTTGTTGTTAATCATTTTTTGTAATTCACATCCCGCATAAGGTACCAATAGATGAATTTCAATAAAATCGGTATCGGCTTTAAAAATGAATTTTTTTGTTTCTTCGAGGTGCTCATTATCTTCCCAGGGAAATCCGATTAAATAAAATCCGAATGTTTTTATTCCGTGCTTTTTAATGAGTTCAACGGCTTTCTTGTTAATTTCAACAGTTGTACCTTTTTTCATTTTTAAAAGAGAATCTTCGCTTCCTGATTCCAATCCTATTGCAATTACGGAACATCCTGCCTGCTTCATTTTTGATAAAATTTCATCATCAATGGTATTAGCTCTTGAATTTGCAACCCAGTTAATCTTGCCTGAAAGTTTTGAATTTATTATCAAATCACAAAGATTTAAAACCCAATCTTTGTTAATTGTAAAAGTGTCACTCTTAAAGAAAAAGTCTGTAATGCCGTGTTTTTCAACGCATTCAACCATTTCGTCAACCACTGATTGCGGGGAGCGATATCTGACTTTTGTTCCTGAAATTATGGGTGAAAGACAATATATACAATGAGCCGAACAACCTCTTGAGGCGGAAATTGTCGCCATTGGTTTATTAGTGAGCGGATTTTTGTATAATTTGTTGTTCATAATTGTTCGGTCAGGGAACGGAAGTTTGTCTAAATCTTCTTCAAAACGGATTACTTTATTTGTTATTCGTTGACCGTTTTTTAGGTATGTAATTCCTTCTATTTTTTCCAAATTTTCTTTGTTGTAAAAATGGGAATTTAAAAGGTCTTTTATTATGAATTCAACCTCTCCGCCGATTAAATAATCTATGTTTGAAAGGTTTAATTGGTCGAGTAATTTTTCGGGCGGATTGAAGAATAAAGCACCTTTGAGAATAATTACGATATCATTTTTTAAAGATTTGATTTCGTTTGCGAAGTTTATATCCTCATAAATACTTCCTGTTGTTGCACTGATAACAACGACATCCGGATTTTCTCTTTTGAAATCGTTTGCAAAATCATTAAAAGATAACTTTTCTCCCGCATAATCTTTCAAAAAAATACCGTAATTTTCTTTTTTGAGAACGGATGAAATGTACCCTAAATCGTTACAAGCCCGCAAGGAGTTGGCGACAGAGGACGAAACGTTCATTTGACAACGGTCTTCGCCCCTTTGGTAAACTTCTCCCGGCGGGTATAGTAACATTATTTTGTGCATTTTATTTCACTTTTAGTTGTTGAGTAATTTTTTTGCAAGCGGTGCAACGATTTGACCGTTTAATTCATTATCGATAATTCTTAATTTTGCTGCAATTTTTTCGCAATTTTCGTCCCAAATGAAGTTGTCGTTAACAAATTTTTCAGCCTTGTTGATATCACCTGACATTTGAATTTCCACAATATCTTTGAGCATTTTTTGTGCTGCAAGAACCGCTTTGTCCGGATTTATTACAACTTTATCATCTTTGTTAAGCCATACGGCACCTTCTTTTTCAAGGTAATGCAATTGCATAACAGAGCGTATTCTGTGAGCTTGAGTCATCATTGGTTTTGCTTTTAAGAAATTGCCCAAAACAGAGGAAACAACGATTTGATTGCGTTGTTCTTTTGTATACATTCCTTCTTTTGTGAGCAAATCAACAAAGGCCAAAGAACCCATGTCTGCTTTGTTTTCTTCAATGATTGATTGATATTTGCCCAATTTTTCGCAACCTTTGTTAGGTCCTAAAGAGTGCATATTTTCGTGTCCGATTGTAAACCAGTGAACTGCCTCTGTGTTGTAGTATTTGTGGAGTTCAGGGGCTAAGATTGCATTGATTTTCTTTTGAGTTTTTTCGGGAGAAAACATGTTACGAACTTGTCTATGGTAAACATTTCTGCGTCCGCCACCGATTGTCAGGGATAACTTGTCATCATTCGGAAGGTTTTCCGCAATTGTAATACCGCTTCTGTAAGCACCGCAATCTCCTGCCATATCGACTAAATCGACGTCAACCATTGTTTGCTTAACTTCACCGTTTGCTTTAATATTTTGTTCGTATTTTTCGTGCAACGGCATATTTGCTGCAATTTTCGGTAAATATTTTTTAATTTCCAATAATTTTTCTGTCGCCTTTTGGTTGACAATGCCGACTCTGCAACCTAAAGAATCTTTCATTATCGGTGTTATATTGGCTTCTTCAAGCAATTTTGCGAGTTCGGGATTTAACAAAATAGTTTTAGTCATTCCGTCACTGTAATTTTCTCTTGTTATAGTAAATTCAAGGGGTGTATCCTGAAGTGTCGCCCATTTCTTGTCAGCATATGCATCAAGCATCGGATCGGCTGTTCTGAGGGCTTTTGCTTGAAGTTTTAAGTATTCGTTAAAATCTTGATTTGTTGATGTTTCGGCAGCAAGTTCAAGTTCCTCTGCCATTTGTTCAAATTCTGCTTTAAATCTGTCAACATAATCCGTCGCTATTAAAGAAGCACCTTTTCTGTCGACGACCGAACGTTGATTAAGGATTTTTTTAACCATATCGTTGTCACCGTTTTTGAGCATTTTGGTTAAAATTTCGTGGAATTCTTCGGGGGTTAAATCAGCGGGATAAAAACCTTTTCCCATAAGTTCGGGATGGTTTTTTGCCAATTCAATGTGGTTTGTTTCTCTGTCAAGAGCGTTCATTCCTCTTTGTGCATTGAACAAAATTAATGTTTTTTCTGCATCTTTGTTGCCTTTTTTAACTTCGTTTACCAAATATTCTCTGAAAGCAATATTGTCTCTGTTGTCAAGTTGTAATTGAATATTTTCAAGTATATCGGCAGCTTTTACGAGGTGCTTTAAGGCTTGTTTATCTCCGTCTTGGAGAGCTAAATACTCAGGAGAGTTAACATCGAGCAAATTGACATTAATCAAATAGTTGCTATCTGTTCTTTTTGTAAGCTCTTCAGTTGAAAGATTAAGAGCAAATGCATCTTCGTTTTTAAATACTTTTGCACCGCAGCAAGCACCGGCAAATAAAATTGCGGCAACAAATACGGAGCCTAAAACTATTAATTTATTATTCTTTGACATAAAATAACCCTTTCATTCGTCAAAAAAAATTATATTATATGAAGAAAAAAATTCAATTATGGGCAATAAAAAAGGGATTTTACTCCCATTTTTAAATTATTTATATTTTATGCAACTTCTTCTTGTTTGTTTTCTTCTTTTTCAAGCTCTGCTTTTATGTCAACATCTTGTCCTGCTTGTTTAGCTTCGCGAAGTTCCTTGATTCTTTCCGGATTTAATACTTTTAATTCCATTCTTCCGTCAGATTCTTTTGAAAGAGTTGCTTTAACCTCAATCGGATACGTATCATATCTTTCGTCGATTTTGCCGTCAACAATTTGTTGTTGGAACCATTCAATGTGCTTTTGTGCATTGATTGGATATTCCGGGTGAACCTTTAACCATTCGTGATAAGACATATGTCCTCTCGGATTGTTGCAGTTATAGCATTCTGCAATATAGTTTTCCGTGTTATTCGGACCACCTTGTGATTTCGGGTGAATGTGCTCAATGGTTTGCATTGACGGTCTTATAAGTTCTTTTGCAACTTTTAAAGCCTTTCCGTATGCATAACCGTAAATTTGTTTTACATCTTTATAGCTTTCCGGAATGTTCATCGCGGATTCAAGCATTTTGTCGTAATCTTCGTGTTTTACTAAGCCTTCATACATGGCAAGTTTTTCGGTGAATTCAACACGTTCGGTTTTTCCGCTTTGAACTTTTTCAATTTCGGATGCTACTAACGCTGAAATCGGATTTTTTTCATCGCCGGTTGCTTGTTTTGCAACTTTGTCTATTGCGTTCAAATTTTTTACACAGTAATCAAGTGTTTTTTGTTTTAATGTTTCGGGAGTAAAACTTTGAATAGCTTTTCCCATATCATAATCAGGGTTTTGTTCGGCTTCGTCCGCAATAAGGTTGGCAATAAGTCTTTGTGTGCATCTGAAATAATCTTGGTTGTTTCTTATTTTATCTGCAAGTTCTTGTCCCTTTAAAGCACTGAATTCTCTTGCTTTTGTGCCGATATTTTTATTCAATACCATTTTGCCGCCGCAGCAACAACAAGGGACATCATCTATTTCTTTTGTTATAAAGTTTCCCGTAGAACAGTCATAACCGCCAAATGAAACGGCCATTCCGCCTTTGAAATATGCAGATAATGCATTTGATGACATTTTATTGTCAATATTCGGTTGCTTTTCCGCAAAAATCGGATTTGTTACTTTCTTCTGATTTGTCGCAAAAGGCTTAAATTCGTTATTAACTGTCGATACAGGGATAATTGCCATATAACTCACACTTTCTTACACACTTTGTATTTTATTTAAAGCAGTAAATTTCAAAAATTGTCTAATTTCTTTTAAATGTGAACTTTTCTTAACGATATGTGGTGACGTGTTTGGTTGTCGTTTTCTGTGTCAAGTTATTATTGACGGTCGAGAGTGTAGTTATATCTTGGTTTTGTAATGCTTGCGTTTGTTTTTTGTTTTTGCTAAAATGTTATCTATATTTATGAATAGATAATCTTTTGTGTTTAAAAAGATTGTGTTTTGGAGTTTGTTATGAATCAATCATTATTTGAACAGTCAGAAACAGCAAAAAAGTTTGTCAATTATAAGTTGCCCCGTTATGATGAATTAACCCCATTCCCTGTGGTTATGAGACAATTGCTTTGTATTCTTGATGAACATCTTTCTGTTTTTTCCGTTCCCGGGGATGAAAAAGTTTTAACTCAATCAATGATTAACAGTTATGTGTACAAACGAGTTATTCGTGCTCCCGAAAATAAAGAGTATGACCGACGTCAGATAATTCACCTTTTGTGTATAGGTATTTTGAAACAGGTCCTTTCTCTTTCTGATATTGCTAAATTGATTGAAATGCAAACTAATCAATACCCTATTGATATTGCCTACAATTACTTTTGTGATGAACTTGAAAATGCATTGAAAGTAACCTTTGGCTCAAGAAGTTTTTCGGAATTGGAAAGTAAAAAACCTACTGTCAAGAGTCCCTTGACAGAAAATGCCCGTTCTGCCGTAATAGCCTTTGTTAACAAGGTTTACGTAAAACAAAGTATCTATTTCGCCGAAAATTAATGTCGGTCTTGACTTAATAGCCGTTATCAACCTATAATTGATTTGTAGATAAAGTTAATTTGTTTTTGAGGTGTCTATGACAACAGAGGAAGTTAGATATACAGCCGGAGAAGAGTTTTTAAATGCATTTAGCCATGCTTTTGGGGCATTGTTTGCAATTTATGCAATAGTTATGCTTGCGGTAAAGTCAGACACACCTGTTGAAAGTTGTACGACCGCAATTTATGGGGCGATGTTATTTACGTTATTTCAGGCATCTACTTGTTATCACGCAATGACAAATGAAACTGCAAAAAAAGTTTTCAGAAAAATTGACCATAGTGCGATTTATTTGTTGATTGCAGGAACTTATACTCCGATTTTGATGTTGGTATTAGATTTTCCTTATTCCATAGTTTGTCTTGCTATGGTTTGGTATTTGGCTATATCAGGAATTGTTTTTTCTTGTATAACTTTAAAATTTAAGTCCTTGTCGACAGCTTTGTATCTTTTGCTCGGTTGGTTATCAATTTTCTTATTTTGGATATTGTGGTCAAAAGGTTTAATTCAGGCACTTGCGTTCTTGCTTGGGGGTGGTTTATTCTACACTCTCGGAAGTTATTTTTATATGAAAAAGCGTAAGTTTTATCACGGTATTTGGCATTTCTTCGTTTTATTCGGAGCAATTTGTCATTATATTTCCGTATATTCGCTGCTATAGGTTGACACGGCAAAAGTCTTGTTTTGTTTGGTTTTCCCTGTATGTAAACTTATTGTTGACAACAAAAAACGACAAAGCCGAAACCTTGTCGTTTTCTATTATAATGAATATTTTTTATATCATTGTTCCTAAAGACGGAGCAATTTGTATAAATTGTCTGACCAAGTCAGCATCCCATTGAATACCGGCACCCATTTTAAGAATTTCGCATGCTTTTTCTACGCTCATACCTTTTCTGTAAGGTCTGTCGCTGATTAATGCGTGATAAGTATCTGCAACTGCAACAATTCTTGCCGCTAAAGGTATTTCCTCGCCTTGTAAGCCTTCCGGATAACCTTTACCATTCCATTGTTCATGGTGATATTTAACTATCGGTATAAGGTCATGTAGCATCGGATTAGGTTGAAGAACTTTTTCAGCACCGATTGTCGGGTGTTGTTTCATGATTTTCCATTCTTCTTCGTTTAATCCGGCTGTCTTTTTCAAAATATTTTCCGGAATTCCGATTTTTCCTACATCGTGTAATAAACCGCCAAGTTCTATTCTGCTTACTTCTTTTTCAGGCAAATTCAATGCTCTTGCAAGAGCGACGGCATATCTTGACACTGATGTTGAGTGACCTTTTGTATAGGTGTCTTTTGCATCAATTGCACCTGCCAATGATGTTACAACTTCAAGCAAATGGTTGTGAGAATTAATTTCTTCGTTTTGGAATTTATTAACAAGTTCTTCTTCAAAATTTACACCCAAAGAAGCGTGTCTTTTTGTTAATACCGATGCGAAGGAATTAAGAGCTGTATCATCCCAAAAATCATAATCTTGAGAGCTTACGATTGTTGAAATACCGTTTTTGCAACCTTTGCTCTTTGAAATGTACATAGCTTGTTCAGCAAGAATTAAGAGTTTTTCCTGATCAACAGATGCTTCGGGATAAGAAGCTAATCCTACGGAAACTCTTACGGGGCCTACGCTGTCAATCGAGCAACATGAGATTGAATATGTGATATATTCTGCCAAGTATTTTGCTTCTTCGGTTGACATATTGGGCAAAATGACCGCAATTTCGTCTCCGCCGTATCTTCCTGCGGAATCTTGCTGTTTAAGATTACTTGCAATTTTGTCGGAAACTGTCTTTATGACTTCATCACCTTTTGCGTGACCAAATTCTTTGTTTATTTTTGAAATGTTGTTAACATCAAATAAAACAACAGAAACTGGTGTGTTCTTTGTTTGTGCGTCCTGTAATTCTTTTGCCAAAATTTCTTGGAAATGTCTGTGAGAGAATAATCCTGTCAAATTATCCATGTAAGCATTTTGTGATGCTCTGTCTTTCAAATCAAAGTTGTTTATAAATAAACCGAAATAGTTTGCAACTAATGAGTATAACTCAATTCTGCTGTCTATTTGATAATCTCCGATAATCATTACACCTATCATTTCTCCGAAAGATGCAATAGGAATGATTACTGAAGGTGTTGACGCTAAGTACGGAATCTTTAAGAAATCATTGTTTTCGTGTACCGAAATTTTATTTTCATTAATAGCTTTAACTATTTCGTTCGATTCTTCGTTCAAAAAGACTCTTGATGAAAAAACACTGCCTATTTTATCCGATAATTTGATATTTATACAATTAGACTTTTTGTTAATGATGCCAAGTGATGTATAAACATTGTTTAACTTGCTTCTGAATAATTTATGGCATGCAAAAAATAAATCATGTGTGTTGTTCTTTGTTGACAAAATATCGCTTAAAAGTTTGATGAATTCAGGATAATTGATTGCCGTAGAAGGCTTTTCGGTATATGTCGCGTTCGTCGTTTTGTTTGCAACTTTACTGTTCAATGCGTTGATTTTTGCAACAAGGCCGGTATTCTTTATAGGGTTTGAAACCTTCGCCATTTGCGAAAGTATTGATGTATTCATAGTCTTTTTTTCTACTTCTTGCACGATATTTGTCTTTCTTTACACTCTGTCAAAAGCATGAACAAATAAAAAATTGCTACATGAATTTTTTAAAAATCGAAAATTGTTACATTCTTTACAATAATTCCTTTCTCTTGAATGTGACGGGGTTAGTTTACAGTCAAAACGCTTGCGAATATTAGAGATTTTTTAGTATGATTTTTGCAGTTTCTTCACAAGAAATTTTGTCTGTAAGAAAATGCTTAACATTTTCTAAATCTTTTTTCATTTCATCATGTTTTTCTTTGTTTGAAAGTAATTCTGATATATGTTTTGCAATAATTTCCGGTTTTGCTAAATGTTGAACTAATTCCGGAACAATGTCCTTGTCAGAGATGATGTTAGGTAAAGAAACTCTGTTTATGCATCGAACCAATAAATATACCCAATATATAAATTCGGGTCCTTTATAGCTTATTATCATCGGGGTTCCGTACAACGCAGCTTCTAATGCCACGGTTCCGGATGCAAGCATAAGAACATCAGAATTTGCTAAAAGTTCGTAGTTTTTATTTTTTATGATTTTTATATCTTCCGGAATGCCTTGCAATAACTCATCTTTGATAGTTGGTGCCTGACAAATTACAAATTGGGTGTCAGGATTTTTTTGCTTAATTATTTTTGCTGATTCAATAAATAACTTCAATAAATTTTTTATTTCAAAAACTCTTGATCCGGGGAATATTGATACAAGTTTTTTTGAATTATCAAGCTGAAATTCTTGATATAACTGCTCTTTTGAGCATACTGTCGGCAATTGGCTGACAAGAGGATGACCTGCAAATTCTGCGTCAACTCCTGCCTGACGGTACATATCGATTTCAAACGGGAAAATCGTTATAACCTTGTCAATATAACGTTTTACGGTGTTTATTCTCCATTTTCTTGATGCCCAAATTTGAGGAGGGATGTAATAGAAAATTTTTAATCCCGCTCTTTTTAAAACTTTTGCAATATTAAGATTAAATCCGCCATAATCCACGAGAAGTACCAAATCAGGTTTGTAATCGTTAATAAGGTAATCTGCGATTTTTTTGCCGAGCATAATATGGTCAATTAAAATCTTGAAATTGAATCCCATTGCAGACATTTTTTCGTGGTTGCAAAACAACTTAACTCCCGCTGCTGCAAGGTTTGAGCCACCGACGGCTTCTATTGACACGTCAGGATTTGCCTTGAAAATTTCACGAGCAACGCAAGAAGCATGCTTGTCACCTGAATATTCACCTGTTATTATAAAAATTTTCTTCATATTGCCATAACTACGATGTTGTGAGCATTTGCGTATTCAATAACTTTTGCTTTATCCACAATAATTGTATTATTTGCTTCAACCGCAATTACTGACGCTTTGTGCTTTTTCATCATTTTTAACGTTGCAAGTCCGAATGCGGGAACGTCAAATCTTAAATCTTGTGACGGTTTTGCTGTTTTTACAACAACCGCACCTTTTTTCGCAATTTTTGCTCCTCTTTCAATGCATTTATCCGTGCCTTCGATTGCCTCAACCGCCATAACCATTTTATTTTTGATTACAACGGTTTGTCCGATATCAACTTGTCCCATGGCTTTTGCAACCCAAAAACCATATCTTGCATCTTCTTCTTGTTCAGGAGTCGGTTTAATTTTACCTAAAACACCCGTCGGAACCATAAGTTCCTTGATGAATATTGTTTGGTCAATAACAGTTATTCCTATTTTTTCGAGTTCTGCTACTGCCATAAGCATTACAGCATCATCATTCAATCTTTTTGCTTGTTTTAATAATTCAATTGCTCTCGCATCAAATCTTGGACGTCTCAAAACCAAGCCTTTATGGACTTTTCCGATAAATGCAAGTTGTTTGATTCCTTCATTTTGCAAAGTATCTGATATTTTTTGGATTTCTCCCGGACCAAAATCAAAAACTTTTGCACTGTGTTTTTTTAATTCTTTTTTATTATCTGCAGAAAGTGAAATCGTAATAACTTCTATACCGTTTAATTTTGCATTTTTTGCCCAAATTATCGGAAGTTGTCCGTTTCCTGCTATTAATCCTATTTTACTGTCTAATGTAATTGTCACTTTTGAACCTTTTTCTTACTTCTGATTATATTCTCAACAAAAATTTTCCTCAATAGAAATTTTAGTCTTGTTTTTTAGCATAAATTATTATGTGTCGCCCATCGCCGTCACCTATGCTTTCACCGGTGAGATTGTTTTGGTCAATGAGTTCGTGTTGAAGTTTTCTTATTTGTTGATTTTGCGGTGTCAACTCAACGTTTACACCGTCGTGCAAAACCTTTTCTATTGCTGCATTTGCTTCATCTAATGCTTTTTCCGCTTCATCGCAATATCCTTGAACGGTTGTTTCTGAATCGGTTATTTTTAAAGCTTCTTTAACAACTTTTTGAATTTGAGACATAGAATTTGATTTTACGTAATAAATCGGAAGTCTGTAATCATTTGCGGCACTAAGGATTTTGTTTCCTCCTTTTGAGTATGCTTTGTGAGCAATTACAACATCCGCATCATCAATTTTTCTTGTGATTTCTGCGTGTAAATCAAGTCTTTCTATAACTTTTTCGATAACGGTTCTGCTTACCGCATAAATATAAATTTTCTTGTAATCTTTTACCTGATTAACGTATTCTTGTCTTGAAAAGCTGAACTTCAGGCTTTGGTTTGTCATATCGTTGATTTTGTCGTCTAATTTTTTCACTTCATCGACGAGTTTGGTTGACGGTTCTTTGTAACCTTCATCAACTTTTCTGATTTCAGGACGGATAGGCCATCCTCTGAGAATATAATCAACGGCTTCTGCTGTGTTTTTATATACGGCAAGTGTATTTCTGTCAACAATTTCAATTACAACATCAAATGTCGGTTGCTTTTCTCTTTCGAGGACTGTTTTTTGCGAACCTCTGCGTTTTGCTTCGTCATCACCTAATGTTACCGAACTTACACCACCAACCAAGTCTGATAAAATGGGGTTCTTAATCAAACTTTCAAGGTTATTTCCGTGAGCAGTCGCAATAAGCATGACACCACGTTCTGCAATTGTTCTTGCCGCTTGTGCTTCTGCTTCCGTTCCTATTTCATCAACAACGATAACTTCGGGGGTGTGATTTTCAACAGCCTCTATCATTATGTCTTTTTGCATTTCCGGTTGAGGAACTTGCATTCTTCTTGCTTTACCGATTGCCGGGTGAGGTGTATCGCCGTCGCCTGCAATTTCGTTTGATGTATCGATGATTACAACTCTTTTGTGTAAATCATCAGAAACCAATCTTGATATTTCTCTTAGTTTTGTTGTTTTTCCTACCCCGGGACGACCCAAGAACAAAATACTTTTATTTTGAATGACGATATCTTTAATACATTCGATAGTTCCTGTAACAACACGTCCGATACGGCAGGTAAGACCGACAACCTTTCCCTGACGGTTCCTAATTGCACTTATTCTGTGTAATGTGCCTGGTAATCCGGAACGATTGTCGTGTGTGAACGGCGGTATTAATGAAATTGTATGCTCAATATCTTCATCTGTCACCAATCGGTTGTCAATATATTCAGTTTTGCCGTCGGCATGCCTGATTTCAGGGTTTCGTCCCAAGTCTAAGACAATTTCGATAATGTCATCAATGTATGTGTTTTTCAAAAAACTGACAATATCTGCCGGCAGTATTTCTATTAGTTTGTTAAAATCGTTGTGAAATCTGAGTATATCCATTATTGCCCTTCACTGCTCATATTAATTCTTGATGTTATTATAACATTTTTTTAAATTTTTTCTTCAATTTTTTAAAATATCAACCGCTAATATGAGCTTTGCTTTTATTCATTTCTTTAATTATTGATATTGCTTTTTCAAGTTGCTTATCTTTTCCGCTAAATATTTCTTTGGGGGTGATTTTTACTATATAATTAGGGGTTATTTTGCTTGAATTTTTTTCAAAATTGTCTCCAAATGAATAATATGAAGTTGTTAAATTTAAGCAAGTTTTATTTGGAAGCGGAATCATTTGTTGCATTGCATTTTTGCCATAGGTCGGTTCTCCTATTACGACTGCTCTTTTATTTCGTTGGAGAGCTCCCGCAAGAATTTCCGAGGCACTTGCTGTATTTTTATCGACTAAAAAAACAATAGGGATTTTATTGTCGATTATTGTATTGTTTTCGGGGATAATGGGGATTACGGAACCATTTCTGTATTTAATTGAAATTATGCATTTAGAAGTGTACAAAAGTTTTTCGGCTATAAAAAGACCGTTTAATGCCTGTCCGCCCGCATCACCTCTAAGGTCTATAATATATCCTTTTGCATCCGGATATTTTAATATTTCGTTATCAAATTGCCCCGGTAAATTTTTACCCATAAATGTATAGATGAAAATGTGAACGATGTTATCATCAATCATTTTGCTTGCTAACTTGTTGATTTGCAAACATCCTCTCGGCAAATTATAGGTTATAACTTTATTATTTCTTAAAATTTTAACCTTGGAAAGATAAGTCTTTGTTCCTCTTATGAGGTTTATGGCACTGTTCATTTCCATGCCTTGTAAATTGTAACTGTTTATACTTATAATTTCATCGCCTTCTTTGGGATTCGGAAAGAAAGGAGAATTCGTCGAAACAGTTGCCTTTGAGACAATTCCGGCAATTGTTTCAAGTTCGACGGTTGCCCCTCTGTATCGCTTTTGAATTTTATCCAAAATGCTTTTGCTGTCAACGTTTTCTCTTATATACATTTCTTGCAGTTCGTAATTTTTAGCATTGAAAAATTGAGAATACGGATCGTCTAAACTTGCTAACATTGTGTTTACAGCAACAGTTACATCATCTGTCGTTTTAATTTTTGAAAGGTATTTGTACTTCCATTTGTTCCAATCTTGGTTATTTAGTGAAGAATCATAGTACATTGTTTTAATGTTTCTCCACGCGGAAATAAACAATCTTTGAGGAGAAATTGTTTGTTTTGCCGCAAGTTTTCTCACAGAATTTACGTTGTCTCCGTTAAATAACACCATCGGAGAAATCAGAATCAATATTACAGCTAAAGATGCCGTTATAAAAAGAAACATTTGCAAAAGTCTTCTGCCCATATGTAATCTCCAATGATATATTGTTTGATAATTTTATCATGTTTTTTATGCTTTGTCATTTTGATAAAAAAATTTATAATTGCTACAAAACAGGCAAATATTTTTGATATTTTGTTTTATTAATATTGTTGGTAAAAATTATAAAAATGGTGTATAATAGCAACTATGAGTGACGAAAAAATTATTGATATAACTCCATTTATTAAGCCGCAAGCAGAAGTTGACAATGTCAAAAAACCTTGTGCTAAACACCATTCTAACCCTATTATGAAAAAACAATTTGTTATTAGTGTGAAGAATAATGTCCACAGATTTTCAGTGGCTGATTTGTTTGATTAATGTTTAAATCCTCTTATTCTTCGCTTGATAATCTTACGAAAAACCAAAAATCTTCTTTGGTCTCTTTTGTGAAAATTTTTGTAAAAAAACATTCTGTATCCTCTTCTGTTGAAGAAATATGGAATGATTTTGTCGAGGATATTGAATATGATTTTGCAATAGATAATCCTAAGTTCCCTTGGATTAAAGATTTTTTGTATGAATATGATTTTGAAAAAGATATAAAAAATCTGATTAAAAGTACCCTGCAACAAATGATTTACAAAGAGAAGCAAAAGCCTTATATAGAGAAGCAAAAAGCCATGGCAAAAATTGCAAGAAAAAGAGCAACCGAATGGCGACAGTCTCATGAAAAGCCTACTCGTAAGCAGGTTTCGTACTATAATGCTCTTTGCGAAAAAAATAAGGTTGCCAAGGTTGATTTATCCGAAAAATCTAAACTCGATTTGAAAAATATGATTGCTGAATTGCTCAATGAAAAGCAGGTTTCTGATGAATTATAAACAAAAATACAAAAATTTATATCAGGCAACCTCTCTCTCTGATTATGATATTTCTTCGGAAATTGATTTTGTCATTGAAATGTTGACAGGTCTTTCCTCAACGGATATTTTACTTGGAAAAGAAATTTCATCCGCCGATGATATAAAAATTTCAGAAATATTAAAAGAAAGAGTTTCCACAAATCGTCCTCTTCAACAAATATTAGGCAAGGCTTATTTTGCGGGAAACATATATTCCGTAAATAAATATACTCTTATTCCGAGACCGGAAACGGAATTTTTGGTTGAAAAATGCAAACAAGAGTTTCCAAAAGATAAAATTATAAAAATTTTAGATATCGGAACGGGTTCGGGATGTATTGCTATTGAACTTGCAAAGTATTATACAAATGCAAAAGTTACGGCTGTTGATATTTGTCAGGAAGCAGTTGACAAGGCTATCGAAAATGCTCGTAATTTCTGCGTTTTACCGAAAATTAATTTTCTTATTTCAAATGTGTTCTCAAACGTGCAAGAATCCTTTGACATTATAGTCTCAAATCCTCCATACATCCCGTTTTCGACTAAAATACAAAATGATGTTTATGATTATGAACCGCACACTGCACTTTTTGCCGAAGATGAGGGTTTGTTCTTTTACAAAAAAATTATTACAGAGGGTAAAAATTTTTTGAATAAAAATTCACTTCTTGCTTTTGAAGTAGGTTTTAATCAAGGGCATGACGTTGCTGAAATATTTAAACAAAACGGTTATGTCAACATATTGTTTACACAAGATTGCGATTCAATAAACAGAGTCGTTTCGGCTAATTACCTTTAGTTATTTACAATATTGTTTTTTTATGATAATCTGATTTTGTGAAAGTAAAGAGGAGAACAATTTATGGCAAAATTTATATGCTCAGTTTGCGGTTACGTATATGAAGGAGATTCAGCTCCTGAAAAATGCCCTCAATGCGGTGTTCCTGCATCAAAATTCAACAAAGTTAATGAATCAGCAGAAAAAGTTTATGTTACAGAACACGTTGTCGGCGTTGCAAAAGATGTAGATGCTGAAGTTTTACAAGGTTTGCGTGACAACTTCAACGGTGAATGCACTGAAGTAGGTATGTATCTTGCTATGTCAAGACAAGCTGAAAGAGAAGGATATCCTGAAATTGCAGATGCTTTTAAAAGATATGCTTTTGAAGAAGCTGAACACGCAGCAAAATTTGCGGAATTGCTTGGTGAAGTTTTGACAAATTCAACAAAGAAAAATCTTGAAATGCGTGCAGAAGCTGAATGCGGTGCTTGTGCAGGTAAAATGGATATTGCAAAAAGAGCAAAAGAACTCGGTCTTGATGCTGTTCATGATACAGTTCACGAAATGGCTAAAGATGAAGCTCGCCACGGAAAAGGTTTTGATGGTTTGTTGAAAAGATATTTCAACTAAACTATTCTAAACAATATTATGGGTATGACAGAAGTCATGCCCATTTTTATTGTGATTTCTTCAAATAATAAGCAATAAAAAAACCACTCAATGAGTGGTTTTAATGGTGGGCGTTGAGAGGCTCGAACTCCCGACATCCTCCTTGTAAGGGAGGCGCTCTACCAACTGAGCTAAACGCCCTTGCGTAATTCAATTATACATGCACAAAAATAAAATGCAAGTCTTTTTTATAAAAAATTTTTAAAAGTGTTAAATTTTAGCAAAATTTTCTTGCAGCAATAGATGGTTGTCGCTTTATTTTGCCTTTTATGGTGCGTCAGCAAACGGTTTACAGTAAAGAAATGTTAACAAAAAGTCTTTAAAATATGATGTCAACTAAAAGTAGCGAAAATTGTTACAAAATACAAATAAATTTTAAAATCATTGTTTTATATGCGTTATAGACTGTCGTATTTTGCTTGCTCCTCTGTTTATATGTACTAAAAAAATATCACTATATTTATATTGTTATTCAAAATGCTATAATAAGCAAAGTATATTGTGGCTCTGAATGTCTGACAGATTCACAAGCGAGTACAAAAATGTTTAAACATAATTACCTATAGGAAGATAAACAATGAATTTTAAGAAGATTTTGGGTTCTTTTTTGTCGGCGATGACATTATTTACGACATCACCTGTGTCCGTAATGGCTTATGACATAACAGATGAATCGTCATTAAAAGAATTTTTGACAAATAAGGACATTAATGAAACCGGTAACCTTAACGATAATATTTCCACGACATCAGAAATTGAAGCAAAATCGGCGGAAATAAAATTATACGCATCCGGCAACAAAATTTTAACGGGTGAATTGTTGAGATTCACGGGCGGGTCTTTGATATTGGATACGTCTAACAACACCAGTACTCTTTCAATATTAAATGACATTCGTTTATCAAGTGGTGTTATTTTAAGAAACAATTCTACGGGTAATTATAATTTCGGAAGAATTTTGGGTTCAGGCACAATTGATTTTGCTGACAAATCGACTTTTACCGCTTCTGAAATTAACGCTTCTTCTCTTTCTTTGAGAAGCGGCAGTACTCTTTCCATGTACGAAGATGCAGCAACAGGTGCAGACGGTTCGATTTATATAAACGGCACACTTACGTTAAATGGTATGAATAGTGGCGGAAACAGAACGACACTTGAGGCAAACAAGATTGAAGCAACCAATATTGATATGGACACGACTTCAACGATTAATGCCTCAGACATCAAAGCAGCATCGACAATTTCGGTAAAAAATAACTCAACAGTTAACGCATCTAACATTGTTGACGGAAAAAATACGGCGAAAGTAACGGCTGACAAGTTATCTGTTACTGGTCATTCTGATTTATATGCTGATACAATTGAAGCTAATTCCGTTGAGGTTTTGGATTATTCAAATATTGACTTAGTTGGTGATACGGGAAGAGGTCTTTCGGAAAACGGACTTTTGTCTGTCAACGGTAAGTTGACAATCAACGGAAACTCAACAGTCAAGGCAAATTCTATCGAAGCTGATATAATTGACAGTTCCGGTACAATTACTATTGGTAATGATCAATCTGTTTCAACAATCAAAGCTGATACAATTAATATTACAAAAGGTGATTATACAAACACAGTTATAAGCGGCAAAACGGATGATTATTCAACAATAACTTTTGCTTCAGGCGGTAATGTTAATTTCAGAGGCGATTTAAACAAATTACAAATTAAAGGCGGTTCAACCTCTTCAAATGCAACAGTCATTGTTAATGATAACAGTGGTTTGACTATTGAAACCGGTCCGACAAATTCAACAACTAAGGAAGTTACTTTTAATAATACTGAATTCCAACTTGGTGAAAATGCATCATTGAATTTGAATGCAAAAAATACAGATATTGTATTTGCGAATGATGCAACTACAGTTGCAAACATTGAAACTGTTGAATCTTCAAAAATTAACATTAAATCAGGCGGAAAGAATAAAGTTGTTCTTGATAATATAAATTTGGCTTCGGGTCAAAACAACGGTACGCTTACAATTTCCGGAAATGCACAAATCAAAGCGGGTGTACAAGATACATCAGGTGATTTTATCAGCGGACAGGTTTATGTTGACAAATTAATGCAAGAATTGGGTTCTTCTTTGACAATGGAGCAAAAATCCACATTGAATGCAAATACTGTAAGCATAACAGGTTCTGACCTTGTACTTAAAGATATTTCAAACAGTGGCAGTGATACTCTTAAAGACGGTATCAAAGTTAAAGATACCTTTGATGTTGCAAATTCAAATATCTATGTTTCAGGCAAATCGAAAATCACATCTGGCGGAAACTTAAATGTAAGTAATACTCATGTTTCTGTTGCAGGCGGTGGTGTTTTAGAATTAGGTTCCGATGCAAACATCAACCTTGACAAAGATTCAAATATCGAAACAGACGGAGAATTGAAGATTTCAGGGGATAATGCTTCGTCCGTACACAACCTTTACAGTTCGGTAGCAGGTACCGGTACTTTAAGAAAAGTCGGTTCAAGCACATTAAACATCGGTGACAAAAATAACAAAAGAACGGTTAAATTAGATTCATTAATTATCGGTGCAAACAACGACAGTCAAAAACAAGATTTTGTCGGCGGTACCGTAAATATTAATGAAAATGTTTTTGTTAAAACGACAAAAGTTGTCGGTGATACAAAAGTAAATATTGCCGACAAGGTAATAGGTATCGTTGATACAAAAAGTTCAGATTTTAGTTCATCATCAATTAGATTTATGAACAACAATTCTTTCAATTCCGCTGCGGATTCAAAGAGCCAAACCGTTTTGACAATGGGAGAAGGTGCTTTACTCAGTGCCAATACAATTGAATTGAGTGTTTTAGATGCTTATTTGAGTGGTGGTACTATTGGTACGGATGAAACAACAAAAGTTATTTTTGGTGATAAATCATCAATCTATGTTCAAGATAACCCCGTAACGGTTAAAGTTAAGAATGCAAATAACGGTGGTTTTGTATCAAACGGTGCAAAAATTTATCTTAAAAACGGTGGTAATATTAATTTCGATAACAAAGCTATCGGTTCGGCTGCTCACTGGAAAATTTCAAACGGCAGTACTCAAGAATTTGCCGCAGGCAGCTGGTTTGACGGAATTGTCGGTGAAAACGCAATTGAAGAAGGCGGTATTTTCTACAATGACGGCGGCAACATACATATTGGCGATAGTACAATAATCGGTTATTACGAAGGTGAAAAAATCCCTCTTACCGTTACAGATCCTATTAAATATACGGATACAATTACGGGAAAAGGAAACCTTGTACTTCTTAAAGGTGGTGGGGTTTACAACACGGGATATTTCGGTTCAACAATTACCGGAGGTATTTCTTCACTTGTTTCCTTTATTAATAACGCAGCAAACGGACAGATTGAAATTTCTCCAGGTGTATTTGAACTTGTAGGTAAAGGCGGTGCGATTTATAACGCTGCGGACTTAGCTACCGGAACCCACGGTGAAGTTTCACTTGGTGCTCGTACTACGTTTAAACAAAACGGCGCAGGTCTCCAAGGCGGTGCAATCTATAACGAAGCCTCAAATTCACAAAGAGGCGGAATTGCCGAAGTTAAAAATGCTATTTCTCTCGGTCAGGAAACTTTGTTTGATTTGAACAGAGCAAGATATCAAGGTGGTGCAATTTATACAACAAACCTTGACCCGACAAAAGAAAGCGTTATTTCTATCGGCAAAAAATCATCATTTGATAACAGTGATGTAGGTTTCAACATTAATGCAACTGCTCCCACGACTACAACACCTGATGAACAATATTTTTACGAAGCAGAAGGCGGTGCACTTTACGTTGATGAAAATGCAACGGTTAATATCGGAGAACATTCAGGTTTCTTTGGAAACTTCTCAACGTATTCAGGTTCCGCTATTTCAAACCGCGGTACCATAATTTTCAATGATGACGGTCAAGACAATGATGAAGCTTTGAGAAACGGTCAAGTCGTTCAAGGCTCAATTAAATTTGCAGGCGGTGGTGAACATGAAGATTTAGGTGATGCATCGAACACATTCTATACACACCAAGGTGGTGCAATTTACAATTACGGCGGTAAATTCCTTACTAATTTGAGTGACGGTACTCAAAAAAGCGGATTGTATAAAGCTGAATTTGAAAACAACAAGGCATTATTCGGTGGTGCGATTTATCACTATTCACTCGATACAGCAAACCATGGCGAAAGTGACTTGTTAGCAATTGAAAATTCAACTTTCACAGGTAACCAAGCTGCTAAAGGTATTGATATTTACAAAAACCCGAAAGATTCAAGTTCACAAGATCACTGGCAAGAAAAAAGCTCCGGCGGTGCAATTTATAACGCAGGCAGAAATACATATTACAGCATTAGTTATGATCCTGTTCGCGGCTATTATCCGGAAGAACTAACGGATTATAATGCGGGAAGCCAAATGAAGATTACATCTTCGGAATTTTATGATAACACTGCGGTAGACAAAGGTGGTGCTATATATAACGACATTATGTCTGCAATCGAAATGTCGGATTTGGACTTCACTTCTAACTCTGCATCAAAAGGTGGTGCAATTTATAACGCAGGCTCTGACGGAACTCATAGCGGAGCAACCATCACAACGAAACTTGGTGCAAACAATGAAAAAATCGTTTTAGAAAATAACACAGCAAAAAGACAATTAGATAAAAAAGGAAAGAAACAAACATCTCCTGACGATGAATACTTAGGCGGTGCATTATATAATGCGGGTACAATCAAACAAAGCGGTTCAACTTCTGCATATGATAATGAAATCATCGGCTTTGAATTTAAAGGAAACGTTGCCGGTGACGGTGTAGGTACCGATGCAACAAAAGATACAATCGGACGAGGCGGTGCTTTCTATAACGCATCAAGCGGCACAACTTATGTAGGTAATTCAACATTTGATACCAACAGTACGATTGCATACTCTCAAAAAGAAGAAAATGCAAAGTCTGAAGGTGGTGCTATATATAATGAACAAGGTACATTAATCATTGGTGATGATACAAAATTCATCAATAACGGTCGAGAAAAAGATAATTATGAATCTGTAACAACCCGTCGTGGCGGTGCGATTTATAACAATACAAACGCAACGACAGAAATCAATTCAACAAAATCATCTTTCCAAGGCAACGCTGCATTAAGCGAAGGCGGTGCAATTTACAACGCAAAAGACGGTAATTTATCTATCAAGAGCGGTGTATCAATCGGTGTTAAAGAAGAAAATGCAAACCAAGCTCAAATGGGTGGCGGTGTATTCAATGCCGGCAATATGACATTGGAAGACAATGTTGCATTTGTAAACAACACAGCGGCAAAAGGTGGCGGTTTGTACCTTAAAGAAGGTTCAACCGTAAATGCTGATGCTGCCGGATTAAATCATTTGTCAAACGTTACATTTGACAGTAACGATGCTGATTACGGTGCAGGTTTATATGTTGATAAGAATGTAGATATTGCTCTTGACAATGTAACATTCAAAGGAAACAGCACATCAGGAATAGGTTCTGCATTCTATAATGCGGGCAATATGACGCTTGGTGCAAATAACAAATTCTCTGATAACAAGGGAAGTTTAATCGGCAACTCAGGTACATTAACATTTAAAGAAGGATTCAAACTTGACGGTTTGGATGCGGAAAATCAAGGTAATACTTCTTTCATAACAAATGAAAAAGACGGTGTTGTAAATATCACAACGGTAAACGGAAAATCACTGACAATCAGCAGTGTCGGTGACGGCAGTGCGGATGGTGCGGCTATTTCATTGAAGGATAATTCCACAATCAATACCGATTCCGTTGCGAATACATTAAAGAATGCTATATTTACTAAAAACAAAGGTAATAATGGCGGTGCTATATTCAAATCATCAACAGTTGATTTGACAATCGATGATACGGTATTTGACGGAAACATCGCACAAAACGGTGGTGCAATATATAATGATAAAGGCACATTGACAATCGGCAAAAATACCGTATTTTCAAATAACAATTCAGCACAAGAAGGCGGTGCAATATTTAACGCAGCAAACGGAACATTGGAATTTGATGCTGATTACACCGGTTTCTCAAGCGGAAACGGCAAAAATTATTCTGTCGGAAACGGCGGAGCTGTTGCTAACTATGGAAAAATGAATATCAAATACTCAACGGAAGATTCTAACAGTATTGATTTTTCATACCAAGGTAAAGACTCATCCTCAGGAAACGGCGGAGCATTATATTTAGGTAATAACTCACTCGTTACAACGAACGGAGTATCTAAAAAGGATGCAAATAATAACGTATTGAGTTACATCAAAAACGGATTATTTAAAAATAATACAGCACAAAACGGCGGTGCATTATTCAACGAATCCAATATTGTAATTGAAGATACTAACTTTACGGGAAACGTAAGCGGTTCTGCAGGTGGTGCAATATACAACAAAGGAACCGTTGTTGACGGAAAAGTTAAATATGGCAATTTGGAATTGATTTTGTCAGAAGACAAAACTCTTTCCGATAATAAATCCGAAGACACAGCCGGAGCTGTATTTAACGAAAACGGTGTAGTAACAATTACCGCAAAAGACGGACACAATGCCGTAATCAGCAACAACTATGCTTATAACAGCGGTGGAGCACTTGTTTCTGAAGGAGAAGACGGAGTTCTTAATATTAACGGAAACGTAATATTTAAAGACAACGGAACAATTGACAGCAACGGAGTAGGCGGAGCAATCCGTATTTCAGCCGGAACGTTGAATTTTGATACGACAAACGGCGACATTGTATTTGAAGGAAATAAAGCTTCTGCCGGAAGTGCAATATTTGCAAGTGACAATGCAACTATTAACTTCAAAGGTGATGACAACCACGGAATTACATTCACAAAAGATCAAACAATTGCTTCAGATGGAACATTGAATAAAATCAAAGTTTCGGGAAGTAATATCAAGTTTGAAAGTGACATGAGTAACTTCAACGGTCAATATAAACAAGACGGCGGTACCGTAACAGTTTCAAATAACTTTATGAGTTTACAGGGTAAAGATAATGAAATTTCAGGCGGTACATTTATCTTGGCAGACGGTGCAAAATTAGCTCCGACTAATGATAATGAAGGCAATAATCTTTATGTAAACGGCAAATATACGGACAAACCGACAATCAGATTTGAAAAGAATAATTCATCAACTTTAACTGATTTGTCAGCACTTTATAAAGATAAAAATGCAGTTTCAAATTCAGGATCATCTTTCACCTATACATCGGATTTGGGAGATGCAAAAATAACTTTCACGAACGCAAAAGTTGATTTAGCATTCAAACAAGGCTTTGTAGATGTTGTTGATGAAGGAACAGGCAAAACATACAGAAAAAATTCAGGTATTTATGATCTTGTATTAGACGGTGGTTCAGATGTTGCTGCGGATAAAAAGACGCTCAGCATAGGAAGTGATATCAGCCGTTCATATGCAATCGGTGATTTGACTTTAGGTGATGCCGTTAAAATTGATACAAATATAAAAATTGATAGAGACGGTACACTTTCATTGGAAGGTTCCGGATTATCAGAAAACGTTAAAACTATTGAAATTGCAAAAGACGGCAGACTTAATATCTTTAATGACACTTATGAAACAATAGGTGCAGACGGTATTACAACAAAATATAATACCGATTTGACATTTACGGGTGAACTCAAAGGAAACGGTACAGTTTTCAAAGGTTATAAAAATTCACCGACTGAAGACGGATTGGCAGGTCGTGCACAATTGACGTTTGTGAGCGGTTCAACTGCAGAAAACTTCATCGGTAAATATATCCAAAATGCGGGAACGTTGAAATTTGAACAAGATTCAACATACTTCAACAAATCAGCAGACGTTATATATAAAGGTGATTCAACATTAATCTTGGAAGATGGTGTAAATTACACAGGTAATACAACGATTAAATTTGATGAAGAAGCAGGTGGCAGATTTGTTTTAGGTACTGCTACCGATATTAACATGACAAGACCTGATGAAAGCATCAGATTTGAAGGCACAAGAAAAGACGGTACAAAAGTAACCAATACGGTAGAACTCGGTAAAGATACAACAATTCAATTTACGCACGGTAAAACGGATGTTGATGCATCTGATGATACTATCAGCATTGGTAAAGATAATGCATTTTCGGGTGTTATTATCGGCGGCGATGAAGATAACGGTTCAGGTCCCATCAGCATTAAAGTAAGTACTGTTGGCATAGAAGGCAAAGACACTACATTTAACGTTGAAGAAAACGGTAAGTTAGGTTTTGGCGATGTCAAATTTGTAGATACGGCAGGAACTGACGTAACAGGTATTTATTCTCCGACAGTTACACTTGATAAAAATTCAGAATTTTATCTTGTAAGCGGAAGAGATAATGATTTTAGCAATTTAAATCTTTCGACGAAAGCAGCGAATTGGTCTCAAACGGCAGGAAGTCTTATTAAGGAAAACTCAAGTAAAACGACATTGACCGGAGATAAGACAGATCTTTCCGGATTCCACGGAACGATTGTAATCAAGAACGGTGAAATTGCAGTAGATGATACGATTGCAAATGACAAGAGATTTGCGGAAGATACTCAC
The DNA here is from genome assembly GCA_902783835.1 of uncultured bacterium. Taxonomy (GTDB): domain Bacteria; phylum Cyanobacteriota; class Vampirovibrionia; order Gastranaerophilales; family Gastranaerophilaceae; genus RUG841. Next base: position 61,275 of record CACZSN010000013.1, read on the forward strand.
TTTGATGTATCGAAGTTAGATAGCGGAGCAATCGCAGTCGTTAAGAATATCACATCAGGTAATGATATGACATTTATTAACGGAATCGGAAACGAGATCACAAGTTCATCAACTGGTGAAGAAAACTTTGCTTTATCAATAAAAAATGATAAAGGCGGAATTAACTTTGTAAAAGCGGACGGTACGGAAGACATTCCTGATATTAATGTGAAGAACGGTTCAAAACTTTCCGTTGTTGCAAAAGGAGACATTTCAGCAGTAAATGATGTAAATGTTATAAGTAAGTTCTCTCCGTCAGGAATTGCACAAAAATCAGAAGCATTGATTAAATCCGACGAAGGAAAAGTAACAACAGGTGCAATCAGTGTTATCGGTGCAACAGACGGTTCGACCATTGTTGAATCCGTATTGGGTATCGGTGCAAAAGGAGATATTAGCACAAGCAATAAAAATGTAACCGTAAAATACGGTGACTTAAAGATAGTTTCTGATGAAGGTTCAATCACATTGGGCGATTCAACAGATACGACAAACCCCGCATTGAAGGTTGAAAAAGGTGCTGCATCCGTAAATGCAGGTGGAAGCTTGAATATTAACGGCAGAGTCGAAATGTCGGAACTTACCGATAATATATTATTGGGCGGTTCATCATTGACAACCGGCGGAATTTTAATTGAAAATTCAGTTGGCAAAACAGCTATAATTCAAGCAACCGGAGGTAAAGCAAACATTTCCGGCGATGTTGATATTGCAAATATTGACAGAGTTCAAATTTCTGCAACAGAAGGTATCAATATTAAAGCAGAAGGTACGGATAAAGGTAATGTCGGTGTAAATAATGCACAACTCGATATTATTTCAGCGACAGGAGATATTAATATTGCAGGAAACCTTTCAGCTAACAATTCAAAAGTAACTGTTGGTATACAAGATACCGGTGTTGGCGGAGTTACAATCGGAACAAATGAAGGTTCGGCTGTTTCTGCAGTGAACAGTTCTGTAAATATTATTTCTGAAGGATTAACTAAGATTAACGGAAGCGTTGATTTCACGAATCTTTCCGATTATTCGGGTATTTACGGTAATTCTGTTGATATCAACGGAGACATAAACGTTTCAAATTCTCAATATGAAACAAAATTTGTTGCGGATAACGGCTCTATTACATTTGGAGCATTAAATCTCAGCAATAACAAAAACACAACGGGTAACGTTACAACGACGGTTGCTTCGGTAGATGGTGATATTACCGCAAAATCAAAAGTTACGGTAATTGATTCGGATATACGTATGTCTGCCGTAAACGGAGATATCAATATTGCAAAAGATGCAGACGGATTAGGTACTGCTTTTGAATTGATAAACGGTAAAGCAGAAGTTATTTCAGACGGAGCATTAAATATTAATGGTGATGTTTCAATGACCGGCATTACCGATAAATCTCGCTTGCAAGGCGGAACGTTAACAGCAGGAAACTTGTTTGTTCAAGACAACAAATTTGATTCAAACTTTGTTTCTTCCGTTGGAGATATTTCAACGAAATCAATCAGTTTAGTTAACAATAATGACGGCACTGCAAACAAAACAACGACAATTCAATCAGCAGGCTCTATAAAAACAAATAACGGTAATGTTGATGTTATCAATTCAAACATGCATATGAATGCACAAAACGGTTCTGTTGATTTAGGAACAGGAAATATAATAATTGATAATTCAAATTCTGGTATTCTTGCACAAAACGGCGGAATTACATCAGGCAGCATAACCTTAAAAGATACGGTTGGCGGAAATATTCCTACGAAATTACAAATGTTAGCTATTGACGGCAACATTACTTCGGGTGATATTAACTTGTCAAGCAACGCTGAATTGTTACAAAAGACAGAAAATAGCGGTAATGTAGAAGTTAACGGTAATATTTCTGCATCATACTCCACAATTGGACTTGAAAGTGAAACAGGAATTGCAATCAAAGGAAAAGTTGATTTACAAAACTCTAATGCTGCAATAGTTTCCTTGGGAGATGTTGCAATTGATGGTACTGTTACGTTGAAAAATACTGTGGCATCAACGGGAACTACTTCCGCAACTGGTGTTTCAAGATTTTTAAACAACAATAGCAGCAGTAGTACGTTACGAACGAATAATGATACTCCTGATGCCGAAGTCAATGAGTATATTGCTCAAATTCAGGAGGCAGTGAGTGATATTGATCCTCATTATACAATTGACGGTAATAAGGTTAATATAAAAGGTAATTTAGATGTTGATTTATCTGTTGTGAAAATTGGAGATAATGATAATTTATCAAAACTGGAAGTAAAAGGAAATACGACAATTGATGATTCCGTTGTGATGATTAATGCAAGCGGAGATGTTGTTACAAACGGATTTACGTCAAAAGATTCTATTATAGGAGTTAATGCAAAAAATTTCAAAGCTTCGAATATGAGTATTTCATCATCTTCAAAAGATTCGCCGGCATATTTTGAAATGGCGAATGGCAATGTTGATGTCAAGAATAACATGGTGCTTTCGAATACCATATTAAATGCAAAAAATACCACTAATGTAGCAGTTGGCGGAACGGGCAGCTTCAATTATGCGTATTTGAATATTCCAAATGCAAGTGCTCAATTTGGAGCATTAAAAACTAAAGATACAGTTGTTAATTTGAGAAATAACGATGCTCATAATACAATAAACGTTGCCGGAAACTATGAAGTTTCAGGAGACAATCTTTATTATATGGATTTTGATCCTGCAACAGGTGCTTATGATAGAGTTCACGTCGGTGGTGCAATCACTGGTGCTGACGGTGCAACAATCACAGTTAACTCAAATCTTGTTAACAAAGGTGATGTTGCAAACGGTTACCAAATTTACGATGTATTCTCAGCTAACGGCGGAGTCAGCGGAATTAACTTCGGTTTACAAGGCGAAACCGCATACTCAACTGCTTTAGCAAATTACCAAATGCAAAACTTAGGTAATGGTAAATATGCATTCAAACGTACAGGATATACCCCGACAGCATTGATTAACCCCGTTGCTGTTCAAATCGGCGGTTTCTTGACACAAGTTCAAACATATGATACGGCATTTGATAACCTTGATATGGTTATGATGTTGCCGATGACCGCGTACGGTCCTAACAGATACGCAGTCAGCGAAGCTGAAGATGCAATGGTATATTCACCGTTGTTTATTCCTGAACTTGAAAAAGGTGTTTGGTTCAGACCGTTTGCAAACTTTGAAAACGTCGATATGCACCACGTTGGAGGCAGAGTATCATCTCAAACTTACGGTGCATTGGCAGGCGGTGACACTGCATTGAAAGACTTGGGCAACGGCTACCAAGGTATGATGAGTGCTTACGTTGGTTATACAGGTGCTCACCAAGACGTTAAAGGTATTTCAAATTACCAAAACGGCGGTGTAGTCGGTGTTACCGGTGCAATTTATAAAAACGGCTTCTTCAGCGGTTTAACAATCAGTGCTAATGCAAGCGGCAACACAGCTTCAACACCGTATGGAGATAATGATTTCTTCATGTTGACAGCAGGTGCTGCATCTAAGACAGGTTACAATTGGGAACTTGCAAACGGCAGATTTATCATTCAACCGAGTTGGTTAATGTCATATACATTTGCTAATATCTTCGATCCGAATGATATTGCAGGCATGAAGGTTGATTCAAGTGCACTTCACGGAGTTCAACTTGCTCCCGGCTTGAAGTTCATCGGAAACTTCCAAAACGGATGGCAACCATACTTAACAGTTGATTATCGCTTTAATATTTGCGATAAAGCAGATTATAAAGTCGGAGTTGTTGACTTACCTGACGCACAAGTTAAATCATATATTGAATATGGTTTAGGTATGCAAAAACGTTGGGGCGACAGATTTACCGGTTACGGTCAATTCCTCGGCAGAGGTATCGGCAGAAACGGTGTCGGCTTGAACTTAGGTATGCGTTGGATGGTCGGTTCAGGAAGAAATCCGAGATAATCAGAAAACCGTATATTTTAAAACCCGCAAGAAATTGCGGGTTTTTTGTTGTTTTTTAAATTATGAATTACGAATTATGTTTTCTTTCAAAAAACATCAATAAAATAAATCCGATAATTGCGAAACCCACACCGGAAAGAGCGGTATACTCATATCCCAAACCGTTTTCGACCGGCAATCCTCCAACGGTTGCTCCGATTGCATTTCCGAGAGTAAAAGCAAGAGGTGCAAGTGATGAGCCTAAAACTTCTCCGCCTTTTGAAACTTCAACAATAAGAATTTGTTGAGGTGCGGAGAGTGCAAACAAGCAGAAAGAACATACAAAAATCAATAATATTGCGACAATTTGTATTTTTGCGAAGAAAAACAGTAATAATAAGCTGATTGGGATGTAAGCTGAACGTATTTTGAAACTTTTGCGGGTGTATACTTATCGGATAATTTGCCGGCAAATAGATTTCCAAAGTACATTCCGAGTCCGGAAATAAACATTAGGATGGACATATATTTTGGGGCAAAGCCCGAAACTTTTGTTAATAGGGGATTTATGTAACTTAGTTCACAAAATAAAGCACTGTTGCCCATTGTAATTGCAACTAATAATAACCATGGTGTTAATGATTTTAAAAATTTGAATTGACCTCGAAAATCGGTATAAGGCATAGGTTCAAATGCCGGCAGCCACTTAATAATTGCCGTTAAAATAATTAACCCCAAAATTCCGACGAAAAAGTAAATTATTCTCCAAGAAATTACATGGCTCAAAAATGTTGCAAAAGGTATTCCGATTAAATTAGCAACAGTCATTCCTGTAACCATAAAGGCTACATCTCTGCCGTCATGACCTTTTTCCGCCATTTGCTTTATTGCAACCACTCCTATTCCAAAGAACGAACCGTGAGGAATTCCTGCGATAAATCTTGCAACATTCATCATAGAATAGTTTAATGCTACTGCTGACAAAAGGTTTCCGACGGTATAGACAGTAATTAAACCCAATAACAATCTTTTTAAAGGCTGATTTTTTGACAAAAATGCCATCAATGTTGCCCCGAAAATCACTCCTATTGCATAAACAGATATAAAATTGACCTGCTGTTGGGATAGAAACGTTCATTGACTTTGCTATATCGGGTAAAATGCCCATCATAACAAACTCGGACATTCCAAGTCCGAATGTGCCGAGTGCTAATGGTATTAATTTTTTGTTGAGACTAATCATGAATTTTATAACCGTTTAAAAATTTTGCAGTTTCTGCCGTGAAATGGTCAATAATGTTGCTTTTCCCAAGGTCTAACGTTGAAATTTTTTGCATATCTTCATTTGAAAGTTCGAAATCCCAAATGTCGAAATTTTGCTCCATACGTTCTTTTTTGACGGTTTTAGGAATAACAATTACATTTCTTTGAACATTCCATCTTAAAATAACCTGAGCGGCGGTTTTGCCGTATTTTTTAGCTATTTCGTTAAGTGTTTCGTTTTGGAAAATTCCGAATTTTCCTTCCGCAAAAGGACCCCATGCTTCAGGTTGAACACCAAATTCTTTCATAACTTCTATTGCTTTTTGTTGTTGGAAAAACGGGTGAATTTCAATCTGATTAACCATCGGTTTAATTTTTGCGTTTAGACATAAGTCAGCAAGTCTGTCGGGATAAAAGTTGCAAACACCGATTGCTCTGATTTTGCCCTGTTCGTAAAGTTCTTCTATTGCCCGCCAAGAGCCGTAATAATCACTAAAAGGCTGGTGAATTAAATATAAATCCAAATAATCCAAACCTAATTTATCCAAAGAAACTTGAAATGCCTGCTTTGCCTTGTCATAGCCTGCATCTTGTATCCAAAGTTTTGTTGTAATAAATAAATCCTCACGCTTAATTCCGCTTTTTGAGACAGCTTTTCCGACGGCTTCTTCGTTAAAATATGCGGCTGCCGTATCAATAAGTCGATATCCGACGTTTAGAGCCTCGCTAACGGCTTTTTCGCATTCGGACAATTCAGGTACTTGGAATACCCCAAAACCTTCAATAGGCATCTCTACACCGTTGCTTAATTTAACATTTTGCATAAGATTTCTCCTTTACGTTAAATATGGTTTTAAAATATTTTCTAATTGCATATTACAAAATTGCTCTGTCCATTGTAGCGGCTCAAATTTCCCGTCCGACATACACCAACAAGTCATCATTCCGTATAATTCACATATAAAAATATGCGTCAAAAGTTCAATCGGTGTATCTGACTTCAATTCCTTTCCCAGTACCGCATTTTCTAAAATCGTTCTGAGCATTTCAAAATCATAATCCCACTTCTGACTGTCTTTGTTTTCGGGAACATTATTGGGGTCCAATACATCTCTCGTCCATTGACGGCAAATATGTATTCCGCTGAATTCAACACATTCCATAAATCTGCGAAAATAATACGTTAACTTTTCGATTATGTCCTTATCTTTCATCAAATCAAGTTCTTCCGCTATCTCGGAAAAAGGTGCTCTGCTTATTTCTAAAACAATATCTTCCTTTCTTTTGAAATACGTGTAAAACGTTCCTTTCGAGACTCCTGCTTTTTTTGTAATGTCTTCAACGTTAATGTCGTAAAAGCCTGTATCCTTAAACAATTCTAAGGCTGTTTTTACAAGTTTCAATTTGGTCTTTTTGGCATTTTCTTGTCTTTTTGTCATAATATTCTCCAATTTTATTATAACATTATACTGACCTACGGTCAATGACTTCGGGTCAATAAAAAACAAATATAAAAAAGCCCCGTTTTTTGAGACGGGGTTTTAGTTTTAAACTAATTCTTCAACTTCATCAAGGTTGATTGATTTTTCTGCTTTATATAAATCATAAGCATTTTGTAAGTTAAGCCAATATCTTGGAGAAGTATTAAAGGCTTTTGCCAATCTTAATGCGGTTTGAGCGGTTATACCGTTTTTACCGTTAACAAGTTCGGAAAGCGATTGTCTTGACATTCCGATGTTAGTTGCTGTTTTAGATATCGAAAGTCCATTTTCCTTGAGATAAAGTTCGTTAAGAATTTCTCCGGGATGCGGAGGATTATTTATTGCCATTTTATCCTCATTTCTTAGTTATTTTGAGGGGACGAGTCTGAATACAAGTCTTTTGCCGTTTCCGATGGAAATTGAATAAGTTCCGTTTTTGCGAACTTTTGTAAAATCAAAAGACGGTATTTTGCAATCTTTCAATTCATCGGCTGCATCAAGTTGTGCTAAAATAAGCCGCAACCTATCCTTGTCAACTCCTTCAATTTCGTCGTCGATGCCCTCGTTGTAAAACTTTTCAAGATTTTTGTTTTTAAAAGATTTAATCATGTCAATATTTTACGTCACTTATTTATAAAATGTCAAATTATATGTCGAAATGTTGCAATATTGCTTGAACAAGACCGTCAACGTTTTCTTGCAGGTCATTGTAATCACCTTCATTTTTGATTATATAATTCCAATCTTTAAAGTTATCGAGAGCCGTTTCGGTGTAATCATTTTCACGCGAGAGTTGACCGCGTTTAGAGCGTGCTTCGGCAGAAGCTTCTACGCGGATACAAAAGGCATTACAGGCTTTGAAGGTGTCAACCTCAAACGGCATGCGAACGTCAGGTACGATTATATTTCCTTCTTGTTCCAAAATTGTTTTAATCCAATAGTCTTGACTTATTGCTCTTCCTTCGTTTCCGAGGGCTATTAAATCAGGGCGGTATTGAGATTTGTTTTTTTCAATTTCTTCGACTGTTAAGCCTGTTCTTTCGGAGTATTTGATTTTGATTGCGTCAGCAAGTCCTATTCTACGGAAAGACGGTAACCTTTCCAAAAGGATTTTGGCTACCGTATCTTTTCCGCAAAATTGCTTACCTGACAAAGTGATAATGAAATTTGCCATTTTAATTTGTTTCTTTAATATTCAAGCTGATTCTTCTGTCATCGGGGTTAAATTTCAAAATAACCGTTTGAATTTTATCTCCGACTTGAAGAGTTTTGTTATTTTTGTTTTGCCATTCTGTTAAATCCGAATTTGGCAAGAGAGCTTCAACACCGTCGATGACTTCTACAAATGCACCGAAATGTTTAATTCTGGTGATTGTTCCTTCAACTTCGTCACCTTCTTTGATTTTTTCTTTTGCTTCAATCCAAGGATCGGGTTCAAGATTTTTTAAACTGAGGCTTACGCGTTGTTTATCATAGTCAATTCCGATGATTTCAACTTCGATTTCGTCATTAATTTTGAGAATGTCAGACGGATGGTCAATCCATTTCCAAGAAATTTGTGACAACGGAAGCAAGCCGTCTACACCGCCGATATTAACAAATGCACCGAAGTCAGTAATTCTGACAACTTCACCCTTGATTTTGTCGCCGACTTCAATTTTTGCAAATGTATCACGTTTTGTTTCTTCTCTGTCATCCGCGTAAACTTTTTTGTTTGAAAGGATGAAGTTTCCTTGTTGAGCATCCATTGAAAGGATTTTTAGTTCGAGTTTTGAACCAACCATATCTTCCGTAACTTTTGTGCGTAAATGGCTTGAAGGAACAAAACCTTTTACGTTGTTAACTTCAACAAGAACACCGCCTTTGACGATACCCGTGATAATACCTTCAACAGTTTCATCAGCAGCTTTTTTATCTTCAAGTTCTCGCCAATTGTAAGCGGTAGCCACTCTTTTGTATGAAAGAAGAAATTTTCCGTCTTCGTCTTCTTCTTTAATAATTAAAAATTCATATTGTTCGTTCTTTTTTAATGTTTCTTCGATAGGAGTATCATTATTGAGTTTTGCTTCTTTTATCGGAACGAATGCGGCAGTTTTTGCTCCGATGTCTACCGAAACACCTGCGTTATCGTATCCGCAAACGATACCTTTTACCAAATCACCTTTTTGAAAACCATAATCATATTTTGATAATAAGGCTTCAAATTCTTCATCTGTCAGTTTCTCTTTAGCCATATGTCTCTCCTCATTTACCGATACCATATTTTACACTTTTTTTAGAGAAAAATTTCGTATATTAAATAAAATATTTACAAATTGTATTATTTTTGTTTTTTTATACTTGAGAAAGTCATGCCGAAAGACAATAAAAATGCCCCTTTGCGGGGCTTGAGAAAATTGAATGAAGAATTTTTTTAAATAATTATCCTACGTATGATGAGTAAAGCATTTCGGACATATTATTATCTTTTAATTTTTTTAATGCTCTTGCTTCTGTTTGTCTGATGCATTCTTTTGTTACACCGAAAATGTGACCGATTTCTTCAAGAGTTTGTCTTTGTTCGTTGCACAAGCCAAATCTCATTTTGATAACGCTGCTTTCTCTTTCTTTTAATGTTCCCAAAAGAGAATTGATGTCTTGGGATAAGTTTTTGTATTCCGCTTCGTTTTGTGCGGATGCTTTTTTGTCTTGAATTACTTCGCTTAATGTGAGATCGTTTTGTCCGTCTCCGTCAAAATTACTGTCTAATGACAAAGTTTTGTTAAATGCATTAAGATAAAGATTAATTTTATCCGTTTCAATGTTCATTTTTTCTGCAACTTTTTCCGGAGAAACGGTGCCGTTGATTGCTCTTTCCATTTCTGCTTTAACTTTTGAATATTTAGAAAGAGTTTCTTGAACGTATACGGGAATTTTCATTGAGTGGGATTGTTCCGAAATTGCTTTAAACATAGCTTGTTTTACCCACCAAGTTGCATAGGTTGCAAAACGATAGCCTAATTTGTAATTAAATTTGTCAACGGCAGTCATAAGACCGAGATTACCTTCTTGAATAAGGTCATAGATTGAAAGTCCGCCTGTGTGAGGCATTTTTTTTGCGAGCGTAACGACAAGCTTTAAATTGTTTTCAATTAAGATTGATTTTGCTTCTGCCGAGCCTTCTTTTGCAAGTTTTGCAAGTGCTTGTTCTTCTTCAGCTGAAAGATTTTCAAATTTTGACACTTTTGAAATGTAAGCGTTAAGGTCAAAATCACCGTTTGCAGATACGTTTTCCTTGTTCAAATTCTTCATTCTTCTCTCCTCGTTTATGTGTAAACTCTGTGGTGTTCTCGTTTCTCAGCATGGAAAATTTGCCACTCAAAAATGTGTGGCATCGAAATCAGACCTCTTAAAAATCGACAAGGCAATCAAAGCCACCTGTCAACAGGGTCTTCTTTCAGTGTTCGTGTTCATTTTGACAAGATTAAAATAGTTTTTGGGAAACTCGAAGTATATACTTCGTATATACTTAATATATCAAATTGTAATTAAAATTTCAAGTGTTTGATTAAGAAATGTTAAGATGAATTATTTTTAGCTTGAGGCGAATGTAAAATTTGTTAACATTTAAAAATGAAAAACTTGCGAAAACCTTTGTAAATAGTGCGGTTTACATTGTTAACAAAATGCGGACTGAATTGTTAACAATGTTTAGTTGTAATATTTCTTAATATAAAAACATTAGAAAAACGTCCGTATTTGACGTTGACTTGTGATAATATTTTATTATGTTATTAAGGGGAAGCATAAAAACAAAAAAGACTAAAATCCTTTGTGACCGCTATGTCGAGCTGATTAATAGCGGAATTTCTCCTGATAAAATTCTCGTATTATGTTTAAATTCTTATAAAAAGAAAAAATTTTTTGAGTATATACAGGATAAAATTACTGTTCCGGTTGGAGGAACTTTTAATATATATACATTTTACGGGCTTTGTTATAATGCTATAATTGACAATTGGCCGATTGTTGAAAATTCCGTTAAGCAGGAAGGTACAAGAATTTTACCCAATTTGTGCGGATTGCAACTTTCTCAGATGTTTCTGTCAAAAAGTATGGGAAAAGAGCGATTTAGGGATTATTTTTCAAAGACAAATTTATTACATCAAATGTTTAAGCGAATGCAACTGACTGTGTTAAACGGACTTTCGGACGTTCAGGTTGCGGAAAAATCGGAAATATTGGGTGAGGCATTTTTTGATGATGCTGCGGAAGTTTATGATGATTTTCGTAAATTAACCTTGAAATACAGAAGTTTTGATTATTTAAGACAACTTGCAATTTTACCGTTTGTTGTTAAAAATTCTGATTATTTTTCGCAGGTGCAATATTTATTTATAGATGATGCCGATGAAATAACATATTCCGAGTTTAATTTTATAAAAAGTATCAAACCGCAATTAAAAGATTGGTTTATTGCTTATGATTTAAACGGAGCCTCTCGCTGCGGTTATTTAAGTGCATATAAAACTGCTGTTTTTGAGTTTGAAAAACTGTTTGCGGAAAAGGCTCAAACGCTTGTTTCGGATGATATTTGGCAAAAAAATGCGGATATTGTATATAACAATATACTTAATAAAGAAAAAACATGCTTATCTGATTTTGAGGTTAAATCATCCGTAAAACGTTTGGATATGCTTGATAATGCTTTTGTTAAAATTAAGAAGCTTTTAGAGTGTCGTGTAAAGCCGTCGGATATTTTGATAGTGACGCCGTTGGTTGACGACATGCTGAAACGCTCTTTTGACGGTAATTTTGGTTCGTCTGTTAATCTTCAGACTTTGAGCGGAACGGAAAAACCCAAAGATAACATTTTACTGAGATGTATTTTTATTATTTTGAAGTTAATATATCCTGTTTGGGCTGTTAATATTGATGTTCAGGATTGGCGAATACTCTTTTTTGAATGTTTGGAGATGCCCTTATATTCTTCAAGAAATCTTGTTAATGCTTGTTTCGAAGCTCAAAAATTAGTTGAGAGTGATTTTGAGAAAGAAAAATATAAAAATAAGTATGAAAAATTATGCGAATTTGTGACTGATTTGTCCGAAAAAAGAAGTTCTTTTTCTGATGAAATATTGAAAATATTTGATTTTATTGCGAAAGACGGTATTTCAAAAAATGATTTAAAGAAATTTAATTTCTTTTTAAAAGAAGTGAGAAGTTTTGAAAAAGCTTTTGGAGACTTAAATGATATTCAGCGAAAGAAAGTGTTGACACAGTTCGAAAACGGTATTATTACTGAAAATCCGTCAATTGCTGAAGAGATAGAAAAAGATGCAATTGTTGTTGCCACTCCGCAGAAAGTTATTGATTGTGAGATTAAGCGAAAATACCATATATGGCTTGATGTTTCGAGTGATTTGTGGACGATGCGTGATATAGGTGTTTTGTATAATGCTTGGGTTTTCAATGCGGATTGGGAGAGTCGGCAATTTACTTTTGAAGATAATGCAAGGCTTTCAAATGAAAAAAATGCTCGTGTTATAAGAAAACTTTTACTTTGTTGCGAAAATTCCGTATTTGCATATTATTCTCAATATGACTCTTCCGGGTATGAAAATTTCGGAAATTTACAAAGTTGTTTTGTTTCGGATGAAAAGGCTGAAAAAGTGCAATCTTCTTGGAAAATTATTCCGAGGGAAGATCAAAAACAAGTGATTGAGTACAATGGCGGAAAAGCTGCCGTGAATGCCGTTCCGGGAGCAGGAAAGACAACAATTCTTATTGCGTTATTGGTCAAACTTATTAATAATGGTATTTCGCCTTCTAACATCTTTGTTTTGACATATATGGAGTCGGCGGCGGCGAATATTAGAGAAAAAATTAAGCTTGCATTACCAAATTTAACGGAAATGCCCAATATTTCGACAATACATGGCTTGTCTTTCAGAATTATTAGAGAAAATAATCATTATACAAAGCTGAATTTGCCTGATAACCTTGAAGTTGCGGACGATAATACGATACAAAAAATTTTGAGAGAATGCATTTCTGAATTGGATTTGAATCAAGATGATTATGACGATTATAAGGCGGCAATTTCTGCCGTTAAGCTTTCTCCCAACGGACTAAGACCTCTTTCCGAATTGAATAATCGTAAATATTTTGTAAAACTTTTTGATTTGTACGAACAAAAACTTAGAAAAACAGGTGTCATTGATTATGATGATATGCTTAGATTTGCCGTAAAATTGGTGGATGAAAATGAAGAAATCAGACAGTATTATTCTGATTTGTGTCATTTCGTTATTGAAGATGAAGCTCAGGATTCTTCTGAATTACAACAAAAATTGTTAACGCTTTTGTCGGAAAAACATGGAAATTTGTTGAGAATAGGGGATATAAATCAAGCAATAACTTCATCTTTTACGGATTCCGATCCAAAATGTTTCAAAAAATATTTTGAAAATAACAGTCGCATGATAATGAAAACATCTCAACGAAGTGCCGTTCAAATACAGGATTTGGCTAATAAAATTATTGATTTTTCCAAAAAGGTTGATTTATTAAAAGATACTTTTTTTGACAGCAAGTTAATGCCGACCGGAAAAAATCCGGTTACTGATAAAAAACCTTCGTTTAAAATTTTTGAAAATTTGAACGAAGAAAAATTTTATGTGCTAAATAAAATAAAAGAAAATATTAAATCAGGTGAAAATAAATCAGTGGCGGTGCTTTTGCGGAATAATTATCAAATTATCGATTGGGCGAAATTTTTGTCTGAAAATGGTTTGAGTGTTACAATGCGTTCCGATATACTTGAACAAAAAACAGTTTTCCGCGTCATAGCAACATTTTTGGAATATTTACAAACTCCTTTTTCCAACCAATGTGTCCAACAACTAATGAAAACTTTCTCAGATTGTGGAATTATAAAATTTCGGGATGAAGATTTTCAATTTGTTAAAAACCTGAAAACACCTTTTATTACTACTGATTTATATGGTGTAAACGAATGCCTGACACGTCTGTGGTGGGAATTGCAATTTAATGATGAATTGTCGTTTATTCCTTTGGATGAGGCTGTTGTTCGTATTGGATTGCGTTATTTTTCAACCCAAAATGAAAAATCTAATATTTACTTGATTTCAACGATTGTTAAACGGCTTTTGGCTATGTATTCAACACAGGAAACCGTTATGGAAAAGCTTTTGCAAATTGCTAAAAAACCAATCGGGTCTTCTTTTAAGTTCTTTGAGGATGAAGATCAAAATAATTCCTCGATAAGGTTAATGACAATGCACAAATCTAAAGGTGATGAGTTCGATTTGGTCTTTATTCCTGAACTTAGTGAAGAAAATTACTCTTTATCCGTTGAAAAAATTAAGTTAAAATCTTCTTTTGTTGAGGATGTAAAAAAACTTCGTAACGGGTATGTCAACCGTGATGAATTTGATATGAAAAAAGAAGTTGCTGAAGAAACACTGAGATTGCTTTATGTGGGTATAACAAGAGCAAAAAAAGAACTTCATATATCTTGTTCACATAAAAATAAATATTCCAAAAAACAAACCCCTTCTGTGATTTTTTCGGCTTTAGGAGAAATTGACCAATGATAATCGTTACTTCCGGTATGTTAAAAGCTTTTGAGGAATGCCCTCAAAAATATAATTTAATCTATAATGAACAACTTGAAATTCCTTCAAATACAGAGTTCTCGGATATCGGAAAAGAAATTCATGCTTTGATAAATTATAAACTTAAAGGTTTTGATATTACAAAACAATTAAGAACCCTCAATTCTCCCGAAAATAAGGAACTATATCATTTATGGCAAAATTTTGTTGATTTTAAAACAGATAAAGTCGAAAAATCAGAATTTACTTTTACTATACCTTTTTCGGAAAAAATTAAACTGACGGGAAGAGTTGACGCTATCCGAAAATGTGAAAACAATTACGAAATTCTTGACTGGAAAACCGGTTCATCCCAAAACATAAATCCTGAAAAAGATATGCAAACAGTAATGTATTTGTACTGTATTTATAATCTTTTGAGGTGTCAAGGATTGGCTGCGGACACTGTCAACCTTTTGTTGACATATGTGTTTTTAAAAGAGAAAAAGACCGTAACTGTGCCGTTTTCTCCCGAAAAATACAATTTGTATGAAAAAATTCTATCTGAAAAAACAAATAAAATTCTTAATTCAAATTTTGAAAGGAATCCTAAGGCTTCTTGCGAAAAATGTTCTTTTAAATTTATTTGTAATCAGGCTTACAAACCGAATTGAAATGTGCTATAATTATAGTAATAAAGAGGTGATTGATTATGGCTACAACTCACGGTTCTCTTGAAAATGAAATTATGAATGCGGTTTGGACTTTAGAGGAAAATGCTGAAGATTGTGATAATTTAAGTATTTCGGTTTCTGATGTGGTCGATTTTATAAATACTTATGGCACTCCAAAAGCCTACACAACTGTGAAAACCGTTATGGACAGGCTTGTTGATAAAGATTATCTCCAACGCGAAAAATACGGTAAGAAATTTTTCTATTCTTCAACTTCTTCTCGAAGCGAAAGAGCAAGTAATGCTATTAAAACGCTTGCGGGACAATATTTTAATAATGATATAAAATCTTTAATGAAAGCTCTCGAAAAAGAATGTTTAAAGAGTTAGCCCCGGAAATTGATTATTACAGAAAAAAAGCCGCTGAATTAATAAAATGCGTTTTGGCAAAGCGAATGCCCGTCAGACAGGCTCTTTTAGCTTATCCGAAAGATGTACTTGACAAGTCTGTTCAGGCTTCTTGGCACGCATTGTGTCACCTTGAGGCTGACAGTGAATTGCGGGAAGAAAATCCGGATTACGCTGAAGAACAGGATTATTTTCTCGCTGAAATAGCAGAAACTTTGTCAAAAGGTGAAGAATTGCCTTTTAACATTATTGATGCATATAAAGAGTATTACGATTTGCCCCTGACTCCGCACAGAGACGGGTTATGGGGATTTTTATCCGGTCTGCAAAACTTTTTAAGCGTCAAAAAATGATTATTTTTCTGCTTCCAAAAGTTGTTTATAAAGTTTCTTTTGCTCGTCAGTAAGCTTTTCGGGGATACTGATTTTGATTTTTGCGTTCATATTTCCGTAACCTGACGGTTTTTTGGGCAAACCGAGGTTTTTAAGTCTCATTACCGCACCGTTATTGGTCATTGGCGGGATTTTTATTCCGACTTTTCCGTGCAAAGTTTCTATGTCTTTTTTTGTTCCGCAAACTGCTTCTGCCGGTGTTATTTCGATTTCTTTTGTAACATCGGAGCCATTAATATCGTATTCAGGGTCAGAAATTTTCACGATTAGATACAAATTTCCGACTCTGCCGTAATTGTCAGTGTTTCCTTCATTTGCAAGTCTTATTTTTTGACCGTTTGTAATTCCTTTGGGAATTTTAACTTTGATATTTTTGGATTTATTAACAAAGCCTGTGCCGCCACAGGATGAGCAATATCCGCTTTTTCCGTTACATTCATGGCATTTTTCCATGTTTGCAATTCTGATGGTTTTGGTTGCATCGGACATAAGGTCTTTTGCTTTTAAGGTTATTTCTCTTGTGATATCAAGATTTTCGGGTTTTTGATGTTGTCTTTGTTGTTGGTAAGATTGACCCCTGCCTGCATTTGCAAATCCTCCTAAATCGCTGAAATTAAAGGATTGAGATTTTCTTTTTCCGCCCATCAAGTCACCGAATATTGAACCGAAAAAGTCTGAAAATCCGCCCAAATCTTGGAAATTAGCACTGCTGTAACCGCCGGCATTATTGAAATTGAAATTTTCAAATCCCGGTGGCGGAGTAAAATCGGAGCCTGATTGCCAGTTTGCACCTAAGCTGTCGTAACGGCTTCGTTTTTCTTTATCAGAAAGAACTTCGTAAGCTTCGTTGATATTTTTAAATTTTTCAACTGCACTTGGGTCTTTATTGACATCCGGATGATATTTTCGTGCCAATTTTCTGTATGCCGATTTTATTTGTGCTTCGGTTGCATTTCTGTCAACACCTAAAGTTTGATAATAATCTTGATATTTCATATTTTCCCTCTTTTACCTTTTTTATAATAATATAAAAAACTGCTAAATTTGTTATTTTTAATTATTTCTTAATTATGAATTTTTATTATTAATTAGACAATCAAAATACTTGTAGTATATTTTTTGTATGTGTAAGTTTTTTAAAATAATAATTTTGTCGTTATTTTTTGTATGCTCATCCGTGTATGCCGCTGAGTCAAAGTATGTTTTGTACCAAAATGACAGCAATCAAAGCGGTAATATTGAACAAAAATCCGTAAATTCTCATGAACCCACAGAAGTCAATATTATGCAGCTCGATAATATTGTTGGTGATTATACAAAAAATCAACAACAAAAATCTGAAATTACATTTAAGGTTAATCCGATACCCAAAGAAGCTCAAGAGCCTGTTGAGGGTATTGTTTACGAAATGAGTGATTTTCCGATTAGTCATATTGACCCCAAAACCGGTGAAAACGGTATTAATACAACATACCCGGGATTTCGAGGTGCAAATGAACTTATCGTGTACACTCCGACTTACGGATTGCGTACGGGAACAAATGAGTTCGGTGCAGAAGCCTCAATTGTGGGTAATACCGTTGTTAAATTCGGCGGTGCGGATTCTATAATCCCAAATGGTGGTTTCGTAATAAGCGGTCACGGTAAAGCTAAAACATGGATTCAAAAAAATCTTTTGTTGGGTGCAAAAATTTACGTGGACTTCGAAAATAAAAGAATATATTCCTACATTACCCCGGAAACCTATGTTTATGAAGTAAACGAAAAAATTAAAGAAACAGAATCCGTAATGCATTATTACAGAATGATGGATGCTTCTTATGACGGTCGTCGTGCTTTGAGTTTTTTAAACAGGGCAAAAGATTATTTAAGAAGAGCGGAACGTCGTCCGGACAAGGCTATGGGATATGTTACTCAGGCTAAAGAATGTGTTCAATCCGCTCTTGAAAATGCAATTCCCTATAAACAAGATGAGTTTAAGGGTATTTGGATAAGACCCGTTGAACATAATGAATACGAAATTGCGGAATCTGTTGAAAAATTGAAAGAAGCCGGTGTCAAAAATGTATTTTTGGAAACATATTTTCACGGAATGACTATCTATCCGAGTGAAGTTATGACCAGATACGGATTTATGACACAAAGAGGTGAATTTACGGGGTTTGACCCGCTCGCAGTTTGGATAAAAGAATGCCACAAAAACGGTATCAAATTGCACATTTGGTTTGAAACATTCTATTTGGGCAATAAACCTCCAAGATGCAGTCAAAAACATATTTTGTCCGTAAATCCTCAATGGGCCAATAAAACAAAACTTATGGCTGATTCATCGGAAATTTCGAAATCTTCCGCTGAATGGAACGGTTATTTCCTTGACCCTGCAAATCCTGAGGTTCAACAATTCCTTTGTGAATTAATGTCGGAAATTTTTTCTAAATATCGCCCCGATGGTATTAATCTTGATTATATAAGATATCCGTTAGGTGCTCAAAATCGCTCTGATGCAGCCAAAGGTACCGAATGGGGTTATACAAAAGTTGCCCGCGATGAATTTCAAGAGTTGTACGGTGTTGACCCTGTAACCTTAAAAGTTGCAGACCCGTTGAGAAAAGTTTGGTTTGAATACCGACAAAATAAAATTACCGATTTTGTTGAAATTACAAGAAATTTGACAAATAAATACAACGTAACCTTTACAACGGTTGTATTTACGGATAAGAAAAAAAGTTTAGAAACAAAAATGCAAGATTGGCAAACTTGGAGCAGAAGAAACCTTGTGGATGCCTTTACTCCAATGATTTTGACGACAGACAGAAAAACCGCCTCTACTATCGTTAGAGAAATGAAAAGCAGCATGACCCCATCAACAAAGCTCTATATGGGGATTTACGTAATGTATATGGATGCTCCGGTTGATGAACTTTTGATGCAAATTCACGAAATGAGAAAAATGCACGCAAATGGTGTCGTATTCTTTGATTATGCCCATTTTGCGGAAAAATATCGTGATGCACTTTCCGTTAGAGCTTTTAACCCCGACAGGAGATAATTATGGCAAAAATTAAATTTACAAAAATGCAAGGTTTAGGCAACGATTTTGTCGTTTTGGATTATAACGAATACGAAAAAACTGATTTGTCAAAAGAAGAACTTGCAATACGTTTATGTGACAGACATTTCGGAATAGGTGCAGACGGTTTAATGATTGTTAATCCAAATCCTGAAAATGCTGAAACAGGTTGGTTCTTCTATAATTCAGACGGTTCAATCGCTCAAATGTGCGGAAACGGTATAAGATGTTTTGCAAAATATGTTCATGATAACGGTTTGATTGACAAAACAGAATTCAGTGTAGATACTCTTGCCGGAAAAATCATCCCCAAAATAAACAATGACGGTACTGTTACCGTGAATATGAATAAACCTGTTCTTGAAACAAAAAAAATTCCTGTAAATGTTTCTTCAAATTTGAATTTTGAGGTTGAAGCCCGTGGCGAAAAATTTACGGCAAATGCAGTAAGCATGGGCAATCCTCACTGCATAATTTTTACCGATAAGGATACAAAATCGGCAGCATTAAAATATGGTTCGGAAATTGAAACGAATTCTGTTTTCCCCGAAAAAACAAATGTTGAATTTATAAAAATTCTTTCTCGTTCGGAAATCAATCTTGATGTTTGGGAAAGAGGTTGCGGTATTACTCTTGCATGCGGAACGGGTGCTTGTGCTTCGGTTGTTGCAGGCATTTTGAACGGTTATCTTGATAATAAAGTCAGGGTTAATCTTCCCGGCGGAACGCTCGTGATTGAGTGGAACGGTTCTAAGGATAATGCGGCTCATAACGTCTTTATGACCGGCCCTGCAACATATTCATTTGTCGGCGAAATTGAACTCTAATCCATAAAATCGGACAATCGGTAACTTGATTTTTTAACAAGAGAAAGTAAAATTTATTTATGAGTCTTTTGAAAATAGAGAATTTGAATGTCTATTTTAACCTGCAATCAGGCAGGTTTCAGGCTTTGCATAATATATCTCTTGAACTTGAAAAAGGAAAAATTCTTGCTCTCGTCGGAGAATCCGGCTCCGGAAAAACAATGACGGCGATGTCTGTTTTGAATTTGCTTCCGAACACCGCTCAAATCGACTCGGGGAAAATTTTATATAACAATGAAAATCTTTTGGAATACACTCCCAAACAAATGCAAAAAATCAGAGGGAAAGAAATTGCATTAATTCCTCAGGACCCGATGACATCGTTAAATCCATTGTATACCATAGGTAATCAGCTTATTGAAGTCATTAATTTACATAAAGGATTGTATGGCAAAGATGCAGAAAAATATGCAATTGAGGCTCTTGATGCTGTCAAAATGCCCGATGCCAAAGAACGTTTGAATGCATATCCTCATCAACTGTCAGGCGGTATGAGACAAAGGGTTGCAATTGCCGCTGCTCTTGCCTGTGATGCTAAAATAATTATTGCTGATGAACCCACGACGGCTCTTGATGTAACCGTTCAGGCTCAAATAATTTCTTTGTTGAACGAAATAAAAAATGAGTTTGGAACATCTATAATTTTAATTTCTCATGATTTAGCTCTTGTATGCGAAAATGCTGACGATACAGCGGTTATGTATGCCGGTTCTATTGTTGAATATTGTCACGGAAAAGATTTATTCTTTAACCCTAAACATCCGTATTCTCAAGCGTTGATTGATTCTTTGCCCAATATTGAACAAGAAAATCTTAAAACAATTATCGGAACACCTCCGTCTATCCGCGACAATTTTTTAGGTTGCCCTTTTGCTCCCAGATGCGAAAAAAAATTTGCAGAATGCGAAAAAATTAAACCGACACTAAAACAAATTGCGGAAAAAACTTCCGTATCGTGTCTTTTATATGAAAATTTTGATTAATTTCGCAAAAAAAATGTTTGCCGAGTTGAAGCAAACATCAAATAAACACGAGGATATTAGAGAGAGAGAGTAAAGCTTGTTTATCGGCTCTG
>CACZSN010000014.1 GCA_902783835.1 uncultured bacterium
GGGATTATCAGAGATTTTTATAAAGTTCATGTCATAAAAACAAAAAGACGAATATAAATTTCGTCTTTTTGATTGAATTTTTAAATTAAAAAACTAAAAGTATTTTATAACGAAAGATAGATTTTATAAAAGTCCTCAATAGCTGATTCAAGTGAAATTTTCGGTTTCCAATCCAATGAGTTTAGGCGAGTTGCATCCATTAATTTTCGTTGAACACCGTTTGGTTTTGTTTTATCGTAAACGATTTCACCCTGATAGCCGACAATATTTTTTACAATTTGAACAATATTTTTGACTTGGATATCTTTGCCGGAAGTAATATTCACAAAATTATTAATGTCTTTAGCATCAATATTTTTCAAGAAATACAAGCAAGCATCGGCGACATCGTTGCTGTACATCAATTCCCGATACACCGAACCGTCACCCCAAACGGTAACTTTACCTTTTTCTATGCCTATTTTTTTCAAAAGTTCCGAAATTGGGGTATTTGAAATTTTTTCATCCAAATTCCAACCCAAAGGATTTTTTGAAAAATCATTTTTAATGCCGTCAATATCGTTATTTTCATACAATTTTGCCAAATGAAAACGTCTGAGCAGCATCGGCAACAAGTGGGCGGTTTGCATATTAAAGTTATCATTTTCGCCAAACAAATTGGGAGGCATAAGAGAAATATAATTAGTGCCGTATTCTCTGTTATAAAACTCACAAAGCTTTATTGCCGTAGCTTTTGAAAGAGCATAAGCTTCATTTGTCTTTTCAAATTCAGACGAAAGCAAATATTCTTCTTTAAGCGGATTTGGAGCATTTTTGGGATATATGCAGCTTGAACCGAGATTAATTAATTTTTTCACTCCGAAAAGATAACAAGAATGAATTAAATTTGTTGAAATCATCAAATTTTGATAAATAAACTCAGCGGGATAGGTATTATTAGCGACAATTCCTCCGACTTTTGCAGCAGCATTTATAACAAAATCCGGTTTTTCACGTTCAAAGAAATTTTCAACTTCATTTTGTCTGATTAAATCGAGTTCGGAAGAAGTTTTATATATTAAATTAGAATAACCTTCTTTTTGAAATTTACGCAAAATCGCCGAACCGACCATTCCTCTATGACCCGCTATATAGATTTTGCTGTCTTTATTCAAGTCCATTATTCTTCTCTTTCCGACAGACATTTATATCCGCCTTCTGCCAAAAATTTTTCTTTTTTCGCCTGATTTAAATCATATTCAATCATTTCATCAATTAATGAAATAATATCATATTTCGGTTTCCAACCTAATTCTTTTCTTGCAAGAGACGCATCTCCGCACAAATAGGAAACTTCAGTAGGTCTGAAATATGCAGGGTCAATTTCAATAACAACTTTGCCCGTTGATTTATCAATTCCTTTTTCATCTAATCCAGAGCCGACAAATTCAATATCAATCCCTGCTTTTTTAAAGGCTATCAAACAAAATTCGCGGATAGAAATATTTTTTCCCGTAGCAATTACATAATCTTTCGGAACATCATTTTGCAACATTAACCACATCGCGTAAACATAATCTTTTGAATGTCCCCAATCCCTTTTGCTATCGAGATTTCCGATATACAATTTTTCATCAAGACCATATTTAATTCTTGCGGCGGCACGGGTAATTTTTTTCGTTACAAAAGTTGCACCGCGGCGAGGACTTTCGTGGTTGAATAAAATTCCGTTAACCGCAAACATATCATAGGCTTCTCTGTAATTTACCGTTGTCCAATATGCAAACAATTTTGCACAAGCATACGGAGAACGCGGTTTGAAAGGTGTTTGTTCATTTTGCATAACTTCTTTTGTATCGCCAAACAATTCAGATGTTGATGCCTGATAGAATTTCACATCTTTGCACATACCTAACAATCTTATTGCTTCCAATATACGCAAATTGCCTAAAGCATCTGTTTCCGCAGTATATTCGGGAGAATCAAACGAAAGTCTTACATGACTTTGTGCCGCCAAATTATATATTTCATCAGGCTTAATTTCACGGATTAAACTCGTCAAAGACGTACCGTCTGTCAAATCACCGTAATGCAGTCTGAATTTTGATTCTTTATTGTGAAAATCTTGATAAAGATGATTAATTCTTTCGGTATTAAAACTTGAAGATTTTCTCTTCAAACCGTGAACCATATAGCCTTTTTCAAGCAATAATTCCGCAAGATAGCTTCCGTCTTGTCCGGTGATACCTGTAATTAACGCAGTTTTACCCATTATATCCTCACAATTTTCTTCATTTTAACATATTTTCTCTCAGATTTCACTTAATTCTTTACAAATTAAATTCTAATGAATACAATAAATAAAAGAAAGATTTATTATGAAACGGCAATTGCCCAATTATACAAGTGAATATTTTTTCGAAAAGAAAAATAAATATGCCCTCTTAATTCCTACTTTGAATGAGGGCGAAAGAATTCAATCTCAATTAAAAAAAATCAAAAATTTGGCAATTGAAAATGTTGCGGACATTTTTATTTCGGATTCAAATTCAACAGACAAATCACTAAAATACGATTTTTTGCAAACTTGCTCCGTTCGTGCAAAATTGAACGTCCTCGAAGGCAGACAGGGAAGTGCATTTATTGCGGGGATAAATGAAATTCTTAATCAAGGTTACGAAGGAATAATCACTGTCGACGGCAACGACAAAGACAGTATGCAATCAATTTTTGAATTTGTAAAAAAATTAGACGAAAACTACGATTTTGTTCAGGGATCAAGATTTATGAAAGGTGCAAAGCACGAAAACACCCCGATATTAAGACTTTTAGCGATGAAAACAATCCTTATTCCTTGGATAAACATTCTTTCAAACTACCGCTATACAGAAGTTGCATCAGCGTTTAGAGCATATTCAAGAAATTTATTGGAAAAAGCAAATGTATTAAACAAAAACTTTATATCATATGAATTTCTTTGGTATATGTCAGTTTTTGCTCCTAAAAACAATTTCAGAATAACAGAAATACCGACGGAAAGATGTTATCCCAAAACAAACAAAATTCCCACTAAAATCTCTCTATCAGGCTGTTTTGAAATAATATTGCAACTTTTTTATCTTTCTATCGGGAAATATGATAAATAAAATTAGCCCGCAATAAAATCATTTTGGCACAAACAAACTTTTCGTTTGTGTTATAATTATCGCAAATTGTGAGGTTAAAATGCTAAAATTACAAAATACTTTATCAAATACAATAGAA
Organism: uncultured bacterium; assembly: GCA_902783835.1. Classification (GTDB taxonomy): domain Bacteria; phylum Cyanobacteriota; class Vampirovibrionia; order Gastranaerophilales; family Gastranaerophilaceae; genus RUG841. Next base: position 3,244 of record CACZSN010000014.1, read on the forward strand.
GAATTCAAACCGTTGAACGGAAACACAGTGACTATGTACGTTTGCGGCCCTACTGTTTACGACTATCCGCACCTTGGTCACGCAAGATGCTATATCACATGGGATATCCTTTACAGATACCTGAAATTCTTGGGTTACGACGTAAAATATTGCAGAAACGTCACCGATGTTGATGATAAAATTTTGGCAAAAGCTCACAACGAAAATACCACTGCTGAAGCAATTTCAAGCAAATATTATCAAATTTTTGCAGATGCCATGAAAGCACTCAATAATTTGCAGCCCGATTTTGAACCTCGTGCAACAAAAACAATCGGAGAAATGATTGCCCTCGTAAAACTCTTGATTTCAAAGGGTTACGCTTACGAAGCAGACGGCGATGTTTATTTCAGAGTGAAAAAATTTGACGGTTACGGCAAACTCAGCAAACAACCGATTGACGACCTCGAAGCAGGTGCAAGAGTAGAAACTTCGAGCAAAAAAGAAGACGCTTTAGACTTTGCACTTTGGAAAAAAGATGAAGAAAACGGTTACAAATCGCCTTGGGGAATTGGTCGTCCGGGTTGGCACATCGAGTGTTCAGCTATGTCTAAAAAATATTTGGGCGAACAAATCGACATTCACGCAGGCGGTGCGGACTTGATTTTCCCTCACCACGAAAACGAAATTGCTCAATCCGAAGCAGCAAGCGGAAAAGACTTCGTCAAATACTGGCTTCACAACGGTTTTGTAACAATTAACAAAGAAAAAATGTCAAAATCGCTCAAAAATTTCGTCACAATCAACGCACTTTTGGAACATTATGACGCTGATACAATCAGATTTTTCATTTTGACAAACCATTACAGAATGCCTGTTGAATTCAACGATGAAGCACTTTTGAGTGCAAAAACAGGTTTTAAACGTTTACAAACCGCACTCGATGAAGTTTCGTCTTTTGCCGGAAAAGAAAATATTGTTGAGGATAAAAACGCAGAAGAAGTCGAAAAGTTCAAAAATGCGATGGACAATGACCTTAACACCTCTGTTGCACTTTCTGTGTTATTTGACCTTGCAAGCAAAGCGAACTCTGCAAAAGCTAACGGCGACAAGGTTCTCGCCGGCAAATATGTAGGCACTCTCAAAATGTTAATGAGTGTTTTGGGTTTCACTTGCAAAAAATCTCAAATGAGCGAAGACGAACTCAATAACAGACTTGAAACGATTAAAGATAAACTCGATTTTGTTGAAGACAAATCGATTAGAGGATATGCATTGATTGACAAAGTTATCGAAATCCGTGCAAACGCAAGAGCCGCAAAGAATTGGGACTTGGCAGACAAAATCAGAAATACATTCGACGAAATCGGCATCATTTTCAAAGACGGAAAAGACAAAACGATTTGGCTTGAAAAAGAATAATAATGAGTTCGGATTTATTTTGTTATTGCCGCACTTTTGAAATGAGCTCAGAATGACATATCTGGTTCATCGTAATTGTAAGGACGAACGAAGTGAGGACATGGCAATCCGATTTTCCGTCGACTAAAGTCGACCCTACTTCCTGTTTATATTTGCAAAGATGAAATAAAAGAAGCACAAGGCAAAGAAAAAAATATGTTAGATAGTTTTAATAATTGTGATTTGTATGAATTAGGCTCACAAATTAAACTGAACGAAAAACAAATCAACGCCTTGAAAAACAGAATACCATATAACCGTTTTTGGATGATAGGAAAAACGGCTTCTATTGGCAAAACGACATACAAAAAATTATTTCAACATTTTTATAATGAATCTTCAAAACAAATTAAATTGTTTTGAAAATGATTTGTAAGTTGGATTTTAACCCAACAACTCATCGTTTCCGTGCCCCTCTCGAAAAACAATTCAACGGATTGTTTTTTTCGGCAGAGTACAAAAATCTTGTCTTGACCACCTCGCATTAAACGTGCCTACAAATTAGAAAATCTATTTTTTCACACTTGAATTGATTTTTGTTTCATGCCTTCAAGCCGTTCGCTTCATTTTGCTATTCGCAAAATATTCGCTCTCTTTTTCGGCATTACTTCGGACTGGGTTCGCTTCGCTCACACGGCGTCCTACACAAAAATCAAAAAAAAACCGACTTTTGAGAGCCGGCAGATAATTGGTAAGAAATGTAAGTGTGTAAGATAAATTTTAAAACTTTTATTATGCAAATGTTTTGAATGTTGATTCAACGTTTTTATCGATAACTTTTTGAACTGCATCCATTTCTGTTGAAATTGCGTTTTGTTCAGTATCCAATTGGTTCAATCTCAATTCCAATGTCTTATCTTGTTGTTGAATAACTTCTGTCTTAGCGTTGATTTGTGACATTGTTTTTTCATAATCGTTGTAATCTTTGTTGTATTGGTTCATTGCTTGTTGGTACAAGTCATCGTTTGCAACGTTGTTTGTTGAAACTGCGATTTTGTCACCTGAGTTTGCAAGTTGTAATGATGAGAAGTTACCTGTTGAATCAAATTCAAATGCTACACCTTGAAAATCTTTTGTGTTTACAACGGGAGTTGAAACATACTTGTAGTATTGACCGTCAACACCACCTACGTTGTAGTAGATGTCTGAACCGCTTGTGAATCTTGATGCGTGAGTTTCTTGAGTATCGCCTACAACTTTTGCTAAGTTTTCAACTTGGCTGAGTGCAACTTTACCTGCTGTTCCGTTAACGATTGATGATGTATCGATACCTTCCAAATCTTTAACTCTTTCATATTTTGAGTTCATACCTGAGTATGAAGCAACAAATGAATAAGTACCGTCTTCTGTCATTCTCGGAAGTTGAGTCATTGTGTAAGTTGTTCCGTCCATTGTGAATGTATATTCTGTTGAATAGTATTGGTTGATATCCGGGGGAGTCGGAACTGACAAATTAGTAAGTTGGCTATAAAGGCTTGCTGATTCGTTTGCCAATGCAGTTCTTTGTTGGTTAACTTGTTGACCTTCATATTCAGTGTTTGACTTTCTTGCTGTCAATCCTAAAAATCTTGCTTGAGATGCTGCTAAACCCATTTTGGGGCTCCTTACTTTTTCTTACCTTACTCTATTCTTATCGGCACAATTGAATGAAAACTTTAATTTTTTGATTAGTTTTTTATGAATTTTGTTATATTTCTTAACATGCCATAAACCAATGCCTGATTGCAATTGCATGCTTATGCAAAAAAATAAACAGGTTTCTTGTAGACCAAAAAACCTGCTTATTTCGTTACAAAACTTATTATGAATCAGTAATGTTATCGACGGATTTTTTAGCGCCTTCTAATTCTTCTTTCAACATTTTGTTAACAACATCGCTTTGAACACCGAGCATTTTTACGACTGATTCAATGTTTTTAACTTTGTTTTCAAGAATAGTATCGGCATTAGCCTGAATTTTAGCAGTTACGTTTTGGTAAGCTGAAAGTGCCGCACTTCCCGTACCTTGCATCAAGTTACCGACGATAGTACCTGCAATACCGTAAATACCGGCATAAGGAGAAATGGCTTGCAAAATACCACCCAAACCTGAAACGATACCTGCTGCGGGGAGAACCAAGCTGTTTGCATAACCATAACCTGATGCCATACCTGAAGCATAAGCGGCAGCATTAATACCCGCAACACCTGCGAGATCGGAAGCTGATGCGATAGAAGCCGCAGCACCTGTTATATATCCTGAATTTGAGGAACCAAATCCTGACATAACAGAAGCAGCACCGCTCGGAAATCCGGGGAATGAACCTAAATCACTGATACCGAATGCAGAGTTACCGCCATCTACTGTAGAAGTTCCGCCTTGCATAGCATTCCAATATGAAGTACCGGGAATATTAATTTGTGAACTTCCGCCCATTACGTTCATAAATGAACTCGGAGCAATAAATCTTGCGATATTCCACAACCAAGTACCTGCCGTACCGAAACCTGCACCGTCAGTAGCAGAACCGCTGACAATCATGTCTCTTAATTGGTCGTATGTTTGGAACAACATCGCCTTAGCGTCACCGCTTGCACCGCCGTATTTGTTTGAAATTACCAGTAAACTGTCGTTTTTGTAAGACATCTTTCTCTCCCCGTCTTCTATGCAAATACTTTAAATACTTTTTCAATGTTTTTATCAAGAACTGATTTCAATGAATCCATTTCAGTCATCAATGCTTGTTGTTCCGTATCAAGCTGTCTGAGTCTCAATTCAAGAGATCTGTCTTGTGCCTGAATTTGTTCTGTTTGTGAGTTAATATCGGCAATTGATTTTTCATAAACAGCTTTGTCATGAGTATAATCATTCATCGCTTTGTTATAAGAATCGGTATCCTGAACAGTCGATGCGGTACAAGTTACAGGAGTTTCCGTAATTGACGGGTCAACAACCGTTTCAATGTAGCCGTTTTGGTCGAAAGATAATTGACAATTTTTTCTTGTTTCTTCTTTAGAATCAAGTTCTTTAGAAATATAATATCTGTTCAAAGTACCTTGATAGTCTGCATCTTGTGCTTCTAACCACTCAGTATCAAAATAATATGTCATATTATTTTCTGTATCTTTATAAGAAACATATTTGCCGGGGGTTTCTCTTTTTTGAGCTAAATCGAGTGCTGAATTTTCTTCCGCAGTCGCAGTATCAAGAAGATATGATTCTGTTGAAGAATTGGTTTGAACCCAATAAGTTCCGTCGCCGTTACTTCTCAAACTACCTGTAACAAAAGATTTCGAACCCACGTCTTTATAATCGGTATATGAAACTTTTATGGTGTAAGTTCCGTCATCTTCTTTGTTATAGTCTTCAATTTTGTATGAAGTACCTGCGATACTGTAATTATATTCAGTTGTGTAATAATCTGTTACACTTGGAGGAGTCGGAACTTTAAGTGCATAAAGTTGATTGTAAAGATTGGCGGAATGGTTCGCCAACGCTGTTCTTTGTTGGTTTACCTGTTGACCTTCGAATTCAACGTTGGTCTTTCTTGCAGTTAGTCCCAAGTACCTTGCTTGTGTTGCTGCTAAACCCATTTCTCTCTTTCCTCCGATTTGTTTGTTTTGTTAAGTTACATTATTAACAAAACTTAATAGCCGTACCGTTTTCAGTCTGATTTAGAATTTGCCTTTTCGGCATTACCACTTGTTTTCGAGCCTATATTCAGCCTCACAATATTTATATAATGATTTTGTGTTTTAAATCAATACTGAGAATAGAGGATATTGAAAAAAGTGCCGTTAAAATCAAATTCCGTAAGGCAGTTACAGAAGGTTTTTAATGATTTTTGAAAAAAAATCAAGAAATTTTGAGAAAAAATTAATTAAAAATTAAAAAAAATAATCATCGATTTATTTTCATTATAAAATATAGGTATAAGATTGGAGAAATTATGTGGGAATACACGGATAAAGTAACAGATTTATATAAAAACCCGAAAAATGCGGGAATGATTGACGATGCGGATGCCGTTGGCGAAGCGGGTTCGTTAACTTGCGGAGATATGTTAAAACTTTATTTGAAGGTTGATGAAAACGGAATTATTACGGATGCAAAATTTCAAACCTTCGGTTGCGGTTCTGCAGTTGCAAGTTCGAGCATTTTGACGGAAATGATTATCGGCATGCACATTGACGAAGCAAGAAAGATTACAAATAAGGATATCGTTGATGAATTAGGCGGTTTACCTCCCGCAAAGATGCACTGCTCGGTAATGGGTCATGAAGCACTTGAAGCAGCGATTGCTGATTATTACGGTGAAACTTGCGTTGCAGAAAAGAAAGAAAAAATCGTTTGCCAATGTTTCAACGTAACAGAAGATACTATTAAGGAACAAATCAGAACGAACAACTTAAAAACAGTTGAAGAAGTTACTGAATTCACAAAAGCAGGCGGTGGATGCGGACATTGTAAATCAGCAATTGAAGCGATTTTGAAGGAAATCAGAAGCGAAAAACCTGCACTTACAAAAACGCAAGAAATTTTGAAAGTCAGCAAAGTTATCGAAAAATACGTTGCACCGGAACTCAGAAAAGACAATGGCGACGTTGAACTTGTTGATATCGACGGAAACAAAATTTACATCAAATTCGCAGGCAAATGCAGTGCTTGCCAAAAGTCACAATTAACAAAGAATTATGTTGAAAAAATTCTCAAAAAACATATTTCTGAAGATATTGAGGTTATATTAGTATAAAATGGCAGACAGATTAATTTATTTGGATAACAATGCAACGACAAAGGTCGATGAAAAAGTCCTCGAAGAAATGTTGCCCTATTTTTCCGAAAATTACGCAAACCCTGGTGGGATGTATGATTTTGCGGGAAAAGTAGGAAGAAAAATTGCAGATGCAAGAGAAGCCGTAAAAGAATTTATGGGAGCAAATGACCAGAAGGAAATTTACTTCACAGGTTCAGGCTCGGAAGGTGCAAACACGGCTATTCGTGGAGTCGTCAACCAAGGTTACGGCAAAAAACACATTATCACGACAAAGGTCGAACACCCTTGTGTTTTGAACACATACAAAGACCTTGAAAAACAAGGACACAAGGTGACTTACCTCGGAGTTGACGCTGACGGAAACTTAAATATGAAAGAATTAGAAGAATCTATCCGTCCCGAAACGGCATTGGTTTCTTTGATGGCGGCAAATAACGAAACGGGTATTATTTTCCCGTACGAAAAAGTTGCTGAAATAGTTAAGCAAAAAAATCCTGACACAAAAGTTTTTGTTGACGCTGTTCAGGCTGCCGGCAAAATAAAAATGGATTTTAAAAACACAAAAGTAGACTTTGCTTCTATATCAGGACACAAATTCCACGCACCGAAAGGTATCGGAGCTTTGTATGTCAAAGCGGGAACTTCGTTTGCACCGTTAATTACAGGCGGTCATCAGGAACGTGGAAAACGTGCGGGCACAGAAAATACAGCAAGCATTATTGCTATCGGTAAAGCAGCCGAATTGGCTTATGATTCACTCGGCGAAGAACTTACGAGAGTAAAAAAATTGCGTGATAAATTAGAAAGAAATATTTTGCACAATATTTTCAACGCAAGATTGAACTCCTCGACAGGAAACAGAGTTCCGAACACAACAAACATCGGCTTTGAATATATCGAAGGTGAATTGATTTTGTTGTACCTCAATGAACTCGGCATTTGTGCAAGTTCAGGCAGTGCTTGCACATCGGGAAGTTTAGACCCGAGCCATGTTTTACGTGCGATGGGTGTACCGTTCACGGCACTTCACGGCAGTATCAGATTGAGTTTGAGCAGATTTACGACGGAAGAGGAAATCGACTTCGCTTGCGAAAAATTCCCCGAAGTTATCAAAAAAATCAACAAACTTTCTCCGTTCCAAAAAGAACTTGCGGAACTCGAATCAATCAGAAGTCACCAAAATTAATTCAAAAAATAAAACAAAAGCCCTCTGTTGAGGGCTTTTTTTAGTACGATAGAGATTAGATAGAAAAATTTTTTGTAACGGAAAAATCATCTTTGTTATGATATTTTTCGACAGGTTGTTTGGGCATTTTTTGCGAGGATTTTTTGATTTTTTCCGGTTTAGGTTCTTTTTGAGTTTTTGAAAAAATATTTTTGACCTCAAGATTTTCAAAAAATTTCGGTACTTCAGCCATTAAAAATAAAATTCCAAAAACCGAAATACAAAAAATCACGATAACGGTCAAAACTCTCTGCATGAAAGTTTTTTGAGGTTTTTCGTTAAAATCATCTGATTTTTCTCGGGATTTCTTATGTTTTTTATGATTTTTATGATTTTTTGATGATTTTTGCTCAAAATTGTTCGATGATGAAGATTTTTTGTGTTTTTTCGAAAAATCTTCATCATTTTTTTCTTCAATGTCGTTCAAAAACTCTTCGTCATCATCGGGCAGATTTTCATTCCGCTCAAGTTCGGTTCGATATTGTGCTTGAAGGTTCTGATTTTTTTCACCCAAAACAAGAAGTTTTTCATCAAAAATAAGCCTGTTTAGCGTATCATCATTTGTTTTTGAGTATGCAAAATTTATGCAGGCTTCAAAAGCATGTTCAAGACAATCGAGTGCGACTTCGCCGCTATTTTCGATTTTTTCACCGTGAGTTGCGAGGTTGCCCTGTTTCTTCAAAAAATACATATCGCTTATAAATTCTTGTTCACGCATAGTATTTTTCGAGACGGTTTTTAACTTGTATAGCATATCATCGAAACTATCTTCAACGGTGGCGGAATTGCCCAAAACGTTCCTGATTATCCGTTCCGCAAGTTTTCTTGTTTGAGTGATACATTGTTCAAAATACTCGTCACGAAAGAGTTTCTCGGCCGTTTTTGCGAGATTAAAAATTTCGTTATCAACTTTTTGAAGAAAATCAAAATTGCTGCTCATAGAAAAATTTTAGCAATAACATTTGAAAAATACATACTACACAATCAGTAGAAAGACTGTGAAAAAATCTGAGAATATGTTAAAATAAAGCGTGGTTGTTAAAAAAGAAGGGATATTTATGGGCAAACTGAATTTTAAGGTTGATAAAAACAAGTGTATTGGTTGCGGTCGTTGCATTTCAGACTGTTCGTGCGATGTTTTGGAACGTGATGAAAACGGTTTGCCAAAAGTAGTTGACGATGCAGAAGAAAGATGTATGAAATGCCAACACTGTTTTGCAATTTGCCCGACAGGAGCGATTTCGATTTTCGGGAAAAATCCGGATAAATCTTTAAAAACCTTCAAAATTCAATCACCGGAAGCGGTTTTGAACCTTATGCAGTCAAGAAAAAGCATAAGAAAATTCAAACAAGAAAATTTGAACAGAAATACATTGAATGAGTTAAAAAATATGCTTCCTTGGATTCCGACAGGTTGCAACAATCATTCGCTTGCATTCACATTCATTGAAGATATTGAATCAATGAAAAAATTTAAAAATGAAACTTACAAAAAAATTGCGGAAATGATTAATGAAAATCCAAATACGGAAACCGCACAACAGATGAAAGTTTTGCTCGACTCTTATAATTCAGGAAGGGACAGGGTTTTCAGAAATGCTCCTCACGCACTTATTGTTTCATCACCGGTTGATGCACCTTGTGCGGACATTGACCCTGTAATTGCATTAAGTTATTTTGAACTTTACGCTCAATCGTTAGGCGTCGGAACGCTTTGGTGCGGTCTGCTTTACAGATGCTGGAAATCTACCCCCGCAATCGTTGATGAATTAAAACTTCCAAACGGCTATAAACCTGTATATGCTATGCTTTTCGGTGTTCCGGATGTTAAATACGAAAGAATTACTCAACCTGAAAAATACAAAATTATGAGTTACGGAACAGTTTTTACAAAATTAAAATCCTTCGTAAAAGATTGCGAAAAATCATTAATAAATTTTGTAAAATAACCAAAATGAGCAGTTATTTATCTCTTGTGTTTGTGAAAAAATAGTTTTGAAACACTAACGAAAGAGGTAGCTATGCACTGCACTAAAAAAATTAACGAAGATATAACTTGGGTAGGCGGAAACGACAGACGACTCGCGTTGTTTGAAAATGTCTATCCGATTGAACGCGGAACTTCTTATAACTCATATTTGGTCAAGGACGAAAAAACCGTCTTGATTGATACGGTGGACAAAAATGTTTCAATGCAATTTTTTGAAAACCTTGAATATGCACTCGACGGAAGAAAATTGGATTACATCATCGTAAATCACATGGAACCCGACCACTCTGCAACCTTGCAGGAACTCGTTTTGAGACACCCTGAAGTTACAGTGGTCTGCAACAAAAAAACCGTCGTGATGATTAAACAATTTTTCAATTTCGACATCGATTCAAGAGTTCAACTCGTCGTCGAAAACGATACCTTGAACACCGGTAAACACACGTTTACATTCGTCTTCGCCCCTATGGTACATTGGCCGGAAGTTATGGTTACATACGATGTAACGGACAAAATTTTGTTCTCGGCAGATGCTTTCGGAACTTTCGGAACATTAGACGGAATTATTTTTGCGGACGAAGTTGATTTCGAAAGAGATTGGCTCGACGATGCAAGACGTTATTACACAAATATCGTCGGAAAATACGGCCCACAAGTTCAAAATCTTCTTAAAAAAGCCTCAAACATTGATATCAAAATGATTTGCCCGCTTCACGGACCGGTTTGGAGAAAAAATCTTAATTGGTTTATCGACAAATATCAAAAATGGAGCACTTATACACCGGAAATTGATTCCGTATTGATTTTATCGGGTTCGGTATACGGACATACGGAAAATGCCGCAGAAGTACTTGCATCAAGACTTTGCGACTTAGGCATAGAAGGTGTAAAAATTTATGATGTATCAAAAACACATCCATCATACATTGTTGCAGATGCTTTCAAATACAGTCATATCGTAATCGCAGCCGCTACATACAATGCTGGCATTTTTACTCCGATGGAAACAGTTCTTACGGATTTAAAAGTTCATAACCTCAAAAACAGAACTATCGGTTTGATGTATAACGGTTCTTGGGTTCCCGTTACGGAAAAAGTTTTCACTAATATTTTCGAAACAATGAACGGCATAACAATGCTTGAAAATTCCGTAAAAATCATGTCAACCTTGAAATCACATCAAGAAGAAGAAATTAACGCATTAGCTCAAGAAATCAGAAACTCTATTCCTGAGAAGAAAACAGAAACAAATGCGATGTTCAAAATCAACTACGGTTTGTACCTTTTGTCAGCAAAAGACGAAAACAAAGATAACGCCTGCATTATCAATGCGGTTAACCAAATTACGGACAATCCGAAAAGAATTGCTATTGCCGTAAATAAACGTAACTTGACCCACGATATGGTTCTTAAAACAGGTAAATTCAGCATTTCCGTTTTGACAGAAGAAACACCGTTCTCGATTTTCTCAAAATTTGGCTACCACAGCGGAAAAGATGTTGAAAAATTTGCAGACATAAAAGACATCGAAAGATGTTCAAACGGCACGGCATACTTGCCCGAATATTCAAATGCAATAATTTGTGCAAAAGTAGTCAACACACAAGACTACGACACACACACATTGTTCGTCGGAGAAGTTGAATCATCGGAAGTCCTCTCGGACACTCCGTCTTTGACATATGCATACTATTTGGACAATATCAGAAAAAAAACCGCAACGACAAAGAAAAAAGGATTTAAATGTAAGATTTGCGGATACGTATACGAAGGAGAAACTTTACCCGCAGACTATGTTTGTCCCGTATGCAAACACGGTGCAATTGATTTTGAACCGATTGTTTAAGAAAAAATCGATTTGCAGCAAAAAGGTTGAGCATCATCTCAACCTTTTTTTATTTTTTGAAATAAAAATAAGACCCGCCAATCGAGCAGGTCTTAAAAAGATTTATTATTTTGCAAGTTCTAAATTATCAGAAAGCTGAATAAGAAGTTTATCACCTGCTTTTGCTTTGTAGTGTAAACCTGGAGTACAGTAACCTGCGATTGCACCGACAGCGATACCAATCGGCAATCCGATTGCCAAACCGCCCACAACAACAGCACCTGCAGCTACACCAATTCCGCAACCCGCACCAGTTGCCACCGCACCGGCTCCGAGAGTCGTACCCAAACCTTTACCCAAAGCATTCAATTTTCCTCTTGAAAGGTAAGTTTTATTTGAATAAACTTTTGCATCAAACGGAATTGATGAACCGTCCGGCAAAATAACCTTATCAAAAGTCATTGTAACCTTTCCGCTTCGATTGAAAGATTTAGGCTGAATAACTTCCGTGATTTCCGCCTGAACCATTGAACCGTCAGGCAACAAGGCCGTACCTTCTTCCGTTTGCAAACCGCCCGTAATCAAAAAATCAACCTTATCACCGACTTTACAATTTTTTGTCGAAAAATCTCTTGCAAAAGAAACCTCAATAATATTATACTGAACAACTGTATTTAACGTAGGTGTCGTAACTACAATATTTGTCGGAGCTTTTTTCTTTGCAACCGCTTTTGTAACTTTCAAATGTTCCGTTTTCGAAGATTTTTTATAAACCGCTGATTGCTCATTAGCAAAAACCATTCCGCAATTTGTTAACACAAAAAGACCCAATAAAAATGCACTGATTTGTTTTTTCATAACTACTCCTTCTTTCCCACAATTCTACCATATTTCACAAAAAAATAAAGATAACGTACTTGTTGACTAATCAAAAAATAGAATATTCGGATTATTTACTTTTCAGGCAAAATTATTATTATGTTAGTATGAAGAAAATTTTGTTATTAACAGTTTCAATATATTTGACACTTGCCCCCTGTTTTGCGGAAGGCGGGCTTGAAGATATTGATATGACTGATTATTCTCATACTACGCAAAATTTAAAATATTTTTCCGAAAAAGAATATCAAAATGCAATAAATCAGTACAAAAACCACGGACAAAAACCCAAAAAACAAAAAGCAAAAGATAAAAAAGTTACGACTTCTGTTGACATTGAAAACGGAGATATAAGCAAAAACCCAGAATTCAGTGCACTTCAAGACATTGTAAACCACAAGGGGACAATTATGATTCCAACTTATTGCATTACGGATGCAGGAGAGGAGATTGCTCCCGGTCACTACACAATGGAATACATAGTTGATTCAACAGGAACAGATTGGCTTGTTCTCTCTCAAGGTTCACATCAGGTTGCAAAAATTGCACCACACCAATCGGATGCCGCTGAAGATGAAACAACAATTAATTATGCATATGCGGTAGGAAAAAATAACCGTATTACGCTTCTTTACGGAAATATGGATATCGCCGTCGAAGCTACTTTGTACGTTGAAGAATAGTTTGCTTTTTTTTCCAAACAACTAACTTACAATATTGAGAACTGAAAGTTTCAATTCTATCATAATTTCTTTCAATGTAATTATTTAAATTTTTTCCGTAATCAATGCCGAAAAAGCCTACATACGGGTAATAATTATCAGTCACAAAGAAATAATCAATAGGATTTTTTTCAAAATACTCAATGATTTTTTCCTCTCCCTCAGCTTCTATCATATGAGGAATTAATGCGTAATGTTTTAAATCAAGTGATTTTCCTGTAAACCAATTAAAAATTAATCCTTCATTTACAACAATCACTTTCGAACCGTCCGGAACGGATTTATCAAGATAATTAACAGCATCGGAAATAACGGAAGCTTTCTTTTCGGGAAGATAAATAATTCCCTTTTCTGTCTGAATTTTTTCCGTGAAATTCTCCAATTCCGATAAATAATTTACTGAAATCGAACAACAAAATAACAGAAATGAAAAAATGAAGATTTTTTTAAGAAAAATTTTGTCGAAAAAATTGATATATTCAGGCAAAAGTTCAACAAACAAAAGCATAAATGCAATAAAATAAGGAATTATCGTAAAATTCCCCACCGAAGATAATTTGACTTCCGCAAAACTTCTAAACATCAACAACAACCCCGTCAAAGCAAGCATCACAAAAATCTTTTCACTCTCGGTGAAATTTTCTTTTCTTATTTTTCGGACAGCAAAAATCCCAAAAGCAGAAAACCACACTAAATACGGAACAAATACAAGATTTTTATTTGTTCCGACAGCTTGAAATGCTTCAAACGAAAACAAAGAAAAACAGGGGACGCAAACAAAATAAACAAATACAATTAACAAAATAAATTGCAAAATTTTGTTTTTGAAAACTTTCGGAATAAACGTGAAGAACAAGAAAAAAAGAGCGGTAAAACTACCAAAAGTTTTAAAAAATATTTTTAAAGAAGAAAAAATATTTTCTGCAACATCAGCAGTAATAACTTGGGGTAATGAATTTCTGTTAAAATCAATAACAGACGGAGCTTTTGAAAAATCGATAAGGAAATTAATCCAATTGCAAAAATCAAAAATTGAGCCTCCGCACAATAGCCATCCCGCAAAACTCAATATACCCGGTAATATCATTAATCCGAAAAAGGTACAAAAATCCTTAAATGAACGGCTTTTTATCGCCTCAAAAACAGGAATTATACAAACCATAAGGAAATCCCATTTAAAAGCAAGAGAAATGCCTGTCAATAAAGAAATTATACACATTCTTTCAAAAAATTTTTGAGGATTATCCTTTGCATCTTTTTTTGATATTAAATACAAACAAATTGAAAAAAATGCAAACGTAAAAGCATACAAAAATGAATAAGAATACGGGAAAATCCACGATGACAAATTATTCACACTAATCCTGAAAGTAAATAGCCCCATCGCACACAATGTAACAATAAATGCCGTAAAATCAGAAAAATATACCCTTAAAGTTTTATTCATTGTATACAAAATTGCCAAGCCGCAAACTATTCCGCACCCGTATAATACGGAAAGTTTGCACCCGAAAATTTTAAATAATATCGAATTTATTTGATACGCAAACGGAGGATATAAATTCAAAATATCCCGATAAAGAATTTTTCCCCCCAACATAGCTTGAGGAATAACAGCTTCCCGAAAACAATCATAAAAAACATGCCCGTGTTTTCCCCACGTAAAAGCAGCAAACACAATATATAACACTAATAGTGTTATTAAATAAATGTAATTTTTATAATTTTTTAAAAATTTTATCATCTATTTTGCAACACCGATTTGAGCCTGTTCTTTTTTCTTGAAAACAGTAATTTCCAAAGATTTTTTCAACTCAGGATGAATAATAGACTTAACGCAATAATAATTATCGAAAACGAATTGAATTATTCCTTGAGCATAATGAATTCCGAAATAGCCGACTAAAGGATAATTATTATTTGTAATGAAAATATAATCAGGCATATCAGAAGCCAAATCCCCGATAATTTTTTGTTCACCGATTGTATCAATCATATGCGGAATTAACGCATAATATTTCATATTAGTTTTTCTGTCCGAAAACCAATTCAAAAGCAAACATTCATCCATAACGACAATTGTTTTATCTTTCGGAATATTATCGTTGATATAAGCCAAAGTATCATTTAATGCCGGAGCATGAGCCAATCCTGTATAAAAAGTATCCTTTTCACTATTAATTTTATATTTCATATTTGGAACGTAATAGCAAAAATATACGGACGAAATTAAAGTACCGAAAATAATAAAAGAACAAGCAACCGTTTTATTAAAAATCGAGTTTTTAAATTTTGAAAAATAATCCGGTAAAACAACCATACAAAAGTAAACAAAAGCACACCAATAAGGAATAATCGTAAAATTACCGATGTAGGCAATTTTTACTTCCGCATATTGTCTAAATGTAATTAAAAATCCGATGAAAACTAAAGCGATACAGAATTTTTCAGAATTTAAAAGATTTTGAAATCTGAAACGTTTGTGACATAAAATACATATAGCCCAAATCATCAAAACATAAGGAATAAAAACAATATTTTCATCAATACCTAACTTGTTAAACTGTGCAACAGAAAAAGGATGAATTAAAAATATCCAGCAGATTAACAAAGCAAATATTCCAATAAAAACGTTTAAAATGCGATTTTTTTGATTTTTTTCAAACAACCAAAATACTGCATAAGAATACAGAATAATAATAGTAACCTGTTCCAAAAAGAATTTTGAAGATAAAATCAAATCTTTTATAACATCGGGATAAATTGCCTGAGGCATAACATACTTGTTAAACTCAACTACAGAACGAGCCTTTGAAAATTCAATTAAAAAGTTATACTCATTAATCAAATCACCGATAGAACCACCTGCAAGCAAATATGCCCCGTAAGTCAATAAATTAGGAATTAGTATCAATCCTAAACATATAAAAAATTGTTTAAATGATTTATTTTTAATCGTTTCAAATAAAGGAAGAAAAATAAACAAAAAGAAATCCAATTTAAAAGCAATTGAAAAACCAATAAAAAGAGAAATAATATATAAAAATTTATCGGATTTTTGTTCATTGTTATCAAAATTTTTATACAAAAGATAAAAAACTATTGCAGCAAAACAACAGGTAAATGAATATAAAAACGAATATGAATACGGAAAGAACCACGATGCCGAATTATTTATACAAATTCTGAAGGTTAACAATTCCATAACCGTTATAGTTGAAACGAAAGCAACAACATCAGAGGAATATCGTTTGATAAGAATATACAAAAGCGACAGATTAATTGCACCGCAAATAATTCCCGCCAAATATAAAACTGAAAGATGACAACCGAAAATTTTGAATAAAATTGCATTCAATTGATACGCAAGAGGAGGATACAAATTCAGAATATCTTTATAAAGAATTTTTCCGTCCAACATCGCCTGAGGGATAATAGCTTCTCTGAAACTGTCTGACATAACATGTCCCCATTTACCCCATGTAATCACAATAAACGCAAGGTATAACACTATTAGTGTCAACGGTAAAAAATTCCTTTTTA
This sequence comes from uncultured bacterium, assembly GCA_902783835.1. Lineage (GTDB taxonomy): Bacteria > Cyanobacteriota > Vampirovibrionia > Gastranaerophilales > Gastranaerophilaceae > RUG841. The sequence continues at coordinate 19,625 of CACZSN010000014.1, forward strand.
TTTTTTCAACAACTTCCAACATATAAACCTCGATTTTTACAACGATTTTAGCACAAATAACAAAATTATTTTGCAAAAAGATTAAAAGTATAATATTATTAAGGAAAGCAAAATGAGGGATTAAAAATGAACCGAATAATTGTAACAGGCGGTGCGGGATTTATAGGAAGCAATTTATGCGAACGTCTTGTAAAAGAAGGAAATGACGTTATTTGCGTAGATAATTTTTTCACGGGTTCAAAAGACAACATCAGACATTTAATCGGAAATGATCACTTTGAACTTGTCAGACATGATGTCACGAAAGAATTTTACGCTGAAGCGGATCAGATTTACAATCTTGCGTGTCCGGCAAGTCCGCCGAGTTACCAATACAATCCCATTAAAACAATAAAAACCTCCATTATGGGAACAATAAATATGCTTGGACTTGCCAAACGCTGTAAGGCAAGAATATTGCAAGCATCGACAAGTGAAATATACGGAGATCCGAAAATCCATCCGCAAACGGAAGATTATTGGGGAAACGTTAATCCAATCGGAATAAGAAGTTGTTACGACGAAGGAAAACGTTGTGCGGAAACTCTTATGATGGATTATCACAGACAAAATAATGTCGATATCAGAATTGTACGTATTTTCAATACGTATGGCCCCAAAATGGATAAAAACGACGGCAGAGTTGTATCCAATTTTATCGTACAAGCACTTCAAAACAAAGATATAACAATTTACGGAGACGGAAGCCAAACCCGTTCATTCTGTTACGTTTCTGATCTTGTCGAAGCTCTTATCAGAATGCAAAATAACGAAAAGAACTTTATCGGTCCCGTAAACCTCGGAAATCCTTCAGAAAGAACTATTTTAGAATTTGCGGAAAGAATCATCAGATTAACGAACTCAAATTCTAAAATCATACATAAGCCGTTACCCTCAGATGATCCGACAAGAAGACGTCCCGATATTACACTTGCAAAAGAAAAATTAGGATGGGAACCGAAAGTTGACATCGATGAAGGACTTATGAAAACGATAGAATATTTCGATAAACTCTTAAAGTCTGAAAAATAGATGACATTTTGCTATGTTTGGTGTTAAATTAAAACAAAAAAACTCACGACACAATAAAGGATAAAAAAATGTTAGCAAGAAGAGCAGCGAGAGAAATCGCACTTATATTATTTTCACAGTTGGAAGAAGACGTAAAAAAATACGCAACGACCGACTTTGACAAAATTATCGTAAATTCTGTAAGAACACTTACGAATAACGCATATGAAGAATTAAAACTTCAATCAACAGCAGTTGTCGATATGATTCAGTACATTGACGAATACGAAGCAAATCATCCGACAAACCTTGCAAGACCGATTGAAAGTAATGATATTCCTGTTCCGATTCCGCTTACATCTGATATGACAGGAAGATTGACGGCGATTGCAGACGTTTGCGAAAAAGCTTTTTCAGCACTCGAAATCGCAGAAATGACGGCACTTGAAGAAAATTCAGAAACTAAAAAATACGTAAGAAAAATTACAAAAGCTTACGTTGACAAAAAAGATATCATCGATGAAACAATCAAAAGACTTGCTGTAGGCTGGGATTTTTCAAGATTGGTCAAAACGGATAAAGATATCTTAAGAATTGCAATCACGGAGCTTCTCTTTGTTAAAGAACCTCCCGTAAAAGTAATAATTGATGAAGCGGTTGAACTTGCAAAACGTTATTCTACCGAAGACAGTGCATCATTTATTAACGCAATTTTGGCAAAAGTTGTAAAAGAAAACGATTTGGATTAATAAATGTTTGAATTTTTTAAGAAAAAAGAAGAAAAATCACCCGAAATACAATCAGACCAACAGGTTTCAGAGGAAAGTTCGGGCTTTTCTTTTTCGTTTGAAAAATTAAAATCTACGGTTGCAAATACGGCTAAATCACTTGTTCAAAGTGTAACAGGAAACCTTGAAGACAAAGAAGAATTTGATGAATTTGCTCTTGACGATACGGAAGAATTGCTCATCAAAGCTGATATCGGTGTAAATACAGCCGCAGAAATCACGGATAAATTAAGAGAAAAGAATTCTAAAATCAAGCCTTCTGAAATAAAAGCGTTTTTGAAAAACGAATTTGACACAATTCTTCAATCAGCAGGCAGCGAAAAGCTTAATGTCAAAGACGGCTTAAATATATACCTTATAACAGGTGTTAACGGAGCAGGAAAGACAACGTTGATTGCAAAACTTGCATATCAGTTCAAAAATCAAGGTAAAAAAGTTCTTGTGGCAGCAGGTGATACATTCCGTGCCGCAGCGGAAGAACAATTGAACATTTGGTCTGAGCGTGCAGGAGCTGATATTGTCCGAAAAGACGGTATTGATGCTGCCGCCGTTGCCTTTGATGCGATTAAAAAAGCAAAAGAAGAAAATTACGACATTTTGTTAATTGATACAGCCGGAAGATTGCAGAACAAACACAATCTTATGGAAGAACTCGGTAAAATGACGGCGGTAATTAATAAATTGGCTGCGGATTGTTTTACGGAAAGCCTTTTGGTCATTGATGCAAATACCGGACAAAACGGTTTACAACAGGCTAAAATTTTTAAAGAAGCCGCAAATCTTACGGGTATTGCACTTACAAAACTTGACGGCAGTGCAAAAGGCGGTATCATTATTGCAATTGCAAAAGAACTTTCTCTTCCTGTTAAATTAATCGGTGTCGGCGAAAAAATTACGGATATAAAATATTTCAACGCACAAGATTTTACGAAAGCTCTTTTTGAATAAAAACAAATAAAAAAAATCCGCTTTTAAAGCGGAATTTTTGTTTTACGAAAATTTCAATTTTAGCCGATTTTAACTTTTCCGACTTGGTTTCTTCCGTTTTCTTTTGCGGCATAAAGTCCTTTATCAGCAAATTCAATCATTTCTTGAGGTTCAACACCGCACTCAGGGAATGTAGCAACACCCAAACTGATTGTAACTTGTTTTTCCGTATTCGGTGCAATCTTGAAAGGTTTAGCAGCAATTGTTTTACAAATTTTTTCAGCAATAGCGGTAGCTTCATCGAAACCTGTATCCTTAAGGATAATAACCATTTCTTCACCACCGTAACGACAAACGATATCAGAACTTCTCACACATCTTTTTAATGTATGAGCAACCCCTCTCAAAACGGCATCACCGGCTTGGTGACCGTATGTATCATTGAATTTTTTGAAGAAATCAATATCAATCATAATCAACGAGAAGTGTCTGTCATATCTTCTGCAATCGGCGATGCAAAGTCTGACTTGGTCTTGGAAAAATCTGTGATTATACAAATCGGTCAAACCGTCAGTTGTTGCAAGTTTATAGGTCAATTCAAAATCTCTTGATTTCAAAACATATTTGATAATATAAACACAAATTATTGCAATAACGGAAAGAGCAATCGGTAAAACGAGCCAAATCCATACATTAAACCACTGCATTACCAATGTCGAAACAATAGAATATCCGATTAAAATCAATGCGGATAAAGCAAGCGAAGCAACGACAGATGTGCAATAGAATGCAACAAAAGCAATTACCGCCGCAACTGCAACGGAAATTAAAATATTACCCAATGTTGAAACAGGTTTGATAAAAGAATTATCAATGAAGTTGTTAAACAACGTTGCGTGAATTTCAACACCCGGCATATATTTTGCCGTCGGAACACTCTTAATATCAGAAAGTGCAAATACACTTGTTCCGACAAAAACAGCCTTATTTTTGAAGGTATCGGCAGGAAGTTGATTTTTTCCGCCCGTCATAGACTCAACAACTTTCCACATAGGAACATACTTGAAGTTTTTGCTATCCTCAAGCCCTGTGTCCCCATACCAATTCAATACAACTTTTGCATCGTTTGAAACAGCAAATTTGTTTTTACCGTTTAAAGTAAACTTACCGTTTTCAATTTTTGAATTATTCAAAAATTCATCAACGGAAACCCCGTCTTTTGCAGCGAGGTATTTAACAGCCATTTTATAAGTCATATAAGGATAATACTTAATATCCTTATCTTCATAAACAAAATTACCTTTTTCATCCTGAGAATAAGTCGGATAAGCAACAAACAAAGGAACGGAACGAGTAATTCCATCGTTGTCTTTTGCAGTGTTAATATGACCGATATTTTCCGTAGCCGCCATAAGTTTAGGGAAAATAGAACGGCAATTTGTCATAAGCTGAGGTGTAAATTTTTTGTCCTCAATTTTGACTTTTGAAGCCAAACCATCAGCCAAAACAACCGGCTTTCTGACTGTAAAATCTCTGTCATCAAAGTTTATCGCAGTATATGCGTTATCATATTTTGCCATTGTTTTTGCAAGCTTCGCATCACTGTTCGGATTGTTTCTTAAAGAATGAACAAAAAGTAAATCGAAACCGACAACAGCAGGATTTTGAGACTCAACATAATTCAAAATGTCCGCATAAATCGCTCTCGGAATAGGCCATTCCCCGTATTTGTTAATCAAATACTCATAACTTTCATCATCAACCGTCAAAATAACCACATCATCCGAAACATGTTTTTTGTCCGAAATTATAGATTGCCTGAGGTCAAAAGATTTTAATTCGATAGACTTAAAAAAGTTTCCCGAATTTCCCTTCGCAATTACGACAGAAAGTACAAACATCGTAACCGCAACTAATACCGTACAAAGTAAAATAATTTTGTTGTTTTCAAAAAATTCTTTAAGTCTGTTAATATTCACCTATTGTCCTACCTGTATTATGTAAATAGCCATGCTACTTCATTATACTCGGGACAATCAAAAATTTCACTACCAAACCCATAATCCATAACAAAACTTGACGAACCGTTCGGGTTAGCCAAGTATTGCAATAAACATTCCTCGTTTAAATTCACTTTCACTTATCTCCGTTGCCTGACGAGATAATTATTACAAATTATTAAGATTTATTAATCAATCGAAATAATTATTTTTTGAAAGATTTATAGAACTATGGGTTTATATTAAGTTTTTTTAAGTTAATTGAAAATCACCATATTTTTTAATATGTTCGATTAAACCGCCGTCTTGTTGAAGTTTAATCATAACTTCGGGTAGCGGTTTAAATTTTATTTCGGTATTTTTTGTTAAATTTTTAATAACACCTTCACGAACGTCGACTTCCAATTCATCTTGAGCGTCTATTCCATCGGTATCACATTCAAGGAGAAGCAAACCGATATTAATAGCATTTCTGTAAAAAATTCTTGCGAAAGATTTAGCAATAACAGCACTTACGCCCGAGAGTTTAATAATTTGAGGAGCGTGTTCACGGGAAGAGCCGAGTCCGAAATTAGAACCGGCAACAACGAAATCGCCTTTTTGGACTTTTGATGCGAACTCGGGGTCGGCATCTTCAAGCACGTGTTTAGCGAACTCCGGAAGATTTGAACGCAAATGGAACAAACGACCGGGAGCAATATGGTCAGTTGATATATTATCAGGGAATTTCCAAGCCTTACCTTTTAACATTTTTTCTCCTTATAAAATTTCCGAAGGGTCTGCAATATAGCCGCAAACCGCTGAATATGCCGCAACTGCGGGTGACGAGAGGTAAATTTTACCTTCAGGATTACCCATTCTTCCTTTGAAGTTTCTGTTTTGAGTTGAGAGACAAACTTCTCCGTCGCCCAAAATTCCTGCGTGAACACCAACGCAAGGACCGCATCCGGGAGGAATTACCGATGCTCCGACATATGTCAAAATTTCAATAATACCTTCTCTTAACGCTTGCATCATAACGTCTCTTGAGGCAGGTGCAACAATTAATCTTACATCAGGATGAACCTTTTGTTTTTTAAGAATTTTCGCAGCAATTCTCAAATCCTCAATTCTTCCGTTTGTACAACTTCCGATAAAGACTTGATTAATTTTTACATCGCTCAAATCCTTTGCCGGTTTGACATTATCAACCGTATGAGGACAAGATACCATCGGTACAACCAAAGAAGCATCAATATTGATAACTCTTTCGTATTCGGCATCTTCATCAAATTGGATTTTTTTGAATGCATATTCTCTGTGACGAGATTGCAAGAATGCAAATGTTTTTTCATCAGTAGCAAAAAGTCCGCATTTTGCACCGGCTTCGACCGCCATATTTGCCAATGTGAAACGTTCCGACATAGACATATTGTCAATTGTAGAACCGGTAAATTCCAAAGCCTTGTAAGTTGCACCGTCTGCACCGATTAAGCCGATTAAATATAACATCAAATCTTTTGCATAAACTCCGTGACGAAGAGCACCATCAACAACAATTTTGTATGATTGAGGAACTTTTAGCCAAGTTTTCCCCAAGGCGGAAGCGACAGCAACGTCTGTACTTCCCATGCCCGTAGCGAAAGCACCTAAAGCACCTGAAGTGCAAGTATGAGAATCTGCGCCGCAAAGAATTTCACCGGGGTTCACATATTGCTCAACCAATCTTTGGTGGCAAACCCCCGTACCGCCTTCAGATAAAACGGCACCCGTTTCTTTTGCAAATTGTCTCATAACCATATGGGAATTTGAAAGTTCTTTTCTTGGAGACGGAGTTGCGTGGTCAATAAAAAGAATCATTCTTTCGGGATTTGCGGGTTTTGCAATACCCAATTTTCTGAATTCACTGATGGTCAAAGGTCCGGTACCGTCTTGAACGGCGGTAACATCAACTTTTGCAATACATAAATCGCCTGCTTTTACAGGTCCGTCGGTATGAGCCGAGATAATTTTTTCTGCTAATGTTTGTCCCATAAATTCTCCTATACTACAAGAATCGGATTGGCGGTTGTTCTTAAACGTTTCAACAATTCGCCTTTCGGTTCATAATAAGGTGTTACCGTCATAACTTTAGCGGCAACATCCGGATAATAGTAAATAAATCTTAATTCGCTTGCTGTTAAAGGTTGTTGAGTATGAACGTTTGCGTATCTTGCAAGTTCCAAAATGGTTCTTGCTTCATCTTCGTCTTTAAATTCCAATTCAAGATTGAGATAAACATTTCTAAAACCTTTAATACCGCCGTATTCGCCAACAGTAATTTGTCTGCCTGTTTCAACGATTTCCGGTTCTCCGCGGCCCAATTCTTCAAAATCGTAAAGTTCATAGTTTCTTCTGTCTTTCAAAGCACCGTCAGCGTGAATACCGGATTCATGAGCAAATGCATTGTCTCCGACCGCGGGTTGATTTATCGGAATAGGTACACCAAAAGCTTTTGAAGTATATTTAGCCAATTTCCAGCATTTTGAAAGGTCAATATTTTCGTCTAATTTGTATTTTTTCGAGAAACCGCTTGATTTCATAATTGCCAAAATGCAAGAAACCAAATCGGCATTTCCGGCTCTTTCGCCCATTCCGTTGATTGCAGTATTGATATAAGTATCGACACCCGCATCAATAGCGGCTTTGGCACCCATTACCGAACAAGCTACCCCCATTCCCAAATCGTTGTGAAAATGTGTTTCTATAGGTATTTGAAGTTCTTTGCCCAGTGCGTATATTCTGTCATAAGCAGTTTTAGGGTCATCATAACCCAAAGTGTCACAATATCTTAATCTGTGAGCACCTGCTTTTTTAACTTCATGACCAAATTTTAACAAAAAGTCCATATCGGTTCTTGAGGCATCTTCGGCATTTACCCCGATAGTAATAGCACCGCATGAAAGAGCCGCTTCAACAGCTTCACAGGTGGATTTTATAATATCATCGGGAGATTTTTTGCCTTGATATTTTCCTTCAATCATTTGTTTTGATGTTGATTGAGAAAGGTTTACGTGCTTCAATCTCGGGACATTTTGAAAAGATAACATAACATCCGAAGATAAAGCTCTTATCCATCCGGAAAGAATTGTTTTATCAATAACACCTCTGTCCACCAATTCAAGGTTTCCGTTGAGGTAATTAAGTTCGTGTCGGGTTGTCGGGAAACCAAATTCAGAACGGGTTATTCCCATATTGTTCAACATCAAATTGATAATAGTTTTTTGTAATTTAGCAAGACCTAAGCGTGAAGTTTGAACACCGTCACGATTGGTCACATCCGTAACATATATTGTAGGCATGATATCGTCTCTATTTCTGTGTACGAACTCTATTATACAACTTTTTATAAATTTTTCCACATTTTACAAATAGCCTGAGTGAATAAGAAGTTTCGGTAATGATATTGTTCCCTGTTAAACGGCATAATTCAAAGGTAAAGAAAAAACAGTGAAAGGTCACATAAAAAATTCTCATAAGGAGGTAGAATGAAATTTAACAAATTAACAGTTGCACTCGTTGTATCAGCAATCGCGATGAACACAGTTTACGCTGAAGATATTTCTTTTGCTCCGACAACGACAACAAACAGTGAATATCAATTGATTGCAGCTTGCCCAACGGAAGATTGTCCGCAAGTTGTAACACCGAAAACAAAAAAATGTCCGAAATGCCACAAGAAACACAACAAATGCAAATGTAATAAAGAAGCGAATACTTGTGAAGCTCCGACGCAAACTTGTGAAACTCCGGAACCGGTTTGTGAAACACCGAAACCGACCTGCGAAGCATTAGCACCTTGCGAAAAGGAAAAAGTTTCAACTTGTTCCGCATGTCCGCAACCGGATTCTGACCAAAAAGCACATATGATGCAATCTTACGCATATCCTAATGCCGTTTACGGTGCAAATAACCTTATCGGTGAAAAAGATGCGGGAGTTTACCTCGGACAAGCGATTGACGGCGAAAAAACAGGTATACCTGTTGCAAGAGAAACCGATGCAATTACCGGTGCGGCAGCAGCTTGTCCCTGTATTGAAGACACTACTCCGAAAGTAACGGTTGAAACAAACGATAACTGCGGTTGCCAAATCAGTATGCAAACGGAAGACAGTATCGAAGTTACAAAAAAATCATTACAACCGTTTGAAATTTCAACTCCGACAGGTGCGGCAGCTCCTTTGGTAAGTGCATTTGAAGATGTACCGAACGGATACTGGGCAGGATGCGAAATCAATAAATTGACGGAAAATAACATCATAGCCGGTTACCCTGACAGAACTTTCAAACCCAATTTACCTGTATCAAGAGCTGAAATGGCAGCTATGACGGTAAAAGGATATAACCTTTTAAACTCTGATACAGCACCTTGCCACAAATCATTCAAAGATGTTCCGAGAAACTTCTGGGGCAGCAAAATGATTAACAAAGCTGTTGCAAACGGTTTGATGGAAGGCTATCCGAACAATACATTTAAGCCTAATAAACCCGTAACAAGAGCTGAAGCATTCTCTATTTTGGCTAAAGGTATTAACTGCCCGATGGATTTATGCCAAGCAAATGAGATTTTAAGCAAATATTGTGACGCAGACACAGTTCCTGAATGGGCAAAAATTTCAGTAGCTAAAGCTATTCAATCAGGTGCATTGAATGATGCTCCGAAACCCGATATGATTAACGCAAATAAAGATGCAAGCCGTGCGGAAATTGCCTCAATGCTCGAAAATATCAGAGTTTCATTGGGTTACTCAAATGTTGATAAAGTAACAATGGATGATTGCGGTTGCACAGGTGCTGCTGCTTACATCGAACATGAAGAAAATATTCAACTTCCGACAATCGCGATGAACTTCAATGATGAAATTAACGCAAAATCATCAAACGTAGGTGACAGATTTGCCGCAACAACAACAGAAGAAGTTACAATCAACGGTGAAACATTCCCCTGCGGTTCAACTGTCAGAGGTAAAATCCTTGAAGTACAACGTTCTTCCGGAAAATGTGCTGGCGGTTTGAAATTGTCATTTGATTCAATCGAAAACGGCGACTGCAAGGCTGATTTGCCTCAACAAGTTTTGGCAGCACAAGTTGACAAAACAAAAACTCAAAACCCCGTCGCAAGATTGGTAACAATGCCTTTCACTTGGACAGGAAGCTTGCTCGGTATTGTCGGCAGAACAGTAGGCGGTGCCGTTGTTAATGCAGGTAACGCAGTCGAAAACGTAGTAGGCGGCGTCGGTATCGGTACAGGCGAAGTCTTCCAAGGTCAATTCAAAGCTGCAGGAAGAAGCTACGGCGATTCAATCAAAAACCTCGTCAAAGCTCCTATCGATACAACCAGAACCGCATTGTCTGGTACAATGGGCTTATTCCAAACAACAGGAGACGAACTCACTTACCTCGTAGATGCAAAAGGCTCAAGAATTTCTTCAATCAATCCGAAAGAAAAAGTTACTGTTGCCTTCGGTTGCAATCCTCAAAATTAATAAATTGCCTCAGTAAAATCAATGGCGGCGATTGGATTAAATTCCAATCGCCGCTTTTTTACTCATAATTGTTTATACTCTTACAACAAGGTTTTTAATAACACTAATAGTGGCTTTGACAGAAGAAAAAGATTTTCCGAGATAACACCATTTGTGTTATTAACCAAAAACAAACAATACTGAATAAATAACACTATTTGTGTTTACCGTTAAAAGAAGTATTAATTTCCGCAATAAAAAGTTTATCGTCTTCATCGAAAGAATAAAAATTGACCACTTTTACATTATTATCCGATGACATCAAGAAGTCTCGAATATCACGATTATAAGAGGAACTCATACGTCTGAACGGCAAATAAACGTAGTAAGTATCATTAGACATAGAAGAAAGCATTTTTTTAAATTTATATTTATCAAAATTCTGCCAAATATCCAAATCATATACAACATCTTTTCCGCCGTATGAAATAAAGCAACTTTTTATCCCTATTACGTTTTTCAATTCAGGATTAATTTCTTGCAATTTTTGGAACACATCACGTATACAAGTTTCGTGAGTAAGATATTCATTTATCGGAGTTTTGAGGCAAAACAGCGTTGACACAAATAGTGTTATGACAACAAATGTCGAGACATATTTATTTTTAATAAACAGAAAAGATTGCAAGTACAACACGGAAAAAATCGGTAACAGGAACAATATTAATCGCGCCTCATAAGGATATATGTTTAAAAATCCCGCCAATACCGTCAGACCCAATATTCCCAAAAACATTACGATTAACTTTTTATTTTTCAAAATTAAAAACAAAATAAAATTACCCCAGAAGAACACACCCCAATGAGGATAATCAATTCCGCAAAATTCTCTCAAGAAAAATTCCGTTTTAACCGTAAAGAGCAAATAAAAGTTTTCGAATGTAAACATTGAAGGATTTGTATCAATCCAATAATTGGCCATAAACCCGTACAACGCATCGTGAACAGGTTTATAAAATAAAGCGGTATATAAAATTGTACCGATAAAAATCGGAATTAAATAGACGACGGCATAAAAAACACTTTTTTTATTTTGGAAAATATTCCACAATACAATCAAGGACCCTATTGCAACTATAAAAAATGCGGATGAGGAGCACAGAGGCAGAAAAGAAATTATTATTCCCGCCAAAAATAATTTTATTTTCGAAAAATTTTTAACGTCAAAAAAATAGAAAAACATCATCAAAAGAATTGCTATTAAAAGTTCGAAAGAATATTGTTTTACTTCATTTGCATAATTAACAACGTTCGGAGTAAATGCCGTGATAAAAGCAACCCCCGAAGTTACACAAATATTTCTATATACCTTATGCACAAAAATCGGAAGCATAATCAGCGACAAAATTGAACATATACAAGGAAAAATTCTCAAAGCAATTTCGACTGAAAAATACTTCGACAGAGAAACATATGAAAATTTTTCCGCAACAAGAAATACAGGCGGTGCAACCTGATAAAAATCAAGTGGTTTGAATAATTCCGAATAATTTTTCAATATGATGTTTGAAGTCAATGCACATTCATCAAACCCAAATGATTGATTTGAAAAAAGCAACTTCAATCGCAAATAAATTCCCGCCAAAATGACAAAAGTAAGAACGAAAATCATTCCGTATCTTTCAATGAAATCACAGAATCTTGAAAATTTATTTTTGAATATTAAAAAAAAATTATTCATAATATCATCATACATTAAAAAATCCACTAAATAAATGATAAAGAAAAAAATGATTTTTCATAAACTTAAAATACTTAAGGTGAGGATTTGGAATGAATACAATAAAGTCTGCTATGAATAAGATTAAAACTATTCCCGCAAAACCGGAAACACCATATCCGCAAGTTATTTCTTGGATTTTTTCATTGTGTATTATGTTCACATTCATCTATGTTTGCGAAATGACAGGGATGTAAAAAAGGCTACGACATAAAATCATAGCCTTAAAAATCATTTTAATTTCCAAACGGAATAAACTAATTTTTCCAATATTTATCAAGCCATTTTGTCGGTTTAACATAACGGAAACCGCCTTTACCCCAAAAGCCTTTGTATGCTTGTTCCGGAGTCGGACGTCCGTGGAAAATTACGATTTTGGCTTCTTCCGGGTCACGAGCCATTTGGAAATAATTAATCGGGAACGGTCTCAAGCAGCTACGTTTGAAGCTTACGCACCATTTTTTGTCCCAATATTTCAAAATGCCTTTATCGTACATTTGGTGAGAAAGGAAAGCCTGTTCGTTTTTATAACGTTTTCTGATATCTTTACCCTCTTTGTAGAAGTTTTCAATAATGTCAGGATACTTGTTAACTTCAAATCTGAAAACAGAAGAATTTCCGATAATATCTTTTTCAAAATCCCAATCTTTAATGATTAAAAAATCACCTTCAACTTCAAAAAACGCATCAATATTATCTCTAATAACAATATCCAAATCCATAAACAAAGCTTGACCTTGTAAATCTGCCAATTTATCAGTAAAGAGACCAAGTTTTTTCCAAGCTTTTTCGGGCAAACCGTCATCATTAAGCTCAGGTAACGGGCGAACTTCAATGCCTTCGAGCAAACCTTCTGAATTATCCGTAAAACATACAAAGCGGTGAGGAATAGTCAAATTTCTTTCAACCATTTTATAGAGTCTGTTGACATATTCAGGACCAAATTTGGTACCCCATTTTATACAAATTACGTTCTTATCCATTCTGTTCTCCTGTCTGCATTTGGATGTTTATTAGCTTTACGATGTGCGTATCATTATAATCAAGAAAAATTATAAAAGCAACCGAAAAGATTATTTATCATTAAATAATAATCTCATTTGCGGTGATTTTGATTTTTGAAGTAATTTTTGAGTTTTATCATCTGGTTTTGCACCTGCATTGAGTAAAATTTCAACAATATCCGCACGTTTTTGTTCAATTGCATAATTTAACGGTATTTTTCCGTAAACAGACTGATTTACATCTGCCTTATAATTGACCAAAAGTTTTACCATATCAGGATTTTGTTTGCGGATTGCTTCTCTGAGTAAACTGTCACCATCCACCTCAGAATTAACTTTTGCACCATATTTCAAAAGCAAATTCAAGGCTTCAATATTTTCTTTTAAGACTGCAAACATCGCAACAGGCTCTGACATGTATGTCACATTGGGATTTGCACCGTTTGCAAGCAATAATTCCAAAACTTCATTTTGATTTTGCTGAACCGCCAAAAAGACTACAGGAACAGAAGCATGTTTGGTATTTACGTCATAACCGAGATTGATAAAAGACTCTACAAGTCTTATATCGCCGTTGATTACGGCATTTGCAAAACAAGAATTTCTGTATTTTGCATTTTGAAATTTATCTTGTGAATCTTGCGTTTGAGATTGGTTGGGCAAATTTATTGCATTACTTGTATTGCCTTCGGCCAAAACAGGTGCAGTCATTGACATTGTCATAAAAACAACTAAACACAAAATCTTTTTCATTTAAAAATCTCCGTCTTATCTAAAAAGCGAAACCGCCCGATATCAGGCGGTTTCTGCAAATAATTACACTTCAACCTGAGCCATTAACTCATCGGAAATATCGAAGTTTGAATAAACATTTTGAACATCATCGTGATCTTCAAGTTTTTCCATCAATCTCAAAATATTTTGAGCAACTTTAACGTCCGTAATTTCGATTGAATTTTCAGGAATTCTTGTGAATTCTGCTGATTTTGGTTTAAATCCTGCTGTTTCAAGACCTTCCGAGCATGCTTGTAAGTTTTCGAAAGTAGTAACAACTTGATATTCGTCTTCTTCTTCCTTAACATCATCAGCATTACATTCAATAGCAGCTTCAAAAAGTTTTTCAAAATCTACATCGTCTTTATCAAAAACGACAAGTCCGACCGGTTTGAACATCCAGCCTACACAACCTGTTTCACCCAAGTTGCCGTTGAATTTTGAGAAATAACTTCTGATATCGCCGGCTGTTCTGTTGCGGTTGTCAGTCATAGCTTCGATGAAAATCGCTGCACCGCCTGCACCGTATCCTTCGTAAGTGATTTCTTCGAAGTTATCTCCGCCTTGACCGCCGCCGCCTTTTTCGATTGCACGTTTGATGTTATCGTTCGGCAAACCAGCAGCTTTTGCTCTGTCGATGGCAGTTCTTAATCTGAAGTTGCCGGCAGGATCAGTACCGCCAAGTCTTGCAGCAGTAATAATTTCTCTTGAAAATTTTTGAAAAGCAACGCCTCTTTGTGCGTCAACTTTTGCTTTTTTGTTCTTAATATTTGCCCATTTTGAGTGTCCTGACATAAAATTCTCCGATTTATATTGATATTTACATAATTTATTGTAATATAAAATTATGGAAAATAAAGATTTTATAACAAATGCTCTTAAATTTTTTAAAGAAGGTGACTATAAAAGTTCACTGAATGAGTTTCTCGCAGCGTTAGGAGAAAATCCTGACGATAATGCGATTATGAACAATATCGGTCTTTGCTACACAAAACTTTCAAATGATGAAAAGGCTGAAGAATATTTCACAATGGCACTTAAAGACCATTCAGAATCTGTTGAAACATATATAAATTTGGCAGATTTGTATTACAGACAAAGAAGGCTTGAAGAAGGTGCAAATCTCTTGGAAACAGCCGTTACACTCATGCCCGATAACATTGTTCTTATGCATTATTTAGCAAGAATTTATATTGCGGATGTTAAATATGACCTTGCGTTTGACATGCTCAACAGAATTTTGGAAATTTCTCCGGAGAACATCGATGCATATTGGGATTTAGGCAATTTATGTTTTGAAACGGGAGATTATGAAAATGCTGCGGCAGCATTTGAGCATGTACTTGAAAAACGCGATGATAACGCAATATTCTTCTTTAGAACAGGTCAAGCCTATGAAATGAGTGATAATATTGATAAGGCCTTGTCAAATTATCTTAAAGCGATTGCCGCTGACAGATTTATGCATCAACCATACAAAAAAGCAGCTGTTATGTTCCTTGCACAAGATGATAAAGAAAGTGCAAAAGAATATCTTGAAGATTATCTCAAGTTTGATTTACCCGATGAAGAAAAAGAAAATATTAAATCAATAATTGAGAATATCAGTAAGTAACGATACCTGACTGACTGATTTATTTTAACCTCGTAATTTCGATAATCAATAAAGAAATGCGAGGTTATTTTATGCAGGTAAAAATTTACACTTTACGTTATTGTCCGTTTTGCAAAAAGGCAAAAAGCATTTTGCGAGAGAAAAACGTCAGTTTTGATGAAATTGACGTAACTGACAATGAGGATAATTTTTCTAATTTATTAGCGGAAAAATACAACATAAAAGGAGAAGTAACATTTCCGCAAATCATTATCAACGGCAATCGAATCGGAGGTTGCTCGGATTTAGAAAAACTTATTGAAACAAAAAAATTTGACGAACTATTAAAAGAGGAATAAAAATGGGACTATTTTTTAACTATGACAACCCTGTTTGTAACGAGGGTGCAACCCCCGTTGTTTTTTCTTATGATCCGTCGATAATTTCTCTCAAAGAACTTCTGTTTTATGAATTGAGCCAAATGGCTTATTATGAAGAAAAAATGAGAGCTATCGGTTGTGATACGGGAAAAATTGCGGACTTAATAATAAACTATGTCAATCTGACAGTCGTTAATCTTGATTTTCAAAAAGATGTATTTTTGAACATCATCAAAAATCTTTACGACGAAGTTCAAAAACTCACATTAACATACAAAGAAGAATGCAAACTTAAAAACGAACCTTTTGAACCGGTTGAAGGCGAAAAGTTGTCTTTTGAAACCAAAAGTGAAGGCATTCAAGCACTAAAATTCGGTGAAAAACAATCAGTAAAAAAGAATACAACAATTTCTAAATTCAAAAAAACAGCTACCGATATTGCAGTTTTGCTTATCAGTAACGCTTGTCTTTGTATTACGGAAATAGAAAACTACGAAGAGGAAATCGGTGATGAAAAATTCAAAATTCCCGAACTTTTAAAAACTCTTAACTACGATAATTTAACGGAAAAAGAACTTAAAGAAAAAATTTATGATTTTGCAAAAACAAATCGCGAAATTATGACAAAATTAAACAAAATAATTGCAAAAAAATACGGTCCGATTGAAGAAACAGATGTAAAATTGGATATCAAAAAAGGGAAATGTATTCTTGTTACCGGACATTATTACAAGAACTTAGAAATGTTGCTTGACGCACTCAAAGATGAAGACATTAATGTTTACACTCACAATGACATGCTTTTTGCACATTCATTTTCCTATTTTCACAAATATAAAAATTTAGCGGGACATTACCAACGTTCACTGAACAATGTTCAACTCGATTTTGCGTCTTTTCCCGGAGCGGTACTAATTACAAAAAATTCTCATTTTCACTTTGATTTTATAAGAGGAAGAGTTTTCACCCCCGATAACAATCCTGCTTACGGCATCGGCAAAATCAGCGAAAAGGATTTTTCACCGCTGATTGAAGCTGCAAAAAAAGAAAAAGGATTCACAAAAAATCTTCCAATCGGAGAAATCACAGTCGGTTACGACAAAAATTTCATAGACAGAAAAATTAACATAATAACGGAATGCTTCGACTGCGGAACATATAAACATTTAATAATTATTGGTACAAATAACTACAATGTTCCGCAAACGGAATATTTCGAAAAACTATTCGATATTGTACCGGATGATTGTTTTATAATTTCATTTTCTTACAACAGAAAACAGAAAAATATTTGGCATATAGGCTCTTTTTACGACATGTCTCTGATTTACGGTGTTTTCGATAAACTTAAAGAACATAAAAATATTTTACAGGAAAAAACCACGGCATTTATTACACAATGTCACTTGCAAACTATATCGCATGCTTTTAACCTGAAAATATTAGGAATTAAAAATATTTATTTGAGTGAATGTTGTCCTAATGTCTTAAATCCGTCAATTTTCGACGGAATGAAGGATATTTTCAATATCAAAAAAATCAGTAATTCCCCCGAAACAGACCTGAATGAAATTCTCTCAAAATAAAACTCACACAAAAAAAGAGCCTTTTTCAAGGCTCTTTTATCTTAATAAGATTTTATGATTATTCTAAAATTTCTTTATATTCTTCTACATTATTGAATAAATCATAATCAATTTCATTTTCATTATCCGCAATAACTGCCGCAACAGCAGCATCTGAAGTAACGTTCAAAACAGTTCTGAACATTTCCAAAATTCTGTCCAAAGCGAATAAGAACGCGAAACCTTCAACCAATTGTTGAGGAGTCAAGCCCAATCCGTTAAGGATTAATGCGATAGTGATAAGACCTGCACCCGGAACACCCGCACAAGTACTTGATGCAACAAATGCAAAGAATGCAACTTGAATAATTTGAATAGGTTCAAGAGTAACACCGTATGCTTGAGTCAAGAAAAGAACTGCAACTGTTTGGAACATAGCCGTACCATCCATATTCAAAGTAGCACCCAAAGGAATTACAAATGAACAAACTTTGTGAGAAATACCTCTTTTTTCGCAACAAGCAATTGTTAAAGGTAATGTAGCGGAACTGCTTGCAGTACCGAAAGCAACCATCATAGCTTCAGTAATTGAAGAGAAGAAAATTGCAACGGGGACTTTACTGAAAACAGAAATGAATACGGGGTAAACGATGCAAAGTTGAATGAGCAAACCTACGAATAAAACCATAAAGTAAGTTGAAATGCCCGAGAAAACACCTGAACCGAATGATGAAACCGCAACTGCCGACAATGCAAATACACCGGGAGCAGCAAGGAACATAATCCAATCGGTAACTTTCATCGTTGCCGCAAATACTGATTCAAAGAAACCAACAATCGGTCTTGCAACTTCACCGACTTTAGCCAAAGCAACGGCAAAGATGAGAGTGAAGATTAAGACAGGAATCATATCACCCATAGCGATTGCCGAAATCGGATTTTGAGGAATCATATTAAGGAATATTTGAGAAATGTTTCCTTGTTGTTCCAAAATAACTTCTTGAACTTGAGCTTGTGCAGACATGGCGGAAGCTTGGCTGATAAATGATTGAACACCCAATCCCGGTTTAAAGATACAAGCAAGAACAGCACCGATGGTAACAGCAGTGAATGAAATGAATGCGTAATAAAAAATCATTTTCTTACCGAATTTACCGAGCTGATTGCTGTCTCCGATGCTTGAAATACCGACGATGATAGCAGAACAAACCAAAGGAATAACAACCATTTGAATAAGTCTGATAAACATTTGACCGATAAAATCAAGAGCTCCGATGATTGAAGCAACCGTCAAATTAACATCACCTGATGAAGTGAATTTGTAATTATGGAGAATGAACCCCAAAATAATACCTGCAATAAGTCCTAAGAAAATATGACCGTTTCGTTTAATTCCAAGACCTAAGGCGATTAAAATTTGCATGTGTAGTTTCATGAAACATAGTCCTTTTAATTATACTGTCATTGTGATAAATATTGTAGCCTGTTTCTCATTAAATATCAAGAACGAATTATTTTTTTGTAAAAAATGCGAAGATTTTTAAATATTTTGCCCCAAAATATTATTTGTAATAGGATAAAAATAAAGAAAAACAGGATAAAAAAATGGCATTAAAAGATAAGCAATTTCACTTTATAGCAGCAGGCGGAGTAGGAATGAGTGCATTGGCGAAGTTTCTGCTCGAAAAAGGCTGCACTGTTACAGGCTCTGATATTTCCGAAAGCAAATATGTAAAAATGTTAAAAAATATGGGAGCCGACATAAAAATCGGACAAAAAGCCGAAAATATAACACCTGATATGACGGTAGTAATAAGTTCGGCCATTTCCGAAGAAAACCCCGAATTAAAAGAAGCAAGACGGCTTAACCTCGAAGTTTTACACCGTTCGGACATGCTTAAATTAATATCGGATGATTTTTCTGATGATAAAGATGCTCTTTTCTTCGGATTTTCAGGTACTCACGGCAAAACAACGACAAGCGGACTTTGCTCGTATGTATTGAGTAAAGCGGGAAAACATCCGTCATATGCAGTCGGAGGGTTTATTCCTGAAATCGGAGATAATTCAAAGTTTGATTCAGACAAAATATTTATTGCCGAATTAGACGAATCGGACGGAACAATCGTAAAATACAGACCGGATGTTAACGTTATTAACAATTTGTCATATGATCATCCTGATTTTTATAAAAACGGAATGTCCGATATTTATAAAACTTTCAAGAAATATATTGATAATACGGAGAAAGATGCATTATTAATCATAAATAATGACAGTGAAGGTTGCAGAGAATTTATAAAATACATGCCCGAAAGAACTTTTGTAACATTTGGGGTAAACGATGCGAATTACACTGCAAAAAATATTGAATTTGACGGTTTTTCTTCAAAATTTGATATTTATTACAAAGGTGAGTTTAAGGCACAAATGGAAATGTCTATTCCGGGAATTCACAATGTTTACAATGCTTTAGCAGTATTTGCCGCATTGGATTTGAAAGGTTTTCATCCTGAAAATATGCTTGAGCATTTCAAAACTTTTTCGGGAATGGGAAGAAGATTTCAAAAAGTTACGGAATTCAACGGAATAAAGGTTTACGACGATTATGCCCACCATCCGGAAGAAATAGGAACAACCTTGAAAAGTTTATCGGCATACAAAGGCGGACGGATTGTCGCGGTATTTCAACCACACAGATTTTCAAGATTACAAAGCCTTTGGAGTGATTTTTTGAAAGTTTTTGATACTGTGGACAAAATTTTTGTAACAGATGTTTTCCATGCCTGTGAAGAACCTATTGACGGAGTAAATTCAGAACGATTTGTTAAAGAATTGAAACACAAAGATAAAACTTATGTCGGCGGAGATATGCAAGCGGTTGCGGAAAAAATTTATCCCGAACTCAAATCTGGCGACCTTGTAATCACACTTGGAGCAGGTACTGTTACACAAGTTGGCGGAATTTTAAAGAAAATAAGCGAGAATAACTAACAATGAAGATTGAAAAAGATTACGAATTAAAAAAACACACAACCTTCCAAATCGGAGGAAAAGCAAAAACTGTTTATTTTCCTGAAACAGTTGAAGAACTTGAACAAACATTAAAAGAAAATCCGAATGCAATTATTCTCGGAAACGGTTCCGACGTACTTATTTCATCCGACGGAATAGACGGAGACGTAATAATTACAACGGAAATTAATGATTTTGAAATTAACGGAACAAAAGTTTATGCAACCTGCGGTGTTAAAGCACCTGTTTTATCAAGAGAAGTTTCGGAAAATGGACTTTCGGGAATGGAATTTATGTTCTGTATTCCGGGGACAATCGGCGGAATGGTTTATATGAACGCATCCGCACACAGTCAGTCGATTGCGGATATTTTTACATCATGTAAAGTTTATGATGTCGAAAATCAAAAAGTTTTAACGCTTAACAAAGATGACATGCTTTTTGAATACAGAAAAACCGTACTTTCCGAAAAGAAATATGTTGTTTTGAGTGCAGAATTTGAACTTAAACCGTCAACGGTTGAAGAAGTAAAAGCATTAATGCAAAGAAATGCGGAATTTCGCAAACAAAAACAACCGTCACTTGCTCTTCCGAATGCAGGAAGTATTTTCAAAAACCCTGAAAACGACTCGGCAGGAAGACTTCTTGAAAAGTCAGGAGTAAAATCCAAAATTGTAGGCGGAGCAAAAGTTTGGGAAAATCACGCTAATTTCATTGTAAACATCGGCTATGCAACCTCAAGCGATGTTTTAAACTTGATGTATAAAATGTATAATGAAGTCAAAGTGCGTTACACGATTGAACTTCAACCCGAAGTAAAATTCATCGGTATCGCAAATGAGGAAGAAAAAGAAAAATGGCAAACAATGACAACGAACAACAATTAAAATATTCTTTAGATACAAGAATTGCAGTACTTTGCGGCGGAATGTCAAACGAAAGAGAAGTTTCTCTCCGCTCGGGCAAAAACGTATTTGAAGCATTACAAAGGTTAGGTTACGAAAATTCAATCCTAATTGACGTGGATGAAGATATTGCCGAAACTTTGCACGAAAACGAAGTTACGGTTGCATATAACGCTTTGCACGGAAAATACGGTGAAGACGGTTGCATCCAAGGTTTGTTGGAAATTTTGGGAATTGAATATACAGGATGCGGGGTTTTTGCAAGTGCCGCTTGTATGAACAAAGCAACAACAAAAAACATCCTGAAAAATTTTGATTATGTTCCGTTAATTAAATCTGTTTTGATTAAAGCAGGTGACGATGCGGAAGAAAAAATTAAGGATTTGAAGTTCCCTGTAATGCTTAAACCCGTAAGCGAAGGCTCAAGCATTGGTATGTATAAAGTTAATACAAAAGAAGAATTTACCGAAAATTATAAAAAATCAGCCGAAATCGGACAAGATGTAATGGTGGAAGAATTTTTGGTCGGAAAGTCTTTGACAGTTGGTGTTTTAGACAACGGAGACGAAACTTTCGCAACGGAAATTCTTGAACTTCGTCCAAAAACCGAATGGTATGATTACGAAGCGAAATATACAAAGGGAATGACGGAATTCATTCTTCCTGCGGAACTTTCACCGGAAATGACGGCAAAAGTTAAAGATATTGCGGTAAAAGCTTGTAAAGCATGCGGCTGTAAAGGAGTCAGCAGAATAGACTTTTTGGTTTCGGATGAAGTTCCGTACGTTTTGGAAATCAACACAAGTCCAGGAATGACTGATGTCAGTGATTTGCCGGCACAAGCTAATGCGATGGGCATTTCTTATGACGAATTAGTTTTAATGATATTAAATAATGCCGGATTAAACAGATAATGACAGAACATCATTTTGAAAAAGACAAAGAAAAACATAAAAGGAAGCCCGTTCGTTCGAGCAAAATGCTCTTATGCCTTCGAGCACTTATGATTGCACTGATAATTTTCAGCAGTTATAAAATTCTTTGTTCTTCAAAATGGTACTATCCGCAGAAAATGTTCACATCCGCAAAGAACAAAAACGTAGCAATAGTCGGTACATATATAACTTCACCCGATAAAGTTCTGAACATTATGAAAAAGGTTGAAATTCCGAAACGACCGTTGTATATGTTAGACGTAAAAGGTTTTGAGGACAAAATTTCCGAAATCAAAACCGTAAAATCGGTACATATCAGAAGATATTGGTTTCCTGCAAGAATGCAAATCGTAATTGAGGACAAAATGCCCGTATTGATGATAGCACCGAATGAAAAGGCAAAGCCGGCAGCATTTTTTGTCGAAGACGGAACATTGTTGAGTGCGGATCTTTTGCCGAAAAATGAAAAATTATATCCGTTAAAAGTCTTATCGACAGGAGAACAGGATAATTTTATTCACTGGAAAGAAGAAAAGATAAATTATCTGCTTGAACTTGCAGACAAAGCAAGACAATATTCCGGCGAAGAAGTAGAATATATCGATTACAGACAACCACACAATATTTTTATCAAAATTCAATCAGTCCTGATTGACCTCGGAGAGCCTGATGCAAAGGCTTATACAAGATTAAAATCAATAAAAACCGTACTTGAAAATTTGGATAAAGTTGACAAAAAAATAGAGTATGTGGATTTAAGATGGGAAGTTACAAAATACATAAAAATTAAAGGAAAAGGGCAGCAGTACAATGAAAGCAACAATAATCCAACTGAACACGAAATCGGCTGACGTTGAAGATAACAGCGAAAAAATTAAACAATATATAAATGAAGGTAATGCGGAAGAATTAATCATTTTCCCGATGTTGTCAATTACGGGGATAAATTGCTGTGATTATTTTAAAAATCCTGAATTTATCGAAAAACAAAATTCCGCGCTTGAAGAAATAACGGAGCTTTCAAAACAACGAGATATCATTTTGGGAATTGCAGAAAAAACCGAAGATGGTTTGTATAACTCAATTGCACTTCTTTCAAACGGAAAGAAAAAAATACTTTGCCGTAAAAAAGATTTAACACTTCAAGAACAAAAATATTTCAAATCAGGCGAAGGTCCTGCGGATATCGAATATCACGGAAGATTGATGACCGTTACTTTGGATAAGGTTAAGGACTGCAAGACGGACATTTTGTTAAACTTGCACGCTGAAAATTTCCAAATGGATAATTTTTTCAAACGCACGGCGAAAAAAGCTTTCCCTGAAATCCGCGTAAATCCTGTATGTTTGACAGGTTCGTTGCTTTTTGACGGAAGAAGTTATTTTTCAACAAAAAATGGACTCAAAATCGTTGAAGCTCCTGCTTTTGAAGAAGCAAAAATTTGCTATGACGAAGATGTTGAATACAAAGGCATTGAAGAAAAAGATGTAAATATTTACGACGAAACCGTTGATGCAATTACGTTTGCGATAAGAGATTTTTGTAAGAAAAACGGTTTCAAAAAAATCGTCCTCGGACTTTCAGGAGGTATCGATTCTGCACTTACCGCCGCAATCGCTTGCCGTGCAATCGGTAGCGAAAATGTTACAGGTATAACAATGCCGAGCGAATATTCAAGTTCTGGAAGTGTCGATGACAGCGTTGAACTTGCAAAAAACTTGAGTATGGAATGTAAAAATATCCCGATTAAGCCTTTGTTTGAGACTTTTGTGGATAAAGTTCAAGGTCAAAAATATAACGACCTTGCGGAAGAAAATTTGCAATCACGTTTGCGTGGCATAATTTTGATGAATTATTCAAACCGCTACAATGCCCTTTTGATGGCAACAGGAAACAAATCCGAAGTTGCAACTGGTTATTGCACACTTTATGGCGATACTTGCGGCGGTTTTTGTGTTCTTTCGGACATTTATAAAACAGATGTTTATAAGGTTGCGGAAAGAATTAACAAGGACAGAATCATTATTCCGACAAGCACAATGACAAAACCGCCGTCAGCAGAACTTCGTCCGGGACAAAAAGATACGGACAGTTTGCCTGAATACGACGTTTTGGACAAAGTTATCAAATTGTATTTCGAGGAAAACATCGATGAGGAAGAAATTTGCTATATGCTTCCGAATAAACCCGTAAAACAAATCATCAGAACGATTTTGAGGGCAGAATTTAAACGTAAACAAATGACATCCGGTGTGAAACTTTCCGATTGCTCATTTGTTTGTGACATCGATTATCCCACAATTTAGTCAGCAAGGATTAAAAAATGACAAAAAATAAAATCAAAACTTTAATAACAACTGCACTTATTTTATCGTCAATGTCAGGAACATATGATTTTGCAGGCAATTTCGCCTATGCGTCATTGATTTTGCCAAGTTCTACCGCAAGCCAAATTACTGCAGCCGGTTATGAACCTTCCGAAATCGGATTTTATAAAGCGGCAAAAGATGGAAATATCAAGGTTTTGAGCCTTTTTACAGAGGCAAGTGTTTTTGTCAACATGAAAGATGCAACGAGAAAAACTCCCGTATATGTTGCAGCAGCTGCAGGACAGGCAAAAGCGGTAAGATTTTTCCTTCTTTGCGGAGCGGATATTAATGCTCGGGATGAAAATATGACATCACCTTTGATGGCAGCGATTAAGGCGAAATCTTATGAAACGGCACAAATATTAATCGATGCAAACGCAAACTTAAAAGTCGCTGATGACAATGGTTATACACCTTTACACTATGCGGTTATGTATAATCAAATCGGAATAACTCAACTGATTGCGACACATTGGTGCGACATAGATGCCCCCGATAATGAAGGAAATACTCCATTGTTTTATGCTGCAGCAAAAGATATGGCAATTTTGCAAACATTAATCAATGCAGGTGCCGATATAAACGGATTAAACGGTAAAAACCGCACTGCTCTTCACAATGCGGTTTTGAAAAACAATATTACAAATGTCAGATTGCTTCTGGATAATGGTGTTAATGTAAATATCGAGGATATTTACGGAAAAACACCTATTTTTTATGCCCAAAAAGGAAGTGACATATATAAAATGCTTTTGGAATCAGGAGCAAGGATTTCCGGCTAAACACCTTTTCTCCAAACAGGAATGAGGATTAACATACAACTGATTGCTGCTGCAATCCAGAAGTACAATGCACCGGACCATCCGAAATTATCTACAAAATATCCGGTTCCGATTCCCGAAAGGATTGCACCGAGATATCCGAATAATCCGCAAAATCCCGTTGCAGCAGATGCAACTTTCTTTGAACCTGATTCTACTGCACAAATACCACCGACAAACATTTGCGGGCCCGCTGTGAAGAAGCCGATTCCGCCGATACAAAGGTAATCGATTGCAGTGTGAAGCAAGTCAGAACCTTTGTTTTCCAATAATCCGAATACGCAAAGAGCAAAACCGATTAAGAACAACATCGTAACAGGCATTCTTTTGCCTTTGAATATCTTGTCCGAAAATACCCCGGCAAGCAAGGTACCCGCTATCCCAAAC
Source organism: uncultured bacterium (assembly GCA_902783835.1). GTDB lineage: Bacteria > Cyanobacteriota > Vampirovibrionia > Gastranaerophilales > Gastranaerophilaceae > RUG841. The sequence continues at coordinate 45,403 of CACZSN010000014.1, forward strand.
AACGGAAGGAACGTTTGTTTTTGTGTTGCAATTTCAAGCGGATTTCCTTTAACATTGTGCAAATATTTGATAATCCAATCTTCAGTTCCGCAACGGCAAATATAAACGAACGTAAAAGCAAATGCCAAAAGCCACATTGTCGGATTAAGAAATACATATTTTTTCAAAATTTCGAAGAACGAAAGTTTAGCTTCTTCATCTTCTTCTTCGGGAGTTTCGTCTTTTTGACCTTCTTTATATAGTTCAACATCAGGCAAACCGATTGTTGTAGGCTTATCATGCATGTGTGTTGCAAGATAAATGCAAACAATCAAATTTACAATACCCGGAACAATAAATGCAGATTGCCAACCATAATGAGCAATTAACCAACCGGCGAGCAAGAAAGCAATTGTCGTTCCTAATTGGTGAGAAGTTGTCCAAAGCGACCAAACAGTTCCTCTTTCTTTGTTAGACCACCAAAAAGCCAAAGATTTTGCAATTCCCGGAAATCCCATTGATTGGAACCATCCGTTTACCCCCCAGAAAAATGCCATCGCAATTAACAAAATCGGTTGACCGTGAATTGCCACATTTTTCGGAATACAAACAGGACAAAGGGCAAATAAAATATTTGCAATAGAGGAACAAAATAACGCGGTTGTGATGAATTTTCGAGCATCAGCCTTGTCCGCAAGAACTCCGTTTATGAATTTGCCGAACATGTAGGCAAAATATAAAGCACTGCCAAGCAAACCGAGCTGAAGGTTCGAATATCCCAAATCCGTTTCAAGAGCCGGAAGTGCAGTTGCAATATTTTTTCTCGTCAAGTGAAAAACCGTATAACCGATAAAGCAAGAACTGAATATGTCAATTCTGCCCTTTTTATAAGCCTTTGCGACATCTTCGTCATTCATGGTAACAGGAATATCCGAAGGTGCTTTAAAATAATCTACAATTTTTTTAAACATAAATAAAACTCCACACAAATTTGAAAAATATAAATAAAATTATCACAAAAAAGCCCCCGACTGTCGAGGGCTTTTAAGTCTTTATTAAGATACTTAAATTAAACACCTTTTTTAATCAAAGGCAAAAGTATCAACATACAAGCAATTGCTGATGCAATCCAGAATAAGAACGCACCGTTCCATCCGAATTGGTCAATAAAGTAACCTGTACCCGCACCGGAAACGATAGCTCCGATATAACCGGATAATCCGCAGAAACCAGTTGCGGCAGATGCAACTTTCTTAGAGCCTGATTCAACGGCACAAATACCGCCAACAAGCATTTGAGGTCCGGCAACAAAGAATCCCATGCCCGCCAAGCAAGCAACATCAATGATATCTCCGATAATGCCGGAGAAGTGATTGTGCATAATAACAAATACGCTTACCGCAATACCAGCCAAGAATATAAGGTTTACGGGAGTTCTGTGACCTTTAAATAATTTATCAGAGAAGAAACCAGCAGAAATAGCACCCAAAATTCCAAAGAATGCCAATGAACCAAATTTCGTAGTCGCTTCACCCATATCATCTCCACGTTCAACGAGGAATTTGATAATCCAATCTTCCGTACCGTATCTGCAAATGTAAACAAACACATAAGCAAATGCCAAAATCCACATTGTTTTATTGAAGAAAATATATTTTTTCAAAATATCAAAATAAGAAAGTTTTGCTTCTTCGTCTTCTTCTTCGGGAACGGGAACAGCACCTTCTCTGTATTCTTCAACTTCGGGAAGCCCCATTGTTTGAGGCTTATCATGCATTTTTGCATAAGTAAAAATACACATTATAAGGTTGATAACCCCGGGAATAATGAAACCGGCTCTCCAACCGAATTTAACAATTACAAAACCTGCAAGCAAAGCACCTAACATTGTACCGAATTGGTGAGAAGTTGACCATAATGCCCATTTTGTACCTCTTTCGGTATTTGAGAACCAAAAAGCAAGAGCCTTTGCAATACCGGGAAATCCCATTGATTGGAACCAACCGTTAATACCCCAGCAAAGAGCCATGAACAAAAGCAATACGGGTTGTCCTGCCGCCATCAAATCTTTATCAATGAAATATGGTCCCAAACCCAACAGAATGTTAGATAAAGCAGACATTAAAAGTGCAAATGTCATGAACTTTTTCGCATCCGCTTTGTCCGCAATAATACCGTTTAAGAATTTACCAAATGCATATGTAAAATAAAGCGAACTGCCCAATAAACCCAATTGAAGGTTACTGTAACCCAAATCGTTTTGGATGGCGGGAAGTGCCGGCCCTATGTTTTTCTTCGTAAGGTGAAAAACGGTATACCCGATAAAGCATGCCGAAAATACATCAATTCTGTATTTTTTGTACTGCTTATCAATGACCTCTTTCGGTTCTGTAACAGGCAAAATCGGAGGTGCTTTAAAATAATTTAAAAATCCTTTTATCATTTACACAATTCCTAATTTTAATACCACTATATAGAGTTTATTATGTCACAAAATAAAATTTATATCAAACTCAAATTTTAATAATAAATAATATTAAGAGGAAAAGAAATAAAAAAGCTATAAATATATGTAAAATATTGTCAACAAGGCTATTGCAATAAAAAGTTTATATAGTATTATGAAATAGTCAGAAAAACTCATAAACCCCACGATAAACATGAACTTGAAGATTCGCTAAAATCTTCGGTAAAATTCATGTTTTTTTAATTGTTTAAAATTTAACAAATGAAAGGTAAACCAGTGGAAGAAGTTAAAGAAACAAAGGAACTCAATTCCGAACCAAAAAGAAGAAGAATCGAAAGAAAAGAAGAAGTTCCCGCACAAAGCGAATGGAAAGAACAAGTAATTCAAATCCGTCGTGTAACAAAAGTTGTAAAAGGCGGTAAGAAATTATCATTCAGAGCAATCGTAATTGTGGGCAACAAAAAAGGACAAGTCGGCGTAGGCTGTTCAAAAGCTGCTGAAGTTATCACAGCAATTCAAAAAGCAGTAGCAGACGGCAGAAAGAACTTAGTAGACGTACGTTTGTTCAATACAACAATTCCTCACCCTGTAACAGGACGTTCAGGAGCAGGCAGCGTAATGCTCAGACCGGCATCACAAGGTACAGGTGTTATCGCAGGCGGTGCAGTTCGTGCTGTACTCGAACTTGCAGGTATCGAAAACATTTTGAGTAAATCATTAGGTTCAAAATCACCTCTTAACGCAGCAAACGCTACAATCAATGCACTTAAATCATTGAGAAACTTCAAAGAAGTTGCTGACAAAAGAGGCATTTCACTCAAAGACATGCTCAATTAGTAGAAGGGATTAAAGACAATGGCTAATAAATCAGAAAAAGTAAAAATTAAACTTGTAAGAAGCCTTATCGGTGCAACAAAGACTCAAATCAAAGTTGTAAAAGCATTAGGCTTGAACAAAACAAATGATGTTGTTGAACATGCTCCTTCTGCAACAGTAATGGGTATGGTAAACAAAATTTCTCACATGGTAGAAATTGTTGACTAATTGAAACACGAAAGGTACATAAAATGGCAGAACAAATAACATTGGAAACATTGGCACCGCAAGAAGGTGCAACTTCCAAATCAAAAAGAGTCGGCAGAGGCAGAGCATCAGGACACGGAAAAACTTCTTGCCGTGGTAACAACGGTGAAGGACAACGTTCAGGACGTTCTTCAAAAAGAGGTTTTGAAGGCGGTCAAATGCCCGGATACAGACAAATGCCGAAATTAAAGGGCTTTAAGAACTTTAACGCTCTTAATTACGCAGAAATCAATGTAAGCGATCTCGAAAAATTGGGATTGGAAGAAGTTGATTTAACAGTACTCAAAGCAAGCAAGAAAGCTGCAGCAAACGCAGATGAACTCAGAGTTTTGGGTAACGGAGAAATTTCAAAAGCAGTTGTGGTAAAAGCAAGATACTTTACTGCATCAGCAAAAGAAAAAATTGAAAAAGCAGGCGGAAAGGCTGAATTAGTATAATGCAACAACCGAAAATACAACCGCCGAGCGTTGACGACTTGAAAGCAATGTTTCAAGTATCGGGTTTAAAACAGAAATTAATCTTCACATTTTTAATGATGATTGTATTCCGTTTTTGCACGCAGTTACCGCTCTTTGGTATCAACAATGAAGTATTTGCAAATATTGCGGCCGGTAATAACATTGTCGGATTTTTAGATATGTTCTCAGGCGGAGCTTTGGGCAACGTATCAATTATCGCATTGGGTATCGGACCTTACATCACGTCATCAATTGTAATGCAATTGTTGGCGGTTGTAATTCCGCAACTTGAAAAACTTCAAAAAGAAGAAGGCGAAGCCGGAAGAAGGAAGATTGCACAATATACACGGGTATTTACAGTTGTAATTGCAATATTCCAAGCACTTGTATTTGTTTTATTCTTAATGCACAGTGCAACTGCGGCGATTATGCCTAATGTAAATCATTTCTTGTTTGTTGTTGGTTCGGTAGGTATTTTAACGGCAGGTGCGGTATTTACGATGTGGCTTGCTGAACTTATGACGGAAAGAGGAATCGGAAACGGAGCTTCAATGATAATTTTTTGGGGTATTTTGTCACGTATTCCTGTTTACGTAAAAAGCACGGCAAAAATCGTTATGAACGATGTAAGATTACAATGGGGCTTAATAGCATTATTAATAATCTTTTTTGCCACAATGATTTTGATTGTAATTATGCATGAAGCGGCAAGAAAAATCATCATTGTAAATCCGAGACGCCAAGTAGGGAATAAGGTATACGGCGGAATGAATACATATATTCCGTTCAAACTTAACCCAGGTGGTGTAATGCCAATCATCTTTGCGATTGCTATTTTAATGTTCCCGACGACAATTTTGAGTCTTGTAGGACAAACAAATTTTCCGGAAGGAATGTTAAAAGATATTATGTTGCAGTTGAATGCGGTATTTAATCCATCAACGATTAGTTATAATGTTATATACTTCTTGTTGATTGTATTATTGACATTCTTCTACGCATCAATCATTCCGAACATGCAACCAAAAGAAATTGCAAATAACTTAAAGAAATACGGATCTTCAATTCCGGGTATCAAGCCGGGCAGACCGACAGCGGAAGCTCTTGACAGAATTTTGAGCAGAGTAACGTTGTTAGGTGCGTTAGGTTTGGGTGTTGTAGCATTGATTCCTTCATTTGCATCAACTGTTACAAACATTACTACATTGCAAGGTTTGGGAGCAACTTCGTTAATCATCATGGTAGGTGTTGCGTTAGACTTTATAAATCAAGTTAAAACTCAACTCCTTTCAAAAAATTACGAAAGTTTCTTAAAAGACAAACCTTAACGGAATAAAGAAACAAAAATCAAAAAGAGATAAGCATGAAAATGTTTATCTCTTTTGTTTTGTGATATAATTTCGCTATAAACAGGAAAGGGTTAATAATGAAAAAAGAACTTATTATGGTAGGACCTCCGGCAAGCGGAAAAGGTACACAAACAAAGAAATTGGTTGCGGAAACGGGTTTAAAACACGTTGATACAGGTTCAATGCTCAGAGAAGCGGTAGCTGCAAAGACTGAAGCCGGTGTTATTGCAAAAGAATATATGGATAAGGGACAACTCGTTCCTGTAGAAATCGTCGGAAGAATTATCAAAGACAGACTTTCTAAAGATGATTGCAAAAAAGGCTTTATTTTAGACGGATTTCCGAGAAGTTTGGAACAGGCTGAAATTTTAGACAACATTCTTGCGGAATTAGACAAAGATGAAGATGTTGATATGAAGGTTGTATATTTTGATATGCCTATTGACAATCTTATCGAAAGAATTGTCAACAGACGTTCTTGTCCTGCTTGCGGAGCAATTTTCAACGTAAAAACAATGACATTGAAAAAAGACGGAAAATGTGATTTTTGCGAAACGGAACTTGTTCAAAGAGCAGATGACAACGAAGAAACTGCAAAATCAAGATTTAACACATATTTTGAACAAACAGCACCTCTTATTGATTTATATGAAAAAAGAGGTAATTTGGTAAAAGTAAACGCAGCCGGAACGATTGATGAAGTTTTTGCTGCACTTAAGGAAGTAATAGGATAATGTCAGTATCAAGAAAATCAGGTTACGAAATAAAATTAATGCGAGAAGCAGGCAGAGTTGTTGCACTGGTTCATCAAGAGATGAAAAACATCATTAAACCGGGAGTAACAACGAAGCATTTGGATGATGTTGCATACCAAGTTATAAAAGATAACCATTGTGACCCGTCTTGTTTGGGATACAACGGTTTTCCGTACACAATTTGTGCATCTGTAAACGAAGAAGTCGTTCATGGATTCCCTTCCGACAGAGTGCTTAAAGAAGGCGATATCATTACCGTAGACGTTTGTGCAACATTCAGAGGTTACGTAGGAGATTCTGCTTGGACTTATGGAGTCGGAGAAATTTCAGACGAAAACAAAAGACTTTTGGAATTGACAGAAAAAGCTTTATATGCAGGTCTTTCAAAGTTCAAGACAGGAGCGATGTTAAACGATGTTTCTGGAGCAATTGAAGATGTTGCAAATGAAAATCACCTCGGAATTATCCGTCAATACGGAGGACACGGAGTCGGAAAAGACATGCACGAAGAACCGTTTGTTTTCAATTACAGAGTACCGAACGGAAACTTTGAATTAAAAAGAGGCATGACAATTGCGATTGAGCCGATGTTAACGTTAGGCGGAGACGATGTTGAAGTTATGGACGATGAATGGACGGTTGTGACGAAGGATAAATCTTATGCGGCACACTTTGAACACACATGTCTTGTAACAGACGACGGTGCGGATATTTTGACAAAATTATAGGCTTTAAGAGGAAAAGATATGATTCAAATGCGAGTTATGGGAATAGCGATAGACACAAGAACGGGAAATCCGATTGTTGTCTTGAACGATTTGGACAACAGAAAGGCTTTGCCTATCTGGATTGGCTCGGCGGAAGCAAGTTCCATCATCAGAAAAATTGAAAATATCAAAGTTATGAGACCGATGACACATGATTTGACGATTAATTTCATCAAAGCTGCAGGTTACGACATTGAAAAAGTCGAAATTAATGATGTTGAGAATGAAACATATTTTTCTACCGTATATTTGTCAAATAGCGAAGGAAAAGTTCTCGAAGTCGATGCAAGACCGTCTGATGCAATTGCACTTGCAATCAGAGCTGATGCACCGATTTACGTAACGGAAAATGTTCTTATGGATGGTTCCGTTTCAACGGATGAACAAAAAGACGAAGAAGAAGCACAAGAATTTCGTAATTTTGTTCAAACCATTAAACCGTCAGATTTTGAACGATTACTCAAAGAGAACGGAGACTCGGACAGTTAAATTCCAACCGGAGCAACTTTATCAAATTTGAAAAAAGTCGGATAAACCTTACGTTTATTCGATTTTTTTTGGGAATCGCATTGAGATTTTCTGCTCAACCCCATAGCGGCAAGACCGATAGGCATTGAATTTTGCAATTTTTTGAACAAATTTGATTTTTCAAACTCCATTTTACTCTCCTTTGTAGTATAATGTTGTGGTGATTATAATTTAATGAGATTTTGAAAAAAATCAAGAAAGAGGACGAAATGGCAAAAGTTACAAAAGAAATGAGCATTATCGATATCGTACAAAACCACCCCGAAACTCTTGAAGTATTTGCAAAATACGGCATGGGCTGTATCGGATGTGCAGCAGCAAGATTTGAAAATCTTGAAGCAGGTGCAAAAGTTCACGGATTTGACGCAGATGCAATGGTAGCAGAAATCAACGCACTTATCGGTGAATAATTATAAGTTTTAAGAAAACATAAGACGGAGAATAAAACTCCGTCTTTTTTTGTTGATTTAGGTAATAACAAAACAGCAAAATATCACAATTATGAGACTTTGAAAAAAGATTTTCACACCTGTCTTTTTAAAATGATGGACTTTACTCAACGAAAATAATATTTTTAGGTTCATTAAAAATAATCAAGCATACACTTTAAAACCTTATAAAAATTTGTTACATTGAAAATGAACTTTTTAATTTTGACTTCGTTTTTATTATTGGAGGCAAATATAAAATGAAAAAGTTTTTTTTATGTGTAGTATTTTTATTTCTTTTTCTTTTTCTTTTTGGAACACCGATACAAACACAAGCACAAGATTCAGAAGAAAAAATAATTCCTAATTCGTGGTTAGTTTTTCAACCCAAAAAAATACCGTTTGTTCCTTTTAAAAATATTGACTATAAAAAAATGTATGAAACACCCGTTGATGTTTCTAAATATGCCGGAGCCGGCAGAGCCTTTAATGCCAATTATAAACCTTATTATCCGGAAAAATATTTATACGTTACTGACTATTCTTTTAATAATTTTTTAAAATATAGCAAAACAAAAAAATGTCAAAACGAATATTATAATAAGCAGTCTTATATAAATGACTTGGAAAATGAATACAATAAATGGCTTTGGAATAAAATCCGTTCGGATTTTAAACGTACACATGGTATGTACAATGCAACCGTTACTGATTTTAGAGGTATAAAACACAAGATAACTTGGGAAGACGGAGGCATTGTTTCTATTTATGAACAAAGAAAACTATATTACGAATACGCAAAATTTTCCTATTTAAAAGAAAAAAATGAACCTTATAAATTCTTTCAAAATTTCAGAATGCCATATAAGGATGTAAGAGTAAATAATCCTTTTATTGAATTTGAGGACCCTATGGATTCTTATAAAAATAACGGATTAAAAATACAATTGTATTCGAAAAGACATGATTATAATATAAATGTACCATATGAGGATAAATATCAAACACAAGAACATAATGGTGGCATATTAGAATACGAAAAATTATCGTATAACTATCCTGAGCCGCTAATGTGCCCTGATGGAATAGTTTATTATTTTAATCAAATACAACCTTATGAAAAACAAGGAGAATATAAAGATGTTGTAACTACAAACAATTGGAATGATTATCTTAATAAATTAATTCAACAAAAAGAGGAAATAAAAGCAAAACAAGATAAAAAAAATGTATTTTTGTATTATGAAATTTATGATGCTTTTTGTAGGAAATACGGCTATAAGTATTCAGATGGAGAATATAAAACAGTAGTCCCTTCTACCGTAACCGTGGTGGAAAAAAGTTCTGATGTCAGTTTCCAAAGAAAATATCAAGATTTTTACAATAAATACTATGATTACATAACAAATAAAAAAACACCGTCAGCTGAATTTATTCAAGCCTCAAAAACTTTGAACAGATCACAATTTGAAGTAAAAATTACACCGGAAGAAACCAAAACGAATTTTTACGTTTATTTAGATGTAAATGCACCTAAAAATGCAAAAGAAAAAGAAGTTAATAGTGTATATATGGCAAAATACGGGAAAGTAAATCCGAAACCTTATTCTGTTGTTGATACTGTTAATAAGTATAAAACATTGAAAAAAGATGATGTTAAAATGATATTAGAAAATTTGCAAAATAGATTGAATACAGCATCAATCGCGGAAGATTGTAATGGAGGTTCACTTGGCTCTACGATTATATCGGATGGAGAAATTAAAGAAATCTATTTTATTTATGAACACCAACCCGAAAAATTCAGGGAGTATGCACATGTTTTAGATGAAAAATATAAAAAGTATTATCCACAAAATTTATGAATATAATTGTTTTTTGAATTTGGTTTATGATAATGGGCGACTTCTATTGTCGCCCAATAATTTATATATTCAAGTTGTAGTCCATTAGCTTACAGTCGACTAAAATAACTTTTTCACTGAGAATAAATGCGTCATAAACAAATTGCCGCATACTCAACATTTTTACACAAAAACCCCCGGCAAATTAATACCGAGGGTTTTACCTTCTTAAAAATACAAATCATATTCTTTAGTTTTAAGGCTTTCAATAACATCATGACAATATAAATATAATTCATCCCAAAGTTTTTCTCTTTTATTTGATTCTTGTGGAAATAAGTATTTATTTTTTATTCTTAGAATTTCATCTTGTGAAAGAACCTCCGACATCCAATTTAGAATATTTTGGCTTGTTTTATAAAAAGAAATTCCCATTACGAATGGTTTAAAATCTTTTTTAAATTCATCATAATTAGTTAGCTCTGAAAACAGTTTGTTAATATTTTTGATTTCGTTTTCGATTTTAATTTGTTTTTTTTGTTTTTCGTTCATAATTTTCTCCTTTTTTTTTGTGTAAAATACCTACATAATAAATTATGTAAGATTTAAAAAATACAGAAAAACAATTTTTCAAAAATTTTTCTCAAGTTATTACTGCATTTTTAATCAATTTTCAAAGTTATATTGTTAGTTCGTTTTATCAAAATATGGACGACTTTAGTCGACCACCGAAACCAAAATTTTGCCGTCATTTTGGCTGAGTTATCTATGTCATTCTGAGGGGACTTCGTCCCTTTCAGTTTGTGCCTGCTTGGATTTTTTTTATGCTGTCATTCTGAGAGAAACGAAGAATCTTGTATAACCACGTGGTAATAGATTCTTCGGGGACAAGCCCCTCAGAATGACTACGAATGCAACGTGTCCGAACTCTCAAAGGACAAAGTAGTTAACAAACGAAACTGTCACAGCATAAAAAAAGAGGTTATTAAACCTCTTTTCCTTTAATGGTGGGCGATGCGGGACTGTCTTGACTTGTTCGCATTAAACGTGTCTGCGGGTTGTCGATTTCAAAGACTTCGTCTTTTCATCGCCAAGCCCTCGCACTCTGCTCACAAGTCGCTCGAACCTTTACCAAACTTCGTTTGGTGGTTCTCCTCTCCGCATAAAAAAAGAGGTCATTAAACCTCTTTTCTTTTAATGGTGGGCGATGCGGGACTCGAACCCACGACCCCCACAATGTCAATGTGATGCGCTACCATCTGCGCCAACCGCCCATTATTTATTTAATTGTCCCTTCGGGAGGATGCGCTACCACCTCTCGAAAAAACATTCACAGGATGTTTTTTCTCGGCAGAGTGCCAACCGCCCATATTTATTCATCTATTTTCTCTGTTGAGTATCAACTCTCAATTTTTTAACAGACTTACATCTCATCAAAAAATTTCAGATATTAAAAAAGAGTCCTAAGACTCTTTTTAAAAAGTGGCTCCTCGAGTGGGACTCGAACCTACAACCCTTCGGTTAACAGCCGAATGCTCTGCCATTGAGCTATCGAGGAATGCTCACTTTTTTATTATAAACATGAAAAAAATAAAAATCAATCACTTTTTTATAAAATTTTAAAAAATTGTAAATTTTTCTTAAAGATTAAAAATTGTTTAAGATGTCTTATTTCTTTTTTTATTTATATTATAATATTTTCGACAGAATGTTGGAGAATGAAATGTTACTTGGTGTAAATATTGATCATATTGCAACGTTAAGAAATGCTCGCAGAGGAAGTGAACCTGATGTCTATACCGCCGCTCTTTGGGCTTCTAAATGCGGTATTCACGATATCACAATGCATTTACGTGAAGACAGACGTCATATTAAAGAAGATGATGTCAGAAAAGTTTGCAGCATTAAGGATTTAAAAGTTACTCTTGAAATGGCTCCGACAGATGAAATGCAAGCTTTTGTTCTTAATGTAAAACCCTACGGTTGCTGCATAGTCCCTGAAAAACGTCAGGAAATTACAACTGAATGCGGTTTCGATGTTGCTGGCGAAAAAATCCCAATGATGGCTGATAATGTTATGCCTCAATGCCAAGAACAATTTATTGCAAAATTTATAAAACCGATTCTTGATGCAGGCATTGTCGTAAGTCTTTTCATTGATCCCGATAAAAAACAAATTGACTCCGCAAAAGAAACAGGAATAAAGAGAATTGTCCTTAATACGACTCCGTATGCTAATGCTTTCGGAAAAGAAAATGAAGAAGATGAATTTCAAAAATTAAAATCAGCGGCAGAATATGCACAATCTCTCGGTCTTACCGTAAATGCAGGTCATGGACTTACTTATCACAACGTCCAAAGAATGCATGAAATTAAAGGTTTAAATGAACTTGATATCGGTCACGCGATTATTGCAAGAGCTATCTTTACGGGACTTGAACCCGCAATCATTGAAATGAAACGTTTAATCTTGTAATATATCTTTTTGTGATATGATATTTGTATAAATTTTATAAGGAGAAACATTAATGAATAGAATTTCAAACTTTAAACTCGCTATGAGCCACAGAAATGCAATTAAAATTATTTCAGGTATTGATAATTTTGATATGGATAGAGTTAGAAACGTTGTTACAGCTGCAACTGAAGGCGGTGCACATGCCGTTGATATCTGCTGGAACAAAGAAATTTTCGATATGACTCGTTCTATGACAGAACTTCCGATTTTCGTTTCATCAATCAACCCTGCAGAATTAGTTTTGGCTGCTGAATGGGGTGCTGATGCAATCGAACTCGGCAACTACGATGCTCTTACTAAATCAGGAAGAAAAGTTACTGCTGACGAAGTATGGAACTGGGCTAAAGATACTAAATCAATGTTGAACGGCAAAGACGTATTCTTCTGCGTTACTATCCCCGGTCACATCTCAATGAACGAACAAATCGAATTGGCTCACAAATTGGAATCTCTCCACATTGACTTAATTCAAACTGAAGGTTCATTAGTTCACGAACACTCATCAAACGGTGCATTAGGATTGATGGAAACAGCTATGACTTCTATGGCTAACACTATGGAAATTTCATCAAACGTTGAAATCCCCGTTATGACAGCAAGCGGTATCTCAGTTAAAACTGCGGCTATGGCTCTTGCTTCAGGTGCTTGTGCAGTTGGTGTAGGTTCTGCTGTTAACAAATGTGATTCTTTAATTTCTATGATTGCAACTGTTAGGAGCCTTGTTGAAGCTACTTCAATGTGGACTTACAACTCTTCTAAAATGCACGAAGAAATTCACGCTTAGTTTATTTTACAGGGATACGCATTCTTGCGTGTCCCTTTTTTAATGCGTATGACAACAATAATCGATAACAAAGCAGAAATTAAATTCAAACTGATGACCTTGCAGGATTTGGTCATTTCCCTTGACAGGCTTACTCGTTTTAAAAACCCTGAAATTAAGTACAGACGTGTCTTTTACGACATTATTTTGCGTCATCTTATTTCTCCGTCTGTTTCAAAACACAAATTAGATGAACTTCCTCCGTCGTTTTTGGTTTCTGTTGTTCAGGAAATTTGGAATACATCTGTTAAGTCATTGTTTGATGATTGTAGTTTTGAAAATTCAATCACGCTGCGTGATTTGGACAATCAACAATATAATATTTCAGATGATTATACCCTCGAATTGATGAATTCTGATTTGAATTTTTATCCGATTTTAAAAAATATTGACATTAAAGATATCCCCAAAAATCTTGAGTATTTAAAACTTTTATTTGGAAATTCTGTCACAAAGTCCGATTTTGTGGGCATTTCCGAGCAAATCAGACGTGATTATAAAACGTTATTTCCCGTAAAAAAATTGATTTTAACAGAAGGAATTACGGAAGAAATTTTATTGCCTAAATTTGCACAAGTTTTTGGGTATGATTTTGACGAAAATGGAGTTTTTATCCTTGCAACAGGCGGTAAAAGTAAGGTTTTAAGCCTTTATGCCGAATTAAAATACATTTTAAAAATTCCTATGTTTGTTTTACTCGACAATGATGCAGAGCCCGTTTATAATGATGTTTGTTCTGTTTTGAGACAACAAGACCGTGCTTATTTGATTAAAGCCGGAGAATTTGAAGATATTTTATCAAAAGAACTTATTCAAAAAGCTTTTACGGAAATGAATTACGACATAAAGCCCGCTTCCATCGAAGAACTTTCGTCCGACGAAGGAACATGTGAAGCCTTGGAATTACTTTGGAAATCGAGAGGTCTTGGCGAATTCAGAAAAGCACATCTTGCAAAAGCCGTTCACGACTGTCTTTCAGACAAATCATTCATAACTGATGAAATTAACTCAATTTTGAATTACATTATCAATTTATAAAAAAATGCCGACTGACACGTCGGCAGATTTTAAATTTGGGATTTTCTGTCTGATTACGAAAACTTGGGTTGTCCTTTTTGAACATTACCGTTTTCGTCAACTTTTTCCAAAACGACAAAGCCGTTTGCAGGAATATTCAAGTTTACGCTGCCATTATTGGCACAATATGTGCCGTCATTTTGATAAGCACCTGTACCTCCAAATTCTTTATCGTTTGAGTTAATTGTTTCTTTCCAATTTCCGCCGTTATTCAATACAGCCATCGGATTATTCAAACCATAGTTTTCAAGCGGTTTATCACCGAAATTATAAAGTGCAACGACTTCATTACCCTCGAGGTCAAATCTCTTAATAGCCATTACTTTGCTTTGTTCATCAACAAGCGGTGTCATCGCATCAAGATATTCCATTCCTTGAACATCTTGAAGTGCAGGATTTCTTTTTACCAAGTCAGCCATAGCTTGAGAAAGTTTGTGAATGCCGTCAATCGTATGGTTTTCAGGGTCAATCTTTGATTTTTCAAAAGACTGTTCAAAATCATAACCCTTTTCCTTTTCAATATTGGGTTCATCGACTGCCTGTTCACGAGTAAATCTGAACGGATTGATTTCACCGTAAGCATCACCTTGGAAAATCATTTTTGAGCCGGGGACCATAAACAACAAGCCGATTGCTTCTTTGTGTTTATCTTTTGCATGCTCAATTTCAGCAGACATTTGTTCTTTTGAAATTCCGCTCAAACCGTTCTTTTTACAAATTCTTGAAAATTCTGAATCCCAATTATCACGGTTAAATTCATGAGCTTCAAACATTTCCGTTACGGTATCAACACTTCTAATGTGCTTAGCCGCAGGTGTTTCGCCTGCTCTGTCGTCGAGGTGGTTTGTAACTTGCAAATCCTTATGAATAATTTTTGTCATAAGTCTTGAGCCTGAATCATTACCGATTTCATCGTGGCTCATGAAATATTTCGTACCGCCGATATCCTTGATATTATTAGCTAAAGTTTGCATTGACGGGTAATATCCCATAACTTCTCTATCAAGCATTACCGCTTCAACTGCGTGTGAGAACGCAAAATCCCAGTGTTCGTTACCGCCGATATTTTCAAGCGAAGCATTGTTTGCATCCGTTCTTGCAATAGCATCCAAGTGCTTAGCAACATCGCCGTACGGTAATTCTTGCTCTGTCAAATTTCTCGTCAAGCCGTCTTGAGTTCTATGGTCTTCCCAGTGAATAACTGTATGAGGGAAGTGGAAACGAACTTCTTGTGCAACTTGTTTCATAGCAAAATTTGAACCCATTTCAGGAGTTTGGTCGGCTCTTAAAAAGTCGATGTGATAATTGTCAACCCAGTTCATAGGCATATTCACAACGTAATCTCGAACATTCGAGCGTACAGATTGGTCTGTATCTTCAAGGTTAAATTGATTACCTCCCCATTTACCTGGTTTTTCGTACGGTGCAAGGTCTGCAAGGTTGTTACCTGACATTTTTTCACCATTTGTTATACCAAATTCTTTTGCATCTGCATCTGACGGACCTGATTTAAAAATGTGGCTCGGAACCCAATCCATACCTACGTTTAAATTCTTTGAGTGTGCATAGTTGATTAAATCTTTTAAAGAATCGTTTCTAACCGTGGCATCTTCTTTTCCTTCTTCTGATGAGACACCTCTTGAAACTGCATACTTGTCAACGCCGTCATAGCCCCAGTTTTCGCCATAAGTACCTTCCATAGGCATTAACAAAATACCATTATAAATTCCGTCCTCTGCAATTCTGTCAATTTCAGCCTTTGCAGCCTCTAAAGTACCTTCTTTAGTGAATGTCGGAATGTTAACCTGTCTGACAATCAAGTTTGACGGTTTTTGGAGTGATTTGCCGTCGGCACCTGTTGCAGAAAGTCCTGATTTTCTGAGCAAATCTTGTGGTTGACGTGCCAAATCTGAAACTCTTGCGGAATTTTTACCGGCAACCCAATCTTGGTCTGTCCATTGGTATTGCTTGTTATCGTAAACTTGTGACCAAGAGAAAATGTGCGGTTGTGCCTTTGCTACGGGGTCTTTGGTCTTTGAAATCGTGTTACCGTCGGCATCTTGAAGAACGTATCTATACATGCCGTTTGAGTATGGAATGTCTGAATTACCCGAAAATATGCCGTCTTTGCCACGTTGAAGTTCAACAAATGTGGATTTTCCGTCGTCTGTTTTTGCATCGATGTGCCAGTCTCCTGCCCATTTATCTTTCAAATGTTCAGCCTTGAATTCATCGTCTGTCAATGAAACTTTATCTTTTGGATCTCGAATTTCAACTAAAACTTTTGCTGCTTTCGGTGCCCAAACTTTAAAATCGATATTTTGTGAGCCGTCACTGTTAGTTTGCTGAACAGTTGCACCCCAACTTCTGTGTTCTTCGATTTTTCGACCGAAAGACAAATTTTGATTTGGCAAAACGTAAGCACGCATTCCGTTTGCGGCTTCTTTACTTGCCAATTGACGAGTTTCAAAAGTTTGTGTTTTTACTTCTTTTTCGTCTTTAATTTGTTTAAAACCATTAATATTGCTTATATTTGATGAATTAATTTTCAATTTGACACACTCCGCATGGTTAAAGTTCCACGTTTGTTTGAATGCTCGTAAACAAAAAATTTTGTTATTTTCAGACTTTTTGTAACTGAAAATTTACAAAATATTACATATGTTGTATAAGTTCGATTTCGTTGCCGTCAGGGTCTTTCAAGAATGCAATTTTTGAATTAATTTTATCAAGTTCATAAGGTTCATAAAGCCAGTCGATACCCAAATTTTTCATTTTTTGACCGACTTTTTCCAAATCGTCCGCAGCGAAAGCAAAATGGCCAAATGCATTACCATTTTCATAGTTATCAACTTTTTCGTCGTTATCGGTCAATTCAATTTGGAAATCGCCGCTTTCTTTGCAACCCAAATAATAAAGCGTGCAATCATCAAGACGAAGTTCTTTCACAACATCAAATCCCAAAATTTCTTTATAAAATTCAAGTGATTTTTTCAAGTTGCTTACTCTTATCATCGCGTGCAAAAATTTCATATATAATTCCTCTTTGACTAAAATTAACTAAAATTCACGAAATTATTATAGCAAAAATTTAAGACTTTATGCAATAATAATCATATGAAAAATCTTATCAATAAAGCGGTAAAAACAAATCGACTTTCTCATTCGGAAATCGTTGAAATTTTAAAAGATGAAACTTGCAACGAATATTTATTCAAAGCAGCCGATTACGTCAGAAAATGCAGAGTCGGCGATGCTGTTCATTTGAGAGGGTTGATAGAATTTACAAATGTTTGCGGTCAAAATTGCTTATATTGCGGAATAAGACGGGATAATTCACTTGTCGAACGTTACATAATGACACCAGAAGAAATATTTGAAACCGCAAAAAGAGCAGCAGGCTTGGGATATAAGACAGTTGTTCTTCAATCAGGAGAAACACAAACTTATTCAATCGACACTCTTTGCGAAATCATCAAAAAAATAAAAACTTTAGATATTGCCGTTACTCTTTCAATCGGAGAAAAAAACGAAGACGAATACAGAGCCTTAAAAGATGCAGGAGCCGACAGGTATTTGCTAAGAATAGAAACAACGAGCCATAAGGTATACAGAGAATTACACCCCGAAATGAGTTTGATGAAAAGAAAAGCTTGTTTGCATTTTTTGAAAAAATTGGGATATGAAGTCGGAACAGGCGATTTAATTGGATTACCGCATCAAAAAGACGAACATATTGCAGACGATTTGTTATTTTTCCAAGAAATTGATGCCGATATGATAGGTCTCGGACCGTTCATTCCAAACTCCCAAACTCCGCTTAAGGACGAAATCGGCGGAACGTTTGAAAAAGCTTTAAAGGTTATGGCTCTTGCAAGACTTTTATTGCCGTCTGCAAATATTCCCGCAACAACAGCGATGGAAACATTAAATCCAAACGGAAGATTGATAGCCCTTCAATCCGGAGCAAATGTAGTAATGCCAAATGTTAACGACACAACATACCGTTCAAAATATCAACTTTATCCCGGAAAAATATGTCTTGACGACGGAGCCGAAAAATGCAGAAAATGTATTGAAGCAAAAATTCTCTCCATCGGAAGAACCATCGCTACAACAAAAGGATTTAGAACAAAATAAATAATTGATAATAATTGTATATTTTACAATTATTATTTTTTTTTGATATAATTATTTTGAGCATGAAAATGCAGGACACTAATATAAGGGGGATTTATGTTTGAATCTTTAGTAACCAACTACGGTATGGTTATATCAGGTGCAATCCTTTTGATTGCATACATTTTCATAGCAACCGAAAAAATTCAAAAATCCGTTGTGGCTCTTGTCGGAGCTTCTTTGACCATGTTATTGGGTTTATTGCCTTTTCACGGTTATTTCGACAAAGCTGCAGGCGAATATGTTAAAGGAATTTTCGGTTACATTTCTTTTGATGTAATCTTTTTGTTAATCGGTATGATGATTATCGTTAATATTTCGAGCAAAAGCGGCATTTTTAAATGGCTTGCTTTACAGGTTTTAAAAATGACAAAAGGTCATCCGAAACTCGTTTTATTTACAATGGCTTTAATAACAGCTGTTTTATCCGCATTTTTGGATAACGTTACGACCGTTGTTCTTATGTTACCTATTACTTTTGTTGTCGCAAAAGAATTGGGCATCGACCCTATTCCGTTCTTGATTTCGGAAGTTTTTGCATCTAACATCGGCGGAACGGCTACATTAATCGGAGACCCTCCGAACATCATTATCGGTGCAAGAGCCGGTTTATCATTTATGGATTTCGTAAATGAATTAACTTTAATTGTTGCAATTATTTTCCTCGTCGTTGTTTGCGTTATGACTTTCTTATTCAGGAAAAGTCTCAAAACGACTCCAGAAAAAATGGAGGAAATTGCAAATCTTGACAACTCACATACAATTACGGACAAAGGTCTTATGATTAGAGCTATCACAACTTTAGTCCTCGTAATCACAGGTTTTGTAACTCATGACATTACGCACATTGATGCATATGTTTTCGCGGTTGCCGGTGCAAGTTTCCTCTTGCTCTTTGAAAAACCGAAAGAAATTTATCAAGACGTTGAATGGCTTACGATTTTCTTCTTTATCGGCTTATTTATTATCATTGGCGGTTTTGAAGCAAACGGAGGTATCGATTTCTTAGCACATAAATTAATTGATTTGACTCAAGGAAGCCTTGATGTTGCAACAATGTTAATTTTATGGGGCTCAGGAATATTATCAGGTATTATCGACAATATTCCTTACACCGCAACTATGGCTCCGTTGATTGACCAGGTTCAACACGCAATTCCTTATACAGGAGCAGGTCATCATCCGCTTTGGTGGGCATTATCATTAGGTGCTTGTCTCGGCGGCAACTTAACGATTATCGGTGCGGCAGCAAACGTTCTCGTTAGCGAAACAGCCGCAACAAAAGGTTATCCGATTTCATTTATGAGATTTTTGAAATACGGTGTTTTGACAACAACAATTTCTCTCGTATTGAGTTCGGTATATCTTTATGTAAGATATTTACACTAATTGAAAGTGTTTTGAATATTTTTATAAAAAGAGATGTCACTTTGGCATCTCTTTTTGAATTAAGCAGATGTTCCCTTTGTAAGCGAAACGAAGCATTTATCAAACGAGCAAAGCTGGTCCGCCAAGGAAAATTCCGCACTCCGTTGTTCGACTAAAGTCGCCCCTGCTTCCTAAAGCCTCAGTCTGACAGTAAACGCTGAATTTCCAAAAATCAAATTAAATTAAAAAATTATTTCATTTGTTCTAATAAAGTTTCACGCACGTCAGAAAGCGGTCCGCCATCCGGATAGAATAAGTTATTGCAATATTTTTTGAAAAATACAACAGGAAATTTCGGGAGCCATGTTGCCTTCATCAAAATTGAAACGGTTTCAATACCTTGAGAAAGAAAAAGTTCATCAATTGTTTCTTCATATGCGGTCGAAATACTTGAAAAAATTTTCAAAGTATAATCAGCTGTGGTAACAACTGAATATCCGGCACCGACACCGGTATTTGCAAGCAATTCCGTAATTCTGAATGAATCATTGTCAATTCTTCTGACCGCATCATCAGGAAGTGCAATCGCTTCTTCATTTGAAATTTTCTCGATTTCAAACCAAGAATTATTATATTTAATTCTCATTGTTGTCGGCGAGGGCATATAAATAAATTGGCAAGTATTGTCTAATAACATTTTGCCGTTTGCATCATAAATACCGTATTTAAAATTTTTGACAGTCAAAAATTTTTGCCCGAACAAAGGCTCAATTCCGTGGAATTTAGGAGGGACAATTACTTTTCCGTACTGATCATATATTCCGTAATCAGCTTCATTTCCCAATTTTACCCAAGTATCAAATAGTCGTTCGGCATGAATATATTTGGGTTCAACTAAAATTTTACCTTCACAATCCATAAGACCGAATTTATAATTCTTTTTTTGAATTAACCAAGCGTTTTGTCCAAGACGAATAACTTTGCGGTATATAGGATTTACAATGATATCACCGTTTTTGTTTTTGAGACCGAAAAATTTATTATCGGTTGAAAAAACCGTCAATGTATCCGTAGTTTCTTTTACCTGTGAAGTCGATGTTTTTGTCTCAACAGAAGAAGTTGATTTATCAACTGTCGCAGTTTGTTCAACCGCCCAGACAGCATTACTTGTTAAAAACAATAAAGAAAATATAATAAAAAAGCGTTTCATACTCGTATATTATGCCAAAATGTGGTAAACTTTTCAAGTATCAGGGGATATATTGACATGTCAAAAAAATTAAAAATTTCGATAATAATTTCAAGTATTATTGCAATATTTGTTGCATTAATCTTATCATTATATTTGGTAATTTTGCCAAAAATCATTACAATGCCTAATCTTTGGGTATTTGTAAATGATATGGTTAAAAAATCTTGTGATGCGGAATTGGTTGTCTCAAATCCGTATCTCAAAACATCGTTAAAACCTGAAATTGACTTCAATATCGATGGTTTGACCCTTATCAAAAACGGCGATACTTTATTAAATGTCCAAAATTTGCAAACCGAAATAAATTTTGCAAAAATTTGCAAGAAAGAAATAAAACTCAAAAAATTTGGAGTTGATGATTTATACGTAGACATAAATAAACTTCAAAACCTTAAAATAGAAGAAGGAGAAAAAACGGAACAAAAACCGATACCCGTCAAAATCGACTGGTTCGATTCCCTTTTATATGTAAAAAAATGTATTTTCATTTATGATTCACCGCAAAATGTTTTGATGAAATTTATAGCCGGTGATATTTCGCTTGATATGTCGGGAGAACCGAGATATTTACATTTCAAGACATTACTTGATATGGAGCATAATAAAGACCGCTTAAGACTTGAATTTTTGGACAAAAACTCTGTTTATATCAAAGATAAAAAGCTTATTTTTGACAAATTTAAATTTTCGGTAAATAAATCCGAAATCTTTTTGGATGCAATTTTTAACCAAGATAATACTTATAAATTTAATTTGTTTTCAAATAAGTTTTCTATCGAAAACGTTGATAAAGTAATGCGAACAAATATGCTTGTCGCAAACGGTACGGACGTTATGAATTATTTTAAAAACCTCAGCGGAGATTTTTCTTTCAACGTAAAAATGACGGAAAAAGCATTCGGTGCAATCGTTAAGGTTAATAAAATAAAAGGCAATCTTGTTCCGCTTGCGAACATACCGCTGACCGTAACGAAAGGTTCTATCATCGTTGACCCTGAAAATATTACGGTAAATAACTTTGAAGGTTTTTACGGTAATTCTGCAAACCATAAAATCGGAATGTTCGGAAACGTTTTAAAATATGCCGTAAAAGCTGACACGACTTTATTTATAACCGGTGATGCGTATAATCAACTTGCTGAATATATTTCAAAACTTGCAGGAATAAAAATTGAATTTATAAATATCTCAAAATTTGCAATCAAAGTCGTTTGCGATGTGACGGGAAGAGTCAAAGTCACGGGAGGTGCGAAAGTTCCCGCCGGAAGCAACGTAACTTTTGAAGGAGCAAGCATCAGTCCCGTAAAATTTGACCGTGCTATTGGTCTGGATTTGGATGTTATCAAAGATAAATTGACAATAAATCACATAAACTATTACATATCAGAAAATATTGCACAAAATGTAAAACCTCAACGTCCGATGATATCCATAAAAGGACTCGTTAATTGCTATACAGGCTATTTGTATAATTTAGGTTTTGAAATTCCCGAACCGCTTCCGAGTGAATTTTTTAACGTACTTATCGGTCAAAAAATGTTTAAAAGAGGTACAATTGCCGGCAATATGGATTTCGTTAACGGCGAAAAACCCCATCTTAACGGGGAAATGGAAATAAAATCCGTTAGAATTTCCGGTCAAAGTTTTAAAATTAATAACGGCAAAATGACAGCCAAAGACGATACAATTCATCTTGCTGCCGACGGACGATTCAGACGTTTGAACTACAAATTTGACGGAAATATCAACAATTGTCTGCTTTTCCCGATTTTAATCAAAAATGTTAACCTCAACATCGATGAACTCGATGTCGAACGAGTTATGCAATCATTCGCCCCTAAAGAACAAAGAATTGCGAACGCTCATAAAAATATTAACCCAAACCGTCCGAAATCTGCGGAAAGCAAAATTTCGACAAAATATTTTGAAATTGACAATTCAACTGAAAACGAAAAGAAACAAGAAACCTCTGATAACGTTGAACCGATTGTTTTTCAACCTAATTTAATTGTTATTAACGATTGCAATTTCAATGTCGGAAAAGGTGCTTATAAACAAATAAAATTCGGTAATTTACACGCAACACTTACTTTGACAAAAGAAGGTTTGCTCAATGTTCAATCAAATAAATTTGATTTTGCAGACGGAATTTCAACATTAAAATTAGTCTGCGACCTTGCAAAACCGACTTATTACATAAGATTAGGAGCAAAAGACGTTGATGTTGACGTTCTTTCGACGGCAATTTTGAATTTGCCGAAAGAAATTTCCGGAAAAGCTATGGCATTACTTGAATTTAATACAGATGCCTCCGCTAAATTAAACGGAAAAATTCAATTCTCCGTGGATAACGGATCAATTGCAAAATTGGGACTCGTTCAATACTTATTAAATGTTGCATCATTGTTCAGAAACCCGCTTGCGATGATTAGTCCGACGACATTTTGGGATTTGGTAAATGTCCCGGAAGGTACTTTCAAAAAAATCAACGGTACCTTAGTCATAAAAGACAATATCATTGAAAAAATGATGATTAAATCATCTTCACCGCAATTAAGTGCATTTATTATCGGAAGAATTAACCTTTTAAATATGGATGCTTCGCTCAGAATTTATACAAAATTCAGCAACGTTCATAAAGGTTTTTCAGGATTTTTGAGAAACATTTCATTAAATGTTCTTTCAAAAAGAGTTAAATCAAACATCAAAAATGATGCAAGTTACTACGCGATGGAACTTTCTCAACTTCCGAAATTGGAAACAGGCGAAGATACCGCTCAAGTTTATCTTACAAAATTTGACGGTGATGTTTTAACATCAAACTTCATTTCACAATTAAAAAGAATCAAATAGCGACTAATTTGCAGAAAGGAGCGATTTTGCGAACTCAATGGCTGAGTCGGAATTTGTTCCCGAGGCAAGTTTTGCTATTGCAACAATTTTTTCTTCATCAGAAAGAGTTTTAATTTCAATAGACGTAAACTCGCCCTGTTCCTTAGTTACGAGGAAATGACAATCAGCTTTTGCGGCAATTATCGCTTGGTGTGTAATAACTAAAATTTGTCTGAATTTTGAAAGTTTCGCAATCTCTTCCGCTACACTCTGAGCGGCTTTTCCTGAAATTCCCGTATCAATTTCATCAAAAATTACGGTATCAATATCATCCGCCTGTGCAAAAATCGTTTTTATTGCAAGCATAACTCTCGAAATTTCACCGCCTGAAGCTGTTTTTGCAAGCGGTGCAAGGTCTTGAGAGACGTTTGTTGAAATGAAAAATTCAACGTTATCCGCCCCATTTACCCCCAGTTCTGTCGGGGTAATTCTTATTTCAAACCTTGATTTTGCAAGTTCTAATTTTTCAAGTTCTTCTTCTATTAACGTTGAAAGCAAGATAGCACAATTGTTTCGGCTTTCTGTGATTTTTTTTGCAAGATTTTTTAATTTAGCCAAAACAATCTCAATTTTTTTCTCAATTTCTTCAACGGAACGGGTTGAATATTCAATCGAGAAAAATTCAGCCGAAAGCTTTTCATAAGTTTGTAAAACATCCTCAAGCGTATTGCCGTACTTACGTTTCAACTTATCCAAAACAAAAAGCCGTTCTTGAATTTCATTTAATCTTTCCGTATCGTCGGAAACAGTCTGAGAATAATCTCTGAGTGTATTTGCGGCATCTCTGATAAGTTCTTGAATTTCTATAATCGAAGATTCAACATCACGAAGAGAATCATCCATCGAAACAGCTTTGGAAATATTCATTTTAATTTTCGAAAAAGCATCTGTAATTGAGTCGTCATCACCATTTAGCGTCCAATATGCAGAGGAAGTCAATTCCTTCAATTTTTCGGCATTTTCAAGGACGGAGAGTTCGTTTTGAAGTCTTTCATCCTCATCTGTTTCCTTTATTTCCGCTTCTTCAATTTCATTGATTTGAAACTTCAAAAAATCAATTTGAGCTTCAGTCGCATTTGATGCATTTTTTGCCGTTTCAAGTGAGTTTAGAAGATTTGTATATTCTCCGTAAAGTTGTTTGTATTTCTCTAAATCCTTACCATAAATATCTTTTGCATAATTATCCAAAAGTTTTATATGTGATTTTGGCTGCATAAAAGCGTATGTTTGATGTTGGGAATGAATATCGATAAATTTTTCTTTAAATTCTTTTAGAAAATTTTGGTTGACTAAAGTGCCGTTAATCCTTGCACGAGAAGATGATTGGGTAATTTCTCTTGTCAGAATAATTTCATCTGTGAGGTCAATTCCATTTTCGTCGAAAAATTCTTTGAGGTCGTGCTTGTTATTTGTCAAAAAAAGTTCGATAACCGCTTTGTCCGCACCTTTTTTGATTACATCGGAGTTTGCTTTTGCACCGAAGGCAATATCGATTGCGTTAATCAAAATACTTTTGCCGGCACCGGTTTCACCCGTAATAACGTTCAATCCGTTCGAAAAATCTACGGTCAAATCGTCAATCAATATGTAGTTTTTTATCCGAATTGAATTGAGCATTTCCCTTTTCCCTACTAAATAATTTTACATCTTGTGATTATTTGTGACAAGAATGTTAAATCGTGTATAAAATATTCGGCTGAAAAAAGTTTTTCCTAAAAAATTGCAAAAAAAATCCGCACATTGTGCGGACGTTCAGAAAAATAATGAATAAAGAATTTTAAGCGAGCGTATTTATTGATTTTAAAACAATTTTAGATTTAATATCGGACGGAAGATTTAAATTTGCAAAATCCGCATCAAGAGTTGCCATTCCTGCATCATAAGTATTCTCAAAATTTTTCATGGAATTTGCAATTCTTGAATAAGTGTCCGTATCCGCAGCGGGAATATTGTACGTTGTCTTTATTGTTTTTTGAACTTCTGCTTTTATCGTCAAAGATTGGTTCGCCATAAAGTCCAAAACATCTTTTGCTTTTAAGTCGGAAGTTGCGTTCATTGTTTGAGTTTGGGTAACTTTTTTCTCCTCTGTGATACCCATCGTTTCTTTAAGTCTTTTTCTGACTTCCGCACAACGCATTGAGTACAAACTGATTCCGTTTACTAAATCCATTTTTCGCTCCTGTCAAATTCCCCTGAGTCTTTTTTAATGAAAATTTTTTAATCGTCAAAAATCAAATACGCATTATTACAAAAACTTAACATTACTTCATAACAAGCCTATCGGAACGATTTTCGGTATAATAGAAGAATGAACATTGATGGTTTGCGTAAGTTTTTTTATATGTTTTTATGGTATTTGTTTGTCGTATGCAAGCTTTTTGTGCTGATTTGGCATCATATCTTGTCGGGGAAAACAAGAGTATCAATGTATTTCAAGAAAAAAGCCGAAAATTTTTTATTTTTTTCTCCCCGAGTTTATAAAGTTTCATACATTCGAAAAGAAGTTAAAACGAGCAGCGAACCTGTAAGATTATTTACAAAAGACATGGTAAAATTACACGCGATGTTTTTACCGCCGAAAGAAGGAAAACCTGTAATTTTGTTCTTTCACGGACAATCCGAAAATATCACAAAATGGCAAAATACTTTTTCATTTTTTAAACAAAACGGCTACGGTGCATTATTTCTTTCTTATCGCGGGCATTTAAAAAGTGCTGGACGTCCCTCTGAAGAAGGTATTTATATTGATGCGGAAACAGGGATGGAATATTTAATAGGGAAAGGTTTTTCTCCCGAAAATATTATCCTTTGGGGTCGTTCATTAGGTTCTGCCGTCGCTTTGCAAACTGCGTTAAAATACAATGTAAAAGCGGTCGTTCTCGAAAGCCCGATTTTGGATATTAAACAGGCTGCGATTTCTGTTTTCGCAAGATATGTAAAAATTTTCAAATTCGTTCTTTTGAGAAGATTTATCAAATGGCTGCTCGAAAGTGCCGATTTTGTTCAAATGTTTGACAACGGTGAAAAAATTCAAAAAGTTAAATCCCCCATTTTGATTATGCATGCAAAAAATGATGAAAAAATTTCATACGAACAATCTGTAACTCTTTCGAGACTTAATCCGTCCGCAAGGTTCTTTCTCGTTGATGATGGGTCTCATGACCATTCGGAATGGTGTTATGATGAAGCTAAAAAATTTATTGAAGGTGTAAAATGCAATTGCTGATTTACATAATAAAAAGATTTTTACAGACAATACCGCTTCTTTTGATTGTTTCTGTTATCGGTTTTTTCCTGATAAGAGCGTGCCCCGTCGATCCGTTGGGAGAATTGAGGTTAAACCCTTCTATTTCCAAACAAACTCTTGAGGCTGAAAAAATCCGTCTCGGACTCGACAAACCCGTCGTTGTTCAATACGGATTGTGGCTAAAAGGCTTTATTAAAGGAGACATGGGCATTTGCACAACAGGAGAAAAAGTTTCCGACAAATTAAAAGAAAGAATTCCAAATACATTATTACTCACGGTAACGGTTATTTTTTTTACATGGCTTGTTGGCATTCCGCTCGGCATTGTAGCTGCGTTGAACAAAGGCAAGCCTGTTGACAGAATGTTGACGATTTTATCAAGTGTCGGAATGGCAATTCCATCATTCTTTTTTGCACTGTTGATGTTGATTTTCGCCGTGAGAACGGGGTGGTTTCCGACGGGCGGTTTGACGAGTTACAATTTTTCGTCAATGTCTGAATTTGGCAAAATTCTTGATATAGCAAAGCATTTGGTCTTGCCGACGTTGGTTTTGTTCACGATTTCCCTTTCCGGTTTGCAACGTCAGATGAGAAGTAATTTACTTGATGTTATGGAAAGCGACTATGTCAAATACGCTCGGGCAAAGGGTTTGAGCGAAAACAAGGTCGTTTTCAAACATGCTTTGAGAAATGCGATAAATCCACTCGTAACGCTTTTGGGGTTTGAGTTTGCATCGTTGTTGAGCGGTGCGGCTTTGACGGAATACGTTTTTCAATATCCTGGACTTGGACGTTTGATTTTGGAAGCGGTCTTAAAATCCGATATCAACCTCGTTATGGCATCTTTAATGATTGGTACGATAATGCTTGTTGCGGGCAATTTGCTTGCGGATATTTTGTTGAAGGTCGTTGACCCGAGAGTTGAGGCATCGTGATGAATTACGTCAGCGAAGGTATTTTTAAACAAATGATGCGTGATAAGTTTGCGGCAAGTGCATTTTGGGTCCTTGTTGCACTTTATCTTGCGGTATTTTCAGCGACGTTTATTTCTCCGTATTCAAAAGATTATTCGGACAGACAATCGGCTTATGCCCCACCGTCAAAGATTTACGTCGTAAATGAGAATGGGAAAATGTGCAAACCATATACTTATAATTACGTTCGTTCTTTTGATGAAAACACCTTCAAAATCAAGTATAGCGAGGATAGAAGCAAAAAATTTGCAGTCAAATATTTTGCAAAAGGTTATAAATATAAATTATTCGGAATTATCCCTTGTGACAGGCACTTTATAAACGTTGAAAATGGCGGCAAATTGTACCTTTTGGGGACAGATATCAACGGTCGTGATAATTTCTCGAGGTTGCTTTTCGGCGGTCAAATTTCACTAACGGTTGGATTTTTGGCATTATTTATTTGCTTCCCGATAGGTCTTTTATATGGAGGAATTTCCGGATATTTCGGCGGAAAGACCGACTTTTTAATGATGCGATTTGCAGAAGCCGTAATGAGTATTCCAAGTTTTTATCTTCTTATCATTTTGGCATCGATTTTGCCTGCGGGCATGACGAGTGTGCAAAGATTTGCTTTGATTGTCGCAATCCTTGCGTTTATTGGTTGGGCAGGATTTGCGAGGGTAATTCGAGGCATGGTTCTTTCGATTAAAAAACAGGAGTATGTTTCTGCGGCTGTAGCATCTGGGGCTTCGAAAATGAGAATAATTTTGAAACATATTTTGCCTCAAACGATGAGTTATGTAATCGTTGCGATGACTTTGAGTATACCGTCTTATATTTTGTCTGAATCGGGATTAAGTTTTTTGGGATTAGGAATTCAGCAACCTGATGCAAGTTGGGGAAATATGCTCAAAGAGGCTCAGGAGTTCGTTAATATAACATCGAGACCTTGGCTTTTGATGCCCGGATGTTTAATTTTTGTTGCCGTTTTAGCATTTAACGTAATCGGTGATACAATTAGAGATGTAGTTGATCCGAAAAGCAAGGTGAGGTAAAAATGCCCGATTTTTCAAGTTTATTTGTTTCGTTGGACAGTGATGTTATTTTCAGAATATTTCTTTCCCTTGTATTAGGTTTTATAATCGGCTTAGAACGTGAAATTACGAACAAAGCGGCAGGTTTAAGAACAAATATTCTTGTCAGTGTCGGTTCTTGTTTGTTCACTATTTTGTCAATATACGGATTTTCAAATGCGTTAAGCATTTATCCGATGGGCGACCCTGCGAGAGTTGCGGCACAAATCTTAACCGGTATCGGTTTTATCGGTGGTGGTTGCGTTTTGAGACATGGAACAAGCATTTTCGGTTTGACAACGGCAGCAACGCTTTGGGCAACGGCAAGTGTCGGCATGGCCTGCGGTTGCGGAAAGTTCGGACTCGCTATTTTATGTGCAATTCTCTCCGTTGCAACTTTGACTTTAATCAGAATTTTTGAAAGAAATTGTATCCCCAAGACTCAAAAAAATAACAAAAATATGAAGGTATCATTGATTTGTGCGGACGATGATTTTCCGTCTTTGATTACCGATATTCCGAAATTATTTCCGAATATTTCATCAATGACAAAAAAAGATGCGGGATATGAAAAAAATTGCATCAAAATTTCATTCGAAACCCTTGTATGCTGCAAGAATACAGTTGAATTTGTGTTCGAAAAATTTGCGGGCGATTTAAGGGTAAAAGATATTTCCGTTAAGGAATTGAGTGATTAAGAAATGTTGTGTTACAATAAGATTACGCAGTTAATAGGATAGTGTATGAGCGAAGATTTAGACAAGTTATACTGTAATGTTCCGCCGACAAAAATTCGGAACAGAGAAGAAAAATTCCGTCCCGCAAGAACAACACCTTTTTGGGAAACAATTGCGGACATGTTTTTCTTCAATATGTTACAACACAGATTTCACTCAATGCTTGTTAAAAACGAAGAACTGTTTGAGGAAAGAAATAAAGACGCTGCGACGATTTTCTTTGCTCCTCACGGCAACTGGTGGGACGGCATCGTCGGTTACAACATGCTCAGAAGAGTTTTCCACCACACCGTTCGAGTAATGGTTGAAGAAATGAACAGATTTCCTCTTCTCTCAAGAGCGGGTGCTTTTCCTGTCAACAAACGTTCTTCTCAAGAAGCAATGAAGTCTTTGAAATATGCTATTGATGATTTGGGTCAAAATCCTGACCACGGTCTTTGGATTTTTCCTCAAGGTGTTATTAAACCGCCAAATTACAGACCTTTTGAGTTTCAAACAGGCATGACTTATATCGCTGAAAAAATTGCAAAAAAATATGGTGCAATCAACCTCGTTCCGGTTGCGGTCGCTTTTGCTTTTTTGCGTGAAGATCAACCCGAAGTCCTCGTTGAGGTCGGAAAGCCGATAATCTTGACGAAAGATGATGTTGTCGGTTTGGACAGGCATGAATTTACCCACAAATTGGAAAAAGATTTTACGGAATTTTGTGACAATCAACTCAACGACATTTCAAAAGGTCATTTCCAAGGTTATAGACAACTTTTCGTAAAACGAGTTCATTGGTATCGCCGAATTGAAAAGAAATTAAAAGGTATCGGCATGAAAGGCTCAGGCATTTAGTTTTAGAAATGTTGACATAAAAAAAGAGGCTCAATTGAGACCTCTTTTTTGTTTTGAAAAATATTTTATAAAATATTTTGAATGTCTTTAAAGTCAGTGATGACGTTCGTTACGCAGTCGATTGATTTGTAAAAATCAACTGGTTCTTTTGATGCAACTGCAATAATTCTCTTGACGCCTGCTGAAGTTGCCGCTTTTATGCCTGAAAATGCATCTTCAAAAACGATACAATTTTCCGGGGCAACATTAATTTTTTTCGCTGCAATTTCGTAAATGTCAGGTGCCGGTTTTCCCGGAATAGTGCCGTCCGAGTATACAATTTTGTCAAGGTCAAACCATTTTGCCAAGTTGAAAACGTCAATGTAAAAATCAACATTGATTTTTTCTGACATCGTTGCAATCGTGTGAGGAATATTGTTTTCGCAAAGATAATCCAAAAATTCTTCAACTCCGTCTGCAAGTTTCGTGTTTTCAGGGTCTTTCTTGCACATGTCAAGATAAATCAATTCTTTTTCTTCTGCAATTTTTCTGATTTCTTCATCAGACGGTTTGTAACCGAGTGCGTATTCAATAATTTCGGCATTTCTTCTTCCGAACATGTGGTGAACCATTTCATAATCGTTAAACGGAGTTCCTCTCAATTTTCGTGACGTCTCAACCCAAGCATCGTAATGTTTTTGAGAATCCCAAAACAGCGTTCCGTTAAAATCAAATATAATTCCTTTTGTATCCATATTAAAAACCTTTCGTGCTTTATTATACATGCTTTCACAATATTTAACAAATTCACAAATAAAATTAAAGTTAAAAAAAAAAGTGCCGATAAAAAACATGTAAGTGTAAAGGTGAATTATCATGATGGATTTTAATGATTATTTATTAAAAAGATTAACAGCATTGTCAATGCAAAATGTTGCAGGAACAAAAAGCGATTTTGATTCATCAACGGTATCTGATGTTTCTATCTTTGACAGTGCAAATGCACAAGACTTACAAAATATTGACTATGAAAAATTATTAAATGCTACCGATATTTCTTCTTTGAACGAAGGTGTTACAGACCAAACACAAAGAAGTTTAAACGGTATATTAAAAAGTTTTATCAGTTTAGATGAAGTTCAAGCAGCCGCAAACACAAACGGCGATGACACCGTAGATGCAGCGGAATTAAAAGAATTTATCGAATCAATGATGGGTGCTGACGGAGATGCAACCTCACTTACAATGGATGATTTGAATGCCGTAATCGAAAATTTAGGCATTGACCTCGACAGTATCGCAGAATCAGCAATGAATGAAGCTTTGGATGATATTCAAAACTCAATCGATGAATTAAAACAAGAAAAACTTGAAGAACAAGAAGAAGCTCAAGAAGCAAAAAAAGAAGAAGAAGCACAAGCAGCTCAACAAGCTCAAGCAGCAGCGAACACAGGTAGTACGGGTTCCGTAGGAGGCGGAAATTATTCTAATAACGGTGTTTCATCAGCTTCTCAAAAAACGGTCGACAACAAAAAATCAACAGCTGAAACAATTCAAGAAATTGAACAAGAAATTTCTGACAAAAATTCAGAAATAGAACAAGTTGAAGCTGATGCTGAAAAACAAATCAAAGAACAAGAAGATGCAAAAGAAAAAGCCATGAAACAAAATGGCGTTTCTGATGATGAATACAAAGCATACCAAGAAAAAGAACAAACATTAGAAAAACAAATTACGGAAAAAGAATCTGCAATTAAAGAACAAGATGAAAAAATTACGTCTAAAAATGCAACCGTTTCATCAAACGAAAACTACATTTCTTCATTAAGTTCACAAATTGAATCAAATAAATCAGCTATTTCTTCTCTTGATTCAAAAAGCGACTCATATCAAACCAAAAAAGCTGATATGGAAGCTAAAAACTCAAAATTAGAAGAAGAAAAGAAAACTAAAGAAAAGGAAAACGAAGACCTTAAAAAAGAAATAGAAACAGCAGAAACAAAGAAAAAAGAACTTCAAACTCAAAAAACAGAAATTGAAGAACAAAAACAACAACTCTTAAACGAAACTTTGAATAACTCAAAAGATTTCGCAAAAGGAGTGGCTTCCTCACAAGCAGTTGAAGCAATAAAAACTCAAATCGCAAGCTATGACGAAAATATCGCTAAAATCAGAAGCGATAAAGAAACAAAAGTTGCAGGTTTGAGAGAAGAAATTCAAACTCTTGAAACAAAATTACAAGACGTAAAACAACAAGAACAACGTGATTCTGTTTTGAACGAAAACAAAGTCACAACTTCAAACCTTCCCGATGATTTGTTCAAAAAAGGCGGAGCTTTGGAAGGAAAAGAAGATAAAGTTGCTGAAATTGCTGAAAAATACGGTTTGGAACCTGAATTCTTAGCATCAATTATGTGCCTTGAAACAGGATACGGCACAAGCTATATATGCAACAACTGCAACAACCCCGGAGGTACAACCGGTTCAGGCTCAGCAGGCAGTTATACAACAAGCGACGGACGTACATTCGCAAAATATAACTCAATCGATGAAGGTATCGAAGCTATGGCTAAAAACCTTTCAGGCTATACAAAATATGACGGCGTTACATCAGTTGATATCGACCACGTTGACGCTATCGGAGCTAAATATTGCGTAGGCGGTGATTGGGCTAATAAAGTTAAAAATATTTATAACAGAATTAAAGCTTAATTTTTACAATCAACCATTAAAAATTCCTCTAAATGAGGAATTTTTTTTACACTTTTGTATTTTCGTAACATTTCTTAATCATGTATTAAAGTTTTACTTCAAATGGTCGATAATACATGTGTAAGAGTAAGAAAAAGGTTGTATATCATGGATTTCAGCAATTATTATTTAAAAAGACTTTCCGCATTATCAATCAAAGATTCAGCAGGAATTCAAAGCGGTTATGATACAGAAGCTGTAACAAATGTATCAATCTTTTCAAGTGCAAACACTCAAGAATTACAATCCCTCGACTATTCAAAATTGTTGAGCGATGCAACAGACACAGAATTAAACGAAGGTGTTACAGACAGAAACCAAAAAGGTTTAAACAACATTTTGAAATCATTCATCGATTTGGATGAAGTAAAAGAAGCAGCAGACCTCGATAGCGACGGAGAAGTTACAGACGATGAACTTAAAGAATACATCTCAACAGTAGCAGGCAAAGATGGCGATGCTTCAAGTTTAACAATGGCTGATATTGATGCGGTTATTGAAGAATTAGGAATTGATTTGGAATCAATCGCGGAAAAATCAATGGATGAAGCTTTGCAAGCGGCAGCAGATGCAAACGAAGATGCTCTTCAAGAACTTGAAGGTGAAAAGGAAGCAGAAAAAGCTCAAGAAACTCAACAAGCACAACAAGCTCAACAAACACAAGCTTCTAACGGTAACTACGGCGGAAGCAGAAATGTTTCAGGCAACAGCAACGCTGCAAGCACTCAACAAGCTCAACAGCCGAAAACAATCGATAACATGACTCTTGAAGAATTGGAAACAGAAAAACAATCAAGACAAGCTGATTTGCAAGATGCACAAGATGCAGTTAACGATATTCACAGCGGCAAGAACGAAAAAGTTAAAGATGCACAAGATAAAGCAGATGAAGCAAAAGAAAAATACGAAAAAGCTTTAGACAGTGACAAAAACGTTCCTCAAGAATTGAAGGACAAACAAACACAAAATACAAAATCAATCGAAACAAATGACAAAAAACTTTCTGAAAAAGAAGTTGATATCAATAACAAAGAATCAGAAATCAACACTCAAGAAAACACCGTTTCTTCATTGAACAGTAACTTAACTTCACTTGAAAGCTCATTGTCATCATTACCTTCACCCACAGGCAAAGATGAAGATAAAGACAAAGATGCTCAAATTTCAGAAAAGAAAAAGAGCATAGAATCACAAATTTCAGACAAAAAAGCTGAAATTGAAGAAGCTAAGCAAAAACTTGAAGATCAAAAAACAGCATTAACAAAATTAAAGGAAGAAAAAACTCAACTCGAAACTGAAAAAACAGAATTAGAAAAAGCAAAACAAGAAATTCAAAAGCAAATTCAAGAAAAATGCTCAACTGAAACAAAAGAAGCGATGGCTGCATACAACGAAGCAAAAGCAAACGTTGATACAGTTAAGAAAACCGAATTAACAACAGCAACAGCAGCTCTTGATAAAGCAAGAACATCTGTTTCGGAAGTTGAAACAAAAATCACGGAAGCTAAAAACAAAAAGACAGAAAAAGAAAACAGTGTAAACAAATTTGATTTTGACTTCGGTGAAAACTTAACTCCTGAACAAAAATCAGCACTTGAAAAATTTGAAGCTAACTACGAAAAGAATAAAGACAGATATGAAGCAGTAGCAGAAAAAACAGGTGTTCCGGCAGAATTGGTTGCAGCAATTCACTGGAGAGAAAGCTCAGGAAACTTCGATACATACCTCCACAACGGTGATCCGCTCGGACAACCGACAACACATGTTCCGGCAGGTATCAACTACAGCAACTGGGAAGATGCAGCTTGCGATGCAATGACAAGATACATTGACCAAAGCAAACTTGATAAAGACGATGTTAACACATACTATGACGTTGCAGAAAGATACAACGGCTTAGGTTACAGAAACAAAGGTGTTCAATCACCTTACGTATGGGCAGGAACAACAAACTACTCAGGCGGTAAATATGTAGCAGATGGTGTTTACGATGCAAACTATATTGACAAACAATTAGGTGTTGCAGTTATGTTGAAAAGACTTATGTCATAATAAAAAATTCAAAACTCCCCTTTATGAGGGGAGTTTTTTTATTGAATATCAACTGAAATATTTGTAAATTCTATATCATCATAATCGATGTAAGCAGTTTGAAAAAGATTTTTACCTGCTTTGATGGTAATAGAATTTTTCTGGTTTGGTTTGATTAAATTTTGAGGAATTTTAATTTTTTGATTATCGCCATTCAAGTGGATTTCGCAAATTTTATTACCGTTGCAATATACTTCCGGAGCGGATGCAAAACTTGTTCTGACGCGGGATTGACCTGCATTTTTAGCAGCAAGAGTATCTATCCCGATAATTGAACCGATAGTAAGAATAGCATCTTTTCCGAGAGCGGACGGAATGAAGAAATCTTTAGAATAGAATGCACCTATTGCTTTTGAGGTAAAATCTTCGGCATTTGCCGAATTAATACTATAATTATTGTCACCCAAATGAATCATATCCGTTTCGATAGAAATGTTGCCGATTTCAGTTTTTTCAATGCCGATAATCAAAGGTGTTTTACCTGTTTCATTGATTGTGAGAGAAAACGGTTTGTATCCGTCTTTTTGGACCGATAAAATTGTAGGAGCTTTAATTTTGGCATTAAGTTCAAATCGACCGTCATTATCGGTAATTGTGACAAATTTCAAAGCGGGAGCGGAAACTTTTGCCTGAGGAATACCTTTTCCTGTCTTTGAATCAATAATTTGACTAAAGTTTTTCAACTGTTCGCTTTTTTCGACCCCGCCCGTCACAGCACAATTACCTTCAAGAGTTACAAAAAATAAAATAAACAAAACACAAAATATTTTTTTCATAAAAAATCCCCTCTTACACCCCACTATAAAATTTTTTTATACTGAAATAATCCTGTTTTTATTTTTATGTAAAGGTGATATTAAGATTTTTAGATTTTGAATGTTACATTTGTTTCATATTTTGTTTAAATATGGTATTATAATAATCTAAAGGAGAGTGTTATTATGTTGAAAAAAGTTGCATCTGTTTTAATTTTAGTTATACTTGGCATATGCCTTTTGTATAGCGGTTGGTTGGTTTTTGAGAAAAAGCAAGTTCAATCGGCGGAAGGTCTTTACAAAATCGCCCGTACTGAACTTTTGAACAAAATTATTGCCGAAAAGAACTTACATTCTTACGTTGAAATCGGTTTAAACAACCCATATGCAAACTATACAAACATTATTGCCGAAGAAAAATATTCTGTTGACCCATATTTGGTAAACGGATTTGATTTTTCGGATGATGAAAGTTTTAAACACTGGTTGCCGTATTGCACACACAGAATGACCAGTGATGAATTTTTTGCACAAAACAAAGACAAATTTGATATTTTCTTCATTGACGGTTTGCACGAAGAATCTCAATGCGACAAAGATATTCAAAATGCCCTTCAAGCGGTTAATGTAGGCGGTTACGTCGTTGTTCGTGACGTTTTGCCAAGAACGGAAGCACAACAATCCGTCCCGAGAAATACAAACGGAATTTGGGTTGGAGATGTTTGGAAATCTTTCTACAAAGTTGCAAAAATGCATAATCCGAACCTCGAAATCTTCCTTGTTAATAAAGAAAGAGGATTGGGTGTAATTCACAAATTGGCTGATTTTAATTACAACATCCCGAAAGATGACGGAATTACATACAAAGAGTATCTTGAAAATGTTCACAAAACAGTTGAAATTATCAGTATGGAAGATCTTGATAAAAAATTAAAATAAAGTATAAAATTAAAGGCAGAATTTCGGTTCTGCCTTTTTTAAACTAATTTTTGGAAACGCAACTTGTTAAAGCATCCGTAATTTTTTCCGCTTCAATAATTTTTATGGTAAATTTATCGTTTGAAACGAGATTATTTTTGGGAATAACAACTTTTTTAAAGCCTAATTTTTGAGCCTCGGCAATTCGTTTTTCAATGTTATTCACTTTTCTGATTTCACCGGAAAGTCCTATTTCTCCGATAAAGACGGTATCCGGACTTACAACGACATCTCTTGCACAGGTAATAATAGCAATTGCAACCCCCAAATCAGCAGCCGGCTCATCAATTTCCATTCCTCCGGTAATATTCACATAAACATCGGATGTGTTAAATTTCAAACCGATACGTTTTTCAATAACGGCAAGGATTTGCAATAATCGGTTATAGTCAATTCCGTTTGAAACCCTACGCGGAGCAGGATAAGCTGTCGAACCGACAAGAGCCTGTATCTCAGCCGTAATAACGCGACTGCCTTCAAATGCCATAATCACGGTACTCCCCGAAATTAAAGCACCACTTCTTTCACTTAAAAATATTTCATTAGGGTTTGAAATTTCTTTCAAACCTGTTTCAACCATATTAAAAATACCGATTTCATTCGTACTTCCGAAACGGTTTTTTATCCCTCTCAAAATTCGGTATGATTTATATTTATCCCCCTCAAAATGGAGAACAACATCAACCATATGTTCCAAAACTCTCGGACCGGCAATATTTCCGTCTTTCGTAACATGCCCGATAATAATGGTTGTAATATTTTTGCTTTTAGCGATATCCGTAAAAATATTTGTGCATTCTCTAATTTGAGAAACACTTCCCGCACCGCTTGTAATATTTGAATCAAAAACGGCTTGAATACTGTCAATAATCAAGAAGTCGGGTTTTAGTTCATTGATTTGTTTTTTTACGTTTGAAACATCTGTTTGTGCATAAACATAAATATTTTCGGAATTCACATTCAATCGTTCTGCACGGAGTTTAACCTGATTTGCAGATTCTTCCGCACAAACATAGAGAACTTTTTTGTTTGCATCAGAAATTGCCCTTGCAGTTTGCAAAACGAGAGTGGATTTTCCTATTCCGGGATCGCCTGCAAGCAGAATAGTTGAACCTGCAACCGCTCCGCCGCCCAAAACTCTGTCAAATTCCTCAAACCCCGTTGTTAATCTGACTTTTTCGTCAATTGTAATTTCGTTAATTTTGGAAACTTCACCAACATCAACAATTGAACTTTGTTTAACTTTTTCTGATGATGAAGAAGCGGTTTCTTCGACAAAACTTGCCCAAGAACCACATTCAGGGCATTTTCCCATATATTTTGGAGTTTCGTAACCGCAATTTTGACAAACCCATTTTGTTTTGACAGTAGCCATGATATTTCTCCTATAAGGCGATTATATCACAGTCTTATTCCAATTTTGCCTTACGATTTTCAATAAGCGAAGCATTTTTATCAATATCAATAATAATCCTTACCGCGGTTTGAGCCATCAAAATTAAAAACGGATTTACGTGCTGACTTGTATTTACGGAAACTTGAGTTTGAGCATTTTCCGGTTTTTTAACCTTACCCAAAACTTCTTTTTTCTCAAAAGACATCTCGGTTTGCACATTATAATCCTTAGCTTCCGCCTTCAAAAGCTCCATAACTTTTTCTTTCGGGAAAATATCTCCTGCCGTAATATTGAAATTTATTGTGGAATCATTTTTGAAAATCAATACCTGAACATTTCCAAAATTTACTGTTTGAATGAGTATAGTTATTGTATCTTCGCCTGCGATCCCTTCTTCACCGTTTTCGGATTTTGTACCGATTTCGATAGAAAAATTCTGTTCACCCAAAGGTAACCACGGCAAATATAATAACATCATATTTTTTAAAACTTGAACTTGTTGAGTATCCGCCTTCGGTGTACAAGCATTCAAAATAGCTATCAGTTCACCCATTTGAGAGCCGGTTGTCATATTTCCCGTCGGTGCAAATTTTGCAGTCATATTAAAAAGCTTACCAAGTGCATCTTTCCCATTCTGCTGCATAAATGCCATCAGTTTACCTAAATCCATTTGAGAATTCATCAAAAGTTGTGCAACATCAGGTTTTGCCAATTGAGCCAATGCACGATTGTCCGCCATTGTCGTCAAAAAAGAC
Source organism: uncultured bacterium (assembly GCA_902783835.1). Classification (GTDB taxonomy): domain Bacteria; phylum Cyanobacteriota; class Vampirovibrionia; order Gastranaerophilales; family Gastranaerophilaceae; genus RUG841. The sequence goes on from CACZSN010000014.1 coordinate 84,728, forward strand.
TCCATATCCTTTTGCATATTTAATAAATCCTTCAAAACCAAACTCATTTCGTTCGCCTGAAGTTGTTGAGAAGCTTGCAAATTTGCAAAAAATTGATAAAGAGATTTTGCCGACTGATTAACAAATTGTTGAGTATTTTGAACAACAGCCTGTTGTACGACAGTCGAAACCACTTCTGCCGCAACCGCTTTTGCCGTATTCATATTTGTATTTACAAACCGAGCATTGTTCGGATTGAAATTTATACCTTCGCTCATAATTGTTCATCTTCTATTATAATGATTTCGATTTCTATTTCAATTCAATTTTGAAAAAATACAACGGGATAACGACTTTACAAAACTTAATATCTCGTAATAATCCGTTAAATAAATGATGAATTGATGTCGATATATGAGTTAGACTGAATTAGTCAAGGAAAGAAGTGGTTTAAAATGTCATTTGAAACGTCGCCAATCAGGCAACCTTACATTCAAAATCCGCAAACCGTAAAAAATAACGGAGGCGGAGGCAATTTAGGCTACATGCAACAAGGAAAAAAGAGAAAACAGGAAGAAGAAGAAGAAAAAAAACTTCTTGCTGAAGATGAACCCGATATCCTTGACTTAAATTCAGATGATGATTTCAACGCAAAGTTTGGAGAAGAAGAAAAGAAAGAAAAAGCTTCAAACAAAAATTGGTTTGAAAATATAGCGGACAAAATCGAGAAGAAATTAGAAGAAAAAACTCATAACGATTCCTCAAATCCTTTTACGAATACGACTTTTTAGAATTTGATATGGAATGCTTCTATAATGCCGTCAATAAAGAATTGGCAAGCAAGAGCGGTCAACAATACACCGAAAATACGGGTAAGAACATTGATACCTGAGCGTCCCAAAAATTTTGCGATATAAGTTGCATATCGGAATGCGACCCAGCAAAGAAGCATATTTAAGAACAGTGCAACAATTACGATAATTTGGTTAATCGGCTGCGTTTGGTATTCTTTCATCATCAAAACCAAAAGCGTCATCGAAGCGGGACCGGACAAAAGCGGAATTGCGAGAGGAAATACGGAAATATCTTGTCTTCTGTCGGTTTCTTTTTTAGCTGCACCACTTTCGGATTTCATTTGCGGTTCGGGATTTGCCATAACCATATCAATAGAAAGAAATAACAACAAAATACCACCTGCAAACTTGAATGCCGGAAGCGAAAGTCCAAACCATTCAAGGATTACATTTCCTAATAAAGCAAATGCCGTAAGAATAAAAAATGAAATGACAGGACCTTTAAATGCCATTTTTCTTTGATATCTCGGAGAATAATTTGCCGTCAAAGATATAAATATCGGCAAATTTCCCAAAATATCTATCGTGAAAAAAAGTGCAGAAAAAATCGCAAATAAAGTTTTTAAAATTTCAATCATTTTTAACTCTTCTTATTTACATTATTGCATTTTTGCAATTATATTCAAGCCGTTAAAGATTGCCTTAACGTTTGCATTTGCGGTACTTTCATCTTGTCCTCTTGCGATAATAATTTTGCCGTTCGGAGCTTCAAATTTAATAACGGTCATCGCAGTAGCACCTGAACCCAAAAGTTCTTCGTCCATCGCTTTTTGTTCATAATGAACGAGTTTTTGTTCAAAACCTGTTTGTTTCAATGCATTGAGACAAGCATCAAGCGGCCCGTTTCCTTTTCCTTCGACTTCAAATCTGTCTTCATTGTGTGTAAACGTCAATTTGTAATCATTTTCATTTACCTTATCCAATTTTAAAATGTGGAAAGGACCTTTCACGTCAAAAACTTCTTTTAAATAAATGTCTATGAGGTTGCGAGTAGGCAATTCTCCGACTTTTTCAGCTGCTTCTTTAATTGTCGGGGAAATTCTTTCCGCCTCTTGAATTGTAATCGGATAACCGGCACGGCTGATGATTTCGTAGAGTGCTGTTTTGCCTGATTGGCTTGTGATACCCAATTTTTCGTCATCTTTTCTTCCGATAAGTGACGGGTGAATAGGTCTGTATGCACCTTTTTCCATATCTTTTGTCTTAACCGCACCGTCTTGGTGAATACCGCTTCTGTGAGCGAGTGCTTCAGGTCCGATTAAAGGAGCTTTTTCATAAATTTTAACCTTTGACATTTCTTCAATAATCAAAGCTGTTTCATAAATTTTTGACAAATCAACGGGAACATCAACTCCTGAATTATGCAAAGCGACTGCAACTTCGTAGAAGTTTGTATTTCCTGCTCTTTCGCCCAATCCGTTCAGTGCCGTTTCCAATTGAACAGCGCCTTTGAAATAGCTCTCAACAGTTGCGGCAGTAGCCATTCCAAGGTCATTGTGACAGTGAACCGAAATATTTATATCTTTCGGAAGTGCGTTATAAACTTTTTCAACCAAATCCGTAAAATTTTTAACTCTTGAACGTTCAACGGTATTAGGCAAATTAATTGTTGTTGCACCTGCTTTTACAACTTTTTTAAATGTTTCAATAACGAAATCAATATTTTCCGCACAATCACCAAAGTGTTCCGCTGAAAATTCGATATCGGCATTTTTACCTAATTTTGATTTTGCAAATTTTACCGCTTCGATTGCTGTTTTTTGAACTTCTTCGGGACATTTATTCAAAACGTATTTCATATTAAACGGACTCATCGCAATAAAAGTATGCAAACGAGGTTTTTTAGCGGGACTGATTGCTTCAACGGCTCTTATGATGTCGTTTTCGACAGCTCTTGCAAGTCCGCTGATTGTAACATTAGAAGGAGCAATTTCCGCAAGTCTTTTACAAGTTTCAAAATCCATTTCGGAAGATGCGGGAAAACCTGCTTCTACTGCCGGAATTTTCAAATCCATCAATAATTTAAAAACTTCCTCTTTTTCATCAATATTCCAAGGACGTTTCAAAGATTGATTGCCGTCTCTTAAAGTTATATCATAGAAAAAAGGTAATTTTGCCATATCCTTTGCCCCTCTTTGCATAGTTACTTTTTTATTATACAATGTAAATAAAGAAAATCAAAAGTTACTTTAATCCTGAAATGGGGTAAAAATGGAGAAATACAAAAGTTGTCACCTTTTGGAACACGGGATATATTTTTATTATGACAGTATCCAAGTTTGTTGTTTTTTGACGGGTAAATTGGGCAAACCTTTTTGGCTTCAACGCGATTATCACGGTCAAAAAATAGATTGGGATGCTCTTTGTGACCAAATGCGGGAAATTCGTGAAAAAAGCAGACAGGGCATAATCGATCCCCATTGTGAAAATTGTTTTAACCTCAAAGAAGATTATTGGGACACCGAAGAATATTTCTCTAATTTTTATATCTCCCATTGGACAAGATGCAATTGTAACTGCAGTTACTGCTATACGGAAGAAAACAAGCATTATTTCAACACATTAAAAGAATACAAAATGATGCCGATTTTACAGGAAATGCTCGAAAGAAAATTGCTTCGTTTTAACGGTTATTTGGCATACGGCGGCGGAGAACCGGCTTGTTTGGATGAATTTGACGATATTACGGAATTATTTCTCGAAAATAATGTAAGAAGCATTGTTACAAATACATCAGGTATAAAACCTGTTCAGTCGATATTGAAAGGTATTCCGACGGGACGCCTTGACGTAACCGTTTCGGTTGATTGTTCCGACAGAGAAACTTACAAGAAAATAAAACAAATCGATGCTTACGACAAGGTTATGGAGACTTTAAAACTCTACGCTTCCGTCCAAACCGACAATAAAACCCTTGTGCGTTCAAAATATATCATTATCCCGGGAGTTAACGATTCCGAAAAAGAAATTGAAAATTGGTTAACTCAATCTTGTGAAATCGGATTAAAACAAGTCTGCATTGATATTGAAGGAAAATGGTACCTTCCGAGAAAACAAGATGTTCCCGAACATATTGCAAACTTAATCGCATATGTCGAAAAACGAACAAAAGAACTCGATTTGGGACTATTTTATTATTCTTATGCCGATCAATTCAGATTTGACAGAGATAAAAAACTTGCAGAACAAAATCAATAATAAAAAGCCCCGCAATCGGGGCTTTTTGCTATATTTTAATGACAAAAAATTTGCTGTCTTTTTTAGCTAAAACTTTATGTTCCTTATCTTTTTTGAACATTAACATTTCGCCTTTATCAATTTTGAATTTTTCAGCATCAAAATGTATTTCAATTTCGCCGTCAATAACATAAACCGCGGCATCTCTGGCTGAAGTATGAGTATCAATAACTTCATCTTTTTTGAGAGCTATAATATTCAAACTGCTTTCTTCATTGACCAAAAGAGTTTCTTTTTCAAATTTTGAATCTTTAAAATCGACAATATCCTTTGCTTTTAATACATTAAAAAACATAAATTTCTCCTTTCTTCTTACCTTTAGATTAAAAATCGGAGAAATATTTTTCACATTACTCAATCGGATTGTCAGTTTTACGAAATAAGAATTTTTCTGATTATAAAAATCAGCCTTTTTCTGTCATAATTTCTATTTTACCGGTTTTCAATTCATATTTTGCACCGACAACTTTAATCTGACCTTCTTTAACTTTTTCCGCAATAAAATTATCTTTTTTCAATAAATCTTCAACTTGGTACAAAATATTAGCTTTCACGGATAAATCCTCAAGCGGTGTTTCGCAACACGGACAAACGATTTTGTCGATTGCGGGATAAATATGTTTCATAATGGATTGCATATAAGGAGAAAGTTTTTCAAATGATTTTTCTTTATAAGACTTAACTGCAGATTTTATCGCACCGCAATTTTCATGCCCCATAATCATCACGAGATTAACTCCCAAATGACGAACCGCATACTCAATACTTCCCATAACCTCATCAGAAAGAACATGTCCTGCCGTTCTTATGACGAAAACATCGCCTAAACCCACATCAAAAACAATTTCGACAGGAACTCTTGAGTCGGAACAAGAAAGAATGACAGCAAAAGGTTTTTGCCCGTTTAAAAGACTGTTTTTTGTTTCATCGCATCTGTTCGGATGGGTCGATTTCCCATTCACAAAACGTGCATTTCCGTCTGTTAGTCTTTGTAAAGCCTCTTTTGCATCTGTCATAAAATTCCCCTTTTTGTTTTTTTAAACCCAAACTCCAACAAAAATTGCCTGTAAAAAAATCAAAACAAATCCTTGTCAATATTCACCGCTCTATTGTAAAATCAAAAAAAAGGAGTTTGTTGTGAAAAAGTTTTTAAATATTTGTTTTACGGTAATTTTATCACTCGTTATCTCAAATTCCGTGTTTGCTTTACCGTCGGATAAAGCGGTAACAAATGGTGTAATCAATGAATTTAAAGGGTTTTCAATCATTCCTCATTGTACGTTTAACGAAGGTGAAATAACAAAATTTTTGGTTAAAGAACTTAAATCAATGGGTGCAACCGTTCAAACGGATGAAGCAAACAACATAATAGCCGATTTCCCGGCTACAAAAGGTTGTGAAAATGCACCATTGACAATAATTCAAGGACATACCGACATGGTTTGTGCCCATACGGACGATTTCAATCCGACAAAAGATTCAATAAAAATTATTGTTGATAAAAATCTTCTTAAAACAGACGGTCGCTCTTCATTGGGTGCAGATTGCGGGTTTAATAACGCAGGACTTTTATGGCTTTTCAGAACACAAAAATTTGCCCACGGAAAAATCAGATTTCTCTTAACATCATCCGAAGAAGTCGGTCTCGTCGGAGCAAAAAAGCTTGATTCAAAATATCTCGAAGGTGCTAAATATTTAATCAACCTCGACGGATTTTATATTGGAAGAATAGTGACCGGAAGTGCCGGCGGACGAAGAGTCCAATATATTCATAAAAATGAATATGTTTCTCCGAAAAATGATACGGCATACGAAATAAAAATTTCAAACTTAACCGGCGGTCATTCGGGTTATGACATTAACAAAAACCGTGCAAATGCCATCAAATACCTTGCATATGCTCTTTTAATAATTGATTGCGATTTGGCACCAAATGCTCAACCCGGAGAAGATTTGAACTTTGAACTGTCAGAAATAAACGGTGGCGAAAACCATAACGTAATCCCTCGGGAAGCTAAAGCTACAATTGTCATAAAGAAAGACAAAGAAGCTATTTTCTTATCAAGAGTAAAAAAAGCTCAGGAAATTTTGCACAAATACAACGCTGAAACAGGCAAAAATGACCTCGCAAAAGAAGATAATTCTCTTTCTGTTTCTGCAGAAAAAACTGATTTACCTTCAAAAGTTTTTTCGGATGACACAAAAAATGACGTAATCCTCTTCCTTTCTGAATTCTACAACGGAAAATATAAATATATGAAAATGTACCCGAAACTCGTCGATACTTCATCAAATCTCGGATTGATAAAAACTACCGAAAATGAAGTCGTTTGCACATTAATGATGAGATTTAACGAAAATTCTTACAAAGAAGAATTGCGAAACAAACAAAATAAAACCGCAAAAACTTTCAATTTCAAGGAAAACCTACTCGTAGAATACGGTGCTTGGAAACCTATCGAAAATAACCCCCTCGTCAACATTTTCCAACAATCATACCAAAAGGTTTCGGGCAAAAATGCAACTTGCACTGCAGAACACATAGGTCTTGAACCGTCTGTTTTACTTGAAAAAAATCCAAACCTCTATATAATCAGTACCGGCTGCACAATAAAAAATGCCCATTCCGTAACTGAAACAGGCGATATAACAACAATTCCGTCATACGTAAAAATGATGAAATCAGCAATTGAAACAATCGCAAAAGAAAACATTTCAGAATAACACTATTTGTGTTTTTAGAAAAAGCAACAAAACACTATTAGTAGCACAGACAAAAAGTACCTTTAATACTAATAGTGTTTTTAATTGCAATTATTGATTTTATACCGACATTTTACTAACTGCTTTAATAATAGTATTTTTATAGAAGTCAGTATCGATATTCAATTTATCACCAAGTTGTAAAATTCTGAGCATTTTATGTTGATTAGATTTTATATCTCGAGAGGACAAAATTACGCGGGACATAAGTTGAGTAAATTTTGAATATATTTCCGAAAAATAGATAGTTTGAGCTACAGAAATATCCGGAGAAAGTTCAAAGGTATTAATATAGTCAAACACTTCAAGAGCTTTATCCAATTTTTCAGTATCCAAAGTTGAAACAAACTCATTGACCCGAGTTGTAATTATTTCCGAAAACAGCTTATTTGTTTCTTCTTTATGTAATTTCACGTCAAGTTCTTCAGCATCTTTGATGATATCTGAAGCTGATTGAATGAGTGATTCATCATCAAAACAATTTTCATTTTGGAAAATAGAATTAAATTGGTGAGAAAGCGTATATTTTGCAGCAAGTTTAAACTCTATGGGAACATCGAGACCGAGGTTTTTGAGGTGCAAAACAGAGCCCTTACCTTCTTCATAAACATCTTTGTATATAGCCTGAAATTTAGACGTTTCACTTTTCAACAAGGCTTTGAGAATTTCTCTTCGTTCCTCAATGAATGTATCTTTAAGAGTAAAGTATTTTTTACCAAAGAATGAATCGAGGAGTCGGATTGTTTCAGTCGGCGGATAAAGTTGATAAGCATGAATAAGGTTTTTAACGATATTCATATAATTTTCTTCACCGTCGTATTTTTTCACGGCACAATGGAAATCACCGCCTGAATACTGCAAAAGAGCAAACATCACATTAACTTTTTCCAAAGTAATGTTTGATTTAATCTCGATATGTCCGGTAACCAAGTTTGTATAGCCTTTTGATATTTTTTTATAATGATGTTTTTTTATTTTAAAGCAATACAAATCAGTTTTTTTAGAATAATCGCGATAGAGAGAAGTAATTGCCCAAACGCTTGCGATTTGTCTAAAATCAATCACCGAAGGTTTAACATAATTATTCCAAATATCCTTACCGTTGCCGTAACCGGGGATATTACTTTTTGCATCTTTAAGAATTTCGACAAATTGAGATTCCAAATCCTCATCGGAAAAATCCTTAGCAAGCTGCATAGCTCTTGCCGCATATTTCATAATTTGAACAGTTTCAATTCCTGAAATTTCGTTGAAGAACCAACCGCAACTTGTGTACATCAACATAGCCTGACGTTGAATTTCCATAAGTTTAAGAGCTTTAATATTTTCTTTTTCGGAAAGTTCATTCAAGCTATTTTCTTTTAAAAATTTTTCAATATTATTTCTGTCAAGCACGACATCGATGTAGTTATTTCTTGCCGCCCAAACATCTTTGAAATATTTTTTACCCTCAAATTCTGTTATGGCAATAAGTTTATCCCGAAGCACATCAAGGGCATTACGTAAAGGTTTACGCCATTTTTGGTTCCAACCTTGCATTCCGCCTGTCGAGCAACCGCAATCTTCTTTCCAGCGACCGACTCCATGGCAGCAACTCCAAGACGAAACGGGTTTTATAACCACTTCATCAACGGGAGGATGTTTTTCCAAATATTCGCCGTAATTTGTAACGGTAAAGCCTTCATCGCCCGCTTTAATCCGCAAAACGTATGCAAGAGCCATATCTCCAAATTTCGTATGGTGACCGTAACTTTCACCATCTGTTGCAATATTTGTCAATCTCGAAAAATCTTGAGCAGGCGAAATTCCTGTTTTTAATTTTTCAACAAATCTGCCGCCATCTTTCAAAAGTTCTTCAAAAGCAACAGCTTGCGATATTTGAGCATTATAGAAGAATAAATCTATCGATTTACCTTCACGACATTTTATGTTATATCGATAAGCCTTGGTTGTGTCGATTTCGCCGTGAGAAACATCAGTAAATTCTTCATCACTAAAGGCTTTAACTTTTTCTGCCTGATAAGGAGACAAAACAGTAAATTTTATACCGCAATCGGCAAGAACTCCCAAAGTCTCGTCATCGCAGGCAGTTTCTGCGAGCCATATACCTTCAGGCATACGACCGTAACGTTTTTGAAAATCTTTAATACCCCAAATCGTTTGGGTATACTTATCTTTTTCGTTTGCAAGCGGCATTATCATGTGGTTATATACCTGTGCCAATGCATTTCCATGCCCGCTAAACTCGCCTATACTGTCGATATCCGCTTGAATTACTCGTTCATAAGTATATTTATCATGGGTTTCAAGCCAACTCAATAAAGTCGGTCCCATATTAAAACTCATATGGGCATAATTATTCACGATATCCAAAACTTTATTTCCGCCGCCGACAATTTTTGAAATTGAATTCGGAGCATAACATTCCGCGGAAACTCTTGCGTTCCAATCGTGAAAAGGAGCAGCACTTTCTTGCAATTCAACTTGTTCAAGCCAAGGATTTTCTCTCGGCGGTTGATAAAAGTGTCCATGAACCGTAAGATATTTTTTCAAAGCCATATTCTGTTTTTTACCTTATGATAATTATTTCGTTTTTCCGTTTGTTTTCGGCAAAACTTTTAACTCAATTATATCAAGCCAAGGATCGCCAAGAGCTGTAGAGAAAACCTTTCCCTTAATAAAAATTCTGTCTCGGGCATTCAAATCGGTAAATTTTTCAGCATAAGAACGTTTCATAAAAATTTTCATTTCAGAAAGCGGAATTACAACCGAAGGATCAGCCACATCATCACGTTCGATAAGCATTCCTATATAAACCTGAGATTCTCTCATAGCCGGTTTATAATCAAGTCCTAACGTAGAAAATTTATTAAATTTTGCAGGAAATTGAACATATTTATTCATATAATTATACGGATTAAGAACAATTGCCGTCGGTGTTTGCAAGGTTATATATTCAACCTTTTCATTAAGAACAATAACCGGTGATTTCGGCTTATATTGATGCTGCGGAGCCGCTGCATAAGAAGCTGTTCCCATCGTAAATAATAATGTCAAAGCAATAAATGTATTTAAAAATTTTTTCATAATTTCCTCTTTTATTTTATTTAATGACATTTTAGCACAATTTTTTCAAATATAAACTACTCTGTTTTTGATAACTGTGGCAATTTTTTACTCATATATTTCGGAAATGAATTTTTTCGCAACACAAACGGCTTTGTCAAAAACCTCTTGATTATCCCAAAAATCTTCCCTCTCAATATATTCTGCCACAATTTTTCTTGCATAAGAACCGACAGAAACACCGTTTATATCAACGAAACATATTTTTGCCAATTTTGCCGTTTTTGAATTAGTACCGCCGGAAAGCAACAAATATTGTTGAAAACCCGCTTTTTGAACAAGATTTCCCGCAGAAACCGCCTGCAAAGTACTTTCATAGTCATCAACCCCGCCTGACATCGGAGAACCGTCAGCCTGAATTATCGTTGAATAAGGTTTTCTGTCCCTCAAAAGTTTTTCAAGAATATTAATAAATTTTTCATCGCTGAATTTTTTTCGTCCGATACAAATGCTTAACATGCCCGAAAAACATCTTCGTAACAAATCCCACATTTCGTAACAATCTTTTTCGTCACCCACGTGCAATTCAATACAATCGACATCCGAAAGATTTAATTCATAAAATAACTGTTTCAAACTTTTTTTCTTTTCTTCGAAAAATATACAGCTTGAAGGACAGGAAAGTTCGCATCTGCCACAACCGATACATTTTTCTTCACAGACGTCAAGGCTTGTGTTAATTGCTTTTTGCGGACAACTTGAAACACATTTAAAACAATTTAAACACTTTGTTTTATCAATTTTAGCCTTTTGAAAATGTGCATCATTTTTTGTTCCGACACTTATGCAGAGATAAACTTTATCGTTGGCATTACCCCGTTCAAGTCCCCTCTTTGCGGCATTAATGACATCATTATCGGCACTCAAATCGAAAAAAGCACAACCCGATTTAGCGTAAACGGCAACCAATTTTTCAACGGAAGAAACATCCTGATTACCCGCTCCGCATATGAGTTTAAAACATTTTTTTTGTTGCAAAAGTTCTTCAAGCATTACATATTGGCTTCATTATATTTGCAAAGACGTTCAAACTCAGCAATTTGTGCCATTGTAACATCAAACATGTCATCTTTGTCAGCATAGAATTTTTTATACCATTCTACCGTAAAATCGATAGCCTTATCTATACTGAGAGTAGGTGTCCACCCCAAAATGTTTTTAGCTTTGTCGTTATTCAAAACAAGTCGGTCATATTCAAAGAATTTTTTGTCACTGTCTTCAACGATAACACCTTTTCCGTAAACGTCGATAAATTTTTGTAAAAATTCTTTTACCGACAAATTGCCATCGCTGTTAGCACCGAAGTTAAAAGCTTCCGCACATTTATCACCGTTTTCATATAAATTTTTTGCTAACATTAAATATCCAGAAAGCAAATCCAAAATATGTTGAAAAGGTCTTACGGAATTAGCATCACGCAATTTAATTCTGCTTCCGACAGAAACTTCTTTAATAAATTCAGGAATCAATCTGTCTTTAATCCAATCACCACCACCGATGGCATTTCCGCCTCTTGCCGTTGCAATCGGAAACTTTCCTGCGGCTTCTGATTTTCTGTAAGTGTCGACCATCATTTCTTTGCAAGCCATTGAGGCAGAATAAATATTTGCACCGCCGATTGTGTCGGTTTCATAATTTTCGTTAGTTCTGTCCGCATAACAAGCACCGCTTGATATTTCAACGTAGGCTTTTACGCAATCGTATTTTTTTGCAGATTCCAAAACGTTCATAGCCCCCAAAACATTTGTTTGGAAAGTCACGGCGGGAGCTTTTTCGGCAATACTTACAACCGGTTGAGAAGCAAGATTGATGATAATTTCCGGACGAAATTTTTTCATAACATCATCCAATTTCTTCACATCCATAATATTGCCAAATTCATTTTTACAATGGCTGTAAAGACGGACTTCTTCATACATCGAAGGATCGGTATCCGGTTCAAGAGCGTAACCCAAAACATTTGCCCCGAGAGACTTTAGCCAAAGAGTAAGCCAACAACCTTCAAACCCTGTATGTCCGGTTAAAAAAATCTTTTTTCCTCTGTAAAAATCGTTAAACATCTGAATTCCTTTTTATTTTGCCGACATATTCAATTATCCGAGCAAAAGATAATAATGTCAACCTTTTTGGATTACAAACGTTTATCGGGATTAAGAACCACAATTTTCCAATTTAAAAAGCACACAAAACAAACCCAAAACCAATACGGAAGTAATAAAAGAAATGCAATTAAAGAGACTTGTGCAAAATAATATACGGTAACTCCAACAGTAATAACGAGCATTATAGTCAATAACAGAGCGGCTTTTGGCATTTCAAAAACGAAAAATATCGGAGACCATAACATATTTAGCAAAAATTGTAAAAGGAAAAAATGCAAAGCCTTTGTCCGAAAAACCCCGCCCGGAGCTTTAAAAACAAACAATAAAGCTAAAAACATTATAAAATAAAGTAAGCCCCATGCGATTTTGAAAAAAATCGGAGATGGAGTAAATGAAGGTTTTTTCAAACTTTTGTAAAATTTACCGTTGTACATAAAAGCATTATTGGGTAAGGAAAACAGAATTTCATTAGCCGATTCGATGATTTTAAGAAATATTTATTTTGCACCTAAAAATCTTTTTTAAGTTATAATTGTTCTATATACAATGATAGAAAAGGTGTAAACATGGAAATATTGACCGAAAAAGAAGGATTAATAACTCAAATCATCGGACCAGTTATCGACGTTGAATTTAAAAACGGCAACCTTCCGAAGATTTATGACGCTTTGGAAATGTATAACTCAGACGGACAAAAAGTTGTTGCGGAAGTTCAACAACATTTGGGAGAAAACAAGGTTCGCTCAGTTGCTATGTCTTCAACTGACGGCTTAAAAAGAGGAATGAAGGTTGTCAATACGGAAAATCCTATCTCTATTCCGGTCGGTAATCCGATTTTGGGCAGAATTTTGAACGTTCTTGGCGATGCAGTTGACAATGCGGGCGAAATTCAAACGGATATGCACTTGCCAATCCACAGAAACGCTCCGACTTTGACGGAACAAAATACCGAAATCGAAATTCTTGAAACGGGTATCAAGGCAATCGACCTTATTCAGCCTTATCAAAAAGGTGGTAAAGTCGGCTTGTTCGGTGGTGCCGGTGTTGGTAAAACCGTTCTTATTCAAGAACTTATCCACAACATCGCAATGGCTCACAACGGTGTATCAGTATTTGGCGGTGTCGGTGAAAGAACAAGAGAAGGTAACGACCTTTGGAACGAATTTAAAGAATCAGGTGTTATCGACAAAGTTGCTTTGATTTACGGTCAAATGAACGAACCGCCGGGAGCAAGAATGAGAGTCGGTCTTTCGGCTCTTACTGCAGCGGAATATTTCCGTGATTATTCAAAACAAGATGTTTTGTTGTTTATCGACAACATTTTCCGTTTTGTTCAAGCAGGTTCCGAAGTATCGGCACTTTTGGGACGTATGCCTTCAGCAGTAGGTTATCAACCGACATTGGCTAACGAAGTCGGCGAACTTCAAGAACGTATTACTTCAACAAAAGAAGGTTCAATTACTTCAATTCAAGCAATTTACGTTCCTGCGGACGACTTGACTGACCCTGCACCGGCTACAACGTTCTCTCACTTGGACGCTTCAACCGTTCTTTCAAGACAAATTGCATCATTGGGACTTTATCCCGCTGTTGATCCGCTTGAATCAAACAGCCGTGTTCTTGATCCGCACATCATCGGCGAAGAACACTACAATGTTGCAAGAAAAGTTCTTGAAATCCTTCAAAAATATAAAGAATTACAAGATATCATCGCAATTTTGGGTATGGATGAACTTTCCGAAGAAGATAAAGAAACAGTTAACAGAGCAAGAAAAATCCAAAAATTCATGTCTCAACCGTTCTTCGTTGCTGAAAAATTCTCAGGCTTCAAAGGTGCATACGTAAAATTGGAAGACACTATCAGAGGATTCAAGGAAATCATCGAAGGTAAGCACGATAACGTTCCCGAACAAGCTTTCTATATGGTTGGAACAATTGAAGATGCTTTGAAAAAAGCAGAAACAATAAAAGAATAACGGTGTTTAAATGTCAAAAAAAATACATTTCAAACTCATTACCCACGAAAAAATAGTCTTTGAAAATGATGTCGATGAGATTTATTGCAAAGGCTTAGAAGGTGATTTCGGCATTTTGCCCGATCATACCCCGTTTATGAGTGCTTTAAAAATCGGAGTTACTAAAGTCGTAACCGAAGGTAAAGCGGAATATTTTGCCACCGTCGGCGGTGTTTTCCAAGTTTCGGACAACAATGCCGTTCTTCTTACCGAAGAAGCCGAAAACGGTAAAGACATTGATTTAACTGTCGCTAAAGCCGAAAAGGAAAAACTTGAAGCAAGAAACGGTAACCCCGATAATCAAAAAGATATAGACAAACAAAATAAAGCTATTGCTATTGCTTTGGCGAAATTTAAAGCAGCGATGAACGAAACAAATTAGGTGGAAAATGCAAAAATTTTGGACAAATATATGGTATGATTTAACCCATATAACATTCAAAGGCAGAGCATCAAAGAAAGAATACCTGTATTGGTTTTTATTTCATATATTGTTTTCATTAGTTTTTTTCCTTTTTGTTTCATTACCCGCAAATATTTTGAAACCGCAAATTCAAAACCTCTCAACAACCGCTCAATTGATGTTAATTATTTACTTTTTTGCATCAATAATAATTGCATTCGTATTGGGAATATGGAAGTTTTTGGCTGATATAACAATTTCTGTCAGAAGGTTTCACGATTTCGGTAAAAGTGCCTGGGTTCCGTTGTTTTGGTTTTGGGTAATTGCGATTGCTGTTGTAGCGATTGTTTCTGTTGCCGTAACAATTATTAGTGCCGGTATTGGACTTGATAAAGCATCCGTAATTAAGATGTCAGCAATTTCAGGTCAAGTCACTACTTTAATTTTCAGTTTGTGCTATTTGTATCTTTGCATCTTTAAAAAAGGTGACGATGGCGAAAATAAATACGGCTTACCGTCAGAACGACAATAAAAAAAACTAACAAAATAAATTAAATTTCAAAAAACACTATTTGTTGTATTAAAAAAATCAAGCTAAAACACCAATAGTGTTTTTAATTGCGTGACAAGGAACAAGCGTATCTTTGACACTATTTGTGTTATTTTAATATCAATTATGATTAAAAAAAATATAAGTGGGTAATATAAAAGTAGCAGACCTTTTCCATACGATAATATTCAATATAGGAGATATATATGATTACATCGTTCGGCAAAACAATGTGTAACTTTTCTTTCAGAACGCGGGCAACGAGGAAGGAATTTTTGTATTTTATTGTAATGTGTCTGCTGTTAAGCTCAATATTTTTCTGCATTATAGCGACATTTGCCGTGGTAATCTTAGGATTAAGAATAGATATGACAACCGGAATGATGACGATTCCGTATAAGATGAAATCGCTCGGAATTCTTCCGTTTGTTTTGATGAATTTAACAATAGGTGCATATATAATATTTGCAATTTGGAGTTTTGTGGCAGGTTCATTACTTGCAATCAGACGTTTACACGATTTAAATTGTTCCGGAATAGGTTATTGGGTTTGGCTTGCATCCGTAGTTTCATTTTTACTTAACACATCGGGAATTTTTGCAGGGGTCTTGTTATACTTCATTATCGGTAGCATAATTGCATTATCGATAAGCAGAAGTTTCCAATTTGACAACAAATATGGTAAAGTTGATTTGGAAGAAATAAGATACATTGTAAAAAATCAACATGGATAAAAACGAAAAGAAAAAACCGAAGAAAAAAGTTAATATAAAAAACATGGGTGTAAATATTGATAAAAACGAATATTACGAAATCGTTTTGTCAAATTCCGCACACCCCGAAGATACATACCGTAACAAATTCAGAGGGTATTAAAATACAATAACCGCAATCAAAGCAAAAATGATAAGCGGAATATTAAAATGCCAAAAAGTCGGTATACATGTATCGTGAATGTGGTTGTGCTGTCCGTCTGCATTCAAACCTGCGGTCGGTCCGAGAGTCGTATCGGAAGCAGGAGACCCCGCATCACCGAGAGCGGCTGCTGCTGCCATAACGACAATTGTTGCAGGAACGGAAATACCTGCACTTTGACAAATCGGGACGAACAAAACCGCCAAAATCGGGATGGTACCGAAAGAAGTTCCGATGCCCATCGTAACAAACAAGCCGATTAAAAGCATAAGCGTTGCTGCAATAAACTTGCTGCCGTGCATAAACGGAGTAATTCCCTGAATTAGAGAATCTATGCTTCCCGTCGATTTCAAGACCATAGCGTATCCCGCAGCTATAAGCATAACGAAAGCGATATAACCCATTAAACCGACACCTTCATCAATCATTTTATCTGTTTTATCGTGCTTAATAACCCCCGTACCAAAAATTATTGTCAATCCGGCAATAGCACCTAACGGCAAGGATTTTGTCGCAAGCTGCGTAACGAAAGTAACAAAGGCTGCAAATAACGTAATCGCATGCTTTTTGGTAAATGTCGTATCATCGGTATCTTTAATTTCCGTAAGAGGTGTAACCTGATACTCTCTCGGCTTTCTGAACGTGATAAACAAAGCAACGAGCAAGCCTAAAAACATACCAATACCCAAAATCCATACAGAATTAACAACATCGTTTTTGCCCACATCAAGACCATTTTGAATAAGATTATCTCTGATTAAACTTTGGAATATAAGTCCAAAACCTGCAGGAACAACAATATAAGGGGTTTCCAAACCAAACGCAAGAGCACATGCTATCGCTCGGCGGTCTATTTTTAACTTATTCATTAATCCCAACAACGGAGGAACCAAAATCGGAATAAATGCAATATGAACAGGAATAAGGTTTTGAGAGAAAACTGCCAAAAGCGTCAAAATTCCAATCAAAACATACTTTCTGTCACAAACAACAGCGGAAATTTTGTTTGCTAAAACTTTCGTCAAACCTGTGTGCATCATAGCAACAGCAAAGGTTCCGAGCAAAATGTAACTTAACGCTGTTTCGGAATTTCCACCCATCCCGGAAACAAACGTATTCATTATATCCGCATATGGAACATTGAAAAATTGTCGAACTATTTCGGAAAAAGACCAATGCTCCGTAATTATTTTATCAACAGGAAAATAAGCCAACACCCCCGCTGCAATAGCCGCAATTATCAAAGACAATAAAACATTAACCTTGCGAACGCATAAAACACAAAGTAAAATGACTGAAACTATTACAGGATTTAATATTAAGCTTATATCCATATTTTAAGTGTACCACGAACAATTTATTTTTTAAAGATTTTTGAACTTTAAGTTTAAAAAAACACTTGATAATTTTGAAAAAACATGGTAACACTAATAGTGCTATTAATTATAATTATTAAATTAAGGATGGAAATATGAGAGAAGTTACGGTAGAAAGAATATTAAATTTAATTAAGCAAATGAGAACGGAAAGCGGTCTTTCACAAGCGGATGCCGCAAAAGCAGCCAATATATCAACTTCATTTTACGGAATGATTGAAAGGGGCAACAGAACTTTAAGCGTAGAACAATTAATTGAAATAGTCAAAATTTTTGACTGCAATTTGACTGATTTCTTTGAAATGCTTGAAATGTCAGAAAAATAACGTAAAAAATTATTTGCTCTAATTTTAGTAATTTTGCAAACATTTTTGCAAATAATTTTTGTAATTTTCAGCAAGAGTTTTGGGAGCGATAATTATACAGCCTTCGCCCCAACGAAAGACATGCCAAATAATTTCCATTTCACCGCCTGCATCAAATCTTACGGACACAGTACCGTCGGAATTTTGGGTAATTTTTTGAGTCGGGTGAAAATTATATTTCTTGGCATCTTCCGCAAGTTGTTTTTCAAACAGCAATTCAACATGTAAAATTTCGCCTTGATATACTCCAAAAGAACGTTTTGAATATTCTTGCAAATTAAAATTCATCCTGTCAAAAACTTCTTCCGTATTTTTTATATCTGAAAATTTATGCAACAAATAGTTGTAAATACCGTCACCTTTAGCTTTTTCACGAGCTATTAAGTAAATTTTTTCACCGTAAATCAATCCGAGAGGTTCTAACTTGCGTTTTTTATTGTGATAAAATCCCGTAACTTGAGTATGAGTTTGAAGAGCCTGCCTAATAACTTTCAAAGTCTTTGTATCTATTTCATATTGAGGAGTTTGACGAATTGCATAACCCTCGGTCTGCATAAACAATTCAATGTTTGATTCAAGAGAATTAAAATGTTTATTATTTAATGCCTTCAATTTATCAACCGTTTGTTGAAGTTCATTTTTCATCTCTTTATTTGTCGTTCGACGTTGCAATTGTTCAATATTAGCAATCTCTTTCGGAGAAAATGAAATCAGGTGAGGAAGAGAATAATTTACGAATCCCCAATGCTTAAAACCGTCCGTTGACTCTATTTCTTGGACTTGAGGCAAAATATTTGTCACGGAATCACGCATTCTTTCCGCAGTTCTTCGGGAAACGGAAAATTTTCGAATAATATCATTAATAGTTATCCCCAAAGGTTTAGACTGCATAAAAATAATCAGTTCTATAATATCGGTTAACCTTGAATACCGCGGTTTTTCATCTGTTGTCATATATATCCTTTAAACTGCTATCTTTTCTTTTTTGAAATTTCTAAACGAAATTTTTTCAAAATTTTCTATATAATTTTTCATGTCTAAATCACAAAGAGACTTATATTCAACGAGATTTGCAAGTTTTTGTTCGTTTAAATCGGGATGAGAAATAACCTCAAGAATCGCCGGAGAATTTTTTATCAAATCGATACCTTTGATAATTGACTCGGAATCCATCATTCCTCTATAACCTATACCAATAGAACAATCATTTGACTTAAGGGCATATTTGTTGAGTGTTTGTCTGTTTATTTCGGTAAAATATTTCAAAATCTCACGTTTTGCAAAATTCACATAAAAATCCTTATTTAACCAATTTTTCCATTGAGATTTATCTTTGAATTTATCCGTAAGATAGAAGGGCTCGTATTGGGTTCTAACCGCAGGAATTTCATACTCTTTTGCCAATTTACAAACAAGATTAAAAATTTTGGGAATTGAATGAACATGATTATGAGAGTTCAAATGATCAGGTTTAAAGTATTTTAAAACCGCTTCAATTTGAGAACGAAATTCATGTTCGACTTCAAACATAAAATCTTCATCATTTGATTTTGCAAGAATTTGAAAGAAATTATTATTAAACTTTCCTTCGTTGTCATATAATTTACTGTTTTTTTCTTTTGTACGAAGCTTAGATTTGTACTCCGTAATATTCAAATGAACCCCTAAACCGATTTCGCCGATAGATTTTAGCTTTCGGATGGCATCTTCAAAAGCCGGCATATTTGGCATAATGGAAGTACTTGTCAAAATACCGTTTTTAAATCCGTCAACAATCGCCTGATTAACAGTTCTGCTTATTCCAAAATCATCCGCATTTATGATAAGTTTCATAAGAATATCCTGAATATCAAATTTATTTCAAACTTTAAAGCAATACAGATATTGCAAAAAAATTTGTCCGCATTTAAACAAAATTTATACCCAAACAGCCAACGAAAAAATTATTGAAATTTGATGCAAAATAATGTTTATTAAACTCTCATAGAGATATTATATCAGATATTCCGAAAATGTTCATGCCGAAATGGTAAAAAATAAAAATGTAAAGGTTAAATTCAAGCTATAAGCTAATTTTACGAAAATGTAACGATAAAAGAAAAAAAAACTTAACAAGCATGGAAAGTTGAATTAGAATAATAAAAGGAAGGCGATTATGGATTTCTTAATATTCGGGGGAATATTCATCTTCTTGCTAAGTTTAGGATTCTGGAGTCTAAAACATAGCGAACGATTGGAAAAAGAAAGAAGATTTGAAGAATTAAATCCGATAATGGGACAACCATTATTATCAACGGAACCCCATGTTATACAAAAGAATAAATCAATAAAACATAGCGAACCGGTAACGGCATCGGTAATTGTTGCACAGCCTTTTTCAACAGCGTTGCAAAACAGATGGGCACATTTTTTCAAGAGTAAGAAATATTATAAAAAAGAATTCCGAAAAGCATCAAAGCTTGCAGTAATAAAGATGCAAAAGACAGCGAATGATGCACATTTGATAGTAAATACGAGAGTACAAACATCGGTATTGAGATCGAATAATCCGTTAGAAGCAGACAGAATATGTGCGGTAGCGTACGGAACGGCAATAACATATTATTAAAGAAAAATGTTGACAATTTTTTTTGAGCGGACTAAGATATAGATACAAAAGAATATTGGGGCGTCGCCAAGTGGTAAGGCAGCTGGTTTTGGTCCAGCCATCTCGGAGGTTCGAATCCTTCCGCCCCAGCCAATTAACTCGCTGAAAGGCGAGTTTTTTGTTTTTATTTCTCTTTTATTTTTGATTATAATTAACAAAAAGTTGGTTAGAAAATATGACAATAGTACAATATTCTGAAAAAAATATAGACGACGGTCAAAAAAACATTAAAGTAAAAGGCACTGGCGAAAACAATAATAATAATGAAAGACTTTATTTGGATATTGAAATAATGTCAAATAACAGTAATAAATCTCTCATCGTAATAATGTTAAATCCTTCTGAATCAGGTATGAACAAAGAAGGAATATTTGTTGATAAAACAACAACAAATTTAATAAAAATAGCCAATGAAAACAATTACAATAAAATCAAAGTTTTTAATTTACTAACCGAAAAAGAACCTGACTCTAAAAAAGTAAATTATTCTAATTTTAATAAAGATAATTTTGCTCGAATATTAAAAGCAATTAATAATAATTCTAATGATATTCTTTTAGCGTGGGGAGCTAAATATAAAAATAATACAAAGAATCTTCAAGTAAAAAAATTACTTAATATTTTAAGACAAAGAGAAAATGTTTTTACCTTTTGTGCCAATCCAAATTTAGCATTTCCAAAACATCCCGGGCGAATAAATATTGATTGTTGCAGAAATTGCTATGGACGAAAAAATAAAATAGAGTTTAAACAATATTTTTCATAACAGATAATTAAGTTTTAAATATGTTGTATTTATTTTCTGTCGGAAAAATATTCAATAATATTTTTATTATGCTGAAATTATGCCCGATTTTGACGTGTGGATAGGTTATAGTGTTAGAGTGATGACAAAGTTTTGTTTTATTGAAAATAAACAAATTTTATTTGAAATCGTTATGTAAATAAAAGGAGAAATTGTGAAGAAAATATTTTTGACATTATTAACACTATGCTTTGTTGCGAGTTATGGATTTTGCTCAACCGTTAATTCTTATGACAGTTATGGCAGAAAAACGGGTAGTTACAGAACAAACGGCTCCACTACAACCTCTTATGATAAGTATGGACGTAAAACAGGAACTATAAAACAAACATCTTCCGGTTACACGACGTACGATAATAAGGGTAGAAAAACAGGTACCGTACGACAAACCTCTAATGGATATACAAGATATGATAACTCTGGCAGAAGAACAGAAACTTATCGCACAAATTCTAATGGGAGAACCAATGTTTATGATTCAACAGGACGAAAAACAGGAAGTTATAGAACCGACTCTAACGGCAGAACAACAAAATATGATTCATTTGGTAGAAAAGTCGGAAGTTACAGATGAAATAATGCTCAGTTCAAAAGATTTTGAATACTTTTTGAATAATGTTTTATAATAATTAAATTACAGAACCTTGATATCTACTTTAACGGTTGCATTCATTAATTTATGCATATCAGTCAATGTCATAATTTTTAAATTGAATTCATTTAGAATTTTTTTATAATTTTAATTTGTCTTTTATTTTTTTCCATAGTTTTTTAAAACTAATTAATCTATTGTCGTTATCAAATAATTTTCCTAAAATATTAATTTGTGTATATGAATGTCCTATTAAAAACATATTTTTTAATAAATTACTTTCTAATATTGTTCCTTGCTCATTATTATCGAGTAATCGCTTGTTAATATTTTCATAGCAAAGTTCAAATAGTAATAATTTTTGCATTAATTCATAAATGCCAAAGCCATTACTTCCTTCTTTGTTACATAAATATTTTTCAATTATTTGTCTTATTTCTAACATTAATCACCTAAATTTGAAAATTATTGTAATCTTGTTCTGATAGTTCAAAGTCTTTATCAATAATCAAAACCTCTTGATATGTTAAATCATAGAGTTTACATTATATTATTAATTAAAGGAGGTTATTATGGATGAAAAAACATTTAAAGAGTTAATAAGAATATATCAGAAAGCTAAATCCGGTTATAAATTAACACCCCTTGAAAAAGAACTATTAAAGACTTTTTTCTATTTTTCAATACGAGAAAAAATCAATTTTTCCGATCAAGTAAATGAATCAGTTGATGATATTGAAATTTTTATAGAAAAAGATATAAAAAGGAATTAATTAGTAATTATTAAAAAACAAAAAAGTTGGATGTAATCATTCAACTTTTTTTATATATCTTATTTTTTTATATTTAAAGACAATTTTTAAAAATATCACAAAGTTTCGTTTATTATATTCCACAACAGGGTAATTTTTTTATATTCCGTTTCAATTATAATATTTACTTGAAGTTATGAAAAGATACATCCTGACAATATTTTTGACATTTTTTGCATCCGGTGTTTTTGCGACTGAATTAGATTTTGAAACGGTTAGGCAAAAAGCACTCGAAAATTCTTTCGACGTGAAACTTTCTCAAACTGATATAAAAATCAGCGAAACCGCAATTCAAGGTGCAAAATCCGAATATTATCCCAAAATAAATACTTCCTTTTACAGTGAATACACAAAAAGTCTCGACGGAAACAATCAAACCGTTTATATCGGAAATGATGTACTCTACGGCAGCAGCATTTTTCAAACCTCAATGTCCGTAGGTCTAAACTACAACCTCTTCGACTTTGGTATACGCGGTGACAAATTAAAAATCGCAAAAACTGATAAAGTTTCCAAAATCGCTCAATATAACAAAATTCTTAGAGACACCGAAATTACTGTTGTTGAAGCTTATGCTAAATCTTTAATTCTATACAAACAACTTAATCTTTTGACACAAACAACCTCTCTTCAACACGAACTCTACAACGATAAAAAAAGATTATATCAAGCAGGAAAAATCCCTCAAACAGACGTCCTTGAAGAAAAAATCAAATGGACCGAAGCAAAAAACGAACTCGAACAAATAACTGCGGAATATGAAAAATCTCTTAAAGATTTAGCTTTTTTAACAAACTCTGAACCTCCTCAAAACCCCGTTTTGAAAGATTTTGTCTTTAAAGAAAAAGAAAATACGGATATTCCTGATTTAAACACAGAAACTCTTCCTGAATCAAAAATTTATGATGCTGAAATTGTCAAAAAACAGAAAGAACTCCTAATCGCAAAAAAGCAAAACTTACCGACTTTTAATTTCACAACAAACTATTACCTTTACGGTGCCGATACAAACAACTACTTTGACACATATGACAATTTTTGTCAACGTGGCTTGAAATTCAGAATTATTGCATCTTTACCGATTTTTGACGGTTTCAAAAATAAAAGTGACAGAGACAGAATAAAACTTGAAATAGCAAGACTCTACACCGAAAAAGAAAAAAAAGTTGCAGAAGTTAAGTACAACTACGAAAAAGCTCGTGACGATACAGTCTATGCCAATATTTTGCACCAAAATAACATTTCAATGAAAAATTTGCTCTCGGACAATATTTCAATGTTCGACAGGCTAAACGAACAAAAATTAATCGACAAAAATAACTACCTTCAACAAAAAATTAACCTCTTAAATAAATTTTTTGAAATTGAAAAAACAGACATTAATCAGTACGTTTCGGCATTCAAAGTGGATGCTTTGGCTAACAATATCGGAGAAAATATCTAATGCAATCCGGCTTAATCTCATTTGACATCATCGCAAAAATCAACAGAATTGACCTCGATTTGCGAAAAATTCAAAAAGAATATGCAATTACAAATGACGAACTCTCGAAAGAAGAACTCGTCAGAATAATTAAAAATAACGATTTTAAGGTCAAAATCAAATTAAATTGCGATGTGAATAACCTCGTTTCAAAATACCCTACACCTGCCATAATCATCAAAAACGACGGCAGTTACTCTGTTTTGTTAAAAGTTAATCAAAAAGATAAAAAGGGTTTAATTTTTGAACCCAACGCAAAAGCTCCGACTGAATTGACATTTGAAGAATTGTTCGGTCTTTGCGGAAACAATTTCATCATTCTTTCTCACAAAATTTTTAACGCACAAATAAAATTTGGCTTCAAATGGTTTTTCCAAGAAATTATGACCTACAAATTAGTTATTGAGGAAGTCCTTCTTGGCTCTTTCATAGTACAACTTTTCGGACTTATTACACCATTATTTACGCAAGTCATTTTGGACAAAGTTATCGTCCACAGAACAATTACTACACTTAACGTTTTAGCCTTTGCATTCGTTGCGGTATGCGTATTTGAACTTCTGTTAAACCTATCAAGAAAATACATTTTCACCCACACTGTCAGCAAAATCGACTCAAAATTGGGAGCGAAACTTTTCAGACACCTCTTCGCCTTGCCGTTTCCTTACTTTGAAAGTCGAAAAGTCGGTAACATCATCGCAAGAGTGCGTGAACTTGACCAAATTCGCGATTTTATTACGAACAAATCTGTCAGTGTAATAATAGATGTATTTTTTTCGTTTGTTTTTGTAATAATGATGCTGTTTTACAGCGTAAAATTAACCTTCATCGTAATCGGATTTGTTGCATTGATTGCAATCCTGTATTTGCTTGTCACACCTGAACTTCGACGTCGTTTGGAAAATAAATTCCAAATGGGAGCACAATCTAATTCGTATCTTGTCGAGTCCGTAACAGGTGTTCAAACCGTAAAATCGCTTGCAATTGAAGGCTCAATGCAAAAACATTGGGAAGATTATCTTGGCAATTACGTCAAATCCGGATTTCAACTTTCAAATATGGGAAACTGCTCGTCCGCTATTGCCGGAACGCTCCAAAGGCTTATGACTATTGCCATTTTGTATGTCGGGGTAAAATTGGTTATCGAAAATAAACTTACCATCGGGCAGTTAATTGCATTTCAAATGTTCGCAAACCAGTTCACCGGCCCGATTTTGAGATTGGTAAATCTCTGGAATGAACTCCAACAGGCACTTTTGGGTATAGACAGACTTGGAGATATTTTAAATAATCCTATCGAACTTCATTCGCCCAAAGCAATAACATTACCGAAAATCAACGGCAATATAAAGTTTGATAATGTTTCATTCAAATACAATATTTCAACTCCTAACGTTCTTGAAAAATTTTCTCTTGAAATCAAAGCAGGTACAAAAGTCGGTTTAATCGGACGAAGCGGTAGCGGGAAAAGCACTATTACCAAATTAATTCAACGTTTGTATCTCATAAACGAAGGTGCTGTTTATATTGACGGAATTGATATTCGGCACATGAATCCGTATTGGCTAAGACAAAATATCGGTGTGGTTTTGCAGGAAAGTTATCTTTTTAGCGGCACAATTCGTGAAAATATTGCTATGCCTTTACAAAATGCCCCCATAGAGGGAATTATTCAAGTTGCAAAAATTGCAGGTGCAGATGAATTTATATCACAACTTCCGGAAGGTTATGAAACAATTGTCGGAGAGCGTGGTTCAACCCTCTCGGGAGGACAAAGACAACGGATTGCGATTGCCCGGGCTTTAATTACAAATCCCAAAATATTGATTTTTGACGAAGCAACATCAGCATTAGACTATGAATCAGAGAGAGTTATAACGGATAATTTGGATAAAATTACCAAAAACAGAACTACATTTATCATCGCACACAGGTTATCAACCGTGAAAAATTGCGATATTATCGTTGCACTTGATAAAGGAAAAATTGTCGAAACAGGAACTCATAAAGAATTAATTGACAAAAAAGGGTATTATTACTCACTCTACACTGCTCAGACAATGACACATTAAGGGAAATAAAATGATAAAATTTGATTTTGAAAATATTAAAGACAAATGCGATGACGTTGTGAAAAAGATTTTTCAAACGGATGATGCTCACGAGTTTAAACCTGTTTTGTCAGAAATCGAGGATGCACCCGTAAGTCCGGTCGGAAGATTGACGTTTTGGATTGTCACGGCAATAATTACATTCACGGTTTTGTGGTTGATTATAGGAAAGGTCGATATCGTAGTCAGTGCAAGAGGTATTGTCATTCCGCAAGGAGAAGCTAAAATCATCCAACCTCTTGAAACAGGCATAATCAGTGCTATTCACGTCAAAGAAGGAGATTTTGTTAAACAAGGACAACCCTTAATCGATATTGACCCCGCTACAACAGCACCTGCTATGGAAGCTGTCAAAGAAAATCTTGCAAATACGAAATTAGAAGTCGAAAGGCTCACGGCAGTTCATACAGGACAAAAATTTTCTCCTCAAAATACAGACGGTGATGCAAATTTGCAACAAACTATTTTTGATTTGGATAAGCAAGTTCTCGAAACACAACTTCAAATTAAAGACAATGAACTTTCTGCTATTAACGACCAATTATCAAGCACAATGGCTGAAAAACGTACAAACATTGAATTTTTATCAGATGCAAAAGACAGACTTGCAAGACTTCAAAATGTTTCTGATATTGTTGCAAAAGACGAAATTACAGATGCAAAAAACAAAATGAAGTCTTATCAAACGGAAATTTCAAAATTGAGCTACAAAATCTCTGAGTTAAACAGTCAAAAAGCGAAAATTTTGAGAGAAAAAACTAATATTTATTCGGATTATAAATTTAAAACTGCCCAACAAATTTCGGATAAAACAAAACAGATGAACGAACTTCAGGCATCTGCGGATGAAATAATTTTCAAAAACACGAAACAAACTCTTGTTGCACCTTGCGACGGATATATCGATAAATTATTTATTCATACCCTTGGCGGGGTTGTAACTCCCGCACAACAACTTATAGCGATGACACCTGCCGATATGCCGCTTTTGATAAGAGCTACCGTTTTAAATCAGGATATCGGCTTTGTCAAAGAAGGAATGCCCGTCAGTGTAAAGATTGATACGTTTAACTTTCAAAAATACGGAATGATTGACGGTCGTGTTTTGACAATATCAAAGAACAGTATTCAAGATGAAAAATTAGGTCCTGTTTACGAAATTTATGTCAAACCTCTTACAAAAACCTTAAAAGTTGAGGGAAAAGAAGAAACTATCAGAACAGGAATGTCCCTGACCGCTGAAATCAATGTCGGAAAGCGAAAAATTATCGAGTTCTTTATTTATCCGTTGATAAAATACCTCGATGAAGGAATGAGTGTAAGATAAAATAAAAAAGGCTTTGATAAATAATACAAAGCCTTTTTGGTTATTTAAAAGTTTTTTGCCAAATTATTCCTGACAGATTGAATTTTCACCGGAAAGGAATGTTTTTATGAACATTTTCACATTCAAAGGTTTTCCGTATAAAAATCCTTGAGCAATTTTGCAGCCTGCATTTTTCAAGAACATAGCCTGTTCGGGAGTTTCGATACCTTCCGCAACCGTTACGATTTTCAACTCGTTTGCCATATCAAGAATTTTTCTTACAACAATTTTGCCTTTATCTTCCGCAATTGAGTCACAGATAAATCCTCTGTCCAATTTCAACACGTCTACCGGCAACCTTCTCAACATATTTAAAGAGGAATAACCTGTTCCGAAATCGTCCATAGATATTGTGAAACCGAGTGATTTCAATTTATCCATTATTTCCGAAAAATGTTTTTCATTGTTTAAACATGCCGATTCCGTTAACTCTAATTCAAGATATTTTGTTTCAATATCATAATCTTTTGTTAATTTTACCAATTCGTCAATAAACGCATCGTTGTTGAGGTGCAATCTTGAAACGTTGACGGACACGGGGAATAAACGTTCTCCTGCTTTTTTGCGATTTGATAAAAATTCACAAGCTTGTCGCCACATTTCCTTATCGAGTTTAATAACAAATCCGTTTTTCTCAAAAACAGGAATGAAATTTATCGGAGGAATGATTCCTTTGTTCGGATGAATCCATCTGACAAGAGCTTCCGCACCGACGATTTCCATAGTTTGCATATCAAATTTCGGTTGCAAATACATCTTAAATTCATGATTTTCAAGTGCCTTATCCATCTCATCTTCAATTTCCTTATCTTGCAATAAGTGAGAACGGATTTCATCATCATAAAATTTATAAATTTGCGTCACATCGTCACGGTGAGAACGTTTTGCAAGTGATGCTCTGTCACACATTTGTGCAATCGGTACTGATTTATCATTTATTAAATAAATACCGAACGCGATTGATAATTTTGCAATAACTTTTGTTTCCGTATTGGAAATTAATTTTCGCATAACTTCTTCGTTATACTTGTCAATTTCTTCGGCAATTTTATTTACAAAATATTTGATAATAAAATCTTCCTTGTCATATCTGTATAAAATGACATAAGTTGCGGCAAAATCTCTTGCACAAACACTTCCTCTCGAAAGATTTCTTTTTAAAATTTGATATACATCTTTCAAAATTTTATTGGCTCTTTTATAACCGTAAAGTTCATTAATCGCCTTAAATTTAGTAATATCAAATGATATCATGGCATAATTTTTGTCGGGATATTCTTTCAAAAGTTCCGTGGCATCGAGCGTAAACTTAGCCTTATTAGCACCCAATGTAACTTCATCCGTAAATGCTACTTTATAAATTGTTTCTTCGTTTTCTCTGTATAATTTGTGAGTATATTTCATCAAACTAATCAATACCGCACCAAAAATCAACACGATAAAGGCAATTACCCACAAAAGCTGATTTACGTGATACATCAAAACAGAATAAGGAACATCCGTTAAAACAAAATCTTGAGTATCACCAATTCTTGCATATGCGGCAACAAAGATTTTTCCGAAAACACCTCTGAACCAGAACGTACCGCTGTCTTTCGTCTTCAAATCCTGTTGAATTTGTTCTTTTGTTTTTCCAAGATAATCTAACGGTAATTCAAAGAAATTGTCACAAGAATGAACTTCATTTGGAGATTTATAAATATAATCGCCATCTTGAGCTATAACGTGAGTAAAAGCTTCTCCGTTATAATCGTTAATTCTGATAATTTTTTTGAAAACATCAGAATCGATTTGGGACCCCATAACTCCTTTAACCGTGCCATTGGGGGCGAAAACCGGAACATAGTAACTATTTACAAAGCCGGAACGAGATTCCGGAGCTTCGATTGTTTCAGCAAAACAAGGCTTTCCGCTCATCGCAACATCAAAACAATCTTCGTTTGCAAAGTCTACAAAAGGTAATCTTCCGGCTTTTTCTTCAACACTGACACCTTTACCGTCAGGATAAGAAAAGCCGAGACGATGATATTTTTCATTTTTGACCTGTTTACCGAGATATCTTATAACATCTTGTTCGGAATATGTTGCGGTATAAGCTGATAAATTTGCCGCCAAAAGTTTTAAATCATCAAAATCCGCCTTAACACGACCTTTTAAATTCGATGCCGTTTGCATAACATTTTGCTTCAAATAAGATTCAGCCGCTGCTCTTTCAAAGGTCAATATAAATTCTGTAAAACCAACTGCTATTACAACTAATACAACCGTAAAAATCATCACAAATTTATACAGTTTTTTGATTTGAACTTCTTTATCGGAATGAAATTTAAATTCAGCCATAACTATTCCCCTTTTATAGTAATAATTGTATGATTTATGAAAGTAATTTGCAATAAAAAACGGTAATCCGACATTTTTTCGCTCAAATTTGTTACATAATTACATATTTATAATATTTTGTACTGAGTAATTTTCGT
The DNA here is from genome assembly GCA_902783835.1 of uncultured bacterium. Lineage (GTDB taxonomy): Bacteria > Cyanobacteriota > Vampirovibrionia > Gastranaerophilales > Gastranaerophilaceae > RUG841. The sequence continues at coordinate 114,706 of CACZSN010000014.1, forward strand.
GATAAAATATCTTTAAATTTAAGGAAAAAAAATGACAAAATTTGCAGTAAAATTATTAAAAAATAAATATTATCCGCTTCAAATTCCAGATACTGTTGAAGTTGAGCATGGAAAATATGTTCTTGTCAGAACAGAAAAAGGAGAAGAAGCAGCAAAAGTTTTTGCCGTTTCTCCGCAAATTACGGCAATTTGGGATAAATATAAACCCGAAACTTTACCTGTTATCAAGGTTTTGAATGCGGAAGAAGAAAAATATCTCGATAAATTACGCGATGAAGAAAACGAAGCATATAAAATTTGTCAGGATTTAATTCAAAAACAACATCTCGTTATGAACCTTGTAGATTGCAAATACACTTTCGATAAAAGAAAAATTTCTTTTTATTACACAGCTCCGGACAGAGTTGATTTCAGAAATTTATTGAAAGAATTAACACAAATTTTCAAACGGGTAAGAATTGATTTAAGACACATAGGTGTTCGTGATGAAACGGCTTTGTGTCAAGGTTGCGGACTTTGCGGACAACCGTATTGCTGTTGCCAATTTAAAAGACAATTTGAGTCTATCAACATAAAACTTGCTCGGGACCAAGGTATGCCGATAACTTTAGGTAAAATTTCCGGAACTTGCGGAAGATTGCTTTGTTGTTTAAATTATGAATATTCAAACTACGTTGAAGCAGCAAAACAAATGACTCCTGTCGGTTCAGGTGTAATTACTCCCGACGGTCTCGGTGCCGTTGAATCGGTAAATCTCTTAAGCGGCAAAATCACCGTAAAACTTCAAGACGGTAAAACAAAAGAATTTATGCGTGATGAAGTCGAAATGGTTGATGCGGATTTGAACATCAAAATTGATAAACGCAAAAACCAAATTATCGCCGATGAAGAAGATGAACCTGTTTCAAACGCTGATATCAAACAACTTGAGGACAACAGAAACAGTTCGACGGGCAATATTTAAACAAACAAAAAAGGTATCAAAAAAACGATACCTTTTTTTATTGGTTAAACTTTTTCAATACAAACAGAAAAAACAGTCAGACCGTCTTTTGATTTAACATCAATTTTTCCTCCGTGAGCGGTTACTATTTTATTTGCACAATAAAGACCCAATCCCGTACTGAGTTGCTGAAATTTGTTAATTCCTGAATAGTATTTTTCAAAAATCAATTTTGTTTCATCCTCGTTAATCGTATCACCGTAATTTGCAACAGTGATATAAATATTGTCATCGTCTGAGTACATTTTTAATGTTACATCCGTATCTTTATAAGCATATTTCGAGGCATTTATGAGCAAATTGTGCAATACTCTTTTGAAATTAAGCAAATCAATTTGTGCAAAAACTTTTTCATCTTGAATATCACAAATCGGAGATTGATTTTTAGGGTTAAAAATCGGAGAAAGTTCATCAAAAATATCGCGGACAAATGAATTTATTTCTGTTTTTTCTTTTTCCAAAACAATTTCATTCGATTGATATTTATATGTTTGTTGCAACATTTCCGAAAGTTCTATCAATTCTTTATCGGACTTTTTCATCATTTCAAGAACTTCTTTTTGAGACGGAGAAATTTCCCCAAACATACCGTCAATAAACATATTTATAGCATTCAACTCTGCAATTACCGGTGTTTTCAAATCGTGCGTCAATGCGGCAACAAAATCATCTTTAAATTGCTGAGATTCTTTTTCTTGTTCAATCATAACTTCAAGAGATTTATTTTTTTCCGTCAATAAATGTTTGTATTCCTGAAGCATCATTTCTCTGTCCGACAGAGCTTCAATTAATTTTTCGGAAGCTTGTTTTATTTTTTCGTTTTTAAAAGTTTCAAGATTTACGTTCAATTGCCCATAACGCAATTGTCTCAACAACTTCAAGATTTGAGTTTCAATGCTTTCAATAGAATTCGTCAATTTCTGCGATTTGTAATAAAAAATCGCACTGATTGCACACAGAATGATAACCAAACAAAATAAAATAATAATCGTAATTTTCATAACAAAAATTTAGCATAAAATAACTGTAACTTAAAGTCAAAAAACAATTTACAATTTGACATGTACAATTTGCTGAAAAAATCATTTGCATAAAAAAAACGGCGACATAAAGCCGCCGTCAATTTTTTCTCAGAAAAGATTAACCCTTCATTTGGTTAGCAACTTCTTCTGCGAAGTTGTCGTTTCTCTTTTCCAAACCTTCGCCCAATACCCAACGAGTGAATGATTTGATGGCGAAGTGACCGTTGATGTAGTCTGCGATTGTAACATCAGGGTTCTTGATGAACGGTTGTTCAACGAGACATTTTTGAGCCATGAGTTTGTTAACTCTGCCTTCAACGATTTTTGCTCTGATGTTTTCAGGTTTCTTCGCAAGGTCTTCTTTACCCATTTCAATACGAGTTTCTTCATCAATAACTGCTTGAGGAATTTCGTTTCTTGAAACGAATTCGGGAGCTGCACTTGCGATGTGGAGACATACATCTTTTTGAACTGCTTCATCAGCCTTGTCTGTATTCATAAGAACACCGATTTTGCCGTTGTGAATATAAGTTGCAGGGCAACCTTCAACACGGATAAATCTTCTGACTGTGATTTTTTCGCCGATTTTTGCAATTTTTTCTTTGATTTTGTCTTCAACCTTCATGTTGCAGCAAGGGCAAGTTGATGCGAGTAATGCGTCAACGTCAGCCGGATTTGCTTTAACAACTTGTTTTGCAAGATTTTCAGTGAGTTCTTTGAATTCGGGGTTTTTTGCAACGAAGTCTGTTTCACAGTTAACTTCAATCATTGCACCAACACCGTCTTCAATGTAAGACGCAACAAGACCTTCAGCAGCGATTCTTGACATTTTCTTGTCTGCAGAAGCGATACCTTTTTGTCTTAAAAATTCCATAGCCTTTTCCATATCACCGTCAGTTTCGGTCAAGGCTTTCTTAGCGTCCATAATTCCTGCTCCGGTTTTTTCACGGAGTTCTTTTACTTGTGCTGCTGTAATTGCCATTTGTGTTGTTCCTTTCGAGCCTTATTCTACTGTTGCAGGTTCTTCTGCTTTTTCTTCAACACCTGCGTCTTTTGCAGTTACGGCATCAACTTTTTCAGTTGCTGCTGCTTTGTTTTCACGAAGCTTTTTGCCTTCTTCAACTGCATCTGCAAGTTTTGAAACGATAAGTTTGATTGAACGGATAGCGTCATCGTTACCCGGAATTACACAATCAATTCCGTCAGGATCAGCATTTGTATCAGCAAGACAAATAACAGGAATGTTCAATTTGTTTGCTTCTTTAATTGCAATAAGTTCTTTCTTTTGGTCGATTACAACCAACAAATCGGGCATGCCTCTCATTTCTTTGATACCGCCTAATGATTTGCTTAATTTATCGAGTTCTTTACTCTTTTGTGCAACTTCTTTTTTCGGCAATTTTTGTACGTTTTCCGATGCCATGAATTCTTCAGTTTCGATAAGCTTTTTAATTCTTGTTCTGATTGTTTCATAGTTTGTCATCATACCGCCAAGCCATCTGCGGTTAACGTAGTAAGCACCTACTCTTGTTGCTTCTTCTGCAACAACGTCTGCTGCTTGTTTTTTTGTACCTACGAAAACAACGTTCTTTCCTTTTGCTGCATAATCTCTAACCATAGCGTATGCAGAATCTAATTGTTCTGTTGTTTTTCTGAGGTCTAAGATGTAAATTCCGTTTCTTGCACCGTAAATATACGGTTTCATTTTAGGGTTCCATCTTTGTGTTTGGTGTCCGAAGTGAACGCCTGCGTCTAATAATTCGATCATTGATGCTACCGGCATCGTGGTTCTCCTTTTTTTATCTGTTACACTCCGATTTCAAACTTTCCCATCTTATTCAGACTAAGCATTTCGCCTATCGTACTCATTTGATATCGTAACAACATCATAATATAAACATGTTTTTTGTGTAATTTTTTTTTTCGAAATCGTTATTTTTTCATTTTTTCTTAATATATATTGCTAATCGGTTGCCATTTTCTTAAAAATTAAGTAAAATTTCTTTATGGGTTTGAGAAAGATTTTATCGGTTTTTATATTAATATTTTCGCTGACTTGCACGACTGTTTTTGCCGATAATATTGATAATGCAAAAAATTATCTTATCGGGATGACAGTCTCAAAAGTCAAAGACGGTTATTATACGGTAAGTTTGCAGTTTAAAAATGACACAAAAGAACAATATGAAGCTAAAGATATGGGCAACAATACCTATGCCATTATGCTTCCTCAAATAAAATCGGTCATGGGAGATGAAAATATTGCTTTCAGTGATCAAAAGCCCGATATTGACGTTACAATTTCCGAAAACACAAACTTTACAAATTCAAAGAAATTTCACACAAAAATAAAATTTAAAACACCTGAAGAATCAACCGTTCAGGTTTTATCATACGGTCAAAGCGATGCACCGATTGCTTTTGACGAAAATGACATTAAAAATGATGAAAACAAAACAATAACATTTTCTCAAATCTCCGAGTGGCTTTTGTATGCAACAATAAGCCTTATCATTATGTTGATTCTTCTCTTGTTTTTCAGAAAAAAAGAAGATGAAGATGATTATGAAGAGACAGAAGAAAATAACACCGATGAAAATAATTTTCAACCCATTAAAGAATATATTCCAATAACGGAACGTAATTCCGCAGTTTTTGATGCAATCGCAAAAAATAATCAACCTCAAGAATCTTTAAAAGATTTTCAAATCAGAAAAGAAAAAGAAGAACAAGAATTTTCGCACGATGAAATTGACGAAACAGACAAAATTATTGATGAATTGGTTCAAGTCGTAATTCCGAAAAACGATTTGGTTTTAATGCCCGGAGTACCTGAGCTTCCAGGTTTGGAAACAAAAAATAAAAAGAACGAAAATACAAAAACCGTTTTGAATAACGTAAAAGTTGATTTGTATGATGCGGAAGATTTCGATGATAATAATCAGAATTCAACGACAGAATCTATGAGTTTGTCTGAACGTCTTAAATCAAAAGAAAAAGATATTGAAGTTAAAAATGAAAAACAAGAAATTTTAGAAAATATTTCAACTTTAAGCGATTTCCCCGAAGAAGCAAACGAAGAAGAACAACCTGTCGAAGAAAATAATATTCCTGATGAATATGAAAAATTACTTGAAGCCTTTAAAAAGACTTTAAAAATTGCTCATAAAATTAAAGATGAAGATGATGTCGAACCTGAAGTTACGGATGCTTTCGCGGTAGATGAAAATACAGGTTTCAGCCTTGTAAAAATGGGAGAAAAAATTTCTCTCGTCGGAAATATTGGTGAAAAATTATTCTTAATTAAAACATTTACCCCTGAAGAACTTAATAATGATACTTTATTTATGGAATTTTGTACGCAAACCCCGACATATTGTGCATATTCGGTAATCCTGAATAAATTTAAAGCCCTCGTAAAAGTTACCCCGACTGAAATTTCACTCATCGGAGATTACGGAGAATGAAAAAATTTCTGACCGCCTTAATTATTTTGTCTTCGATTTTTCTTTGCGGATGTACTCAAAAACAAGACAACAAAACAGTTTTGAAATTTTCTTCCTGGGGTTCAAGAACTGAATACGGCATTTTACAACAGGTAATTCAAAAATATGAAAACCGAAATCCCAACGTAAAAATTGAATTTATTCACGTTCCCGAAAATTATTTCAGAAAATTACACCTTTTATATGCCTCAAAGACAGAACCTGACGTAGTTTTCCTCAACAATACCTACGCTCCGCTTTACATCAAGGCAGGGTTGCTTGAGGATTTGTCGGGAAAATTTGATGAAAATAAATTCTTTGAAAGCTCCGTAAACTGTTTTAAATATGATGAAAAATTATACGCAATTCCTCGTGATATCTCAAATTTGGTTCTTTATGTAAATAAAGATTTAATTAAAAACCCTCAAAATATTAAAACGATTGAAGACTTAAGAAAAACTGCAAAATCCGCAACAAAAAATGATGTCTTCGGATTGAATTACGAAGAAAATCCCGTTTTTTGGCTATATTATCTTGAATACTTCGGGGGCGGCATTTTATCCGCTGACGGTCAAAATGCATTGATTGGTTCGCCGAAAAGCCTTGAAGGAATTGAATTCTACGCAGATTTAATTAACAAGGACAAATCCGTTCCTCAAAAATGGCAAATGTCATCAATGACATCAGCACAAATGTTTATAGGCGGAAAAACCGCACTGTACTTGAGCGGACGTTGGCTTGTGCCCAAATTCAGAGAAAGTGTAAAATTTGACTGGGATATTATTCCCTTCCCCTCATCTCAAAACTCCAAAACCCTCACGGATGCTTCGGGCTGGGCTATTTCAAAATCTTCAAAAAACAAAGAAGAAGCAATAAAATTTGTTCAATTTTTGTCCTCGGACGAGGTTTCAAAATTATTTACGGAAACAGGTCTAATTACTCCGGCAAATCGTTCTATTGCATACAGCGAGGCTTTTTTGGCTCCGTCTGAAAAACCTCATAATTCAAAGGTTTTCTTACAAATTTCGGAAAATTCAAAACCGACTCCTGTTAACTCTAATTACGCAAAAATTGTTGATGAAGTGACAAAAAATATTACACCCGTTTTAAACGGCAAAAAACAAGCGAAAGATGTTTTCACGATAGATTTTACCGACAGAATACAAAAACTCTGTTTAAAAAGCCGTTAACAGCCTCTCGTTGAACATGATTTATATTGACAAAAGCATGGAAACATGCTCCATGCTTGCGTTTACATGATATTAAATTTCAAAACTTGCCATGAAATAAGGAATGGCTTGACTTTTCAAGAATAAAAAAGACCCCGAAAAGGAGTCTTTTTTCATCAGTTATAAAATTTGAAAATTAATCGTTTAAAACTTGTTGCATTTCAACGTCGGGTTTACCCAACACACGAACCAATTCTAATACTGACGCTTTCATTTGGCAACGGTGTGATGTTCCGTTAAAAAAGTCTGTATAAAAACAACCTTCACATACACATCCACGCTTATAGCATTCTAACGCTGTGTTCGTCCAACGTCTTACTGCTATTGCTCTGCCCATGTCTCTACTTCTGAGCACTGTACTTACCCCTTTACAATTTTCTAAATATTTTCCCCAAGATTTGTTTGATGACAGGCTTTTGAACTGCTTGCCTCAACACAATCTATTATATATTTTACATGTGGGTTTTCAAGAGCAAATCATGAAATATTAAGGAAATGATACAATCTTGAAATCCGCTCTATGAGCGAAAAAGGAGAAAGCGGTATCCGTTTTCCCCTTGTTTTTATTGAATTCATGCCAAAGCATGGTGTCATGACTTCCATGCCGTGAGCATTTCGGGCATGTAAAAACTATGATGAAACTGCTCCTTTTGAAGCACTCTTGACCGAACGTGCATATTTTGCCAAGACACCTTTTCTTTCTTTGGGTTCGGGCATGATAAATTTAGCACGTCTTTGAGCCAATACATCATCAGAAACGTTTAATTTGATGCTTCTTGCGGGCAAGTCAATTGTGATAGAATCACCGTTTTCGACAAGTCCGATAATGCCGCCGTCTGCGGCTTCAGGGCAAATGTGACCTACGCAAATGCCTCTTGTACCGCCTGAAAATCTTCCGTCCGTAATCAAGGCAACATCTTTGCCCAAGCCTTTTCCCACGATTAACGAAGTCGGAGCGAGCATTTCTTTCATGCCCGGGCCGCCTTTAGGGCCTTCGTAAGTGATTACAACGACATCACCTGCAACGACTTCATCAGTTTCGATTGCGTGCATAGCGGCTTCTTCAGAAGTATAGACTTTAGCTTTACCTGTAAATACGGATACAGACGGATCAACACCGGAAACCTTAATAACCGCACCGTCCGGTGCTAAGTTGCCGCGAAGAACGGCAAGTCCGGGGTTTGATGTAATAGGATTATCCAAAGTTCTGATAACATCGTTGTCAACCCAAGCCTTTTGAGCGATTTCGGAAATTTTCATACCGCTTACACCTTGTGTATCGGAGAAGTCTTTCAATTTTCCGAACACGGTTTTCATAACACCGGGAATACCGCCAGCGTTGTCTAAGTCTGTCATCGTCAAGTCTGATGACGGGTCGAGTTTAATAATTTGAGGAACTTTGTGGCTGAGTTCTTCAAAGTCTTGCAAAGTGATATCAACGCCTGCGGTGTGGGCAATTGCAAGCAAGTGCAATATTGAATTTGTTGAACCGCCAAGTGTCAAGTCAGTGATGATAGCGTTTCTGAGAGATTCTCTTGTAATGATTTGAGAAGGTTTCAAATCTTCTTTAACCATATCAACAATTCTCATACCGCTTTCAAAAGCTATTCTGCGTTTTTTAGCGGTTACTGCACCTGCCGTTGCACAGAACGGAAGGCTCATTCCCATCATTTCTGTCAAGCAAGCCATAGTGTTTGCGGTGTAAAGACCTTGGCAAGAACCTGCTCCGGGGCAAGCGTTTTCTTCTGATTCATAAAGTTCTGATTCAGTCATTTCGCCAATTCTGTACTTACCGATTGCTTCAAATGTTCCGTTGATAAACATCAATTTTTTATGTTTGCAGTGACCGTCCATCATCGGGCCTGCGGTGACGACGATACAAGGAATATCCAATCTCAATGCCGCCATAAGCATACCGGGAGTGATTTTGTCGCAATTTGTGAGCAAAACCAAACCGTCTAATTGGTGAGCAGAAGCAACTGTTTCGACACAATCGGCAATCAAATCTCTTGAAGGAAGAGAGTATTTCATGCCCGAATGTCCCATAGCAATACCGTCACATACGGCAGGAACACCAAAAATAAATGATTGACCGCCGCCTGAGTGAATACCTTTTTCAATATATCTTTCCAAATCACGCATACTTACATGACCGGGAACGAGTTCGGAGAAAGAACTTGCAATACCGATAAACGGTTTTTTCATGCCTTCTTTGCTGACACCCGTTGCATATAACAAAGCTCTGTGAGGTGCTTTATTAATACCTTCTTTAACATTATCACTTCTCATTGTTAATCCTTTCGATTAGTTCTGAATTAATATCAATATTTTCGCATAAAATAAATATTTCGGCACATTTCATTAAAAAATTTTCATAAAAAAAGCGACACGAAAAATCGCATCGCTTTAATTTTGAATAAAAATTTTATTTTACATAAAATTCAGCGTTAACGTTTGCACGAACCTTGATTTTTCCCGGAGTGATAGAGGTTTCAGGCATTGATGATTCTGTATCAGCTGATGCACCGAAAGACATAGCCTTTGCGGAAAAATTTCTGTAACTTGCAGAATTTGATTGTTGAACATAGCAGCTTGTACTGATATATTTAACACCTTTAATAATTTGATTTGTTGTTTTTGCCGTAAGATTTGCAATATCTTGAGCTTCTTTTGTAGCTTGGAAAATCAAGTCTTTGCATACTGTTCCGTCATTTTGATAAGAGAATGTCAAAGAACCGACTCTGTCCGCACCTGCTTTTATTGCAGAGTCAATCATTTTGCCCAATTTATCCGTTGATTTTGTTTTAACCGTTACTGAATTTACAACTGTATAACCCGTCAATTGTTTTTTATTGTTTTTATAAACATAATTTGGAGTTGCTGAATAAGAACCCGTGCGGATTTCCGTATTTTCATTTTGGTATGCGGAAAGTGCATTTTGAATTGCAGACATAGCTGTTTTGTTTTCTTGTGATGCAATTTCGATTGATTTTGCGGTATTTTCTTTTGTAAAAGTTACTTCTGCAACGTTAGGATAAACATCCTTGTCCTTTTCAGCATTTGCAGAGATATAACCGCGAGATTCGGTAACTTTTTCAACTGCTGCAGAATATATAGCATTTTGAGAAAAAATAAGTGCTAAAAGTAATAATAACGCTGTTTTTTTCATTCCATATCACCTTTATCTTCATCGTTTTCATCTTTTATCATCTCAATTTGTTGTTGAGATTGACGTTCTTTTTCTTTTTTAATTGCTTCAATGAAATCTTTAATTTCTTCATCATTCATCGGAGAATTGCAACCGAAATGCAAACTCGGAAGGTGACCGTTAAAGGCAAACCAAATCAAAAATACAATTGCCCAAAGCATTACACCGTGCAATAAATTCATTTGCGGCATGTCCGTAATATAAGGAACAAGTAAATTCCAGCACTTCATAGCTATGAAACCCGGGAATACCGTAAATCCTGTAGCGAGACAACAAACGATAAATATCGCCGTCAATAATCCTTTAAATCCTCTAATTTCAATAATTCTTCCGCGTTTATGCATTTTCAACCAATTCCATAAAATTTTGTTCACTCAATATTATAACACCTAAAGAAGTTGCTTTGTCAAATTTTGAACCCGGATTTTCTCCGCATAAAACGTAGGAAGTTTTTTTGCTTACAGAAGACGAAACCTTTCCGCCCATTGATTTTATAATATTTTCAAAATCTGTTCTCGGCTTTGACAATGTTCCCGTAATTACAAAAGTCATTCCTTTAAATTTATCCGAAACCTTGTCACTTTCAGCATTTTTGGGAATCACTCCAAAACTTGCCAATTTTTCTATTAGTTTCAGATTTTTCTCATTGTGAAAAAATTCGAAAACACTGTCGGCAACTTTATCCCCAACCCCGTCAATTGCCGTCAATTCTTCTTTTGTTGCATTTTTAACTTTTTCAAGAGTTAATAATTCATTTGAAATAAGCTCAGCAGTTTCTTTTCCGACCAATTTAATTGACAGAGAAGTCAAGAAACGTTTAAGCGGACGTTTTTTTGTTTCATTTATGGATGAAAGGAGGTTTTGTGCCGATTTTTCTTTAATCAAATCAAGTTTCATCAAATCCTGTTCAGTTAAATTATAAATATCCGCAACGTCAGAGATAATACCTTTTTCCACAGCATCATCAACGATAGATTCGCCAAGTCCGTCAATATCCATACCGTCTTTTGAACACCAAAATTCTATTTTTCCCTTAATTTGAGCTGGGCATCCGTCACTGTTCGGGCAATACAAAACGACTTCACCTTCTGATTTTACGAGTTCGGTACCGCAACAAGGGCAGAATTTTGGCGGGAGATAATAACCGTTTTGCTCATCGGGATTGGCTTTTCGGATAACTTTCGGGATAATTTCGGCTGCTTTTTTAATAATGACCCTATCACCAATGTTAATTCCGAGTCGTTCAATTTCCTCGAAATTGTGTAAACTTGCACGTTTCACGGTTGTGCCCGCCAATTGAACCGGAGATAAAATAGCAACCGGAGTTAATGCCCCGGTTTTTCCCAAACTGAGTTCAATATCGAGCAATTCCGTTTCAATTTCTTCCGGCGGAAACTTGAATGCTGTCGCCCATTTCGGTGCTCTTGCAGTATATCCCAATTCGATTTGTTTATCGACATCGTTAATTTTAACGACTATTCCGTCAGTGGCATAATCAAGTTTTTGACGTTCAAATTCCCAATATTTGCAATAATCTTCGACTGTTTTTATTTCACTGTGCAATTTTGCATTTTCATTGACTGTAAAGCCTTCATTTTTCAGTAATTGCAATATTTCATAATGTGTTTTCGGAGAATTATCATCAGGAAAAACCGCAGCATATGCAAAAAATTTCAAATCGCGTTTGCCCGTAATTTCCGGGTTATCTTGTCTTAGAGAGCCTGCCGCCGCATTTCTCGGGTTCGCAAATTCTTTGCCTCCGTTTTCTCTTTGAATTTCATTAAGTTTTTCAAACGAGGAAACAGGCATATAAACTTCCCCTCGAACTTCAATGTTAATAGGATTTTTGAGTTTTTGAGGAATATTTTTAATTTGTTTAATATTTTCGGTAATAACTTCTCCGACGACACCGTCTCCGCGGGTTGCACCCGTTACGAGATTTCCGTTAATATACGATAAAGCACAAGCAAGACCGTCAATTTTCAATTCTGAAACAACTTTAAGCGTTTCATTAGGATATTCTTTTTTTATCCTTTCGTACCAATGTTTCAAATCATCAATATTATTTGAATTATCAAGGCTGTAAAGTCGATATTTGTGCTTAATTTCCTTAAATTTATCAGAAATATCGGAACCGACTTTTTGGGTGGGACTGTCGGCCGTAGCATACTCTGGATAAAGTTCTTCAAGTTTTTTTAATTCGCGAAACAATTCATCGTATTCAAAATCTGAAATAGTCGGATTGTCTTGTTCATAATAAGCCTTATTATGCTTTGTAATCTCTGCCTTTAAATCCTCTATACGTTGTCTGAAAAGTTCCAAAATTTCACCCTCTGTTGATTTTTAATTCTCATTTATTTTACAATAATTATATGACAGTTTGCAAAAAAATAAAAAATATTTCAAAATCGAACAGAGTTTTGTTCACGACACCTTCTCATGACAGAACTTCGTTTGTTATTCCTGAAATTTCGGAGTTTATAGGACGAAAGTTTTTCTTTCACGATTTATCGGAAATAAATGATTTAGACAATCTTGCGGCTCCGGATGAAGATATTTTAGAGTCAATGAAACATTCAGCGGAACTTATCGGGGTTAAAGATTTATTCTATCTCATAAACGGTTCCTCCTCTGGCATTTTAGCTGCGATGTTATCGACTCTCAAAGAAAACGACAAGGTCTTAATTTCAAGAAATTGCCATAAATCCGTACTTAACGGACTTATTTTGACCGGAGCAAATCCGATTTGGATTTTGCCTGAAATTGATAAGGAATGGGGAATTTTTCAACCTGTTTCTCCTCAAAAAACAGAAGAAATCCTTGATGAAAATATTGACGTAAAAGCTGTCATTATAACATCTCCGACTTATGAAGGCATCAGTTCTGACGTAAAAGCGATTGCGGAAATTTGTCATAAAAAAAATGTAATTTTAATTGTCGATGAAGCTCACGGAGCATTAAAAACTTTTGCACCGGAAATATTCGGACAAAATGCAGTGAAATCAGGTGCTGATATTGCTGTTCAGTCACTTCACAAAACCTGCGGTGCTCCAAATCCTTGTGCAATTTTGCAGTCTAACGGAAAAATTTCCTCCGAAAAAATTCAAAATGCATTAAATTTAATCAACACAACTTCTCCGTCTTATCCAATGATAGCGGCAATTGAAGGAACTATAAATTTTCTGTTTTCAAAAAACGGACAAGAAAAAATCAAAAAATTGATTTCAGACATAACCCAATTAAAACAAGCCTTTGAGGCAAATTTAAAAATTTATTTTCATAATTCAAACGATCCGACTAAAATCGTTGTTAAAATTAAAGGAATAAGTGGTTTTGACTTGTCTGATATACTTTTTGATGAATTTAATATTGAGGATGAACTCACAAATTCTTCCGCAAGCATCCTTTTAACAGGAATAGGAACAACAAAGCATAAATTAAAAATTCTCGAAAAGGCACTTAAAACAATCCTTTCAGCCGATTATGAAAATAAAAACTCACATTCTTTTGTTCCGCTTGAAGCGGGAAAGGCTGAAATGTCTCCACGAACCGCTTATTTTGCCGAAAAAGAACAAATCGAAACAGACAAGGCTCTCGGACATATTTGCGGAGAAATAATAGCTGAATATCCACCGGGAATACCGCTTTTAATCCCTGGTGAAAAAATCGGACAAAAACAAATTGATTATTTAAAAGATAAGAAAAAATCAATTTATGTTATTCGGTAAATCGTCCATAAACGAAGGCAAGACTGTGTTTTGGGCAGGTTGAGTCATTCCGTTTTGTTGAGTATGATTTTGTTGCGGAATTTGCTGAGGATGTTGATTAACAGGTTGCAGAATATTTTGTTTATCCTGTTTGTGAGGAACGACTATCGTTTGAGGTTTTGCAGGGACATCAACATCCCGCAAGACGGGAGACGGAGCATTTGTTGCATCAACAATCCACTTAAAACTTTTAACGGATTTTATATTATCCGGCGAACCTTTAATTACAACGACAAACGGTCTTGAAGACATACCGCTGTTTGGATTTAAGGGAGGTATTGCATCAATTACGGATTTTGGCAATTTTGTGTTGTAATCATCGTAGAAAATATTGCCGATTGAAGTTTGAGAAGATGTTGTTAAAATTGTTTGAGAAGAACGTGCCGCAAATGAACCGAGAGCATTTTCAACGTCTTGAGAAATTCTTCCGTATATTTTTACATCGGAAACATCGTTTAAAAGATTAATTTTTCCTGTTATAAACAGGCTCATATTCGGACCTTCAACTGTCAAATTTTTAAGAATTGCAATACCGTTTAAAATTTCTGTTTTTCCTTTAGAAACAGTAAATACTCCCGTATTTTTCGGACGGATTGCCATTGATAATTTATAAAGTGATGTTTTAAAAATACTGTCACTTATTAAATTTTGAGCGTGCAAAAAATGTTCAAATTGTCCCAATGGGCCCATTACACCTTTAGTTGCGGTATATTCCATATACCCTTTTGACGTTCTTAATTGTTGAAGATATTTTGTACCGACACTGCTCAACTTCAATTTATAATCAATTTGTCCGATTGTTCCGTCATCTTTGCCTGTTAAAGCCTTGAAAAGTCTGCTCATTTCTGCATTTTTACCTGAAATTTCAGACAAGGACAATGTTTTGAGGAAGTTATATTCAGATTTGCCTGAAACAGAACCGCCATAAGCAGTTCCTTTGATATTTTGCATTGATAAAATATTATTGTTTATTGAAATATTTGAGGTAATATTTTCAGCCTGCAAACCGCCGATTTTAAATACCTTAATGTCCGCAATCCCGCTATCCGCCTTAATTGGCAACTCAACCCCGGGATATACCGGATTTGTTTGAACATTTTCAAAAATTTCACTTATTTCATTCAAATCCAAATATGAAGATTTTAGCCTCAAATCCTTTAAAATGTACGGCTGTTTGAGTTTTGACGGAAGTGCGGTTTCAATATTAAAAACAGAGTTTCCGACTTTCAAATCAGGCAAATTGACCTTGATACAATCAGAAGCAAAAGTTATTTTATTTGTTTTACTAAAAATTTTATACTCGGGAATATTTATGTTTTTTACTTCTAAATTGCCATGAACAGAAGGATTTTCAACCGTTCCGTTTAATAAGATATCTGATTTTACGGTAATTTGAGATTTATTCAATCCTGAAAGAGCAAAAGTCATCGCGTTCGGAACAAGCACTCTTACCTTGTTAAACCAAGGCTTTGAAAGATTTTCAATAGTGCCGTTTAAAGCCATAATCTTTTCTTTTTTGCCATAATTTTTACTCAAAGAAAATTCATTTACGACTAAATTGTTTTTACTAAAATCAAGGTTTATTCTTGTAACAGAAGGGATTCCGAGCAATTCTCTTATAACAAGACAAGAAATATAATTGTCTTTATCTGCAGTAACGTCTGCTTTTACGGAATATTTATCGGCGGCACCCTTGATATTTCCCGAAATTCCGACTTTACCTTTTGTTGCGGCAAGGAATTTTTCGGTACCTTTTTGATTTTTCAAAAGTCTGTAAACAGCTTGACTGTCTAACATTCCATCGATATTAACATCAAAGTACGGAGATTTTTTGGAATAATCAGAAATTTTACCTTTGATATTAAAATCGGAATTAGCCAAAGATAGTTTATTATCAGGGATTTCAACTTCATCGGCATTAAAATTGATGGTTAAATTATTTGCTTTCAAAGCATTTGAAAAATCAGAAGGTAAAAGTAGAGCATTAGAAAGAGTTAACGTACCTTTCGGAGATTTTACATCACCTGATAGCTTTATTTTACCCATATTAAATTTTGTCAAAATTTTTCCGTTTTCACTAACTTCAAAATTTTGCAAATCGGCAAGAACCATAGTTTCCGGTTTACTCAAATCACCTTTCAAATTAGCATTAAAATCGACAAAACCTCTTATTTTCGGTAATTTTAAGTCAGGAATGAATTTCAACAATTTTTCAACGGAAAGATTTTTACCTTTAACCGTTATGTCAGCACGTGCAGAAGAATTCACATTCCCCAAAATTACAATCGGGGTACCGTTTACAAGTAATTTTGTAGGTTCAATTTTTATAGAATCGTTAGCAAAATTTATTTTTGAATTAATGTTTGTAATCGAGCACGGAATGTTTTTTCCTTTAACGGAAGCATCAATAATTTCGGCAATTCCTGAAGAAGAGAGATGATTTTTTGCGTTTTTGATTTTAAAATCGAAATTTGCACGACCGTTCACGGAATATAAATTAAGCGGATTTTTGATATTCAATGCATTCAAAAGCGTTTCTGCCGCCATTTTCAAATTGAATAAATTGATATTTTGTGCCGCACATTTCATATCCACAGCAAAATTATTACCAATATTGACTATTCCGCTAAGTTTAATTCTATCCGAAGCACTTGCCTTAACGTCGGCATCCACGTCAATTTTATTTTCTTTAAATTTTAAATTTACGAAATTATTCTTTAACAAATTGCCGTTCAAGGCAAATTCCAAATCCGAAATATCAACTTGTCCGGTAACTTTGGGAGATTTTTCGCCTTCTTCAACTTTTAATTTAGAAAATATTTTTGCACCGATTTCGTATTGTTTCAAATAGCGAAAAGGATTAGTTTTAAAGAGTCTTTGAGGAGTTTGTGTCAAAAAATATTCTAAATTAGTTGAAAAATTCAAATATTCCTTATTTCCTTGAGAAAGAACAGCTTTTGTCGTTATTTTTTTACCGTCCCCAAAAAGCTTTGAAATCCGGAGTTTTTCACCATCTAAAACAAATGGTTTTGAATAAATTCTATCAAAAATCTTGACCCTGTATCTGTTCAAAATTATTTCAGGCAAATTTTCCGAAATAACGAAACCTCTGTTATCTTTCGGAGAATATTTTAAATTCAAATATTTATCAAGAGAACAATTTCCGTCCTTATCAATAGAAATACTTAATATCGGACGTTCTATGATAATTTTTTCAACTTCGATTTTTTTAAATATTATCGGCAAAACTTTGATTTTCAACGTCAAATCTTTTGCCTTAAACATTTCTTTTTTATCGGGATACAAAATAACAACATGATGAGCAGCAAGATTCATCGTTGTTCTTATAGCAGGTTCTACACCGATTTTTTCCACATTCAAATATAGACCGGTTTGTTCAAAAAATTGGTTTTCAAAATTATCCTTAAAGCCTTGTATATTAACAAATTTCGGGAACAAAAGCAACACGGCAAGATATGCCACGAACAAAATCGCAGATACCCATAAAGCAAATTTTATAAATATCCTTAAAATACGCCCGATTTGCATATTCTGCCTACTAACTTTGTGCGTCTGCTCCGCCGACAACTTCCGTAATTTCCTGCGTAATAGCGGCTTGACGAGCCTTATTATAATCAATCGTCAATGTTCTTATCATATCATCAGCGTTGTTGCAAGCAGCAGACATAGCCGTCATTCTCGATGCAAGTTCGCTTGCCGTTGCTTCCAAAAGTGCTTGATAAATAATATTCGCAATATAATACGGAACAATTTGTCTTAACATTACCGACAAATTAGGCTCAAATTCCATCTCAGAAACAACATAAGCCTCAGCATTGTCAGTGTTTGTATCCATCGGCAGAATTCCCCATTCTTCAACGGAATAGGACATCATATTTCTAAATCTTGTTGTTACGATTTTCATCTCATCGATTTGACCGTTAACAAAATCCGTAGACATATCTTCCGCCACAACCGTACCAAGTGCGGAACTTCCACCTTCAATAAAAGCCGGATATGTTTTTACAATTTCAAAATCAAGACTGCGTTGTTCACGCTTTAAAGCAGACAAGCCCTTTTGACCGATTACATACAACTTGACATTAATGCCTTTTTCTTTAAGAGCCTTAATTTCTTTTACCGTATATCTTACGATATTCGCATTGTATGCACCGGCCAAGCCCTTATCCGACGAAATGACAAGAATACCAACGTTTTTAGTATTCCTTTTTTCGAGCAAAACTCTCCAATTTTGTGAAGGTTTTGAAGGTTTAACTTCATCTTCCGGGTAGTCCTTGACCGTTTTCAAAAGTCTGTAAAGCATTTCTACCATTGACTTTGTGAACGGTCTTGAAGCTTTTACGGCATTTTCGCACTTCTTTACTTTCGCAGCAGCAACCATTTTCATAGCTCTGGTGATTTTTTGAGTGCTTTTAATGCTCGATATTCTGTCTTTTATGTTTTTTTGATTCATTTATCTATCCGAAAAAACTTACTTTAAATTTATCCAAATGTTCTCTTAATTTTGCTTTATCTTCATCCGACAATGCCGCACGATTATTAAGATTTTCGGCAAGTTCCTTCAAATTTGCATCAAAGTAACTGAACCAATCTGTCTTAAATTTATTCATATCTTTATTGTCAACATTATCAAGATATCCTTCGTTTGCAGCGAACAAAATCGAAACTTGCTCTGCAACACTCAAAGGTTGATATTGCGGTTGTTTAATAACTTCCGTCAACTTTCTTCCTCTCAAAAGTTGATCACGGGTTGCTTTATCCAAGTCACTTGCAAATTGTGCAAATGCTTCCAATTCTCTGAATTGAGCCAAACCCAATCTCAAGTTACCGGCAACTTGTTTGATAGCCTTTGTTTGAGCCGCACCGCCTACACGAGATACCGAAATACCTGCGTTAATTGCCGGTCTGATACCTGCGTTAAACAAGTTCGATTCAAGGAAGATTTGTCCGTCCGTAATTGAAATTACGTTTGTCGGAATGTATGCCGAAACGTCGCCCGCTTGAGTTTCAATAATCGGAAGTGCAGTGATACTGCCGCCGCCCAACTCGTCATTGAGTTTACAAGCACGTTCCAAAAGTCTCGAGTGAAGATAGAAAACATCTCCGGGGTATGCTTCACGTCCGGGCGGTCTTCTCAAAAGCAAACTCATTGCACGGTATGCCTGTGCGTGTTTGGTCAAGTCATCGTAAATAATCAAAACCGCTTTGCCTTGCCACATAAATTCTTCCGCAATCGCACAACCTGCAAACGGTGCAATATATTGTAACGGTGCGGAATCATTTGCACTTGCTGAAACGATAATCGAATAATCCATCGCTCCGTGCTTTTCAAGTGTTTTAGCAATTTGAGCAACCGTCGATGTTTTTTGCCCGATTGCAACGTAAATACAAATTACATCCTGACCCTTTTGGTTCAAAATCGTATCAATCGCAATCGCTGTCTTACCTGTCTGTCTATCGCCAATGATAAGTTCACGTTGACCACGTCCAATAGGCGTCAACGCATCGATTGCCGTCAAACCAGTTTGCAACGGTTCGTTTACAGGTTTTCTCGTTACGATACCGGGGGCAACTGTGTCAATTGCTCTCGTTTTGTCAATTTTGATATCACCTTTACCGTCAATCGGACGTCCTGTAGGATCGATAATTCTTCCGATAAGTTCGTCGCCAACCGGAACTGATGCAATTCTGCCCGTTGTTCTAACCGTCATGCCTTCTTTGATGTGTGTATAATCACCAAGAATTACAACACCGACGTTGTCTTCTTCAAGGTTCAAAATCATACCCAAAGTATTATTTTCATCATCAAATTCGACAAGTTCACTCGACATCGCGTTTTTCAAACCGTAAAGTCTTGCAATACCGTCACCTACCGACAATACTGAACCGATACTGTTTACATCGGTTTCAACATTGTAGTTTTCTATTTTCGTCTTTAATATCGACGTGATTTCTTCAGGTCTAATGGTTGCCATTTTTTTATCCCTTTATATAAGTTGCTTTTTAATGTTTTTTAATTTAGTCACCACGGAATTATCAATTGTTTTGCCGTCTATTTCGACAATCATTCCGCCAACTATTTTCGGATTAATTGAATATTCAATTTCTACCCGTTTGGAAAGTTTTTCCTCAAGTTTCTTTTGAAGTTTTTCTTTAAGATAATCCTTCATTTCCACCGCTGTTACTGCTTTTACGGTTATCAGGTTTTCTTTTGTTTTAATAAGTTCACCGTATGAATTTTTGACATCATCTATCGCATCACTTCTTGAATTATCTATCAAAAGATATAAAAAATTCATAACCGTTTCTGAAATTTTTCCCTCAAAAATCTGTCTTACGGCATCTTTTTTATCCTCAATTTTAATTATCGGATTTTGTAAAAAGTTTCTGAGTTCCAAATTTTCGCTAACTGTATCTGAAAGCAAGTTAACATCATTCATAACACTATTTGTTGTATTGGCATTTTCCGTTACCTCAAATAGTGCTTCCGCATATTTTTTAGCTACATTTGCAAGTTTTGTGTTAATTGTTCCCATCAGATTTTTTCCAATTCTTCAATTGCATTTTCAATTAATCTGTCGTGCAAACCTGCATCTTGCTCCAATCTTGAACGGATATCGTCAAGAGCTGAATTGACAGATTTCTCAGCAGTTTTTTTGGTAAGCGTCGAGTTGATTTTCGCAACTTCGCTTTCTACTGACTTTGTTGCGTTTTCACATAGAATTTGTTTTGCTTTTTCGGTATCTTCTTTTGCTTTCTTTTCAAGAGAATTAAGGGTATTTTGTGCAATTGCTCTTATTTCCGCAGTTTCTTGAGGAGTTTTTTCGTAATCCAATTTTGTTTCTTCAAGAACTTTAAGTGCATTTTCTTTGTCGGAAACAGAATCATTTACGGTTTTAATTGTCTTCTCCGTCAATGAAGTAACCGCATTTTTTACTTTATCCTTAAGTAAAAAATACAGAGCCACCGCCAAGATGACAAAATTAAACATATTTGAATGAACTATATTATTCCACGACAAGTCGAGCATTTACACCCCCAAAACCTTATCGACAATAATTTTTGAAATTTCTGCCGAACCTTTGTTCAATTCTCCTTCGGAATTATTCGCCTCGTTGTTCAATGCATTTTTTTCTTCTTCAACACGTGATTTTTGAGCCTTTTCAAACTCTTCCGTTTCCGATTTATTTTTCGCTTTAAACTTCGCGGTGCCTTCTGTTACGGTAGACATCGCATCTGCCCTTGCAACAGCAAGTTCAGCCTGTTTCTTTTCAACAATTTTTCCGGTCGATGAACGAGCCGTTTCAGCCTCATCAAAATTCGCCTTCAAAAACGCTTCTCTTTCTTCCATAATTTTAATTACGGGTTTGTACAAGATTGCGTTCATTATGAAAACGAACACGATAAAACTTATTGCCGATACTAAAAACGTTGCGTTAAATTCCATTTCTGAATTTACCCTTTATTATTTTCCTAACAATTGGAATGCGATTACGAAACCGTACAATGCACAAGCTTCTGAAAGTGCAGCACCTAAAAGGAAGAAACCGAACGCTTTACCTGCAACTTCCGGTTGTCTTGAAACTGCATCCATCAAGCCTTTTGTTGCAATACCGATACCTAAACCGGCACCAACCGCACCAAAACCGATTGCAATACCTGCACCTAATTGAGCTAATTCTGCTGTCATAATTTTTTCTCCTTATAAAATTTGATTTTTATTAGTGACTTTCACCTTCGGCTGAACCTATATAAGCTACCGTAAGCATCATGAATACAGTGGCTTGGATAAATGCAACCAAAATTTCAAACAACATCACCGGCAACGGCACAAAATATGCACATGCTGATAATGCAATTGACACAAGTACTTCGCCCGCAAATATGTTTGCAAATAACCGGATTGCCAAACTCAATGGTCTTGTGAACATTTCCAATATTTCAACAAGTGCCATTACAATCCCTACGAACGAAAATTCGTGTAAGAAAAATTTGAATTTTTTCTTTTTGATACCGACCGCAACGTAATAAACGAGAACAATTATCGCCATCGCTGCCGTTAAGTTGATATCATTTGTCGGAGAAGCAAGTTCTCCTTTTGAAAGATGAAACATTCTCAAAGGCAACTGTCCGCATAAATTTGCTGTTACAATAAATAAAAACAACGATGCGGCAAGCGGGACATGTTTCTTAGCATTTTTTCCGCCTATCATTGAGTTTGTTAAGTTCACAAACATACCGACGATTGATTCGGCTACCGCCTGAATTTTCGACGGAAAAATAGACATTTTTGCCGTTGCAAACAATGAAAACAAAATCAAAAAAACCATTACCGACCACATTGTAATCAATGTGTCCAAATTAACGGTTAAGCCGTACACTGTCTTTGTTAAGTGTTCCATTTTCACCTCATATACACATTTTATATTACCACAAAAAAAATTGTTGATAATTTTGTGAAGTTATTTGATACTTTTCTTATGGAAAAACAAACGAAAACCATATTCTTTGTAATATGCTACATATTAGGGATATCAGGCTTTTTGACAGATTGTATAACAACTCTTGCAATCGTTATTTTTGCCATGCTTATTATTGCAACAATTAAACATTTAGTTTCCGAAAGATATGCAATAGCTTGCTTTTTGATATTTTTAACGGGCTTTATTAATACGGCATTTCGCTTAAAAAATTTTGACGAACTTGCATCAATAGCTCCGCAAAACAATATAACCTTTGTCGGCACGGTTGTTTCAATGCCTTCTTCATCTTCGGAAGATTTTACAAAATTTTCCGTTAATGTTCAAAAATATAATTTATACAATCAACCTCAGATAGCAGTAAATTCAAAGATATTGGTAACTTTTTTCGCTGATAAAAATATTTATAAAAATATTGAAACTGGAGATGTAATTTCTGTAACGGGAAGACTTACCACTCCAAAAACAGCTTCAAATCCATCTGAATTTTGTTATGCAACATATTTAAAATTACAAAATATTCATGCCAGATTATTTGTAAATGACGGCAACTATATGCTTGTTTCCAAGCCTGACAAAGGTTTATATAAATTTTTGGCATCATTAAACAGAATAAGAAACAAAATTGTAGATATGCATGCGATGAACATAAAATCACCGGAACTTGAGTTATTGGGAGGAATTGTTTTCGGAGATGATGCCGTCAGTCCGACTCCCGAAATGAAAACATCGTTTCAACACTCAGGTTTAACCCACATTATTGCCGCATCAGGAATGAATGTCAGTATGATTTTCGGGATGTGGTTTTTCATTTCTCAAATTTTAAGAATAAATTATAAAGTTTCAATCATAATCGGTATGATTTCCGTTGTTTGTTACACCTGTATGACGGGTTTCGGACCACCTGTTTTGAGAGCAACGTTAATGCTTCTGCTGATTTTGCTCGGAAAATTAATAGACAGAAAAGCCAATTCGGTAACTTTACTGTTCATTGTTGCATTTTTAATGCTGTCGGTTTCGCCCACAATGCTTACCAATATCGGATTTCAACTTTCATTTATGGTTACTCTCGGACTTCTTTCGGCATGTCCGTTAGTCTTTGATAAAATCAAAAATAAAGTTGCAAATATAGCTTCATCATTTGTAATCGTGCCGATTATCGCACAATTTTTTGCAGCCCCGATACAGATGTTTTATTTTAATTCATTCTCACCGTATTCTGTATTAGCAAATATTTCAGTAGTTCCGACACTTTCAGCAGTCAGCTATTTAGGTTTTATAAGTTCAATTCTTGCCCTAATCAAGCCGATTTCATATTATTGCGTAAAAATTTTCGACATTATGCTTATGCCGTTTTTGAGTTTTATCGTCGGAGTTGCGGACTTTTTCTCAAAAATGCCGTATTCAAACGTTATTGTGCCGTCTCCGTCAATTTATCAAATAATTTTATACTACATCATTTTATTTTGCATAATCGGATTTTTTACGTTTAAAGATTACCAAAAAATATTCAAAATTGCTTTTATAGTTGTCATTACAACACTTGCATTAACGTATTTACCAATAAAAAATCACAAAAACGAAATTTTGTTTTTCGATGTGGAAAATGCAGATGCGATGTTGATTAAAACATCAACGGAAAAATACATTTTGATTGATACGGGAAAAGCTCCGTTCAAAAATTTCTCACCCGCAGCAGAAAAAGTTATTTTGAAATATTTTCAAGATGCGGGAATTAACCGTCTTGACCTGTTGGTATTAACCCACTTTGACTCTGACCATGCAGGCGGTGCAATTTCAATTACCGAAAAAATTCCCGTTGAAAAAATAATTGTTCGTTCTTACGAAAGCAAATCGCCGCTTGCGAAAAAAATCAAATATCACGCGAAAAAGAACAACATTCCGCTATATGTACCGAAAAATAATGAAATAATATACGAAGACAAAGAGAACAAGCTAATCTCAATTTTTGTCGAAGATGGTGACGACAATAACCGTTCGCTTATTAATATTTATGAAACACCTGACGGAACCGTCCTGTTTACGGGCGATAGCGGAATAAATTCGTTTAAAGGAATAAAGAAATATTTCCCTAAAAATATTTCTATTTTGAAAGTGGCACACCACGGTGCAAAAGATACTGTTTCGGATGAATATTTGAAATATCTTAACCCCAAAATGGCATTAATATCTACCGGATTTAACATTTACGGTCATCCGCACAAAGAAACAATCGATTTATTAAAAAAGAATAACGTAAAAATTCTTCGCACCGACACTGACAATGCGGTCAAAGCCGTACTGAACAAAGACAAAATTTTTGTTTATTCATATAATAACAACAAGAAACGATTTGAAAGGATAAAAAATGGCTTCTGATTTCAAAAAAATATTGTTCATTAAATACGGAGCAATAAGCGAAATAATAGCATCTTTGGCTGTTATAAACAGTATAAAAAAAGCTTATCCGTCAACGGAAATCCATTATTTTACGGAAGAAATCCCCGCAAATTTGCTTTCTTATGAGGAAAATATTGATAAATTCTTTTCTATCCGCAATATTTCATTCAAAGAATTTTTTCAAACCGCAAAAAATTTGAAAAACGAAAATTTTGACCTAATCATTGACTTAAGCGGTTCCGTAAAATCATATATTTTGTCTCTTTTAATCGGAGCAAAACAAATTATAACAACAGAAGGGAACAAAAATATTTCACCGCTTGAAAGTTTTTTCAAAACGGTAAGTGAAAAAATTGAAAATTTAGAAACGGAAGAATACCCTAAACTTACAGTTCCTCAAAAAATCCAAGATGCCGTTCAGACAGCGATTCCATCAGAACGTGATTTCGTAATTATTTCAACGCAAACAGCCCAAAGTACGGAAGGACGAAAGTTAAGACTTGAAAAATTCAAAGAGCTTGCAATAGAAATTGTAAAAAAATACAATGTTGACGTATATTTTACGGGGACTGCCGACGAGAGAAAACAATTGAGTTTTTTTGAAAATATCAGTCCCAATATTTATAATTTCGGAGGAAGGTTTAATATTATTGAAAGTGCCGCCTTTTTTAAAAAGGCAAAATGCGTTATCGGCATTGACTCGGCTCCAATTTATATTGCAAAATCACTAAGAATCCCGACAATTGGCTTGTTTGGGGCAACTTCCGCTGATTGCACGGGATTTAGCGGAAAAAACACATACGTAATTAAATCGAAAAAACTTGCCTGTATCCCTTGCAGAAAAAAACTTTGCAGGTTAAGAAACGAAGAATATTCACCATGCATGGACGATATTTCGATAAAAAATATTATAGACCTGATTGACGAACATAACATGTTGCCGACAAAAATATAGTTATGCTATTATTAACACGGAGACAAAAATGGACTTTTTAACAGCATCATTACAGGTTAAAAGCATGAGTATTTTTGAGGCGGGCATGATTTTTTGCTTCGGTGCAAGTTGGCCGTTTGCCCTCTATAAAACCCTCAAAACCAAAACAGCGAGCGGAAAAAGCAGAACATTTTACGTTTTGGTATTAATCGGTTACATTTGTGGCATGCTCCACAAAATATTGTATAATATGGATATCGTATTTTGGATGTATGTGGCTTGTTTTTTGCTGATTGCAACCGATTTTACGTTCGTTATGATTTACAGAAAGAAAAATGATAAACAAAATGAAATCAACAAAATTGAAGAAAAAATTGTTTAGTTTACTCACATTAACGGTAGTTTTGGCAACTTTTGCACAACATCCCGTAATCGCAGAAGAAACTGATGAAGTCTCCGTTGAAGACAGAATTGCCGCAATCGGATTCGGAAAGGTGTTTTCCTCTGATCCTCAAAAAGAAATTTTGAGCATTTTCAAAAAACTTGACACATATACCGAAAAACAAGATTTAAAAAAAATAAAACAACTTTACAGCGACGATTTCGTAAATAATGACGGCTATGACCTTGAAACATACATGAAATCAGTAAAGAACGGTTTTTCAAGTTATACAATTAAAAATTTGTTCACAAAGGTAAATAACATCGCAATTAACGATGATTATGCCGTTGTTCACGTTACGGAAACAGGCGAAGCGGAAACTTTGAAACCTGTTGACGGAATAGAAGGAAACGGTTTGATAATATCGTCTGCGGATGTTTACTATCACTTGAAAAAAGAAAACGGAAAGTGGAAAATCGCATCTGCCAATATCATTGACGAAACTTGCTCAATCCTTTACGGTGCGGCAAAAAGCATTTATTTTTCAATAAATGTTCCGTCTCAAGTAAAATCTAACAGCGAATATACAATATCACTTTCATTTGCACCGTTGAAAGAAGCTTTTGTTGCGGCATCATTATTTTCATCGCCGATTATCTACCCGATGAATTTGCCCAAAACAGACTTCAAAGCGATAAAAGGAGACGGAGTTTTAGAAAGACTTGTTACGTCTAATTCCGATAACTACAATGAATATGCCGTCGCAACAATCGGTCTTTCGGCACCGAAACTTATTGCGGCAAACCAATATGATATTGAAACGACCGGCTCTGCGATAGTAATGAGAAGGGTTAACGTATTTAAACCAATGCCTCAAAAAATTACAAAAAAACCGACAAAAAAATTTGATAACAACCAAGAAGAATCAATAACGAAAGACGGTCAAGAGTGATGAGAATAAAGAGATTGTCGTGTTATTTCGGCAATACGTTGATTTTTTATTTCCTCGCCTTGTGGCTGAAGACATACGTTTTAAATAAAATTTTAGGAATAAAATTTTCCGATACGGATGCTTTTTTCTCCCTTGTTTTTGTTAAAAATGACGGAGCCGCATTCAACATTTTTTCGGGATTTCAGGACATGCTTATAATATTTGCGGCATTGATAATTTTGTTGATAACAATATTTTTGGCAAGGAATAAACTTTATATCCCTGAAAAATTTTTAATGATGTTATCACTGTTTTCGGCGGGAATAGTCGGAAATGCAGTGGAAAGATATACTTTGGGATATGTTGAAGATTTTATAAAAATAAATCTTTTTAATTTTCCGGTATTTAACCTCAATGACATAATGATTACAATAGGTGCATTATGGCTTGCTTTTGTGGTTATTAACGATAAAAGACGCGAAATAAAAGAGAACAAAGATGCAGAAGAAGACATTATATACAGAGATATCTGATGAAGGTACAAGACTTGATTTGTATTTGTCAAATCTTTTGCAAGACGTCTCAAGAAGCAAAATTCAATCAGCCGTAAAACACGGGGACATAAGGGTTAACGGAAAAATCGAAAAACCTTCATACTGCGTAAAAGAAGACGATAAAATCGATGTCGAAATTGAAGATGCAGAAGAAATTTTAATTTTTCCTCAAGATATTCCGCTCGATATCAGATATGAAGATGAAAATATTTTGGTTGTTAATAAACCTAAAAATATGTTGACTCATCCGACATTAAAAGAACGCGAAAATACACTTGTTAATGCTCTTTTGAATAAATTCGGCTACAAGGGTTTGTCGGATTTAAACGGAACATTAAGACCGGGGATAGTTCACAGACTCGACAGAAATACCTCAGGACTTTTAATGGTGGCAAAAAATAATCTTGCTCATGAGTTTTTGGCAGAACAAATAAAGTCAAAAACCGCAATCAGAAAGTATCTTGCGGTAGTTTCGGGAACTTTTTCCGAAGATAAAGGAAAGATTGACGAACCGATAGCAAGACATAAAACCAAATGCGAAAAATTTTGTGTACAAGAAGGCGGAAAACCTTCCGTAACCCACTATACAGTGCTTGAAAGATTTAAAAAATATACCCTTCTTGAACTGCAACTTGAAACGGGAAGAACCCACCAAATCAGAGTCCACATGTCCCATATAGGACATCCGATTGTCAACGACAGCCTTTACGGCGGAGAAAAAATAAAAGTCAAAACGACTGAACAAGTTTTGCAAGCCTATAAATTGTCTTTTTCAAATATGAATAACGAAAGAATTGACATCGAAATTTCTGCGGATAATGATATAACAAAGGTTTTGAATAAATTAAGGGACGATAAAAATGAATAAAAATTTGATTGTTTTATTGGTCGAAATTTTAACGGCAGTGGCGATTTATTTTGGGTTAAACACTTACATGCCGATGGATTTCAACTATACATGCCCGTTTGACGGAAAAGAATATCAGACGACATTTGCAATATTAATATCGGCTGCATATATTGTCAGCGTGGTGTATGCGACGATTTTGCACATGCTTTCGGATATTACCGAACATGGAAAATTGAAAGCATATCAAAAAGAACGTGAAAAAAATTCTATCTCCGGAGCGGAAAAAGACAGCGTAATTGCCGCCCTTGAGAATAAAGTCAAAACACTTGAAACGGCACTTGACAGCTTAATCAAGAAAGAAAACAAATAAATTATTAAAAATTATTAAAAGCATGTAACTCATTAAAATCAGGTAGTTGACAACGAGCTATGTCTAAAGTTAAATAGAATTAATTCCCGACAAGGGAGTGCTCGTAATGTGCTGATAACGAGTTGAATAATAACAAAGGAGAAAATAATGCCGACTATTGCACAATTAGTTCGCAAAGAACGTCAAAAATTGACAGATAAGACGAAGTCACCGGCTTTGGAAAATTGCCCGCAAAAACGTGGAGTATGCACCAGAGTTTATACGACTACGCCGAAAAAACCTAACTCAGCATTAAGAAAAGTAGCCCGTGTAAGATTGACAAACGGATTTGAAGTAACTTCATACATCCCCGGAATCGGTCACAACTTGCAAGAGCACAGCGTTGTTCTCATCAGAGGCGGCAGAGTTAAAGATTTACCTGGTGTAAGATATCACATCATCAGAGGTACATTGGATACTGCAGGTGTTGCAAACAGAGAACAAAGCCGTTCAAAATACGGTGCTAAAAAAGCAAAAGCTAAGAAATAGAGGTAATTATGTCAAGAAGAAGTAAACCGGAAAAAAGAGTACCGGCACCTGATGCAGTATATAATAACGTTGATATTTCAAGATTCATTAACCGTCTTATGAGACGCGGTAAAAAATCGATTGCTGAAAAGATTTTCTATTCAACACTCGAAAGAATCAAAGAAAAAACAAAGGAAGATGCACTTGAAGTATTCCAAAAGGCACTTACAAATGCAACTCCTCTTCTTGAAGTTAAAGCAAGAAGAATCGGTGGTTCAACATACCAAGTTCCTCTCGAAGTTGCACCTGACAGAGGTATGGCACTCGGTTCAACATGGTTGATTGAATCAGCAAAGAAAAGAAGCGGAAAATCAATGGTAGAAAAACTTACAGCTGAACTTACAGACGCAGCAAACGGACAAGGTGCAGCTTGTAAGAAAAGAGAAGACACCCACAAGATGGCAGAAGCTAACAAAGCGTTTTCTCACTACAGATACTAATTCGGAAACCGGAAGGTTACAAAAAGGGCGACAAAATGTCGCTCTTTTTTTATGTGTTTATTTAAAGACACATTGAAAGTTTAAAGTTAGCATTGAATAAAATAAAAATAAAAAAACGAGGTTGATGCTTTCATCAACCTCGTTAAAAAAGTTAAATAATTATTTTACAGTTAATTTTTTTACAACCAAGTCAGAAATATCTGTTGCACCGTAGAGGGCAGCGGGAACGATTAAAGTATAACCGCCTTCTTTAGCAACGGCTTTAACAGCGGCATCGAACTTATTAAAGAGTTCTTGACCTTTCTTTTCTTCTTGTTGTCTCAAAGCCATAGCTTTTGTTTGCAATTCTTTGTTATATTTTTCTTCTTTAGCTTTACGTTGAGATTCAGGAGTTTTTTCCAAATCTTTTCTTGCTTCGAGAAGGAATTTTTGGACTTCGGTTTCTTGTCTTCTAATTGCATCATTAGCCTGAAGGGCAGCCGGATATTTGCTCATAACATAATCAACGTTAACGACACCGTATTTTTCTGCTGCAACTGTCGGAAGAGCCATAACTGTCAACAAACCGATAGCCGAAATTATTTTTTTCATGCTTTTCTCCTTTAAAATGAACGACTTCAATTTTCACATTATTTTGAAAAAATGTCAATTATCAAGAAAAACACTTACAAAAATGATTATAATTTTAAAAAATATGTTATCATATAGAAAAGAGGTGTCATGACAGAACAGCAAACCGTTACGGAAGAAATTAAAGACGAAAATATATCCGGGTCAAAAGAAATAAGAGTCGGTCAGAAAACGATTTTTGCGATATTTGTCATTATTACATTAATTCTTTGTTTTTTGGGAATAAGAATACACAATAAACTGTCATATAAAACAATTGCATTGACAGACAAAAAGTATTACAAAGACGTGGCTGAATTTTCATACCCGGCGCAATGGGTACCATTGGGAAAAGTATTTTATAACCCGCAAAGCATCCCCAATTTGCTGACATTTTTTGTTGCAACGGTAAATCCGAAAGAAATTGTAGAATGTCAATTTTTCTCACCGCAAATGGAAACGGACAACGGACGTGAATTTTTCTCAACCACAAAACTTGCAAAATTTGCTCCGGAAAAATACCTTGAAAATGCAATTTTAAAAATGTCACCGACCGCAAAAAATATAAAGCTTGTAAAAAAGATTACTCCGGGTAAAAAGGAATTGAAACAGGCATATCTTGACAAAAACCTTTTCAATTCAATTTATACGGAAGCGAACCCCGGAACGACAAAAGGTTGTTCAGAATTAAACGGCTTAACGTTTTTACCCGTTCATTATCTTTATGAATACAATGAAGACGGGAAAGACATAATGCACCTTATGGAAGGACGAATTGTATTTTTTAACCAAACTTTTTCAAAATCGGTAGATGAAAATGCCCCGATAAATGTTGCCATAAAATATATTAAATGTGAAAATATTTTTTCATATAAAGCCGAAAAGACTTTGTATAGAAAGAATATCGGAATTTACAAACATTTTAAAAAGACTTTAAAAACAAATGAAGAATGGGAAAAACTTGCAGTTGCGGAAAGACAACAAATATTGCAAAAATTACCTACGATAACAACTATGTCTCTTGGCGGAGGAGATAAATTTGACATAGATGCATTCAAAAATACCGTTTACAAAATTGAATATCCTGACGAAACAACAATTACAATGTCGAGATATTTTTATGGTAAAGATTTGAAAAGTTTTTTCACAAAATGGTTCTAAAAAATATTTTTGTACTAAACTCATGATATCAAGAAAGAATTTTTTGAAAGAATGGTTTAGGTAAATATGCGAAGTACAATTTATAGAAATTTATTGTTAATGGTATTGGTAATCTCATCATATGTAGGATTGCTGTTTTTCATATCCAATGAAGGTTTGAAGAATCCTTCTTCTCTTCCGAGACATAGAGCAATTGATGAAGAAATGTTGGAACAATCGACAGATTTTTCGGATGCTGATTTTCACGAAATTCAGTTGAATAAAAAATTGATAGACTTGAAATAATCAACAAGCAGATAGATATTAATAATCGGGCAAGATGTTTGTCCGATTATTTTTTTGTGAAAATTTTAAATCAAAAAATATTATCCGATTGATAAAATAAAACTTGCTTGAAAGGGTTTAGCCGATATAATATTCATGAGAAATGCAGAACATTTTGAAGAAGGAGAAACAAAGTGGCAATTCAAATAACAAAAGAAGTTCAAGATATGTGTTGCATTTGCAAGGGTGCAAAACATGAACCTGCGCCGATTCCGCAAGAAGGCGAATGGACAAAGGTAAAAAGAATTGAACAAATTTCAGGTTTAACACACGGTTGTGGTTGTTGTGCACCGCAACAAGGTACTTGCAAACTTACATTGAACGTAAAAGAAGGTATTATTCAAGAAGCATTGGTAGAAACAATCGGTTGCTCAGGTATGACTCACTCAGCAGCAATGGCAGGCGAAATTCTCCCCGGCAAAACAATTCTTGAAGCATTGAACACTGACCTCGTTTGCGACGCAATCAACGTAGCGATGAGAGAATTATTCTTGCAAATCGTTTACGGCAGAACACAAACAGCGTTCTCAGAAAACGGCTTGCCGATTGGTGCAGGTCTTGAAGACTTGGGCAAAGGCCTTCGTTCACAAGTTGGTACAATCCACTCAACAAAAGAAAAAGGTGCAAGATACTTGGAACTTGCTGAAGGTTATATCCTTGAATTAGGTTTGGATGCAAATAACGAAGTTATCGGTTATAAGTTCATTCACCTCGGCAAATTTACCGCAGCACTTAAGAAAGGTGTTGATTTCAAAACAGCATTTGAAAGCAACGTAGGCACATACGGCAGATTTGCAGATGCAGTTAAAGTTATAGACCCCAGAAAAGAATAAGAGGTGTAAAATGGTAGAATTCGAAGGAAAAGACAGACGTGAGGCTACTATTGAAGCCGCACTTAAAGAATATGGTATCGCTTCATTGGATGAAGCAAAAGCAATTTGCGATGAAAAAGGTATCAATGTTGACGAAATCGTAAAAGGCATTCAACCTATCGCATTTGAAAACGCTGTATGGGCATACACTTTGGGTTGTGCGATTGCACTCAAAAAGGGTATCAAAAAAGCAGCAGAAGCAGCAGAAGCAATCGGCTTAGGCTTGCAAGCATTTGCAGTTCCCGGTTCAGTCGGTGACGTTAGAAAAGTAGGTATCGGTCACGGCAACTTGGCAGCTATGCTTTTGAGAGAAGAAACAAAATGTTTCTGTTTCTTGGCAGGTCACGAATCATTCGCAGCAGCAGAAGGTGCTATCGGTATTGCAAGAAACGCTAACAAAGTTAGAAAAGAACCTTTGAGAGTAATCTTGAACGGTCTTGGAAAAGATGCCGCATACATCATCTCAAGAATCAACGGTTTCACTGCAGTTGAAACTCAATATGATTATAAAACTTGCGAATTGAAAGTTTTGAAAGAAACTCCGTTCTCAGACGGTGAAAGAGCAAAAGTTAAATGCTACGGTGCAGACGATGTATCAGAAGGCGTTGCAATCATGATTAAAGAAGGTGTTGATGTATCAATCACAGGTAACTCAACTAACCCGACAAGATTCCAACACCCTGTTGCCGGTACTTACAAAAAATGGTGCTGGGAAAACGGTAGAA